>NZ_CP084004.1:748544-1497088 GCF_020181355.1 Collinsella aerofaciens
AGTCGACGCTCGTAGGCATTCATGGGCGGAAGCGAAACACTCTTATGAGTGCGAATGGCACGCTCGGCAGCAGACTGAGCCATGGAGGCAACCTTGTCCTGACGGCGGCTCTTGTATCCCTCGACGTCCACTACAACCGGATACCTAAAGCCAAGTTTGCGGCTCACCAGCAAAGAGAACATAACCTGAAGGGCATCAAGGGTGCGACCATGACGGCCAATGAGAACAGCAAGGTCGGGAGCCGTTACATCCAAAATCAGCTCACCTTCGTCGCCCTCATACTCATCGATAGGAGAGTTGGCGGCATCGAAGTGCGAAAGGATGGAACGCAGGATGGAAATAGCAACATCGGCAATGGTGTCGAGCTCCTCATCGGTCAGCTCTTCACCAGCCTTGTAGCGCTGTGCAATCTCGGGATAATCGCCCGCGACCTGCGGGGCAACCTCCTCAAGCATATCCTCGATGATCTCTTCAGACATAACGTACTCCAAAAGTTAGGTACCTAAATAAGATTGATATCCCACTACTTCTTCTTGTGCGGGCGCGGCTTCTTCTCTCGACGAGTGACCTCAACCTGCAGCGGAGCGTTCTTAAGACGCTCCTCCTCATCGGCCTTCGCCTTGTCGATGACCTTCTGCGTCACAAAAATCTGCTGGATAACCTGCCAAGCAGACGAGACGTCGTAGTACAGCAGAACACCAACGGGAAGGCTCCAGCCCATCCAAAGCATCATGACCGTCATGACAACGGCCATCATACGCATGCTCTGAGCCTGCTGGCCGGTCTGGTTGCGCGACATATAGAGCTGCGGAATCAGGGTCAGAACGGCGAACAGGATCAGGCAAACCAGCGCAGGCAGTGCAACCATAAAGCCATCGGCAAAGGAAGCACTCGGCGTGGTGGTCAGGTCGGGCAGGATGTTGAAGAACGAGAACGTGCCGTCGTTAAAGTACTGCGGCAGGTTGCGCAGCAATGTAAACAGGGCGAACAGGATAGGCATCTGAATCAGCAGCGGCAGACAGCCAGCCATGGGGTTGAACTTGTTCTCGCTGTAGAACTTCTGCATCTCCTCGGCCTGACGCTGGGGATCGTCGGCATAGCGCTCCTGGATCTCGAGCATCTTGGGCTGCAGCACCTGCATGCGAGCCGTCGACTTGGTCGACTTGAGCATGAGCGGCGTCAGCAGCAGACGGATGATGACCACCAGGATGATGATGGACAGGCCCCAGTCGACCGCAAAGGTCTGGATGAGCTTGAGCAGCTCGAAAAGGATGTTAACGATCCAATCCCACATGTAAGTTTTCCTCCGATAGCGAGTGCCCGCTAGGGCACAGGGTCATAACCGCCGACGTGCAGGGGATTGCAACGAGCGATGCGCCTCACGGCAAGCCAGCAGCCTCTCAAAACACCGTGCTTCTCAATCGCCTGGATGGCGTATTGCGAGCACGTTGGGTAATAAATGCAGGCGTCAGGCAATAAGGGCGAAATAACCTGTTGATATATGCGAATAGGAGCGATGGCAACACGTCGCAAAACGTGATTGCTCATCGCTCCTCCCCGGCAACGCCGGCGCGCTTCATAAGCGAACGCAACGCCTTGTCCATCTCCTGCGGCGAGGAAACCCTCGTCTTGGGAGTTGCAAACAAGATGATGTCATAACCCGCAACGGGAAATCCGCAGCTGCGGGCGGCCTCGCGCATCACACGCTTAGATCGGTTGCGCACGACGGCACAACCGAGTCGCTTAGCACCAACGAAGGCGACCCTTCCGGAGTCGCCTTCGCCAACCGATTCACATATGGTCATTCGAATCAGAGGGTGATTGAAACGACGCCCCTGACTGAACACATGCTCGAAATCTTGCCGAGACTTAATAGTCTTCATGCGAGATGTGTGTATCGCTGCTAGACAGTGAGACGCTTGCGGCCCTTGGCGCGACGACGGGCGAGCACGGCACGACCACCCTTAGTGGCCATACGGGCACGGAAGCCATGGGTCTTGGCACGCTTACGCTTATTAGGCTGATACGTACGCTTCATCTTAAGTTCCTCCTGCTGCATTTCGAGTGTCCGCGGGGACGCGGACGCAGATATAGACACGTGAGCTTGAAGATTGTAGGGAAATCAATGTTCAAATGTCAAGAAATCAAAGGTAAAAGGTTGCGCAGTTCACACGGTTCCCCCATAAGCACAACCGAAATTTGCGCCTCATGGCAACCTTTCACGATATTTCATCGAGTTTTCAACAGGTCATGTTGGCAATGTTGAGAACTTTTCGCCCGTTTTCCAAAGTTTTCAACAAGTTTTGAAAAGTTGTCGAAAGATGAGAAACGTTGCACGGTGAGCTACTATTTGTTCGAAACCTTTTGAAAGATTGCGAGCGGCATGTCTGACGACTTTTACACCATGGTCGATTCCGGAGACCCGGCACCCGACAACGAGCACATCACCGGCGTGCGCGAAGAGCGTGCGGAAGGCGAGCAGACGACCACGCAGGCGCCAAAAGCCATGTACGCCGCGCGCATCGCCGTCTATGACGACATGCTGTCGACACCGCGGGTGATCGTCATTGATCCGCAAGATGTCCGCACGTATTTGGAAGAGACGACCAACACCGTCTACCAGTGCATGAAAGAACAAGGTGGCCATATCTCGCTCATGGTCATCCGCGAGATTGTCGAAAACTTTATCCACGCACACTTTGCCGAGCCCATCATCTCGATTCTGGACGGCGGAGACACCATCCGCTTTGCTGACCAAGGACCCGGCATCGACGACAAGGAACGTGCTTTCGACTTTGGCGTTACCAGCGCAAACAGCAAGATGAAGCGCTATATCCGTGGAACCGGAGCAGGGTTTCCCATGGTGCAGGAGTATTTGGAAAACGCCGGCGGTGCCGTATCCATCGAGGACAACATGGGCAACGGCACCGTGGTTACGGTAAGCCTGGACCCTAAACGCGTGCAGGAAATCGAGCGCGCCGGCGGACGCGGTGCTTCCGTGCGGCCCGAGACGGAGCAGCCCACATATCCCCTGCCGGGAGCTTTTGCGCAGCAGCCCATGGCAACGCAGCAGATGCAGCCCCCCGTGGGGCAGATGCAGCATCCCGGAATGCTTCCTACACAAGAGCCCCAGGCGACATCGATGTCGATGCCGCCAAACATGCCAGAGACCGTGCCGCTGGCGGATCAGGATGCAGCAGCAATGCAGCAGGCGACGGGGGCACCGGGTGGCCAGCAAATGGGCTATCAGCCGTACCAACAGGGATATCCATATCAGCAGATGCCGCCACTGGGGTATGGCCAGCAGTTCCCGCAGCAGTACCAGCAGGGATATCAGCAGCCGTACCAGCAGATGCCGCAGCAGCAGTACAGCCCTTGGGCCCAGCAGATGCCTCCGCAGCCTTACCAACAGTGGCCTCAAAGTTTTCAACAGCAAATGCCACCGATGCAGAGTTCTCAACAACCAGCAGCTCAAATGATGTATCCTAATGCAGCAAATCAGTATGCGCAGCCACAACCGGACGTGTTCGTAAGCGACCGCGGCAACGCCGCGCTGGGCTATCTGGCGCAAAATCAAGCGTGCGGTGCAACCGATCTGGCGAGGGCGTTTGGAAACTCGGCCCCCACTTGGTCACGCACGCTCAATGACTTGGCGCAGGCCGGCTTGGTCATCAAGCATGGCCAGAAATACCATCTGACCGAACTCGGCGCCGCTCGCGTGCGAGCTCAGAGCTAAAGAACGGGAGAGACAGTGGACGAGGAAGCAAGCATCATCCTGGGGGATGCCATCGCCTTTTGTCAGCGCGACGGCCAAGATGCACGCCTCATCAACATGCTGGGGCAATCGCGCGCCATAAGCCTGACCGAAGATACGCTCACGATCGAGGCCCCCTCGCGCTTTGCCATCGCGCAGCTCAAAAAGCATCAGCCGACTATTGAGGCCTATCTAGAAGAAATCGCCTTTGCGCCGATTGCGCTCGACATCGTGGCACCGCAAGGCGCCGCGACGGAATCCGCTGCCGCGACGGCGCCCGCCACGGCTCCCGCTGCTTCCCCGGCGGTGCCGGCCTCCGCAGGCGACGTGCCGACAATCGAGCACCAGCACAGCGATGTTTCCCGTGAAACCATGGCGCCGTTGCCGACCGCGGTAGCGACGTCAACGAACGCACCCGTCACGCACATGCCCATCGCTCACGACGCAGCGGCGGGCGCGGATTCGGGCATTGCAATCAAGAACACGCTCTCGGCCGACGATTTTCGTCGCATGATGAACCAGATGAAGGGCGGAGCGCCGACTAAATCCACGCAAGCTGCGACCCCCGCTTCGCCCATGCCAGCACCGACCGTGCCGGCCGAGCAGAATACGGATGGAGCCCCGCTCGCCGCGAACTCAAAATTTACCTTTGAGAACTTTGTCTACGGCCCCGAGAACAGCCATGCCTATCGCTCGGCACTCAAGTTTGCCGCCCTCGCGGACGAGCGCGGCACATGCACATCGCTGTTTATCTACGGCAAATCGGGCCTGGGCAAGACGCACCTGCTGCTTGCCATCAAAAACGAGCTCGCCGAGAAGTCGCCCGAGATCAAGGTCAAGTATGCCAACTCCCAGGCATATCTGGACGACCTGATGACCGAGTTCGACCGCCAAAAGAAGAGCAACGCCCCCATCATGCAGGCGTACCACGGCGTGGACGTGCTCATCATCGATGACATCCAAAACATCATCGGCAAGCGCGCGAGCGTGGACTACTTTTTCCAGCTCATGGACGAGTTCATCCGCAACAACAAGAAGGTCGTCATCGCGGCAGACCGCGCCCCCAAGGACCTGAGCATGGACGAGCGCCTGACCAGCCGCTTCAACGCCGGCATGCTCTGCCTGGTCGCAGAGCCCAGCTACGAGATGAAATACAAGATCTTGCAGCGCTATTACGAGAACACCATCGTCGCCGCTCCCGAGGCAGGCGACGACTCACTGTTGGCGGCCTACGGGGGCGACGGCGGGCACCTGACCGATGAGCACTTTAAGCACATGGCAGAGGTGTCGGGCACCAACATCCGCGAACTCGAGAGCTTCTGCGAGCGCTGCGCCGGCGAGGCGGGCGACCGCGAGCGCGAGGGCGGGGAGCTCACCTTTGACGATATCGACGCCATCGCCAGCCAGTACTTCGACACATCGGCCAAAAAGATCAACGTGCAAACGGTTCAGTCCGTCATCGAAGAGCAGTACGGCGTGACGCACGAGGAGCTCATCGGCCCGCGTCGCAACGCCAATATCGCCAAAGCACGCCATATCGCTATCTACCTGGCCATCGAAATGTGCGAGATGACGACCACGGCGGTAGGCGCCGAATTTGGCAACCGCAACCACTCGACCGTCAGCACGAGTTACAAAAAGGTCCAGAAGATGATCCAGGAAGACCGCACCGTCACCGAAGACCTCAAGTCGCTGCGCGATAAAATTACACTACGCTCGTAGGGAAATAGAGACACCTGTTGAAAACTTGTCGAAACCACGGGCATAAGGTGTCTAAAACCCAATCCGCGGTGATGAAAAGTTTTGCGCAGGTTTTGAACGTGGAAAACCACCCCTGTTGCACACAGGTTGCTGTCGATTCTCTTTCTGGGTCTGACCTGCGTCTTTGTGAGTAATCAACAGTTTCGTCAGTGCTATTACTATTATTAAGATATTTATATCTATAGAAAGGTATTAAAAGATGAAGTTCACCGTCAGCCAGAGCTCGCTTACACAAGCCATCGGCGTCGTTATGAAGGGTGTCGCTTCGGCATCCACCCTTCCCATCCTGTCGGGCGTGCTCGTCAAGGCGCAAGACGGCATCTTGGAATTCCAGACCTCTAACTACACCATCTCGATCCGTCATCGCATCGCGGCGCATGTCGAAGAAGAGGGCGAGATGGTTATCCCCTGTAAGATGCTCTCCAATATCACCAAGACTCTCCCCGATGCCCCGGTCACCTTTGAGCTGTCCGAGCGCCAGGTGCTGATCAGTTGCGAGAAGAGCTCGTTCCGCCTGAACACGCTCGATGCCAATGACTTCCCTGAGTTTCCGGCCTATGCCATCGAGAGTGCCGTGGAGCTGCCGACCGATATCTTGTCCGAGATGGTCGGCCGCGTGTGGCGCGTCACCTCGACCGACAAGGCTCGCCCCATCCTGGGCGGCGTGCACATGAAGGTCGAGAACAACACCGTGCGCCTGGTGGCGACCGATTCCTTCCGCTTGGCCGTGTGCGATACGCAGGTCGAGACCTCGACCCTCGAGGGCTCCTTTGAGCTCAACGTTCCGGCTGACGCCTTTAACGACGCACTGAACATCATGGCCAGCCAGGCGACCATCATGATCGGGGCTACCGACACCCAGGTCGTCTTTGAGGCCGGCAACACCACCTACGTGTCGCGTCGTATCGAGGGCGTGTACCCCAACTACAAGCAGCTCATCCCCGATTCGTGCGTGACGAGCGTCAAGATTGACGTCGCCGCCTTTAACGCCGCCCTCAAGCGCGTGGCCGTTATCGCGAGCGCCAACCCCGCCGTCAAGTTCGAGATCGATGTCGAGAACGGGCAGATGGGCCTGTCCTCCATTTCCAATGACCAGGACCTTGCGCAGGAGACGATCGATGTCGAGGCCGAGGGCGAGTCGGGCACCATCGCCTTCAACTACCACTACATCTTCGGCTGCCTCAATGCCCTGTCCAAGGAGAAGGAGATCACGCTGGAGCTCAAGAGCTACTCGCAGGCGGGCATCTTCAAGTCCTACGACAAGATCAACTACCTGTACCTGGTTATGCCGGTCCGCATCTAGCAACCGCCCTATGACCATGTTCGCCCGCGATCTTTCCGTCGCGCACTACCGCAGCTTCGATAGTTATCGCCTTGCCCTGGACGAGGGCGTGACGATACTTGCGGGACCCAACGCGGCGGGAAAGACCAATCTCATAGAGGCGCTGCAGCTGCTGACGAGCGGCGCCTCGTTTAGGCATCCGACCGCAGCCGAGCTCGTCCATGATGGCGTGGGCTCGTGCAAGGTCGAGCTGAGGCTCGAGGGCGACGGCCGCGTGCTTGATATGGGATTGAGCGTGGAGGACGGTAAGCGCTCGTTTAGCCGCAACGGCAAGAGGTGCTCTGCCGCCGGTGTGCGCGGGGCTCTGCCGAGCGTGCTGTTTTGCCCCGACCATCTGGACATGGTTAAGCGAGGCGCCAGTGTGCGCCGCGCCGCCCTCGATGACTTTGGCATGCAGCTGAGCGCACGTTATGCCGATCTTGCGAGCACCTATGGACGCTGCGTGACCCAGCGTAACGCCCTGCTCAAGGAGACCTGGTGCTGTCGCGAGATGCTCGGCGCGTGGAACGATTCGATTGCCCGCGCGGGCTCGGCCCTGCTTGTGCACCGGTTGGCCCTGCTCGACCGGCTGGCGGGCCATGTGCACACTGCCTACGGGCAAGTGGCATCCGGTGAGGCTGCCAACGTGACCTATACGTCCACGCTGGGGGATTTGCCCCAGGTCGATGATCGCGAAGAGCTGAAGGGCTGGGCGTACGAGCGCATGCTGGCTGCCCTTGATGAGCACGCCGACGAGGAAATTCGCCGCGGCGTGACGTTGGTGGGACCGCATCGCGATGAGATTGAGTTTACCGTGGCGGGTCGCTCCGCCCGTTCATTTGCCAGCCAAGGTCAGCAGCGAACGTTGGTTCTGGCCTGGAAGGTGGCGGAGGTGGCCGTGGCTCGCGATGTCCTGGGCACCGCCCCGTTGCTGCTTTTGGACGACGTGATGAGCGAACTCGACGGCGAACGCCGCGGTGCTTTTCTGCGGCTGATCGGCGATGATATCCAGACGGTCATAACCACGACCAACCTGGGGTATTTTACCGATGACCTGCTTGATCGAGCCAAGGTGGTGAGCATGGGTGAGACGTGCTAATTACGAGCGCGAGAGCGAAACGGTTGCCTTCAGTGGATTTTTGAACGCAGAGCGTCAGCGCATCCTGGCGGCCGCGACACCTGAGCGCCGCGCGCAGATGGAGGCTGCCGAGGAGTCGCGCGCGGTCTATCGCGCGTGGAACGCGGTGTGCTCGGGCACGCGCGAGGGGCGGCATGTGACGGGCTTGCGCTACCTGCCCGAGTCCAATGAGCTGCTGGTATATCTCGATTCGCCCTCGTGGACGCAGGAAATGACGCTGTTGCGCGAGATCATCCGCGCGCGCATGGAGCGCGCCGGTGCGCATGTGGACGGCCTGGTGTTCAAAACCACCGCGCCGGGTCACACGCCGCCCGCCGCCAAGCAGCGCCTGCGCCCGGCGACGACCGAGCGCCCGCCGGCCCCGCACGCCGACCTAAGTGAGGCCGAGCGCACCGAGATTGAGCGCCAAGTGGCGCCCATCGAAGACCAAAAACTGCGCGAGGCCCTCGAGAATGCCATGAGAGCCAGTGCCGAGTGGGCCAAGGGCGTAGAAAGCAAAAAAGAGCCTTAAATCGCATCTGGTGGCCTTGTAGAGCCAAATACCCTCGTTCCCGAGGGTATTTTTTTACGATAAACTAGTAAGGCTGTACACATTTTCTTGACTGAAGGAGGACGTGTGGCAAACGAAAACGATTACGATGGCGGCGAGATTAAGATTCTCGAAGGTCTCGAGGCCGTTCGTAAGCGCCCGGGCATGTATATCGGCTCGACGAGCGCCAGCGGTCTGCATCACCTGGTGTGGGAGATCGTTGACAACTCCGTCGACGAGGCCATGGCCGGTTTCTGCACCGAGATCCAGGTGACGGTCCACGCCGACAACTCCATCACGGTCGTCGACAACGGGCGCGGCATCCCCGTCGACGAGCACCCTGTTAAAAAGATCCCGACGCTCGAGGTCGTCATGACGATCTTGCACGCCGGCGGTAAGTTCGATAACTCGGCCTATAAGGTTTCGGGCGGCCTGCACGGCGTTGGCATCTCCGTCGTCAACGCACTGTCCAAGCGCGTGGTCGTTCAGGTTCGTCGCGACGGCAACACCTACGAGATGGAGTTCTCGCGCGGCAAGACCGTTAAGAAGATGGAGGTCGTGGGCACCTCGGATTCGACGGGCACCACCGTCACCTTCTGGCCCGACGACGAGATCTTCGAGACATGCATCTACGATTTCGATACGCTGCACAACCGTCTGCAGGAGACGGCGTTCCTCAATAAGAACCTCAAAATCGTGCTGACTGACGAGCGCGAGTCTACTCCCCACGTGGAGGAGTTTTGCTACGAGGGCGGCATCATCGACTTCGTCAAGTTCCTTAACGAGGGCAAGGACGTCCCCGAGGCCTTTAAGGAGCCTATCTACATCGAGGGCAAATCGGACCCGGACGCACCTGTGGCCAAGATGGGCGAGGTTGAGGTTTCCCTGCAGTGGAATAGCGGCTACGGCGAGAACGTCATGTCGTTTGCCAACGACATCTACACCCCCGAGGGCGGCATGCACCTTGAGGGCTTCCGCACCGCGCTCACCCGCGTGATCAACGACTATGCGCGCAAGCAGAACCTGCTCAAGGAAAAAGACGCCAATCTGACCGGCGACGATGTGCGCGAGGGCCTTTCGGCCGTTATCTCGGTCAAGCTGCCCGATCCGCAGTTTGAGGGCCAGACCAAGGCCAAGCTCGGCAGCTCCTATATGCGCGCGCTGACGCTCAAGATCGTGACCGACGGCCTTGCCGATTACCTCGAGGAGCACCCTAAGCCCGCTCGCGAGATCGTCAAGAAGGCGCAGCAGGCCTGCAAGGCGCGCAATGCCGCCCGCAAGGCGCGCGAGGCGACCCGCCGCAAGAGCCTGCTCGAGACGGCGTCCCTGCCCGGTAAGCTCGCCGACTGCTCGGTGCGCGATGCCGAGCTGACCGAGCTCTTCATCGTAGAGGGCGACTCGGCAGGCGGTTCGGCCAAGGACGGCCGTCGCCGAGACATCCAGGCGATTCTGCCCCTGCGCGGCAAGATTTTGAACGTCGAGCGCGTTGGTGACCATCGCGCGTTCTCGAGTGACACCATCCAGTCGCTGATTACCGCGATCGGCTGCGGCGTCACGACGAGTGCCGGCGACGGCGGCGACTTCGATATCACCAAGGCGCGCTACCACAAGATCATCATCATGACCGATGCAGACGTCGACGGTGCGCATATCCGCATCCTGCTGCTGACGTTCTTCTACAAGTACATGCGTCCGCTGATCGATGCCGGCTACGTCTATGTTGCCTGCCCGCCCATCTTTGGCATTAAGGTGCGCAACAAGATCCACTACGTGTATCCCAACGGCCGCCAGCCCGAAGACGAGATCCTGCGTGACACCATCCAGAGCCTGGGCCTGAACCCCGACGATAACGACGAGGACGGCAAGGCCAAGGACGGCAAGATTACCAAAAAGCGCAAGGGCTATACCGTCCAGCGCTACAAGGGTCTGGGCGAGATGGACCCCAAGCAGCTCGCCTCGACGACGATGGACCCCAAGACCCGCATCCTGCAGCGTGTGTCGATCGAGGACGCCGTGGTGGCGGACCGCGCCGTGCGCGAGCTGATGGGTTCCGAGGTCGGCTATCGCCGCGAGTACATCGAGAAGCATGCACATGATGCACGATTCCTTGACGCTTAAGAGGAGGTAACGTGGCAGACGATATCAACAATAACGAGGGTATGGACGAGGCCGGCGATGCCGGTATGCCCGATGATCTGAAGCGCCTGCTTGCCCGTGCTGAGCAGGGCGAGGACGGCGATCCGGACGCCTATAACCCCGATGCCGATGATGATGAGGAAGAAGACGACGACGCCGAGCTCGAGGAGAGCTTTGGCGAAGTCGATCGCGGCGCCTCGGCCGGCGAGGATATCAACGGCGGCCAGCTCCAGATTTCGGAGTTCGGTCGCGAGATGAAGCAGTCGTTCATCGAGTATTCGATGTCGGTTATCACGGCGCGCGCCCTGCCGGACGTGCGCGACGGCTTAAAGCCGGTGCACCGCCGCATCCTGTACGCGATGAACGAGAGCGGCATCTACCCCAACCGACCGCACAAGAAGTCGGCCTGGACGGTCGGCGAAGTTATCGGTAAGTACCACCCGCACGGCGATTCCGCGGTCTATGAGGCCATGGTCCGCCTGGCGCAGTGGTTCTCCATGCGCACGCCGCTCATCGACGGTCACGGCAACTTCGGCAACATCGACGGCGACGGCGCGGCGGCCATGCGTTACACCGAGAGCCGCCTGGCAAAGCCCGCCATGGAACTGCTGCGCGACCTGCAGAAGGATACCGTCGACTGGCAGCCCAACTACGACGAATCGCTTGCCGAGCCCGTGGCGCTGCCTGCGCGCTTCCCCAACCTGCTGGTCAACGGCAGCCAGGGCATCGCCGTCGGCATGGCCACCAACATCGCCCCGCATAACCTCACCGAGGCGATCGAGGCCACCTGCTACCTGATCGACAACCCCGACGCCACCGTTGACGAGCTCATGCAGATCATGCCAGGTCCGGACTTCCCCACCGGCGCCATCATCATGGGCAGCGCCGGCATTAAGCAGAGCTACGAGACCGGCCGCGGCTCCATTACCGTGCGTGCTAAGGCACATGTGGAGTCCACCAAGACCGGCCGCAACCGCCTGGTCTTTACCGAGATTCCCTACATGGTCAACAAGGGCACCCTGCAGGAGAAGATCGCCCAGCTCGTCAACGACAAACGCATCGAGGGCATCTCGGATATGCGCGATGAGTCCAACCAGAAGGGCATCCGTCTGGTCATCGAGCTCAAGAAGGGCGTCATTCCGCAGGTCGTGCTCAACAACCTGTATAAGTACACCTCGCTGCAGACGACCTTTGGCGCCAACAACCTGGCACTCGTCAACGGCGTTCCCAAATGCCTGAGCCTGCGCGAGATGCTGCAGCACTACATCGACCACCAGGTCGACGTCGTCACCCGCCGCACCCGCTTCGACCTTAAGAAAGCCCAGGCCCGCGCTCATATCCTCGAGGGTTACCTGATGGCCCTTGACCATATCGACGAGGTCATTAGCATCATCCGCTCCTCGCAGACCGACTCCGAGGCCAGCAGCCGCCTGATCGAGCGCTTTGGCTTTACGCCCGAGCAGACCACGGCCATCCTCGAGATGAAGCTGCGCCGCCTGACCGGCCTGGAGCGCGACAAGATCCAAGAAGAGTTGGACGGCCTGCGCCGCGCCATCGCCTACTACGAGGACCTGCTGGCGCACGAGGAGAAGATCCTGGGCGTCATCAAGGAAGAGATGCGCGAGATCTCCAAGAAGTTTGGCGACAAGCGCCGCACCGAGATCAGCCAGGTTGAGAAGGACCTGGATGTCGAGGACCTCATCGCCGACGAGGATATGGTCGTGACCATCACCCACACCGGCTACGTTAAGCGTATCCCGGTGGCTGCCTACCGTGCCCAGAAGCGCGGTGGCAAGGGCGTGTCGGGCGTCAACCTCAAAGAGGATGACGTTATCGATGAGATGTTCATCGCGTCCACGCACGAGTACGTGCTGTTCTTCTCGAGCAAGGGCAAGGTCTATCGTCTGAAGGTGCACGAGCTGCCGGTGGGTACGCGCCAGGCGCGCGGTACCGCGATCGTCAACCTGCTGCCCTTCGAGGAGGGCGAGAAGATCGCGAGCGTCATCAGCTGCCGCGAGTTCCCGGCCGACGAGTACCTGATGTTTGCCACAAAGAGCGGCATGGTCAAGAAGACCGTGATGAGCGCATATGACCGCAGCCGTCGCGACGGCCTGATCGCTATCAACCTGCGTGACGACGACGCGCTGCTGAATGTGCGCCGCGTGCGCGAGGGCGACAAGATTATCCTGGCCACCACCGCAGGCAAGGCGATCATGTTCTCCGAGGAGCAGGTGCGCGCCACCGGCCGCGATACCAGCGGCGTTCGCGGTATCGGTATGAAGGACGGCGTGAGCGTTCTGGGCATGGAAGTCACTAACGGCAACGGTGATCTGTTCGTCATCACCGAGCGCGGCTACGGCAAGCGCACGCCGGTCGCGGACTACCCGGAGCAGAATCGCGGCGGCCAGGGCGTCTACACCATTCAAATGACCGAGCGCAAGGGCAACCTCGCGGCAATGAAGACGGTGGGCCCGCAGCACGAGCTGTTCATCGTGACGGAGGGCGCGACGGTCATTCGCGTTAAGACCGATGAGATCAGCCAGACTGGCCGCGCCACCCAGGGCGTCAAGATGATGACCGTCGACGACAACGACCGCATCTGCGCCGTAGCCCGCATGACGGCAGCCAAGGAAAAACCCGAAGGCGAGGGCGCCGAGGCCGCAGTCGACACCGAAGAGGCCCCAGTCGACCTGGGCGACGGCAATGATATGCCAGAGGATCTCCTAGACGAGTAAGAGGCCCTAGCTGGTAATAATCATCAGACCCCATATATCGGCGGTCGGCGCACTGCGCGCCGACCGCTTTTTTGAAAACCTTGGGACCCCATGGTCGCTGGGCTGGCGAGATGGTTTTGGTTTGTCGCGAGTTCCGCACGCAAAGAAGGCCACTTAATGTGGCCTTCGTCTTGCGCAGGACTGTCCGAGCAGCAAACCAAAACCATCTCGCCAGCCCAGCGACCATCCCTCCCAAAGATTTTCAAAAAAGTTGTTGACGCGCGCGTAACGACTCGTCTAATATATCCCTTGCGCGATGGACCTGTAGCTCAGTTGGTTAGAGCGTCCGGCTGATAACCGGGAGGTCACAAGTTCGAATCTTGTCAGGTCCACCACTTTCTTTCGCAATAAACACCCCAGCGAGAGCCGAGTCGCCGCTGGGGTGTTTATTACTGTCTCCGTGGGGGTTTAGCTCAGCTGGGAGAGCGCGGGCTTTGCAAGCCTGAGGTCAGGGGTTCGATCCCCCTAACCTCCACCATGATGGACCTGTAGCTCAGTTGGTTAGAGCGTCCGGCTGATAACCGGGAGGTCACAAGTTCGAATCTTGTCAGGTCCACCATCAAAACTGTTAAAAGCCTCGGGGCAATTGCCTCGAGGCTTTTTTCTTAGCCACAGAAGGTAGTCAAAAAAGCTCTGTCCCAAATTAACTACTTTGATTTTGTGTGCTACGCGAAAGTTTGGGTAGTATAGCTATTCAACGCGGCGGGCCGCCGCGTGTTAACCGCTACGTACCGGAGGTGTTCCATGGTTCGTGTCGACATAGAGACCATCGTCATGGCCGCCGGTCCCGTGCCATCGCTTATCGTGCTTCGCGAACGCTGCAGCAAGTCGGATTCCCCCGCGCCGCTGCGCTCCCTCTCCATCCAGACTGGCTCGTTTGAGGCTGCGGCAATCAGCCGCGGCATCGACAGCGGACGCGCCGATCGCCCGATTACCCATGACCTGTTGCTCGATACTGTTGGCGCCCTGGGCGCCAAGCTCGAGCGCATCGAGATCGTTCGCGCCGAGCCGCCGGTGTTCTACGCGACGATTGTCGTACTGGCCGATGGTGACGAGCGCAAGATCGATGCCCGTCCCAGTGATGCCATTGCCCTTGCCGTGCGCAGCAATGCCCCCATGTTTGTGGAGGACGACATCATGAATCGCCTGGGCACTGTTTCTGCCCATACCGAGGAAGTTGACGACGAGCAGGAGTTCGAGAAGTTCGACGAGTTCGTCCATACGCTCTCGCCCGATGACTTCTAAATGCGGGGCGGCCAGGATGCGGAGCGTTCGCTGATGGCCGGCGGTATGTCGGCTGAGGCGGCTGCGATCGCCCGCGAGGCCCAGATGCGCTCGGAGGCTTCTGAGGCGGCTCGCATTGCCTATGTGACGCAGGCCCGCACGCTCCGCGAGCGCCGCGGCTCGTTTATCAAGATGGTTGTCGTCTCCGCCCTTGTCGCGGCAATCTGCTCACGCCTTCGTGGTACAGTTGGTGCGCTTGGGTTTTCGATCTCTACGGGCCTGGTGATCTGGGGCGTGGTCGATGCAGTCATGCTGACCAGTCAGATCAAGGTGCTCGACAAGCGCGCGGCGGACATGATGCGCACCCGCGACGCTGCCGCCAAGATCGCCGCCGAGGCACAAGAACTGTAACGACGTCAGACTCGATGGGAAGGTCTAAAGATGGCACAGGATATGCAGGATGCCGGTAACGTCTCCGCCGAGCTCGACGCCATGGTGTGCGATCTGATCGGCGCGTTCTTGGACGACCTTGCCGCCGGTGAAAACCCTGGCGTGGTCGTGGCAATTGAGGATGCTGCTTCCAACCGTTATCTGGCGGCGCTCGACGAGGACGGCGAAGAGGCGTGCCTGGAGGCGGCCACCAACTTTATCTCCGAGCACAAGATGGGTCTTAAGGACGAGGGCCTGGGCCGTATCGTCCGCTATGCCATCGGCTACACCGGCTGCGTCGAGATCGATGGCGGCTACCATGACGCCCTGCTCGTGAGCTTTTTCGAGACGACGCTCGAGAGCGGTTTTTCGGCATATGTGCTGTATGAGGGCATGGGCGCCGGCGATGGTTTTATGTGGAGCGACCCTGAACCTGCAGGTGAGGAAACCCCTCTCATCTAAAATCGCTAAAATAAACGAGTTTTCGGTAAAAGGCTCAATATTCCCGCTGAGCGTTGTATCGCTGGGCGGGCCGCATACGCGTGCCGTTTGTATATGGATAGAAGATAGGGGAACTACATGCGCGTAGACAATCTGAGGAACATCGCCATCATCGCCCACGTCGACCACGGCAAGACGACGATGGTCGACAAGCTCCTGCGTGCCACGGACGCCTTCCGTGCCAACCAGCAGGTCGAGGACCGCGTCCTGGATTCCAACGACCAGGAGCGCGAGCGCGGCATTACGATTCTCGCCAAGAACATCTCTATCGAGTATAAGGACGTCAAGATCAACGTCATCGACACCCCGGGCCACGCCGACTTCGGCGGCGAGGTCGAGCGCGTGCTGCGTATGGCCGACGGCGCCCTGCTGCTGGTCGATGCTTTTGAGGGCCCCATGCCCCAGACCCGCTTCGTGCTGCGTCACGCTATCGACACCGGCCTTAAGATCATGATCGTCATCAACAAGATCGACCGTCCGGGCGCCAACCCCGAGAAGGCCTACAACGACTGCCTGGACCTCATGGCCGACCTGGGCGCCACCGACGACCAGCTTGAGTTCGCCATGGAGCACGTGGTCTACGCCAGCGCCATGAATGGCTTTGCCCGCCTTGATCCCAACGACGGCAACATGGACATGTATCCGCTGCTCGATATGATCATCGACGACATGCCCGCGCCCGAGGTTGACGAGAACGCTCCGCTGGCCATGCAGTGCGTGACCATCGACCACTCCAACTTCGTTGGCCGTATCGGCATCGGTCGCGTGTATTCCGGCGCCATCCATCAGGGCGACCAGATTCTGGTTGTGAAGAACGACGGCTCCAGCGCCACCGCTACCGTCAAGCAGCTCTTTACCTTCGACTACCTGGGCCGCACCGAGTGCCAGGAAGTCGGCGCCGGCGACATCGCCGCCGTCGTGGGCATCGACCGCACCGATATCGGCGATGTCTACACCGATCCCGAGAACCCCGTCGAGCTCGAGCCCATCGAGATCGACCCGCCGACCCTGTCCATCGTCTTCGAGGCTTCGACCTCCCCGCTCGTCGGTCGCGACGGAGACATCGTGGGCGCCCGTCAGCTCAAGGAGCGCCTGTTCAACGAGGCCGAGAACAACGTGACCATGAAGATCGAGGAGCTCGAGGACAAGAGCGGCGTCGAGGTCTCGGGCCGCGGCATTCTGCACCTGTCCGTTCTGATGGAGTCCATGCGCCGCGAGGGCTTTGAGTTCCAGGTCGGCCGTCCCCGCGTTCTGTTTAAGAAGGACGAGAACGGCAACAAGATGGAGCCTGTCGAGCAGGCCGTCGTTGAGTGCCCGGACGAGTACTCGGGCAAGGTCGTTGAGGTCTTCGGTACCTCCGGTGGCATCATGACGAGCATGGATACCTCGGGTATCGTGACGCACCTCGAGTTTAAGATCCCGACCCGCGGCATCATGGGCCTTAAGAACCGCATCATGAACGTCACCCACGGCGAGGGCGTGTTCTACCACACCTTCCTGGAGTACGGTCCCTACGCCGGCGAGATCGGCAACCGTCAGAACGGCGCAATGATCTCCATGACCACCGAGAAGGCCGTTGCCTATGCTCTGGGTACGCTGCAGGAGCGCGGCCAGCTTTTTGTTGAGCCGGGCACCGAGTGCTACGAGGGCATGATCGTGGGCGAGCGCAGCAAGGCTGGCGACATGGTCGTCAACATCGCCCGTACCAAGAACCTGGGCAACCAGCGTTCCTCGACCTCCGATATCTCCGTTCAGCTGGTGCCGCCCCGCACCTTCTCGCTGGAGGAGGCGCTGGAGTACATCGCCGACGACGAGCTGGTTGAGATTACCCCCAAGAACATCCGCCTGCGCAAGCGCCTGCTCAACGCCACCGACCGCAAGAAGGCCGCCGTCCGCGCCGGCCAGGTCAACAAATAAGCGCTGGACTTTATAGCGTCTAACAAGAAAGGGCGTCGACCGTAATGGTCGGCGCCCTTTTTGTGCATAGGGACTGAGCTGGTCTGCACCACCACAAAGGTGCCTGGTCCCTTTGTGGTGGTTGGCGGCTAAGCGGTGGGGAGTCCTGGCGTGTTAGCCGGCTGCTGCGGCTTGACGCGGGCGTTGCGCCAGATGATTTGGATGATGTAACCGAGCATAAAGACAAAGGCCACGCCGCTGATGAAGTCACCTACGAGGGGAAGCCCCGTGAGGGCGCCTGCGATTACGCCGCCCACGGCTGCCATGGCGTAGCGGTTTTGGTTGTGTCCAACCATGCGGGCGATCGCGCACCCCGCAAAGGCACTCGACATCAACGCGATGCCGATAACGCCGCACAAGAGGGTTCCGGCAAGCGACAGACCAGCGATAGAGATAATCAGCAGTAGGACGGCGGGGACGATAGCAATCGTGCCCAGAAGACCGCTCACCCACAGGGGCATGGAGCGCTGGTGGAGCATGCCGGCGGCGCTGGCGGTCGCGCGCGGAAAGATGAGCTCGAGCAGCAGAGCGACAAAGCAGGTCGAGAGTGCCGCGGCGACGATACCGCCGATGACATCGTTAACGGTGGAAGTATCCTCGTTCTCGGTGCGGTCGATCTTGAGCGCACCGACCTCGGCTCCCGCGGCGCGCTCGGGGTCCTCGGAGACGTGCGCGTTCACGGTGCCGGTGATGTGGGCGTTCTTGCCCAGGATGAGCTTGTCGGCCCAAACCTCGACATCGCCCTTGACGGTGCCATCGATGGTCACCGTGTCGCCCGCAAGCGCTGCCGACTTGGTGGAGCCTCGCAGGGCAACCGTCTCGCCTATCGCGTAGAAACAGTTGGCGGTGCTGCCGGTGTTGAGCACGACATGCTGACCGGCTACCGTCACGCTGCCATCGATTGCGGTTTTGGAGATATCGATGGTGCGCGCCGCCAGGCGAATAGCGCCGCCTACGGTGCAGTCGCGAATCGATAGGCTCTCGCCCGCCGCGATAATATCGCGGCCGATGGAGGCATCGTCTAGGTTAAGGCTTTGGCCGGCCCAGTACAGGTCACCCTCGGCGCTGGACGTATCCGAGTCAGCTTCGGTCGCAAGTACGTTTCCAGCGGTGTCCGTGCCGGCGAACGACGCCGTGGGAAGTGCGGTGAGCGCGAGCGCGATGAGCGCGAATGCCATAAGCAGGCAGCGACGCATCTTGTGTGACGGCGCCGTCACGGTTTGATTGAAAGCCATGGTTGATCCTTTTGTTAGGTGTTCGGCATATACCTAACAGGGTACCCAACGCGCGGGCGCTCTAAAAGAATCTCTCGGTTGCATTTCGAAGGGTTGTGCCGTGCTGTCTACTTTTTACGGTGCAAGAAGCGCGCGATATCTTCTTCGGTGGGGCTTTTGATGTCAAAGCGCAGCGAGAGCCAGCGCAGACCCATGGTCACGACAACGCATAGGACCAGCGCAGCGACATTGCTCATGATGCCGCTCATAACGAGACACACATAGCTTGTCGATCCGGCGATGGCGGCGATAGCATAAAAGTTAGTACGTTGGAAAATGCCCGGAACCACGCCCATAAAGCCGTCGCGCAACATGCCGCCGCCCACCGCGGTAAAAAAGCCCATCATGATGCACACCGCCGGTGCAAAGCCGTAGACAAGCGCCTTGTCCGCTCCGGTGGCGGCATAGATGCCGACCGAGATGATATCGAGCAGGGGGATGAGTTTTTCGGGTTTGTCGACGATTGCCGGGAAAATGTAGATGATAGCTGCCGTGGCAATGGAAAGCGGGAGTGCCATCGGCTGGTTGAGGATGTAGACGTTCCCCACCTGCAGCGTCATATCGCGCAAAAGACCGCCGCCCAGGCCGCAAACCACGGCGAGTGCGACGGCGCCCACCAGGTCGAGCTTGTGCTCGCGCGCAACCAGCACACCCGAGATCGATGCAGCGACAACGGCGAACATCTCGAGCCAAAACGGAATAGCGACCATGGCATCCGAGGCATGTGAGGTAATGGTTATGGCGGCGACGACGGGCAAGATGGGGTCCTTTGGATTGTGGGTTTAGACAATGCCCGTACATAGTACATGTTCGGCGCCGATTGCGACCCTATTGCTCGGCAAACGGTCGGGACTGGGTACGGTCATAGGTTCCATGTTTGGGGATCCGGGTTGATGCTGAACGCGATGGGGGCGTGGTCGAATAGGAGGGATGTCCAAATTTTGAGCTCCGCTCAAAATTTATCCGGTCGGCTTGCGCCGACCGCGCAGCGCTAAAAACGCGCCACGGGCGCGTTTTCTTTACGCTCCGCGCCCTGGCGGGTTCGAATCCCTCCTCCGCCGTATTTGCTTGTTAGGGACTCAAAACAAAAAAGCTCCCATTCCCGGGAGCTTTCTCAACCAAAATGGCGGAGGAGGAGGGATTCGAACCCTCGTGACCTTATACAGGCCAAACGGTTTTCGAGACCGCCGCATTCAACCACTCTGCCACCCCTCCGCGTGGGGTAAAAACAAAGCAGGCTCGAAGGCCTGCTTTGGAATTAACTGGCGGAGAGTCAGGGATTTGAACCCTGGAGACGCTTTTGACGCCTACACGATTTCCAATCGTGCTCCTTCGGCCACTCGGACAACTCTCCGTTAAATGCGAAAGTCAGTATACACGAGGAATCGCAAAGTGCAAACAGAAAAGTTGGCATTTTTTAAAACGCTTGGCCGCGCTTGGCGTTGCAGTGGGGTTTGAGGTGCCAAAAAACGGCTTCCGACCAGCGTGGTTGATCAACTCAATTGTTCAAAAGGAGTATTCATAAGCGACTTGGCAATGAATTTAAAAATCTTTGGGTGGTGCTGTGGACCACTGGTATGCATTTTGCGACCACAGCCTTGTGCCCGTTGACCTGCGGCTTGGCTCAGCTTGTCCCCACGGCACCGTATCTTGTCCACAGATCTGTCAAGCTTTTGGTCGGCATTTGGTTGGAATGCGCATGAAACGTGGTGCGAGTATGGGCATATGTGGAGGTCATGAGGTTGTAGCTGCATATTCTTGCGGCTTGGGAGGTTGAAAGATATTATTACCAAGTCTTTTCCTGCTTCAGGCGCACCTTCACGACCTGAAGCCACATTTGCCCAGAGGAGGTGACAATATGAAGGCTTATGAACTGCTGTTCTTTGTTGACCCGTCGCTCGACCCCGAGACTCGTCTCGCTGTTTTGAAGCGTATCGATACCACGATCGCTGAGGGCGCTGGCAAGGTCGACTCCGTTGACGAGTGGGGCAAGCGCAAGCTCGCCTACGAGATCAACGACCTCACCGATGGTGACTACACCCTCATCAACTTCCACGCAGATCCTACCCAGATCGCCGAGCTTGATCGCGTCCTGCGCATCACCGACGCTGTGGTCCGCCACATGATCGTCCGTCGCGACGACCAGGAGTAAGACTGTCGTTTTGGACTGGGCTTGTGCCCCAAGAGGAAGTAGTGAGTTATGAGCATCAATCGAGTGAACATCACCGGTAACCTCACCCGCGATCCCGAGCTGCGCGCCACCGCCGGCGGAACCCAGGTTCTGTCCTTTGGCGTCGCCGTGAACGATCGTCGCCGCAACGCGCAGACTGGCGAGTGGGAGGACTATCCCAACTTTGTCGACTGCACCATGTTCGGCACCCGCGCCGAGGCCGTGAGCCGTTTCCTGGCAAAGGGAAACAAGGTCGCGATCGAGGGCAAGCTGCGCTACAGCTCTTGGGAGCGCGACGGCCAGCGCCGGAGCAAGCTTGAGGTCATCGTCGATGAGATCGAGTTTATGAGCTCCCGTGGTGGCCAGGGTGGCTACGATCAGGGCGGTTACGCCCCCGCAGCTCCCGCGCCCGCAGCACGTCCTGCCGCACCGGTGGCTACGCCGCCCGCGGTCGACGTCTACGATGAGGACATCCCGTTCTAAGGGTTGTTCACCTATTTTTGAGTGAGAGGCGGCTTCGGTTCGCCGAAGTTGCCAAACGAAAGGTATTTTGACATGGCTAATGATTTTTCTGCACGTCAGCCGCGTCGTAAGTACTGCCAGTTCTGCAAGGAGAACACTGAGTTCATCGACTATAAGGACACTCAGCTTCTCCGTAAGTACATGACCGACCGTGGCAAGATCAAGCCCCGTCGCGTCACTGGCGCTTGCACGCAGCATCAGCATGACATCGCCAACGCCATCAAGCGCGCCCGCGAGATGGCTCTCCTGCCGTACACCGTCCCCGTGGTTTCCTCTCGTGGCAACCGCGACCGCGGCTAAGAAGGGAGACGCATCATGAAGGTTATTCTTCTCGATGAGATCAAGGGCAAGGGCGGCGAGGGTGACGTCGTAGAGGTCGCTCAGGGTTACGCTGAGAACTTCCTGTTCCCCAAGAAGCTCGCTGTTGCCGCCACCAAGGGCAACCTCAAGCAGCTTGACGAGCGTCGCAACAACATCGCCAAGCGCGAGGCCGTCCGTCTGGCTACCGCCAACGAGACCAAGGCTGCCTTCGAGGGCAAGACGGTCACCGTTGACGTCAAGGTCGGCGACGAGGGCATCCTCTTTGGCTCCGTTACCGCCGCTATGATCGCTGACGCCATCAAGGCTCAGCTCGGTATGGACATCGACCGCAAGCGCGTCGAGCTCGGTAAGCCCATCAAGGTTGCCGGTGCCCACACCGTTGCCATCTCGCTGTACCGCGAGATCAAGGCCGAGGTTGTCGTTCTCGTCGGCGTTACCGCCGAGGAGCTCGCTGCCGAGGCTGAGGTCGAGGAGGCCGCTGAGGTCGCCGAGGCCGAGACCGCCGAGGTCGAGACTGAGGCTGCTGCCGAGTAGCATTTGCTGCAACGCAACAATCTTGTTCTAAGAAGGGCGCTCTGGAAAACCAGGGCGCCCATTTGTTTTTTGCGCTGAGTGAGTGTCATGGTGAACGTTGCGTCGAAGTCCTATATACAGGACCGTTCATCCGTTTGGTTCGGTGATGATTGGCGGCGCGCGGCGCGTTTTGGGACCGTGGCTGATACTATGGATGCTCGCAAGCGATATGAATGAGGATGCTCATGGCATATGACGATAGGGAGACCGGGCTGACGGTTGAGGACCGCGGCTCAAAGTTGGGTCTTCCCCAAAACCAAGATGCAGAGGCCAATGTACTGGCCGCTATGCTGCTATCGCCCGAGGTGGTCGAAGAGGCCCAGGTCGAGCTGCAGCCCGATGACTTCTACCGCCCCATTCATAAGACCATCTATACCGCGATGGTCGATATGTACAACAGCCGCATTCCCATCGACTCTATCTCGCTGATCGATTACCTGCGAAGCATCAACAAGCTCGATGCCGTGGGTGGCGAAGCGTACATTTTGGAGTTGATGGGTCAGACCCTGTCGCTCGTGAACTGGCAGCACCATGCCGCCATCGTCCGTCGCGACTCGATGCTGCGCGAGCTGATCGGCGCCACCAACGAGATTAACGCGCTGGCCTATAACGCCCCCACCGACACCAAAGAGGTCGTGGAGCTGGCCGAGAGCAAACTGCTCAAGGTCACGGCACGCGAGGTCAAGTCGAGCTACAAGACGCTGACTGAGTTTATGGTCGAGGCCTATAACGAGGCCGAGGAAGTGTGCCAGGCCGGTGGCCAGGCTGCGGGCGTGCCCACGGGCTTCCCATCGCTCGACCGCATGCTCATGGGCTTCCGCGAGGGTCAGCTCATCATCATCGGCGCCCGTCCTGCTGTAGGTAAGACGTCGTTCGCCCTGAATCTGGCGCTCAACGCTGCCGCTGCCGGTTATACCGTCGGCTTCTTCTCGCTGGAGATGTCGGGCAAGGAAATTGCCCAGCGTCTGATTTGCGCCTACGCCATGATCTCGATCAGTGACTTCCGCATGGGCCGCATTAGCCCCGAGCAGTGGGCCAATATCAACGAGGCCACGCAGACCTTGTCCAAGCTCGATATTCTGATTGACGATACGCCCGGCACCACAGTGACCGAGATTCGCGCCAAGAGCCGCCGCATGCTCCATAACAAGGAGAAGGCAATCATCATCCTGGACTACCTGCAGCTGGTGAGTCCTCCGCCGGGACGCCGCTCCGAGAGCCGTACCGTCGAGGTTTCGGAGATGTCGCGTGGTCTGAAGATCATGGCCAAGGAGCTCAAGATTCCGCTCATCGCGCTGTCGCAGCTCTCGCGTCAGGTCGAATCCCGTACCGGCAAGCGTCCGCAGCTTTCCGACCTTCGTGAATCGGGCTCTATCGAGCAGGACGCCGATATCGTCATGTTCTTGGACCGCTCCGCCGACGAGGCCGAAGCCTCGCGCGACGATCGACCCGACGAGGGCGTTACGCGTATCGTCGTGGCCAAGAACCGTTCGGGCCCGATCGGCGACGTCGACCTGATGTTCCTGCCGGCATCCACCAAGTTCTATGAGCTTGATGGGGCACATGCCGAGGAGTAGGACAGGCGCCCGTTGCACGGGTATACTGGGAATGTTTTGTGCTTCTGCGTGCCGGCGTGGCGCGTAGACAGTCCATGAATGTAAGGAGTAAACATGCCGTCAACCGTTTTGGTCGGTGCCCAGTGGGGCGATGAGGGCAAGGGTAAGATTTGCGACCTGGTCGCCGGCGACTTCGATGCCGTCGTGCGCTACTCGGGCGGCAACAACGCCGGTCACACCATCGTCGTCAACGGCAAGAAGTACGGCCTGCACCAGGTGCCCTCCGGCATCATGTATTCTGACCACGTGTCGGTGATCGGTAACGGCTGCGTCGTCAACCCCAAGGTTGTCCTTGAGGAGATCGATATGTTCGAGGCCGACGGCATCACCACCAAGAACCTCAAGATTAGCGGCAACGCGCATGTCATCATGCCGTACCACATCGATCTGGATGGCGCCTTTGAGCAGAAGCTCGGCAAGAAGAACATCGGTACCACCAAGCGCGGCATCGGTCCGTGCTATCAGGACAAGATGGCCCGCATTGGCCTGCGCATGCAGGACATGCTGGACGAGGCGCTGTTCCGCGACAAGCTGGAGACCGCTCTCGCCCGCGTGAACCCCGAGCTCGAGCTCATCTACAACCTGCCCACCTACACCGTGGACCAGATTTGCGACGAGTACCTGCCGATGGCCGAGCGCCTGCGTCCCTACATCACCGAGACGAGCCTGCTGCTCAACAACATGATCGATGAGGGCAAGAACCTGCTGTTTGAGGGCGCCCAGGCGACGCTGCTCGACATCGACCATGGCACCTATCCGTACGTGACGTCTTCCAACTGCACCGCCGGCGGCGCCATTACCGGTTCCGGCGTCGGCATGAAGAACGTCGACCGCGTGCTGGGCGTCATGAAGGCCTATATCACCCGCGTCGGTTCGGGCCCCATGCCCACCGAGCTTTCCTATGAGTCCGAGGCCGGTCACACGCTGACCGAGGAGGGCTATGAGTACGGCGTGACCACCGGTCGCCGTCGTCGCTGCGGCTGGTTCGACGGCCCCATTGCCAACTACGCCTCGCGCGTCAACGGCCTCACCGATATCGCCATGACCAAGCTCGACGTGCTTTCGGCCTTCGACACCATCAAGGTGTGCGTGGCCTACGACGTCGATGGCGAGCGCTATACCAGCGTGCCCGAGCATCAGGTTCGCTTTGAGCACGCCAAGCCCATCTACGAGGAGCTTCCTGGCTGGAAGTGCGATATCACCGGCTGCCGCAGCTTTGAGGAGCTGCCGCAAGAGGCTCAGGACTACGTGGCGTTTATCGAGGATCTGGCACACACCCGCGTGACGTTCATTGGCGTTGGCGCTGGTCGAGAGCAGATCATCAACCGATTCTGGAAGTAATCGGGACTATTTGGTTATTGCGATATACCCCTTTGCAGCCCGGACGGGCGGCCGAGGGGTATATTTGCTTGCAAAGGGCTCGCGCGGAGCGGGCCGTTAATCCATAGAGGAGGCACCCTTGAAGGCGGACACTCAAACCATCGACATCCTGTTGTTGGGCAGCGGCGGCCGTGAGCATGCTTTGGCAGCTAAGCTCGCAGCATCACCGCGCGCCGGCAAGCTCTACATCGCGCCGGGTAACGGCGGCACCGCGAGCTGCGGCGAGAACGTTGTTCTCGACGACTGCGATCCTGCGGCCGTGGCGGCGTTTGCTCAGAGCCACGGATGCGGACTCGTGGTAATTGGCCCCGAGGCTCCGCTCGTGGCGGGCGTGGCCGACGCCGTGCGCGCGGCGGGTATTCCCTGCTTTGGCCCGGGTGCCGAGGGTGCCCGTATGGAGGGCTCCAAGCTATTCTCCAAGCAGCTCATGGAGCGTGCCGGCATTCCGACGGCCGCCTACGGCTCGTTCACCGACGAGGCTTCGGCTCTCGCCTACGTGCGCGAGCAGGGCGCACCGCTGGTCGTGAAGGCTGACGGCCTGGCCGCAGGCAAGGGCGTCATCGTGGCGACCGAGCTCGAGCAGGCCGAGGAGGCCGTGCGCGAGTGCTTTGGCGGCACCTTCGGCGATGCCGGCAACACCGTGGTCATCGAGGAGATGCTGACCGGCCCCGAGTGCTCGCTGCTGGCCTTTACCGACGGCAAGACCGTGCGCCCCATGGCCACCTCGCAGGACCACAAGCGCGCGCTCGAGGGCGACAAGGGTCCCAACACCGGCGGCATGGGCGTCTACAGCCCGGTGCCCATCGTGACTGACGAGGAGCACGCCACCATGGTGGCGGTCATGGAGCAGACCGTGGCCGAGCTCGCTGCCGAGGGCATCGACTACCGCGGCTGCCTGTACGGCGGCTTTATGCTCACACCCGCCGGCCCCAAGGTGCTGGAGTTCAACGCCCGCTTTGGCGACCCCGAGACGCAGGTCGTGCTTCCGCGCCTTAAGAACGACCTGGTCGAGGTCATGCTGGCTTGTGCCAACTGCGAGCTCGATCAGATTGAACTCGACTGGCGTGACGAGTGGGCCGTGGCCGTTGTCCTGACGAGCGCGGGCTACCCCGGCAGCTACGAGAAGGGCAAGGTCATCACCGGTATCGCCGATGCCGAGGCCATGGAGAACGTGACCGTGTACCACGCGGGCACTGCCGTGGTGGACGGCCAGCTCGTGACCAATGGTGGCCGCGTGCTTGCCGTGACCGCTCTGGGCGACACGTTCGAGAACGCTCGCAACCTTGCCTACGAGGCCTGCGAGAAGATTGATTTTGAGGGCAAGACCCTGCGTCACGACATCGGCCTGCGCGCGCTGCGCGGCCGCGACGCCTGGGATGCCTAAAGTCCGAGAGGAATGAGACGGATGGACGAGAAGAACGAAGAGCTCGTGGACGCGCAGATCGTCGAAGAGGACAGCCGCATGTATGGGCACGCCGAGGGCGAGCCTGGTGGCGAGGTCTCTGACGAGCCGGCGCTGGTGCTGGGCGATGACGACCCGCACGATGCCGAGCTGCACGAGAAGATTCTTTCGGAGGAATGCGCCTGGAAGGGCAAGATCCTCGACGTCCACCGTCTTGAGGTTGAGCTGCCCAACGGTCACCGCAGCGCCCGCGATATCGTTCGCCATCCGGGTGCGGCGGCCGTTGTGGCACTGACCGAGAGCGGCAAGATCGTACTGGTGCGTCAGTACCGCACCGCCATCGACCGCGTGACGGTCGAGATTCCCGCCGGCAAGCTCGATCCAGGCGAGGACCCGCTCGATTGCGCCAAACGCGAACTGCACGAGGAGACGGGCTTTAGGGCCGGTCGTATTCGCTTTTTGACGTCGATTGTCACGTCCTGCGGTTTTTGCGATGAGATCATCCACATCTACTTGGCTACCAAGCTCGAGTTTGATGCGCCCAACCCCGATGATGACGAGTTTGTCAACGTGGACCTGGTGCCGCTGCACGAGCTGATCGATGCCGTGCTCGACGGCAAGATCGAAGACGCCAAGACCGTCGTGGGCGCCTTGGCATGCGATAGCATCGCGCACCGACTAGGCGGAGCGGAGCTTTAACGAGCGGGGATGATCCCGCAGGTTTGTGTAAGTCAGCGAAAGTGCTCCATTTGAGACAAGGTGGCCTAAAAGAGGAGGGAAGCGTATGGATATACGCGACCGACGATTGAAGGCCAGATTGTCCAAATGGAGCACTTGCAGCGTCGAGACGAAACGCGGTTTGGTAAAACCGCGTAAGGTGATTATGTTTAAGAGGTTTCTTTCGTATTACGAGCCCCAGATGGGGCTTTTTGTTGCTGATACTGTTTGTGCTCTGGTGCTTGCCGCCATTGACCTTGCTTTTCCTATTATTCTGCGTAATTTGACCGGTGGGCTATTTACTCAGGGTCAGGCTGCCATTATGCAGGCGCTCGGCATGATCGCGGTGGGCTTGGTGCTGATGTATGCCGTCCGCTGCGCCTGCCGCTACTTTGTGAGCTATTGGGGTCACGTGATGGGCGCGCGCATGGAGTCCAAGATGCGCGAGGACCTGTTCGACCAGTATGAGCGCTTTAGCTTTGCGTACTTCGACCGCAACAGCTCGGGCGACATGATGAGCCGCGTGGTCAACGACCTGTTCGATATCTGCGAGGCGGCGCATCACGTGCCCGAGTGGATCATCATCTGCGGCATCGAGATCATCGGCTCGTTTGTGATCCTCTTTACCATCGCCCCGGTCCTGGCGCTCGCCATGGCCGTGGTGACGGCGGCGTTTGCGGTCATCATGTTTTGGCAGAACATGCGCATGCGCGAGGTCTTCAGCGACAACCGCAAAAAAATCAGCGGCATCAATGCGCAGCTGCAGGATTCGCTGGCGGGCATGCGCGTGGTCAAGAGCTTTGCCAATGAGGAGACCGAACGCTTCAAGTTCCGCGCCTCCAACAATCGCTATCTTTCGTCCAAGGAGAACATGTATCACGCCATGGGCGTCTATACCGCGACGTATGGCCTGCTCTCGGGTGTGCTCTATGTGATCGTGGTGCTGCTGGGCGGCTGGCTGGTCGCCAAGGGACAGCTGCAGGCGGTCGATATGGCGACCTTTGCACTCTATATTTCGCTGTTCTGCACGCCGCTCGAGACACTCGTTAATTCGGCCGAAACGTATCAGAAGGCTATCGCCGGCTTTAAGCGTATGGACGAGGTGCTCTCGACCGCGCCGGATATCCAGGACAAGCCGGGCGCTACGGATCTGCAGGTGACTGCCGGCGCCGTGGAGTATCACGATGTGTGCTTTAACTACGAGGATGTCGAGCTGGGCGAGGGCGATGCCGACGAGCGTCCCGTTATCGACCATATGGACCTGTCCATCAAGCCCGGGCAGACCATCGCTTTGGTTGGCCCTTCGGGCGGCGGCAAGTCCACGACCTGTTCGCTGCTGCCGCGCTTTTATGACGTGGCTACCGGATCCATTAGCATCGACGGCCAGGACGTGCGTGATGTGACGCAGCAGAGCCTGCGTCGCGCCATCGGCCTGGTGCAGCAGGATGTCTATCTGTTTGACGGTACGATTGGCGAGAACATCGCCTACGGCAAGCCGAGCGCTACGGCGGAAGAGATCGCCGACGCCGCCCGTCGCGCCAATATCGATACCTTTATCGAATCGCTTCCACAGGGCTACGACACCGTGGTGGGCGAGCGCGGCAGCCGTCTTTCGGGCGGACAGAAGCAGCGCGTTGCCATCGCGCGCGTGTTTCTCAAGAACCCCAAGATCCTGATCTTGGACGAGGCGACGAGTGCTTTGGATAACGAGAGCGAGGAGGCGGTGCAGGAGTCGCTCGAAGAGCTGGCACGCGGCCGTACCACAATCATCATCGCCCACCGTCTCTCAACCATTAAACACGCCGATGAGATTGCGACCGTTGAGCATGGTCGCGTTGTGGAACGTGGCACGCACGAGGAGCTTCTCGCCCGTGGCGGCACCTATGCCCGTTACTATCGAATGCAGTTCGAAGGTGCGCGTGCGCACGAGCTCGACTGATTGATATGACAGGAAGTTTATGGCTGACAAGAACCCTTTGACTCCGGAAGAAGTGACGGAGTTATTCTCCGAAATCGATGCATCCGGCGTCTTGGATCCTACGCTTGCCAAAAAGCGTACCGAGCGCATGCGTGAGAAGGAGGCTGCGGCCAAGCGCGGTGACAAAGCGGCGCTAGCACAGCTGCGCAGCGAGGACCGCGCGAGCCAGGCAAAACATATCGACCCGCTGTCCGAGGACGATCCTTCGGGCTCGCAGGTGAGCCATACCATTACGAAGACCGCGATGGCCGTGGTCATCGGTATTTTGGTGCTGATCGTGGGCATGCAGATCGGCTACGGCGTGATGCGCCGTCTGAATACCGCCAACCTGTCCGAGAGCGTTTCGGTTGATACCGTTTCTACAGCACTCAAGGGTGGACTCGAGTGGGGCAACGGCTTTACGCAGTTCCCGCTCGACTTTACCGTCGATGAAGCCGATGAGCGTACGGGCACGGTCGAGGTGACGGTGTTGGACACATCGTCTGCCAACGAGCTCGAGCTGCTGTCCAACGGGCAGATCCAGGCCGCGGCGCTTGCGACCAACGCGCTGCTCAACGACAAGATCGACCGCGTGGTGTATAACGTTCACGCCTATATCGACGAGGATAGCAACATTCAGCACGATTCCTTCTTTGGCATGTTCCCCGCGCGGGGCCACCAGAGCGCCATTTTGACGTTCGTGTGGACCAAGAGCTCATCCAACGCCACGAGTATCGACTGGAAGATGCGCATCGTGAGTATGGATGACACCATCGCCGAGCGCATTCAGAAGCAGGTGAACTCGGTGTCGTCGTTGATTGAGGACCCGGTGGTGAGCCAGACCAAGATTGACGAGGAAAAGGCCGAGCGTGACCTGGAACATCGTCTGCATGGCCGCGAGATTTTCCGCGGCGGCAAGCCCGATCGCACACCGTCCGAACTGCTGGAGCAGGACAAGAAAAAATAAGAGACCATCATCCCGCGTGAGCCACAAGCCCCGCGGGATGATTTTTTAATCCCCGTCCCAGAGAAATCATTATGCATAGAAAGTCATAATTATCATTTCGTAAACATTTCGATGAAATTAACGCCATGAGGCATGCTTGCGGTTACAATACCGCGAGGCCTAACTACACACCTTTAAGCCGGTCCTGTGAGACCGGGAAGGAGAATTATGGCGAACAACCATACCGCGGGCGCTGCCGCCCGCACCTTCGCGCCCAGCGAGCTTTGCCAGCGCATGCTGGCCAAAACCAGCAAGGGCACCTGCGGTCCCTGCATCCTGTATCTTGAGGATGGGACCATTTTTTATGGACGTGCATGCGGCGCCGAGGGCACCGCGACCGGCGAAGTCTGCTTCAACACCTCGCTCGAGGGCTACTTTGAGGTCATGACCGACCCGAGTTATGCCGGCCAAATCGTAACCATGACCTATCCGCAGATCGGCAACTACGGTATCGACGAGACCGACGTCCAGTCGGCCTTCCCCGGCGACGCCGTGCGCCCTGCGAGCGCTCCGGCCATGCGCGGCATGATCGTTCGCGACATGTGCGCCACGCCTTCTAACTGGCGCTCGGCCCTTAGCGTGCCGGAGTACCTGCGCGCTCACGGCATCGTCGCTATCGAGGGCGTCGACACCCGCGCTCTGGTGCGCCATCTGCGCGACAATGGTTCCAAAATGGGCATTATCTCGACCGAGATCTTCGACGTCGACGAGCTTGCCGAGCGTCTGGCCGCAGCGCCCACGCTGGTAGGCGAGAACCTGGTCAAGACCGTAAGCTGCCCCGCGCCTCACGAGTTTGTGGCCGCCGACCTGCCTGCCACGCATGACTTTGCGCTTTCGGCTGCCGCTCCTGCCCGTCACAAAGTGGTCGCCTACGACTGCGGTGTGAAGCGCGGCATTCTGGAGGGCCTGGTGCGCGCCGGCTGCGATCTTACCGTCGTGCCGTGGGATACGCCCGCGAGTGAGGTGCTCGACATGAATCCCGATGGCGTCTTTTTGTCCAACGGCCCCGGCGACCCCGACGCCGTGGTGGAGACCTACGAGCAGGTGCAGCAGCTGATCGGCAAGGTGCCGGTCTTTGGTATTTGTCTTGGTCACCAGATGATCAGCCTGGCCTGCGGCGCCCAGATGGAAAAGCTTAAGTTTGGTCACCGCGGTGGCAACCAGCCGGTCATGAACCTGGTAAGCCGTCGCGTGGAGATCACCGCACAAAACCATGGCTTTGGCCTGCTGTTCCCCAGCCTGGGCAAGCTTGTCCCCGAGCTTTCCGGCGGCGAGACCGAGCATGCGGCCGATGGAGATCTGCGCGTCTGGGTGCGCCGCGGAATCGCGCCGGTCGTGATGAACGAGCGCTTTGGCCGCATTCGCCTGACGCACGTGAACCTCAACGACGGCACCGCCGAGGGCATCCAGCTGCTCGACGCTCCGTGCTTCTCGGTCCAGTACCACCCCGAGGCCTCGCCTGGCCCCACCGATGCCCACTATCTCTTTACTGCCTTTACGCGACTCATGGACGGCGAGGAGAACTACCTGGACATCGATACCGCGAAGGACCGCCTTGCCGGCTGGAACTTTGCTGAGTCCGAGACCGCTGAGACCGAGGAGAACTAACATGCCGAAACGTACTGACATCAAGCGCATCCTCGTCATTGGCTCGGGCCCCATCGTTATCGGCCAGGCCTGCGAGTTTGACTACTCCGGCGCCCAGGCCTGCAAGGTGCTCAAGGAGGATGGCTTTGAGGTCATCCTGGTCAACTCCAACCCGGCGACCATCATGACCGACCCGGGTCTTGCCGACCGCACCTATGTCGAGCCCATCACCGCCGAATTTATCGAGCGCGTAATCAAGAAAGAGCGCCCGGACGCGCTGCTGCCCACGCTGGGCGGCCAGACCGGTCTGAACGCCGCCGTCGAGCTGGCAAAGGACGGTACGCTCGACAAGTACGGCGTCGAGATGATCGGCTGCGACCTGGCCGCTATCGAGCGCGGCGAGGACCGCAAGCTCTTTAACGAGGCCATGGCCGAGATTGGCCTGGAGGTCGCGCGCTCGGGCTATGCCTACAGCGTGGCCGACGCCGAGGCTATCGCCGAGCGCGTGGGCTATCCCTGCGTACTGCGCCCGAGCTTTACCCTCGGCGGCGCCGGCGGCGGCATCGCGCATACCCACGAGGAGCTCGTCTCCATCGTGAGCCAGGGCCTGGAGCTCTCGCCCGCCCACGAGGTGCTGGTCGAGGAGTCCATCGAGGGCTGGAAAGAGTATGAGATGGAGGTCATGCGTGACCACGCCGGCAACGGCATCATCGTGTGCTCCATCGAGAACCTCGACCCCATGGGCGTGCATACCGGCGACTCCATCACCGTGGCGCCGGCGCAGACCCTCTCCGACCTGGAGTATCAGCGCATGCGCGTGGCCTCGCTCGCCATCTTGGAGAAGATCGGCGTCGAGACCGGCGGCTCCAACGTGCAGTTTGCCGTGAACCCCCAGACCGGCCGCCTGATCGTCATCGAGATGAACCCGCGCGTGAGCCGCTCGTCCGCGCTGGCCTCCAAGGCCACGGGTTTCCCCATTGCCAAGGCCGCCGCGCGCCTGGCTGTGGGCTACACGCTTGACGAGATCGTCAACGACATCACCAAGGCTACGCCCGCCTGCTTTGAGCCCACAATCGACTACTGTGTGGTCAAGGTGCCGCGCTTTGCCTTCGAGAAGTTCAAGGGTACCGACCCCACACTCACCACGCGCATGAAGGCCGTGGGCGAGATCATGGCGATCGGCCGCACCTTTGAGGAGGCCTTTGGCAAGGCTATGCGCTCGCTGGAGGATGGCCACCAGGGCATTTGCGCCGGTGGCAAGGAAGGTGCCGATAAGCTGAGCGACGACGAGCTTGCTCAGGCCGTGGCAACCCCGAGCGAGCATCGCATCTTCTTTGTGGTCGAGGCCCTGCGCCGTGGCTGGGACATCGTTCGCATCCATGCCATCTGCGGTATCGACCCGTGGTACCTCAACCGTATCAACGATATGGTGCAGGTCCAGGAGAGCATCCGCGGCCTGCGTGTGGAGGATATCGACGCCGACGCGATGCGCCTGCTCAAGCAGTACGGTACGAGCGACGCCGAGATCGCCGCGCTGACCGGCTCGGACGAGCGCTTTGTGCGTGCCTATCGCAAGGGTCTGGGCGTGGTTCCCAGCATGAAGACGGTCGATACCTGCGCTGCGGAGTTTTCGAGCGCCACGGAGTACCACTACAAGACGTACGAGAACATCTACCGCACGAGCCCGGATGCCAAGAAGTGCGTGGCTCCCGATGAGACCACGCCGGCGGACAAGCCCAAGGCGATGATCCTGGGTGCCGGCCCCAACCGTATCGGCCAGGGTATTGAGTTCGACTACTGCTGCGTGCATGCGAGCTATGCGCTGGCGGCCCGCGGCTTTGAGACCATCATGGTCAACTGCAATCCCGAGACTGTTTCGACCGACTACGACACGTCCGACCGCCTTTACTTTGAGCCGCTCACCTACGAGGACGTCATGGACGTTATCGACGTTGAGCGCCCCGATGGCGTCGTGGTGACGCTTGGCGGCCAGACCCCGCTTAAGCTGGCGCGCATGCTCGAGGAGAGCGGCGTGAACATCATGGGCACCAAGCCCGATGCCATCGACTTTGCCGAGGACCGCGAGCGCTTCGCCGCTCTGCTCGACAAGCTGGGCATCATGTACCCGCCGGCGGGCCAGGCCATCTCGTTTGAGGAGGCCGAGGTCGTAGCCGCGCATATTGGCTACCCGCTGCTGGTGCGTCCGAGCTACGTGCTGGGCGGCCGCGGCATGATGATCGCCTACGATGGCGAGCATCTGCGCGATTACATGGCCGAGGCCGCGCGCATTAGCCCCGACTACCCGGTGTATCTGGACCGCTTCTTGGAGGGTGCGATCGAGTCCGATGTCGACGCCCTGTGCGATGGCGAAGAGGTCTACATCGGCGGCATTCTGGAGCATATCGAGGAGGCCGGTATTCATTCCGGTGACTCCGCGACCTGCATCCCGCCGTTCAGTTTTAGCGAGAGCCTGCAGACAAAGCTTCGCGAGACCACCCGTCGCATCGCGATGGCGCTGGGAGTCCGCGGTCTGGTCAACGTGCAGTATGCCATCAAGGGCGAGACCGTTTACGTGATCGAGGCCAACCCGCGTGCCAGCCGTACCGTGCCTTTCATCTCCAAGGCCACCGGCGTGCCGCTGGCCAAGTGCGCGGCGCGTATCATGGCAGGCGATTCCATCGCGAGCCTGGGCCTGCCGAGCGACGAGCGTCAGCTGGACTGGTTCTGCATGAAGGAAGCCGTTATGCCCTGGGGCCGTTTCCCGGGCGCCGACGTTATCCTGGGGCCCGAGATGAAGTCTACGGGCGAGGTCATGGGTATCGCCAAGAGCTATCCCGAGGCATATGCCAAGACGCAGCTGGCGATTGACTACAAGCTGCCCGACCCGAGCGCCGGCAAGGTGTTCATTAGCGTGTGCGACCGCGACAAGCGTCATATCCTTTCGGTCGCGCGTATCCTGCGTTACCTGGGCTTTGACATCTGCTCCACCGAGGGCACGGCGCGCGTGCTGCGCGGCGGCAACGTGACCTGCGAGGTTGTGGAGAAGATCAGCGGCCCGCACGACGGCGAGCGTCCCAACATCGGCGACCTCATCGCCGATGGCAAGATTGCGGTGATCATTAATACGCCATACGGCCCGAGCTCGCGTGGCGACGGTTATCTGCTGCGCACCGAGGCCGTGCGCCGCGGCGTGACCTGCGTGACCGCGATGTCTGCCGCCAACACGTACGTGAGTGCCATCGAGGCCGTGCGCGAGGACCAGCAGGGTCACGGCAGCGCCAACGACATGGGCATGGACGTCATCGCCCTGCAGGACCTGCCGCAGCACACGGTGTAGTTGACCTGGCCGGCCGGGGCGGCAGCCGGACACTTTCTCTCGGAAACTGGGCTTCGCGAAGTTTTCCGAGAGAAAGGACCGCCTCCCGCCCCGGCCTGCGGTGATTCAATAGCACCGTGTGCTGCCGAAGGGGCTTTGCGCGATGACTAGGGCTGAATAGAAAATGAGTGCGGGCGCCGTCGTTCATTCGAACGACGGCGCCCACGTTATATAGGAGGGACTTTCAGCCTCGTCAACCTCCCATTCCAAACCAAATCAGCCAACGTACGTCATGGCAATATCCGGTAGGTCGCAGGGTGTCCCGCGGCGGGCTGGGTTATTTAGCTGAGCGACTTTGCGAAGCAAGGGGAGCGAAGATAAAAACCCAGCCCGCCCCCGACGCACTGTGTCTAGACGGATTGCACCTTCCCCTGTTTCTAGAGATAAATACCATTTAGCGGTGATATTCAACCGTTCAAGATATTGTGTAATGGCATATTACGTCATATGACGTAATATGCCATAAGCAGTCAAGGATGATTGTCTGCGTTCAAGTCGAGAAAGGGGCAAAATGATTAAACTGTGCCGCGTCGATAGCCGGTTAGTGCATGGGCAGACCGTGTTCTCTTGGTATCCAGCGCTTAAAGCAAACGCTATTCTTGTGGTTTCAGATGAGTACGCCGCAAGCAAAGAGCGAATTCAAGCGCTGCGAATTGCAAAACCCGCTGATGCCAAATTGGTTGTCAAAAGTGTAGAAGATTCCATCGTGGCCCTTAACGGAAGCGCGGTGGATAAATACGAGCTAATTGTTGTTACGGGAAATGTACATGACGCCTGTGAAGTTGCGCGTGCGTGTCCAAAAATAACGTCTGTGAATTTAGGCGGCGCTCGACCGTTGGGGGATAGCGTAAAGGAGCTTGGCCCTGCTGTGCGCCTTTCCCAATCCGATATTAATGAAATTAAGAAAGCCATGGCTGATGGAATCGAGTTCGAGGTAAGGCAGGTTGCTAGTGAGAAAAAACGCATCGTAACAAGTTTTGATTTGTAGGAAGAGAGAGAAATATGCTGCTTCAGGCTTTTCTGGTTGGTCTTGCTGCTGCTATAGGTCAATCGGATTATTTGCTCGGTACCGCGATGGTCGAGCGTCCGATTGTCCTCGGAGCGATTGTCGGTATTTTTTTGGGTGATATTCCGACTGGCGTTATTGTTGGTTTCCAGCTCGAACTCGCGTTTATGGGGGTCTGGCAGGTTGGTGCTGCCGTGCCGCCCAACGTAATTGTTGGTTCAGTTTTGGGAACAGCCTTTGCGATTACTATGGGTGCGGGTCCCGAGACCGCTCTGACTATTGCTATGCCCACTGCGGTGCTTGCCGGCATGTTTGACAGCCTTATGTATAGCGTTGTTACGCCTCCTATGGCTGTCTGGGCTGATCGTGGTGCCGAAAAGGACGACCCCAAAACGATTGCAGCCGCTATGTGGACCAATGGAATTCTCTACATCATTGCGCTTGGCTTGATTTGCGGCGTGGCTTTTTACGTTGGAAATGATGCTGTTCAGGCGCTGATTGACGCCATCCCTGATTGGCTTACGAATGGGCTTACGATCGCAACGGGTATTCTGCCCGCGCTTGGATTTGCGCAGCTTATGTCAATCCTGTCCACCAAGGAGCTGAGCTTCCTATTCTTTGGAGGCTTCTTGCTGAGTGCCTATCTAAATATTTCGACGATCGGTATCGTGGCGTTTTCGCTGATCCTGATTGGGATCCTCAATATGGCTCACATTTTTATGCCTGCCAGTGCGGCGGTCGCTAAGGAGGTTGACGATGACAACGAATTCTAATGATGTTCTTGAGCTCTCGCCGGAGTCAAATAAATCGACCGATAAGAGAATAACCAAGAAAGACTTAAAGGCGTTATTTTGGCGTAGCTTTCCACTCAACATCATGTGGAGCTTTGACCGACAAATGAACGTTGGTTTCTGCTACGACATGATTCCGGTAATCAAGCGGTTATACGATAAGCCCGAAGATCGGATCGAGGCATATAAGCGTCATCTTGAGTTCTACAATATTCAAGTTACGTTTAATCCTCTGGTCGCCGGCATTGTGGCCTCCATGGAGGAGGAGAACGCCAACAATCAGGACTTTGACGCCGCCTCAATTAACGCCATGAAAGCATCGCTTATGGCTCTGCTTTCCGGTATTGGAGATTCGCTGATCGCCAGTACGCTTCGCATGATTGCGACGGGCGTTGTGACGGGACTTTGCCTTTCGGGCAGTCTGCTCGGCCCAATCCTGTTCCTGCTTCTTTATAATGTCCCAACGATCCTGATCCGCTGGTTTGGGCTTCAGTATGGTTATTCGCTTGGCAGTGGCATGATTTCAAAGCTGAACGATTCTGATGTAATGCGCAAAGTTACGTCCGGCCTGGCGATTGTGGGACTAATGGTAGTTGGTGGAATGGTAGCGACCACCGTTGCAGTTACCACTTCGCTCGCTCTTAACTTCGGCGACACCGCGTTTAAGTTGCAGGAAACGCTCGACGGGATATTCCCGGCTCTTTTGCCGCTCTGCGCGTTCGGAATCATGTGTCTTTGCAATAAGAAACAGGTCAAAATAATTTGGCAGATTGTGGGCATTCTCGCTGCTGGTATTGTGCTCGGCGTCCTGGGGATTTTGGGCTAGAGAAGGCGTCCATCTTTTGAGATGCTGAACTCGAAGGACGATGCGTCTGCTCGCCAAACGGTTTTTGAATAGTGGAGCGGCATCTCATCGCAGGCATATGTGACGTGCTCGACAACGCTCACGGGGGCTCCAACGATATAACCGAGAAGGCTTGCTTCTTGGAGCCCCGCTATTCCTGCGGTGATTTTGAGCTTCTCAATACCGGTTGCGATGCTGTAATGGTTGGCGATCAGGTCGAAAAGACTGGCATTGTCTGTGAGAAGCTCCAGCAGTCCGGGTAGAGTGCTCTGCGTTGCATAAACGGTGTCGATGGCGCAGGGGGCATTTTCGATATAAACCAAGCGCGCAACTCGTTGCACTACGGTTCCGTTGTCAATTTTGAGCTCCCGTGCAATGTGGGCATCAGCCTTGATTAAGCCTGTTTCCAAGATGGACTTGGTTGTTTTATCGCCGTATTGGGGGTCGGCGCTCAAATTGAAAATGGTGCTTGTTCCTCGTTTCAGGGTGAGCTTCGATGGGTTTACGAATGTTCCCTTGCCTCGCAGGCGGTAGAGCAAGCTTTGGTCAATGAGATTCTGTACGGCGCGTCTTACGGTGATCCTGCTTACTTTGTATTGCTTGCAAAGCTCGGTTTCGGTGGGAATCTGACTGCCGCCGGGGAGTTCGCCAGAAACTATTTTCTTGAGGATGTCGTTTTCAACGGTCTGATAGAGAAGTTCTGGCTGAGTGAACTCGTCTTTTGCTGCAGGCATGGTGGACCCCTTGGTTTTCAGTTTCTTTAGTACATAGATATACGACAACTGAGGACATCATAAGCCGTTATCTCAAAAGTTATGGAAATATCGATTTGGCGTTATTGCCGAGAGGGGATTTAAGATGGGTAGACAATACGACGAGGCGTTGATTGGTGCCATTTCCAGTCGCTCGTTTATAACCGAGAAGAGAGGGCTCGAGGTTCAAATTCGTCCGGTTCCTGATGATGAAAGAGAGCATGTGCTTGACCCACGAATTCTCGAGGTATCCCGCAAGAAGATGCGGAATGTTAGCATGTCTCCGAGCTGGACGAGCCTTATTGGAATGCGTCATCGCCCGGATAAGCCGACATACCGCCTACTCGATGGTGAGGTTCAGCGCGATGAGATCCTCATGGAGGCGGCCGATCGCTATATAGATTTATTCGTCTGGACGCCACCAAATCATAAGGAGGCAAGTCCGGCGCTTGTTTACCTGCACGGCGGCGCGTTTATGGCGGGGAATGTTCTGCAATTTGAACATCAGCTCGAGTTCATCGCCGAAAAGTCTGGTGCAGTGGTGGTTTATCCGGAATACCGCTTGGCGCCGGAGACGGCATTTCCGGGGCAGATCGAGGATTGCGTTCTTGCTCTTGATTATGTGCGCGAGCATGCCGCGGATCTCGGAATCGATCCTCATAAAATAATGGTCGCCGGCGACTCCGCGGGAGGAAGCCTTGCTAATGCGTGTGTTCAGCTCAGGGGTGCTGGAGCTGTAGCCCATGCCTTCGAAATCTATCCTGAAGTCGACCTTGCGGGCGAACAGGGCGAGGGATATGAGGATTTTCCTGCGATAGCCGATCAGGAGGACGTTGCGCGTTTTCGCATCGACCATCTTCGCGATTCGGACGGTCCGATGGTCGAACTTTGCGCACACGGAAAAATGTCTCCTCATGACCCGTTGATTTCTGCGCTAATGCTTGAGGACTGCACTGATTTCTCCCCGGTGACTATCGTGACATCCGAATACGATCCGCTTCGTATCCCCGATGAAAAATGGGCTACAAAATTACGGTCTTCAGGAATCGATGTTGAGGTCATCGAATATGCCGGGTGTGACCATGGTTTTTTCGATCATTTTGGCGTGTACCCGCAATCGGAAGACGTGTGTTTGTTGATGGCCGAGAAGCTTAAAGAAATGGCTGCACAATAACGTCTCTCGGCGATAAGGGACTGAAGTCGCCTGTGTTTCTGCGTTTGTGGTTCTCGGTCTGATTATAAAAATGAGGCTTGCTCCTTGCCCGAGTGGGTGGGGAGCAGTTTGTTTTTTGTAGCGATGCGAGGCGAATGCCGCGTGCTTTAGATTGCCATTTTGCTTCGCTGTATACCACTTGACGTAATAAAAGAGGCAAGGGCGGTGCGAGGGCCAACAGTCATTCTAAGCTCGGATTCGTATCCTAAAAGGTTGTTTCTGTTGCGCGGCACAATATAGCAAAAAAGAATGATAAAATGAATTCGAAAAAGAATTCATTTTTAGGAGGTATGTATGCCTGCCTTGCAGATGCTCGACAACCTTGTTCCAATTAGCGATTTCAGCCACGGTAAGGGCTCGGCTGCCTTTTCGAAGGTTGGGGACGACAATCCTGTTGTGGTCCTCAAACACAACAAGCCAGCATTTGTGATTGTGACACCCGATGAATACAGGGAAGCGAAGCAAGCGGAGGAGGACCTCGCCTTGTTAACGTTGGCGCTTAAGAGAGTGGCTGCGACAGGTGACGATGCGCTTGTTTCCCTGTCTGATGTTATGGAAGAGCTGGGTGTGAGCCAGGACGAACTCGATCAGATGGATGAGGTCGAGTTTGAATGAGTGGGTACGAAGTCGCTTTCTACCCAGATGCTCTCAAGGATATTAAGCGTCTGGACGGCTCCCAACGAAAGATTGTCCTTAAGGCTATAGAAAAAATCAGAACGAACCCATTGCCGCAGAACGAGGGTGGATTTGGCAAGCCTCTTGGAAACAAGGCGGGTACGGATTTGACTGGCTTTATGAAAATCAAGCTCAGGGGAAGTGGCATTCGAATCGTGTACCGTCTCATCAGAATTAAAGAAAAAATGGCCATCGTAGTGGTAGGCGCTCGCGAAGACATGGAAGTCTACCGAACTGCTCAGAGACGAACACTCGATTTCGAGAAATGGGCGGAAGAGAATATCTAGCTTTAACGATGAACGACGAGTGAGCGTTGGTAGGGCCCTGACGAATTAGATTCGTCAGGGTTTTTTCTGGACCAATTGCCTTTCAGCCTCCGTTAACCTTTCTTTCCAATTCATCAGCCAACGTACGTCATGGCAATCCCCGGTAGGTCGCAGGGTGGCGGCTGAGCCTTTCCCTCGGGAAACTTCGCGAAGCCCAGTTCCCGAGGGAAAGGCTCAGCCGCCACCACAAAGACCGCAGGGACGGGAGCGGCTATACTACTCTCAGTAGTTAAGGGTCGCGGATCCGCCGCGTCACCGCTCTCAACAGGAGGTCTTTGTTTATGGCAGATCAAAAGCCGGTTGTCGGGATCATCATGGGTTCCAAGTCCGATCTGGGCGTTATGGAAGGCTGCACCGCCGAGCTCGAGGCGCTGGGCGTGCCCTATGAGCTCGTCATTGCGAGCGCACACCGCACGCCGGCGAAGGTCCACGAGTGGGCTTCGACTGCTGCCGATCGCGGTATCAAAGTGATTATCGCCGCCGCCGGCAAGGCTGCTCACCTGGGCGGTGTCGTGGCTGCGTTTACGCCGCTGCCGGTCATCGGCGTGCCTATGAAGACGAGCGATCTGGGTGGTATGGACTCGCTGCTGTCGATGGTGCAGATGCCTTCGGGCGTGCCCGTTGCCTGTGTGGCCATCAACGGTGCCAAGAACGCTGCCATTTACGCCACGCAGATTCTGGGCGCATGCGACCCCGAGTACCGCAAGGTTATCGAGAAGATGAAGCAGGAGATGGCTGACGCCTAAGCGCTCTGCCAGTCCATTTGCAGCATAAGGAGAGCCATGTCCGACTATCAGGGAAAGCGTTTTTCGGCTTCTCGGATTCCCGATCCAGCCAAGTCGGGAGCAGCCCGCGCGCCGCAGCAGGGTCGGACATCCTCTCCTCAGCAGTCACGTGCGCCGCGCCCCGTGACGCCGGCGAAGCATCGCCGTCAGGATACACCTGCTGCATATCGCCCTTCGTCATACAGTACGGCCAAGAAGTCACCTCGCTCTTCGGCGCATGCCGCGCCATCGAGCTATACCGAGCCGCCGCGCAAAAATCGCCGCTCCGTCATTCCCATTCTGCTCATCATCATCGGTATTGGCCTGATCGTTGCTGCGGCCGCTATCTTTATCAACGCGCAGATTGGCTACAAGCAGGCGAGCGAGTCGTATCAAAAAATCGAAAAGCAATATGTGAGCGACAAGGACGCCAGTGGCGTGCCAATTATCGACTTCAATGCGCTTGCCCAGACAAATCCCGAGGTTGTGGGTTGGATTTACGCGCCCGGCACCAACATCAACTACCCCGTGGTGCAGACCAACAACAACTCCAAGTACCTCAACACGCTGTTCGACGGCACCGCCAATGCGTCGGGTGCCATCTTCCTGGATAGCGACGACACCGCGCCGGGCATGGTGGATCAGCAGACCACGATTTACGGTCATCACATGAACGACGGTTCGATGTTCAACGTGATTTCGGATACGACCGATCAAGCGACGTTCGACAGCATGGACTACGTGTACTACATCACACGTGACGCGACGTATAAGCTGCGTCCGCTGGCGACCAAGGTGGTCGAGGACACGTATGCCAAGGCGCGCACGCCCAACTTTGAGGGCGATGACGGACTGAAGAATTATCTGTCCGAGATGCTCGACGGTGCCTCTGCCGTGGCGAGCGATGCCACCGATCGTGCCGCTTCGGCAACCAAGGTCGTAACGCTTGTGACCTGCCGTTCGCTGTCATTTAGCAATACGCGCGCCGTCATGGTGCTCACGCCGGTCGAGGAATAAAGTGTCCGGGCCCCGTCCCAAAAAGACTACCCTGGAAATCAAAAGGAGAAATGATGCTTGAGAACGGCAAATCGATGCCTTCGGTTGATGCTTGGCTGCGCGAAGCCAAGGCCGATGTTTCGGCGGCTGATTGTGGGATGTACCTGACACACAACGGCGTGGTGCGCGCGACGCCCAAGGCCGAAGTGCGCGGAGTCGAGACCGATGGCGTGGCGCCAGGCCACAAGGTGGGCGGCATGGTGTTTGGCTTCGATGCCGAAAAGGTGCAGGCCGCTATCGAGGCGACGCGCACGATGCCGGGTATCGGCTATGTGCGCGTATGGCTGGCAAGCGGCGAGCTTGCCGTAGGTGACGACATCATGCTCGTGCTCATTGGCGGGGACATTCGCCCGCATGTGGTCGATGCGCTGCAGTCGCTCGTCGGCACCATCAAGAACGAGTGCGTGAGCGAGGTCGAGCGCGAGGCGTAAGGCCTCGTCGGCAATCCGAGTCTGTCTATAGCGAAAGCCCGCCGGCAGTTCATGTAGATCTGCCAGCGGGCTTTGATGTGTTGGAGCTATTTTGCTCTGGCGTTTGCTACACGCGTGTGGCGTCCTTGGGGCTCATGGTCATACTCTGAAAACGGTTCTCCATATATTCGTTATCGAAATGCTTGTCATAGAACTGTGCGACGGGAATATTTCGAACGGTTCCGTTGACGCGCTGATACCAATAGTCGAGCGATTGCAACGTCATGACGCCGTCGATCAACATGACGGCGGTCAGGATGACGGTAGCAGAGTAGCGGCGTTTCCATGGAATCATATTGATGAGCTTAAGCAGGCGCGGCAGCAAGACCTTGATCCAGATGAGGCCACCCAGGCCCCACATGCAGGCAAACGGCGTGCATGTGCGTCCCCCGGTCAATACCGCGATGGGATCGGGCATGCCGAATAGCCTAATGTGTGAATAGCTCCACGACACCACGCCAAATGAGGTCTGCATAAACCAGCCTACAAACACCTCGAAAGCGCCGCCGATCAGGGCACTTACCAGGAAAATGATCAGAGGATTCTTTTTATAGAAGCGGTTGAGCGCCATGGTCATGAGCACCGCGCCAAATCCGTAGATGGGGCTAAAGGGGCCAAATAGCATACCGGCACGGTCCTGATAGACGCCGGGATCGACGACGACCATATGCCAGACTTCCTCGAGAATGAGACCTAACACGCTGCAGACGAAGAATACCCAGAACAGGTTGAAGTAGTTGAGCTTGATGTAGCCCTCGCCGGTTTCGTCGCGGCCGAGCATCCCCTCGGCGGCGGCATCGCGGTCGAGCATCTCTTGCAGACGGCGCTGCAGTTCGCGCTCCTGGCGTAGCGTGGGGTCGACGGTGGCCGACAGCGCAATGAGGATGACAAGCTGGACGGCGGGGCGCAGCAGGAAGGGTCCGATGCCCTGGAGCATCACGTCAACTAAAAGCTCCACGACGGTAAATGCGATGAGGACGTAAGACAGGCGGGCGGCATTGCGCCGCTGGTCCTTGATGAGGTCCAGGCCAAAGACGATCAAGATGATCGCGCTTGCCGCCGAGAGCATAATGCCGGCGACGATAAGGCCAACCGCGACCAGGGTGTTATCACCGAGCTTAGCGGCGACGTTGCCGTTAATGAGTGCGGTGATGACCTGCCACATAAAGACGGCGACTGACGGGAGCGTGCCCACGCCAGATAGGGTGCACAGGACTGCGTAGACCTTGATGATAAGGGGGATCTTCTTGGCCTCCGTGGTGCTGGGGACACTGGGGTCGAGTTGATTTCGATCCATACGCTACCTTTCTCGTCTTGTAGTAGCCTACAAGGATACGCCGACGACCAGCTAAAAGACAGGACGAACGTCCCAATTGCAACAATGTAGCCCCTAGCGCGGGCGAGACACGGCGCACGGGAAGTCTTCGAGGCCGTTGCCCCTGAGAGTGGACTACCCAATAAAATGTTTGGTCGCAAAACGGATAATAAGCTCGGTGGGCTTTTAAAAAGCGCTGCTCATGCGCGGGGGAGCGCGTCGCGCCGTGCGTATAATAAGGCGGGTAACGCCAAAATACGAGGCTCTGAGGGGATGCCATGTCTCAAGAAACCATCCGCGCGGCCGAGCGTGCCGCGGGACAGGTGAACGCCATGTCGACGTATGATCCGGACTCTGACCAGCTGCATGAGGAATGCGGCGTTTTTGGTGTCTGGGCGCCCGATCGCGACGTGGCTCGACTGACGTACTTTGGCCTGCGTGCACTGCAGCATCGCGGCCAAGAATCGGCGGGAATCGCCGTTGGTGACGGCGGTACGGTTATGGTCCGCAAGGATCTGGGCCTGCTCGACCGCGTGTTCTCCAATGCCGACTTGTCGACGCTCTCCGGTCAGCTGGCCGTGGGTCATGTGCGCTACGGCACCGCCGGCGCCAAGAGCTGGGAAGCCTCTCAGCCGCACCTCTCTACCATCAATAGCGTCATTATCGCGCTCGCGCACAACGGCACCCTCGTCAACACCGACGAGCTGCGTCGCCAGCTGATCGAGCTGGGCGTACCGTTCCTCTCCAACTCGGATTCCGAGGTCGCGACCAAACTCATCGGCTACTTTACTCAGCGTACTGGCCATCTGCGCGAGGGCATTCGCAAGACCATGGAGCTCGTGCGCGGCGGCTACGCCATGACGCTCATCAACGAGCAGGCGCTCTACGCATTCCGCGATCCGCACGGCATTCGCCCGCTCGTGCTGGGCAAGCTGGTGGATGAGGGCCTGGACCAGGCCGATGCCGCATCCGTTTCGCAGCTGCCGTCGCAGGACGGCGCCGCGACGGTCGACGCCACCACCCATGTCACGCGCGCCGGCGGCTGGGTCGTTGCCTCCGAGACCTGCGCGCTCGATATCGTGGGCGCCGAGTACGTCCGCGACGTCCGTCCCGGTGAGATTTTGCGCATCAGCGCCGAGGGCCTTGTGTCCGAGCAGGGCGTGCCTGCCGCCGAAGAGCCTGCTAACTGCATTTTTGAGCAGGTCTACTTTGCTCGCCCCGATTCCATCATGAACGGCAAGAGCGTCTACGCCTGCCGTTATGACATGGGTCGTCAGCTGGCACATGAGGAGCCCGTCGAGGCCGACCTGGTCATCGGCGTGCCCGACTCCGGCCTGCCGCCCGCGGAGGGCTATTCGCACGAGAGCGGCATTCCCTTTGGCGAGGGCCTCATCAAGAACCGCTACGTGGGCCGTACGTTTATCGAGCCTACGCAGGAGTTGCGCGCCATGGGCGTGCGCATGAAGCTCAACCCGCTGCGCGACAACATCGAGGGCAAGCGCCTGGTCGTCATCGACGACTCCATCGTGCGTGGCACCACCATGGTGCAGCTCGTCAAGATGCTGCGCAACGCTGGCGCCAAGGAGATTCATATCCGCATCAACTCGCCCGAGGTCATCTGGCCGTGCTTCTACGGTATCGATACCGACGTACAGTCGCAGCTTATCAGCGCCAACAAGACGGTCGACGAGATTTGCGAGTATATCGGCGCCGATTCGCTGGCCTTCCTTTCGGTCGAGGGCCTGCTGAAGGTCATGCCCAAGGGCGGTTACTGCGATGCGTGCTTTACCGGCCGCTACCCCGTGGCGATTCCCGAGAGCTTTGGCCGCGACAAGTTTATGGAGGGCTTTAAGCCCCGCAACCTGGATAAGCCGCTGCACTTTGACGACGACGCCGTGGTCGAGAAATACGACGACCGCAGCTGGGAAGAGAAGCACGGCGAGGCCTAAAACCTGCCATGTAGGGACAGGTTCATTTTGGTAGGTTTTACCTGCTGTTTTGTTGATATGACGGCGCGTGCTGTTATGGCGCGCGCCGAAATGAACGCAACTATGAGCACCGTTTGGCGCCCGCGCGGCGCCACGGTAGTGGGAGAGGAAGGCTCAGATGAGCGACAGCAAGCATGTGACGTATGAGGACGCCGGCGTCGATACCGCCGAGGGCGGCCGCGCCGTCGACGCCATTAAGCAAATGGTTAAGGACACCAACCGTCCCGAGGTCATCGGCGGTATCGGTGGCTTTGGTGGCTTATTCTCGGCCGCCGCGCTTAAGGATATGGAAGACCCGATTCTGATCAGCGGTACCGACGGCGTGGGCACCAAACTTGTGCTCGCCCAGATCATGGATCGTCACGAGACGGTGGGCCAGGACCTGGTCGCCATGTGCGTCAACGACATTTTGGCTTCGGGCGCCGAGCCGCTGTTCTTCCTGGACTACGTTGCCATCGGCCACATTGAGGCCGAGCACATGGCAAAGATCATCAAGGGTGTGGCCGACGGCTGCAAGCTCGCGGGCTGCGCGCTCGTGGGCGGCGAGATGGCCGAGCACCCCGGCGTCATGGCTCCGGCCGACTACGACCTTGCCGGCTTTACCGTGGGCGTCGTCGACCGTCCCAAGATGCTCGATCCCGCAAACGTCCGCCCCGGCGACGTGATTCTGGGCCTGCCTTCCACCGGCGTGCACTCCAACGGTTACTCGCTCGTGCGCAAGGTCATTGGCGTCGACGGCATTAAGCCGGGCACGCCCGAGGCCGCCGCTAAGGCCGAGGAGCTGAGCCGTCCGCTCGAGGAGCTCGGCGGCGCATCGCTGGCAGACGCCCTGTTGGCCCCCACGCGCATCTATGTCAAGCCGATTCTTGAGTTGCTCCGCGGCGGCGCCAACGTGCACGCTATCGCCCACATTACTGGCGGCGGTATTACCGAGAACCTCAACCGCGCGCTTGCCGACGACGTCGACGCCGTGGTCACCCGCAACGGCGCCGAGATGGGTTGGGACGTTCCGCCCGTCATCACCTACGTGTCGCGCCAGGCCGAGCTCGCGCCCAACGAGGCATGCAAGACCTTCAACATGGGCGTTGGCCTGTGCCTGATCGTCGCCCCCGAGGACGAGGCCGCGGTTACCGAGGCCCTGGTCGCGCTGGGCGAGAAGCCGTTCCGCGTGGGCGAGTGCGTTGAGGGTTCCGGTAAGGTCGTGTACTCCGATGAGCGCTAACGAGCAGATGGCTGCTGCCGAGAGCTTGGGCTTTGTGCCCTACACCCGTCCGACCGGCACCGATACGGCTGAGCCGCTCAAGATCGGTGTGCTCATCAGCGGTTCGGGTACCAACCTGCAAGCGCTGATCGATCTGATCGCCGCCGGCAAGCTCAACGCTTCGATTGAGCTTGTGGTGTCGAGCCGTCCTTCGGCTAAGGGTTTGCAGCGCGCTGAGCGCGCGGGCATCCAGACGCTCACGCTGTCCAAGGATGTCTATGCTGACCCCATCGCCGCCGACGAGATCATCGCGCACGAGCTGCTCGAGCGCGGCTGCGAGTACGTGGTGATGGCCGGTTACATGCGTATGGTGCACACCCCGCTGCTGGCGGCGTTCCCCAACCGCGTGGTCAACTTGCACCCGGCGCTGCTGCCGAGCTTTACCGGTGCCCACGCGATCGACGATGCGTTTGCTCGCGGCGTCAAGGTGACCGGCGTGACCGTGCACTTTGCCAACGAGATCTACGACAACGGTCCCATCATTGCCCAGCGTGCGCTGACTGTTGAGGAGGGCTGGGACGTCGACACGCTCGAGGAGCACATCCACGCGATCGAGCACGTGCTGTATCCCGAGGTCGTGCAGATGCTCGCCGACGGCCGCGTTCACGTGCTGGAGAGCGGCAAGGTCGCAATTGACGCGCCTCGCGGCTAGCGGCGCACAGTACAATTTAGCCGAGTAGTCAGGGTGGTCATTGGCGCCAAGACGCGCGTGGCCACCTTTTGTTTTGGGTAGCCACCTGCGACGTTCTTTAACGACTAGTCATTCAAGAACGTCGCAGGTGGCTAGGTGAGAGAGGTGAGCGCATGGCGGATAACGAAGCGCTGTTTACGCCTGAGCTGGTGTTTTTTGATTGGGAGTGTGCGACGCCGGATGAGGTGTTCGCGCGGCTTGAGGGCGAGCTTGCACCACATGGCTACATTGCATCCGGTTGGCTCGATGCCGTCCGCACGCGCGAGGATGCCTATCCCACGGGTCTCGCTATGCCGGCGGCAAACATTGCCATTCCGCATACCGATCCGGGGTTTGTGGCCAAGCCCTATATCGCGGTGGTGAAGCCCGCCGCGCCCGTGACATTTAACGCTATGGCTGGCATGGGCGCTCCGGTGCCGGCGCAGATCGTCATCAATCTGGGCATCGCCGAGCCGGGCGGCCAGGTCGAGGCCCTGCAGGCACTCATGAACATCTTTATGGGCGCCGATGCCGCAGCCGACGTGCTCGGCCAGACCACGCCCCAGGGCATGGTCGACGCCATCCGCCGCCACTTCTAAGGTGGGGCTGAGTCGGCACTTGGGGACTGTCCCTAACTGCCGGCTGCCAGAGCTGTCCCCTTTGCACCAAAATGGTGCAGATTAATCTGTCCCCAATGCACCAAGCGTGCCGCGGGGGCTGCGTTGTGACACAATGGCGTTTGTTCGATTCGTTATGCGAAAGGCCAACTATGGCAAATAAGAAAAAGAACTCCGAGGCCGCGCCGACGCCCGAGCAGCAGGCCCGCGCTGCCTCCAGCTCTCGCAAGAAGCAGCGCAAGACGTACGTGTCTAAGACCGTCAAGATCGTCCTGGTGGTCATCGGCGTGCTGGCGATGCTGCTTTCCGTCTCGGCGATGGCGTGCTCCGGCCTTATGTCGCAGGCCGAGGACACCTCGGGCTACAAGCTGACCGGCGGTGTTGCTGCAACTATCAACGGCACCAACCTCACCGAGGACACCGTGACCAAGCAGATCATGAGCATGCGCACGTCCTACGGCTACACCAAGGATGAGGATTGGGCGCAGTATCTGGTTGACAACGACCTCACGCCCAAGAAGTACCGCAAGCAACTCATCGACTCCTACACGCAGCAGATTCTGCTTCAACAGGCACAGAAGGAGAACGGCGTGACGGTGTCGGACGAGGAGGTCGAGAAGGCTTGGAAGGGCGCGTGCAAGAGCGCGGGCGGTGCCAAGGCCTTTAAGAAGACCCTCAAGACCTACGGCTATACCGAGGACACCTACAAGGACTCGCTCAAGGAGAGTCTGGCACAGCAAAAGCTCAAGGACGCCGTGGCGCCCACCAGCAAGCCCAAGGACAGCGAGATTGTCGATTACATCAACGAAAACCTGTCCAGCTACAACGACGCCCGCCGCTCGTCGAACATCCTGATCAAGGTTGATTCCGACGCTTCCGACGAGGACAAGGCTGCCGCCAAGGCCAAGGCGCAGGAGTGCCTGGACAAGATCAACTCCGGTGAGCTGAGCTTTGAGGACGCCGTTGAGCAGTACTCCGAGGACACCGGTTCCAAGGAGAAGAAGGGCGATGTGGGCTGGGATAAGCTCACCACCTTTGTCGACAGCTACCAGACGGCGCTCGAGGGACTCAACAAGGGCGACGTGAGCGAAGTCGTCGAGTCGACCTATGGCTACCACATCATCAAGTGCACCGACTACTTCCATGTCGATAATCAGGTTGATGACATTAAGCAGGTGCCCAAGGACATCAAAAAGTACGTCTCCAACGTGGTGAAGACGCAAGCGGCCAGCACCGCGTACAGCGAGTGGCTGGAGCAGTACAAGAAGGACGCTGACATTACCGTCAACCCCATGCCCAAAGACGTGCCATACAACGTGAGTCTGAAGGGCGTCACCAAGAGTTCGACCGACGATTCGTCGACGACTGAGTAATCATGGGGCGGTGCTCGCGCGAGTGCCGCCCACGCTATTAGAGAGGATTTGCAGATGACCAACGAAGAGCTGCAGAAGGAAATGATCGCGGCCATGAAGGCCAAGGATAAGGTTCGCCTGTCCATCATTCGCCAGGTCAAGGCTGAGGTGAAGAATATCGAGGTTAACGAGCGCCGCGATGTGACCGAGGAAGACGTCAACAGCATGATCAAGCGTCTGATCAAGCAGACGAGCGAGACGCTGGAGATGTCCATCAAGGCCGGCACCGACCAGGAGCGTACCGACAACCTGACCGAGCAGGTCAAGATTCTGGAGAGCCTGCTGCCCGCGCAGGTTTCGGGTGAGGAGCTCGAGGCTCTGATCGAGCAGGTTATCGCCGAGCTGGGTGCCACGTCCAAGAAGCAGATGGGCCAGGTTATGGGTGCCCTGGGCAAGGCAACCGGCGGCAACTTCGACAAGCCGGCCGCAGCAAAGATCGTCGGAGCCCGCCTCGCGTAGGGGCCGAGCGGCATATAGTTGATGTTGAGGGGGCGTGGCCATTGCGGTCACGCCCCTTTTTTGCTGGGCGGTGCTCATTGGGGACAGACTTAAATGAGTACCCAATGAGCAGGTACTCATTTAAGTCTGTCCCCAATGAGTGGGTGGAAGGTTGCGGGTTCTTTACGGGAATGTAGTGTGGGCTGCGAAAACGTGGTTCTTTCCGTACAATAGTTCAACTCGTGTAAACGCAGGGAAGGGACATTCATGGCAGACATGATCGAGATCAAGCATCTCAACAAGTACTTTGGCGACCTGCATGTGCTCAAAGATATCAACCTCACCGTCAAGCGCGGCGAGAAGCTCGTAATGATCGGGCCTTCCGGTTCGGGTAAGTCGACGCTCATCCGTTGCGTCGATTATCTGGAGGAGCCCACGTCGGGCGAGGTAGTCATCGACGGTACGCCGCTCACCAAAAAGAACCACCTGGAGATGGCTCGCAAGTATAGCTCCATGGTGTTTCAGCAGTTCAACCTGTATCCCAACATGACGGTGCTGGGCAACCTGACGCTCGCGCCCATCAAACTGCAAAAGAAGAGCAAGGAGGAGGCGACCGAGATCGCTATCGCCGCGCTCAAGCGTGTCGGCATGGCGCATAAGGCCGGCGAGTATCCGCAGAATCTCTCGGGCGGTCAGCAGCAGCGCATCGCCATCGCCCGTGCCCTGTGCACCAAGCAGCCCATCATCCTGTTTGACGAGCCGACCTCGGCACTCGACCCCGAGATGGTCCAGGAAGTTCTGGACGTCATGATCGAGCTCGCGCAGGAGGATATCACCATGATCTGCGTGACGCACGAGATGGGCTTTGCGCGCCAGGTGGCCGACCGCGTCATCTTTATGGAGGACGGCCGCATCCTGGAGGAGGGCACGCCCGAGCACTTCTTCGATAACCCCGAGAACCCGCGCTGTCGCGAGTTCCTGTCCAAGATTCTGCACTAGGCGCGGTGATGGACATGACGGATATGACGAGGGCGGCCGTGTCGCGCCGTCACTTTTTGCAGCTGGCGGGCGCCGGCATGCTCGCGCTGACGGGGACCGCGCTTACCGGCTGCGGCAACTCCACCAGCGGCGAGGGCTCCGACAAGGGGTCCAAGCTTGCGGCCATTAAGTCGCGCGGCCATCTGAATGCCGGCGTTAAGAAGGATGTTCCCGGCTACGGCTATTACGACACCGCCAAGGGCCGCTTTGAGGGCATGGAAGTCGATTTGTGCTACCAGATCGCCGCTGCCGTCTTTGGCGTGAGTTACAAGGAGGCCCGCGCCCAGGAGCTTGTCGAGTTTGCCGACGTAACGCCCAAGACGCGCGGTCCGCTGATCGATAACGGCCAACTTGACGTGGTCGCGGCGACCTACACCATCACCGACGAGCGCAAGAAGAGCTGGGATTTCTCGACGCCGTACCGCACCGACTACGTGGGACTCATGGTCAAGAAGCGTTCGGGCTTTACCTCGATTGAGGATCTGGATGGTAAGGTCATTGGTGTGAGCCAGGGTGCCACCACGCAGGGCCTGATCGAGCAGATGATCAAGGACAACGGCTTTAGCTGCAAGCCCGAGTTTAGGGCCTTTAGCGGCTACCCCATCATCAAGAGTTCGCTCGATGCCGGCAATATCGACGTCTTTGCCATGGACCGCTCCACGCTGGCCGGTTACATGAACGAGACCGTTGAGCTGCTGCAGCCCGAGGTCAAGTTTGGCGAGCAGGGCTACGGCGTGGCGACCAAGAAGGGCTGCGACCTTTCGGCCGTGGTCGATCAGGTGATTTGCGATCGCCTGGCCGATGGCTGGCTCGACCAAGAGGTCAAGACCTGGGGTCTCGTATAGGCGCATCGTCCAAGGAAGGAATCAAATGCTCGAAGGATTATTTGACGCCGACCGTTGGTCGACGACATTTCAAAACATGGGGCCCTTCTGGGAGGGCTTTGGCGTGACGCTGCAAGTGGTCGTTGCCGGTCTGCTGCTGTCGCTGGTGCTGGGCACGCTGCTGGGCGTGTTCTCTACCACTCGTTCGCGCGTGCTGCGCGCCATAAGCCGCGTGTACGTTGAGTTTTACCAGAACACCCCGTTGCCCGTACAGGTTCTCTTTATGTACATGGCCGGTCCGCAGTTTTTGCAGGCCATAACCGGTGCCGACCAGCCGGTGCGCATCGCGCCGTTCGTGCTGGGCTTCTTGGGCGTGGGTCTGTATCACGCGGCCTACATTTCGGAGGTCATCCGCACTGGTATCGAGGCGGTTCCGCGCGGTCAGATGGAGGCGGCCCAGAGCCAGGGCTTCACCCGTGCGCAGGCGTACTGGTACATCGTGCTGCCCCAGACATTCAAGATCATTCTGCCGCCGCTGTGTAACCAGGCGCTCAACCTGGTCAAGAACACGTCGGTGCTGGCACTTGTGGCCGGCGGCGACCTTATGTACCGTTCCGACAACTTTGTGAGTCTGTACGGTTACCTGCAGGGATACATCGTCTGCTGCCTTATGTACTTCATCATCTGCTTTCCGCTCGCCATGCTGGTGCAGTGGCTCGAGCGCCGCTCCAAGGAGCGTCCGCGCGGCGTGAGTCTGGCCGAGCTGGGGCTCGACAACGTAGAGGAGGCCTAGCGCATGGAAATCTTCAACGCGACCAACCTGCTCTACATTTGGGGCGGCTTTGTTAAGACGATCGAGATCTCGGCGCTGTCGATCTTTTTCTCGCTGATCTTTGGCACGGTACTGGCGCTCGTTAAGAGCTATGCGCCCCGCCCGTTCCGTATTTTGGTAAGCGCCTATATCGAGCTGTTCCGTTGCACGCCAAACCTGCTGTGGATCCTGTTTATCTACTTTACGGTGCAGGGTTTGGACATTGTGATTTCGACCATCGCCTTTACGCTGTTTACCAGCGCCGTTATGGCCGAGATTGTGCGCGGCGGCCTCAACTCGATTCCGCGCGGCCAGTTTGAGGCGGCGCAGAGCCAGGGTTTTGGCTTCTTTGCCACCATGCGCTACATCATTCTGCCGCAGACATTTAAGACGATCATTCCGGCGCTGTTTAGCCAGTGCACGACCGTCATTAAGGACAGCTCGTATCTTTCGGGCATTAACGTGGCCGAGCTCATGTACACGGCAAACGTCGTGATGGCCCACGCGATCGATCTGTCGCAGGTGCTTATGCTCTACGGCCTGGTGTTTGCGATGTACTTTGTGCTCAACTTTGGTATCTCGCTGCTGGTTCGCGCATATCAGAGGCGAATGGTGGCAGCGTAGAATGTGGCAAAGGGACAGCCCCTTTGCCACATAGAGAAAGGAATCACGATGAGCGATCTGGAGAACAAGAAGAATCCTGTGGTCATTACCATCGCGCGCGACTTTGGCGCCGAGGGCCACGAGATTGGTCGCATGCTTGCCGACGAGTTGGGGATTCCGCTGTACGACAACGAGCTGCTGGTGCGCGCGTCTCTGCGCGCGGGCGAGTCGCTCGATAAGATGGCCGCCTATGACGAACGTCTGGCCGTGGAGAACATGGCGTTCCTGCCCGACCGCTACGATGCGCGCTCGTACTCGGACAAGTTGTTCCAAAAGATGAGCCAGGTGATTTTGGATCTGGGCGAGACCGAGAGCTGCATTATCGAAGGCCGTCTGTCCGATTACCTGCTGCGTAACAACCCCAACCATATTGCCGTGTTGGTGACCGCACCCTTTGAGGACCGCGTCGAGATCGTGCGCAAGAAGCGTGGACTTAACAAAAAGAAGGGCGCCAAGCTGGTCAAGCAGCAGCAGAAGGCGCGCGAGGCGTTCTACAAGCGCTACAGCGCCGGAAAGTGGAAGATGACGAGCGGCAAAGACATCGTCGTCAACCGCGCCAAGTTGGGACGCGAGGGCTGTAAAGACGTTATCGCCGCCGCCTACCGCTACAAAGTGGCGCAACTCGAGGCTTAACCGACCAAAAACCACCACAAAGGGGACAGGCACCTTTGTGGTGGTTTGGGCGGCCGGCATAGAAAAAGTCCCCGCCGGGCGTGTGCTCGACGGGGACTTTGCCGTTTGGTAGCTAGCGCTGCGGATGATTACTCGCCCAGTAGGCTCTCGGTGATGGAAGCGGCGGCCTTCTTGCCGGCGCCCATCGCCAGAATGACCGTAGCGGCACCGGTGACGATGTCGCCGCCGGCCCAGATACGGGGATCGGTGGTCTGGCCGGTCTCCTCGTCGGCAACAATGTAGCCCCACTTGTTGAGCTCCATCTTGCCGCCGATCTTCTTTGCGAAGGGGTTGGCGTTGGTGCCGATAGCCGAGATTGCGACGTCGCAGGGGATCTCCTCGATGGCGCCCTCGATGGGCACCGGGCGACGACGGCCGGACTCGTCAGGCTCGCCGAGCTCCATCTTCTGGACCTTGACGGCGCACACGGAGCCGTCCTCGCCAGCGACAAACTCGAGCGGGGAGACGAGCGGCAGAACCTCGACGCCCTCGGCCTTGGCATGGTGCAGCTCGGCGCGACGGCAGGGCATCTCGTCCTCGGTACGGCGGTAGGCGATGATGGCGTGCTCGGCGCCCAGACGCTTGGCGGTGCGGACGGCGTCCATAGCCACGTTGCCGCCACCAAAGACGACGACGTTCTTGCCGTGCTTGGTGGGGGTGTCGTACTCGGGGAACTTGTTGGCCTTCATCAGGTTCACGCGGGTGAGGTACTCGTTCGCGAAGAAGACGTTGGGCAGGTTCTCGCCGGGGACGTTGAGGAACTTGGGCAGGCCAGCGCCGGTCGCCACGTAGATGGCGTCGAAGCCCTGCTCGAACAGCTCCTCGGCCGTGGCCATGTTGCCCACGACGGAGTTGTACTCAAACTTGACACCCATGTCCTCTAGGCCGTCAATCTCGCGCTTGACGACTGCCTTGGGCAGACGGAACTCGGGGATGCCGTAGACCAGCACGCCGCCGCCGGTAAAGAAGGCCTCAAAGACGGTAACGTCAAAGCCGTTGCGGGCGAGCTCGCCGGCGCAGGTGATGCCGGACGGGCCGGAGCCGACGACGGCGACCTTCTTGCCGTTCTTGGGAGCCATCTTGGGCGTGGAAGCGAGCTCGGGGCGATCACCCAGGAAGCGCTCGAGCTGGCCGATGGCCACGGGCTCGGACTTCTTGCCACGGATGCACTTGCCCTCGCACTGGTTCTCCTGCGGGCAGACGCGGCCGCAGATGGCGGGAAGCATGGAGTCCTCGCGGATGGTATCGAGAGCGCCGCCGAAGTCCTTCGCGCGGATCTGCTCGATAAAGCGGGGAATGTTGATGTTGACGGGGCAGCCCTCAACACAGAACGGCTTCTTGCAGTTGAGGCAGCGCTCGGCCTCGGCCAGCGCCATCTCCTCGGTGAAGCCCTTGTCGACGGGGCGGAAGTCGCAGGCGCGCTCGGCAGCCGGCTCCTCGTTATCGGGGGTGCGGGGCGACTTCATATCGGCAACGAAACGACCGTTAACTAGTGGCATGCGCAGCTCTTTTCCTCATAGGCCTTGAGGGACTCGCCCTCTTCGGAACGGTAAGCGGCCTGGCGGGCACGAAGGTCATCCCAGTCGACCAGGGTGGCATCGAAGTCGGGGCCGTCGACGCAAGCGAACTTGGTCACGCCGCCCACCTCGACGCGGCAGCAGCCGCACATGCCGGTGCCGTCAACCATGATGGGGTTGAGCGACGCGGTGATGGGGGTGTCGTACTTCTGGGCGGTGAGGGTCGAGAACTTCATCATCGGAACGGGGCCGACGCAGAAGACCTGGCTCACGGCCTTGTCCTGCAGCAGGCGCTCCAGCGGAGCGGTGACAACGCCCTGCTCGCCGTAGGAACCGTCGTCAGTGGTGATGTGGATGTGGTCCTCGTCGAGGAGCTCGCGGAACTGGTCCTCCATGAGCAGGAGGTCCTTGGTGCGGGCGCCCATGATGGCGTGCACCTCGTGGCCGGTCTCGACCAGGTGCTTGGCGACCGGGAAGGCAATTGCCAGGCCGACGCCGCCGCCAATGACGGCGCAGGGGCCCTCGGCCATCTCGGTGGGAACGCCCAGCGGGCCCACGACGTCGCGCAGCGACTCGCCGGCCTCGTAGGTGGAAAGCATCTCGGTGGTCTTGCCGATCACCATGAAGATGAACTCGACCCAGCCCTCGTCACCGTTCCAGCCAGCTAAGGTAAACGGGACACGCTCGCCCGTCTCGTTGGCGCGAACCATGAGGAACTGTCCAGCGTGCGCATGCTTGGCGATTGCGGGCGCCTCGATGCGGAACTTGAACACCTTCTCCGAGAACTGCGTCTTCTCCAGGATCTTATACATAGAACCCCTCTCTTGTTAGGGCTGCCGAACCGTGCCTCCACGGAAATGGACGGTAGCCCGAGTAAAACCGTACGCGCACAGGCGTTGTGCAGACATACGGTGCAAATTATACCCTCATGGCAATGTCGCTTACGTGTATCTTTGGCAGGCGGGAAAAGTGACCTGCCAAAAAGGGACAGGTTTATTTTGGTCGGTTTTATCAGGCAAAACGGCAAAGGGGGCCGGCCTCGCGCTTCGTTGAGGCCGGCCCCCTTTGGGGCGTTATGCATGTATGGTGGCAGCATGTTTATTGCGATGTATCGACTGCGGCGTTTCCGCAGATAAAAGCTGCCAAAATAAACCTGTCCCTAAATGGTAGGTTTTAGTGCTTCCCGTTGGCGGAAGCGGCGCCGTTTACGTGATCGCGGGCGTAGATTACGCCGTGGACGATGGCCAGACCGGCGGCATCTGCGGCGCGGGCGCAGGTGTCCTGGAAATCCTCGGCTTCGCGGGCGCGCAGCTGCTTGAGCACGTAGTCTGCCACGGCCATCTTGCCGGGAGGGTTGCCGATGCCGGTGCGGATACGGCTAAAGTCGCGGCTGCCCATCTTGTCGATGATGGAGCGCAGGCCGTTATGGCCAGCATGGCCGCCGCCCACCTTAACACGCACGTCGCCGGCGGGAATATCGAGCTCGTCGTGGATTACGAGTAGCTCCTCGGCCTTGATTTTGTATTCGCGGCAAAGCTTGGAGATGGGGCCACCCGAGGTATTCATGTACGACTGCGGCTTGACCAGCACGATCTGGCGCTTGCCGCCCTCTTCCTCGGCATCGTTGATATTGATGAGCGCGACCTCGGCGCCTGCTTGGTTTTTCCAGTACGTGACGCCGGCCTGACGGGCCAGCTCGTCGATCGCCTTAAAACCGGCGTTGTGGCGGGTCTCGGCATACTCATCGCCAGGGTTGCCAAGTCCGGCAACCATGCGAATCTTAAGCGGCTGTGCAGCTGCCATGTTCATCCTTTCGTTGATTTGTCGCCTGCTATGGTGAGCGACCCTGTTGCCGCTGTCAAATGGAGGGCAATTGAGGTTGTTTGGGGGCGTTTGGACAGCCGTCGAAATCCAAGGTGGACAGTTAGTTCAGATACGTATAAGTTCCGAGGACTCGAAGTGCTCAATTCAATACTGAAACGTTGTTTTGGAGCTTTAGTTAGTCCATATGGCGCTGTTTTGAAGTCTATCCTGCCTTCAAATAGGGCGAATGGTATAGAGATAACTGCAAAACAGCCTAATTCAATGTGTCCATTTATACGTATTTGAACTAACTGTCCAGCCCTGTTTGACGGCGCACGGGTGATTCGCCGTTTAGACCGGTGCAAGGCCGATTCCGGCCCGCAGAGCGTTGAGCCAAGCGGCCTGACGCTTGCGATGGCCCTTGATACGGTATCGGAATCGGACTCCCGCGAGTCGATGCATCGTTTGGGCGAAGGCTTCGAGTGCAACAAGGTCTTTCATTTGGTCGCGATTGATAACCAGGACGTGGATGCCCATTGCCTTGAGGCCATTATTTCGATTGCCATCGTGGATGCGAGCGTTTTGAAGCTCATGCCCAATTCCGTTGTATTCGTTGTCGACTCCGGCTGCCGGGCAATATAGGTCGCAGATGGCATAGGGGATGCCCGAGGACATGTTGACCGCAAGAGTGTCGAAGTCGATTCGATAGTTGAGTAGCAGGCCTCCCATGGGCAGACTGCAACATCCGAATCCTCCAAAGCGCATGGGCGCTCCGAGAACGGCAAACATTAGGGATTCGGCTGGGGATGCAGATCCGGGTCGGGCAAGTTTGACTGCCGTGCGAAACGATGTGTATGAGCTACTTTTGGCGAAGCGTGCAACCACCTCAAGCTCTTCGATAGTTGTGGCGGGCTCGCATTTGTAGTGTGCCTGTTCATAGCGGGTTTCGTTCTGTTGCTCGACCACCGACTGGTTGCCCAAGCAATCAAGATCGCCCGTCGCTGCGCAGCCATCGCCCTTGGGCCAGATGTCGTCATGGGCAATGGGGTATGTTGCCCCGGGAGGAAGGGAGTAGGTTCCGAGCAGCTCCATGAGAAGCATCAAGGTTTTGGCGACTGATTCATTTTTGGAACAAAGCATGGCTGTCACGGCAGGAGACGTTGCGTAGATGTCGGCCTCGACGTGCATAATTGCACCTTCAGGAAGCGGAGCGGTGAGAATATGCTGAAGAAGCCGCTTGTCGGGGCGTCTGTTGTCTTCGTCTGAAACGAGAAGATCGAGTAGTTCGAAATCATCTTCATCCCAGGCATCGAGTATCGAAAGTGCGTCAAAGTCTATCGCGTCATTATTGGGAATGCAGCTAGCCAAGGCCTGTGCTTGCTGTCCACTATCAACGGAGTCCCAGGGTAGGGCAGAGTACGTCCGTCGTGCGCGACGCATTGCGCGGAGGGCGGAGAAATGTGAAATCACGGTCGTCATGGCTATAACGTACTAAGTTGGCGGCAGAATGCGACCGCCATACCGTTCTTTTCGCTCAGCGGGGCGCTGCGCGCCATGAACGGCTGGGTGTTATGAAATCGGTAGAAATCGGTTGAGGGGATTGCAGGATATTGAGCTCTGCCGCGAAGGTTGACGATAGCTACCGGACAGTTAGTTCAGATACGTACAAGGCGGCGGGCGATCGAGGCGTTTCTAAGGGGCTTTAAGGGCGATTTGAGGGTAAATATGCGGCGGTTGTACTCGAAAACGATGAGCTTTGGACGGCGGGGCATCCGCCGGGGAGCTCAGAAGGCTCCGAACGGTCCTTTGGAGCTTTAAAAAATACGTATCTGAACTAACTGTCCAGGGAAGGTTGGCGAGGGATGGAAAAAGGGCCGGAAGCGAGCTTCCGGCCCTTTAAAAACATCAAAGATGATGCGATATGCGTTGGATTACAGCGCGAAGTCGCCGCCGACGAGCGTGGAGACGGGCTCCTCGTGGTAAACGGCGGAGATGGCCTGAGCGAACTCCTCGGCGACCGAGATGGTCTTGATCTTGCCGCCCACCTCGACGGGAATGGCGTCGGTGACGACGCACTCGACGATCGGGGCGTCGTTCAGGCGCTCGATGGCCGGACCGGAGAAGATGCCGTGGGTGGCGCAGACGTAGATGTCGCCAGCGCCCATAGCCTTGAGCTCCTTGACGTTGGCGCACAGGGTGCCAGCGGTGTCGATCATGTCGTCGTTGATGACGCAGGTCTTGCCCTTGATGTCACCGATGATGCCCATGACCTCGGCGGCGTTGTGGCGCGGACGGCCCTTGTGGGCGATGGCCAGGTCGCAGCCGAGCATGTCGGACAGCTTCTTGGCGGCCTTGGCGCGACCCACGTCGGGGGAGACGACAACCAGGTTGTCGGTGTCGAAGTGCATGTCGTTGTAGTACTGGCCAAACAGCGGCAGTGCGGACAGGTGGTTAACTGGGATATCAAAGAAGCCCTGGATCTGACCCTGGTGCAGGTCGAGGGTGATGATGCGGTCGACACCGGCGCGCTCGAGCAGGTTGGCGACGAGGCGGGCGGTGATGGGCTCGCGCGGGCCGGCCTTGCGGTCCTGGCGGGCATAGCCGTAGTGGGTGATAACGGCGGTGATGGAGCGGGCGGATGCGCGCTTGGCAGCGTCGGTGGCGATGAGCAGCTCCATGAGCATGTCGTTGACGTTGCCGCCAGCCACGGACTGAATCAGGAAGACGTCGGCGCCGCGGACGGTCTCGTCGTAGCGGGCGTAAATCTCACCGTTGGCGAACTGCTTTAGCGTAAGGCCCGAAAGCTCGACCCCAAGGTACTCAGCAATCTTCTGAGCGAGGGGACGGTTGGAGGAACCGGAATACACGCGGATGGACTTGCGCATATTCTCCGACTTCTCGGGATCATTAATCGGCATTACCCTTCTCCTTTATACATCGAATGCCATATAGATGCCTTTTTGCATTGTAACCGTGCGGCGGGGTTTATCGAGTCTTGATAACGTCTTTACCGTCAACGGACACGAACCGACCACTCATCCGGTCGCGCAGGTCACGATAGAAAAAGGAGCCGTCCCCATGGAACAGCTCCTTTTGTGCTTGGTAAAGCGTTATGCCTCGTCGTCCTCGTGCAGACGGCGGCGATAATCGGCGGCCCAGCCCTCAATATTTACCTGACGGGCGCGGCCCAGACCGAGTGCGTCGGCCGGAACCGGCTCGGTGATGACGGAGCCGGCGGCCACGAGCGCACCGTCGCCAATCTGGGCGGGCGCGACCATCATGGTGTCGGAACCGATGAAGGCATCCTTGCCGATGACGGTCTTGTGCTTGTGGACGCCGTCGTAGTTGCAGGTGATGGAGCCCGCGCCCACGTTGACGCCGGAGCCCATGGTGGTGTCGCCGATGTAGGACAGGTGGGGCACCTTGGAACCCTCGCCGATCGTGGACTTCTTGATCTCCACGTGCGTGCCGGCCTTGGAGCCGTCGAGCATGTGGGTGCCCGGGCGCAGGTAGGCGCGCGGGCCGCAGTCGACGCCGTTCTCGATGACGGCCTCGATGGCGATGGTCTCATCGATGGTGCAGCCGCTGCCGACGGTGGTGTCGGTGAGGCGACTGTTGGGGCCGAGCTGGCACTCCTCGCCCACGGTGACGTGACCGATCAGATGCGTCTGCGGCCACACGATGGTGTCGCGGCCGATGACGGCATCGGGGCCGATCCAGGCCTGCGTGGGGTCGATGAAGGTAACGCCCTCGGCCATCCAGTGCTCGTTGATGCGGTCGCGCGCGATGGCGGTGAGCTGCGCGAGCTGGATGCGGCTGTTGACGCCCAGGCCGTCGCGGTAGTCGTCGCAGTGGAAGATGGAGACTGCCTGGCCGTGGCCCTTGAGGATCTCGAGCATGTCGGGCAGATAGTACTCGGACTGCGCGTTGTCGTTGCCGATCTCGTCAATGTGCGCGGCGAGCTGCGCGCCGTCGAAGGCGTAGCAGCCGGCGTTGCACTCGAGCAGCGTGGCGGCCTGCTCGGGTGTGCAGTCCTTCTGCTCGATGATGCGTTCGATCTGGCCGTCGGCACCCAGCTTGATGCGGCCGTAGCCGAAGGGGTCGGGCGGGGTCATGGTCATGACGGTGCAGGCGAGCTCGCCGGTGGCGACGGTCTGCGCGAACTTGGCGACGGTGTCGGCGGTGATGAGCGGCAGGTCGCCGTTGAGCACGACGACGGGGCCTTGCGTGATGCCGCAGGCCTCGAGCGCGACCTTCACGGCGTGACCGGTGCCCAGGCGCTCGGTCTGCTCAACGCACTCGACCTTGGTGGCGCTGTTGGCATAGGCGCCGTCGATGAGGGCGCGCATCTCGTCGGCGTGGCTGCCGATGACGACCACGACGCGGCTGCAGCCGGCCTTGATGGTGGCGTCGACGATCCACTGGACCATGGGCTTGCCCAGGATCTTGTGCGAAACCTTGCAGTGGTTCGACTTCATGCGGGTGCCCTCGCCGGCAGCGAGGATAATTGCGGTTGCGTCCATGTGATCTCCTGTTACGTTATAGAGACGTGTGTTTGGAAACGATACACGGCGCAATATGATACCGCAGGCATATGTTGAGCGCGTAGCGATTGGCTCATGGCGGCCGATGTCGGTGCCGCCGGCGTGGCGTTTGCGCTGCTTGCGTGCGGCGTTGGCGGTGCTGCGGAGCTGTCGTTTGAGCGAGGGGACGGGGGTGCCCGTGGACAACATACAAGAGGAGTTTGGCGGCGAGCCCGTCGCGGCATTCTCGATGTCGCATCCGGCTGTGCCGGCCCTCTACATGGTGCTGACGCTGGGGCTCACCATGTTCTCGATGCAGCCGGTGCTGATTGCGCTGTCACTTGCGGGCGGGCTGGCGTATGGATTTGCGACGCGCGGGGCTGCCCGCACGCTGGGCGCACTCCGCTGGCAGCTGCCGGTGATTTTGATTATCGCGCTGGTCAATCCGCTGTTTAGCGCCTCGGGCTCGACGGAGCTGTTCCGTATTGGCATGCGCGCGGTGTATCTGGAAAGCATGGTATACGGCCTGTGCATGGGCGGGCTGTTTGTGGCGAGCGTGCTGTGGTTTGAGGCCGCGGCGTCGATGCTCGAATACGACAAGGTGCTCGCGCTGCTGGGCAATGCCGCACCGGTGATTGCGCTCATGATCTCGATGTGCATGAGGCTTATCCCGCAGTTTTTACGCCGCGGTCGTACGGTGCTGGCGGTGCAGGATGCGATTGATGTGCCGGGCCGCGCGCCCACCGATCCCGTGCGATCGCGCCTGCGGGCGTCGAGCGTGTTGATGGGCTGGGGCATGGAAGATTCGCTGGAGCGTGCGGACGCCATGCGCTCCCGTGGGTGGGGCGCCGCGACGCGTCGAACGACGTATGCGCGGTATCGGCTGGGGCGCGGCGATGTTGCCGCGCTGGTTGGACTTGCGCTGTTTGGCATGGCCACGACGGCAGTGGCGTGGACTGCGACGATGCAGTATTCGTTTTACCCGCAACTATCGGTGCCGGCGCCGTGGCTGGGCTATGTCGTGTACGCTGCCTGGATGATGCTGCCTTGCGCGTCGCACGCGATTGATGAGAAGAGGTTTGGCTGATGGCTCGGTTGGATAGGAGCTCGGCGGCGGGTGTGGCATATGGCTCGGCCGCGCCGGCGATTGAGGTGCGAGGCCTTAGTTTTGCCTATCCCGGGGCCGAGGCACCGGTGCTCGAGGGGCTTGATTGGCGTGTTTCCCAAGGTGCGTTTGCACTGCTTGTTGGCGGTACCGGTTCGGGCAAGTCGACGCTGCTGTCGCTGCTCAAGCCCGAGATCGCGCCGGCGGGTACGCGCTCCGGCGAGCTGCGCGTGCTGGGCGAGCCCGTCGCCGACATGGATGTGCGGGCATCGGCGGAGCGCGTGGGCTATGTGTTCCAGGATCCCGAGAACCAGATCGTGTGCGAAACCGTGTGGCACGAGATGGCGTTTGGCCTGGAAAACTTGGGGCTAGCACGTGATGAGATGCGCCGTCGCGTAGCTGAGACCAGCTATTTCTTTGGGCTGGAAGATTGGCTTCACCGCGATACTGACACGCTTTCGGGTGGTCGCAAACAGTTGCTGTCGTTGGCGGCCGTTCTGGCGTTGCGCCCGCGCGTGCTGCTGCTCGACGAGCCCACGTCTCAGCTTGATCCGGTTGCGGAGAAGAATTTCCTGCACGCGCTGTTTCGTGTGAATCGCGAGCTGGGCTGCACGGTTGTTGTGGCGACGCATCAGCCGCGGCCGATGCTCGAGTATGCGACGTGTACGCACCGGATTGAGGGCGGTCGCGTGCGCGAGGTGGCGGATATGTCTTCTTTGGGACGCCGAGAATCGCTGTTTTCCGATGACATGTTGGGGTGGGGTGCCATCCGATGTGCAAAAAACGGAGTATTCAGCAGGCGTGAGGACAATTTGGGTTCTCTGGAGCCGCCCGGGGACGTATCGAGCGCGAAAAAAAGTTCGGAATTGGACAAATCGTCCGAATTTGTGGCGCAAACGTCGCTCGAGAACGGCTCGGAAGCCTTCTCGCGCACGGATGGAAGCAGAATACTCCAAAAAATGCACGGCGGGTCGGCTACCACCCTGTCGGAAGGCTGGTTTCGCTACGATCGAGCGTCCGGCTGGGTGTTGCGTGGGCTCGATGCGTCGTTTTCGGCCGGTGCGGTGCATGCGGTTGTTGGCGGTAACGGCTGCGGCAAGTCGACGATGCTCTCGGTGCTGGCGAAGACCGCCAAGCTGCAGCGCGGCCGCATGGTGCGCGGAGCGGCCTCGGCGGCGCTGCTGCCTCAGAATCCCAAAGCATTGCTGGTTGCCGAGACGGTTCGCGATGAGCTGATGGAATGGGCCTCGACCTGCGGATATGACGAGAACTTGGCGCGGGAGCGTGCGGCGAGCTTGGGGTTGTCGGGTCTGGATGGACGCCATCCGTACGATCTTTCGGGCGGGCAGCGTCAACTGCTTGCATTGGCAAAACTGCTGCTAATCGGCCCCGAACTGCTATTGCTCGATGAGCCCACCAAGGGTCTAGACCTGTTCAGCCGCCGCATCATTGCCCGCGCCCTGCGTGACCATGCGAAGGCTGGCGGCACCGTCATCATGGCTACGCACGATTTGGACTTTGCCGAGCAGGTAGCCGACGACGTCGTCATGATGTTTGACGGCGAGATTGCCTGCATGGAGCCGCCGGCCGACTTCTTTGCCGATAACGTGTTTTATAGGGCGTGATGGGATGACGGATTATCGCGTCGCGCGCTTGCTTGCAAAACTGGAGGTCCCGCTGTTGTTGGCGGTGCCGGCGGTGATGGCTGCCGCGTTGCTGTCGGGTGTTGAGCAGGCAGCATTGGCCATGCTGGTTGTGGTGGCGCTGGTGCTCGCGCTGTTCTTTGCGGGTTACGAGGCATCTCGTCCGGGTTTGCGCCAGATTATGCCCACGCTGGTTCTGGCAGCATTGGCCGCGGCGGGGCGCATCTTGTTTGGCCCCATTCCCGACTTTAAACCCGTGAGTGCCATCGCCATTATCGCGGGGGCGACGCTTGGTCGCCGCAATGGTTTTATGGTCGGTGCGTTGGCGGCGCTGACCAGCAATTTCTTTTTTGGGCAGGGCATGTGGACGCCGTGGCAGATGTATGCCTGGGGGCTCGTGGGATACGTTGGCGGTGCGCTGGCGCATGCCGGCGCTTTTGATCGCGCCGATGGCACCGTGCGTATGCCGGCGCTGCTGACCTACGGCTTTGCTTCGGGTTTGCTGTACGGCGTTGTGATCAACGCCTACGACATTATCGGTTTTGTTCAACCGCTCACGTGGGCGGGTGCCATGGCACGTCTTGCCACGGCAGTGCCGTTCGATATCACACACGGCCTCGCGACCTGCGTGTTCTTGGCTGCCTTGTACAAGCCTTGGTGCCGTCGCATTAACCGTGTCGTCGTGAAATACGGGCTGTAAGGCATTTCGCGTTCCCTCACGAGCTTGCGGTGGAATGGTTCTCGTTTTTGGCTATTTGCTGCCCAAACAGGAACTATTCCACCGCACCTTATAGAGGGAGAGGGGTCACATGATCTGTTTTCCTCTGTCCCCTAGAGGAATTACTTGGGGCTAGAGCTCTAGCGTGAGGGTGACGGGGCAGTGGTCGCTGCCAAAGATGTCGCCGCGGATGCCGGTGTCGCGAACGTTGGCGGCGATCGAATCGCTTACCAGAAAGTAATCGATGCGCCAGCCGGCGTTGTTCTTGCGGGCATTAAAGCGATAACTCCACCAGCTGTAGACGCCCTCGACGTCGGGGTTTGCCGCGCGCCAGGTATCGGTAAAGCCGGCGTTGAGCAGCTCGGTAAACTTGCCGCGTTCCTCGTCCGAAAAGCCTGCGTTGCCGCGGTTGGACTTGGGGTTCTTAAGGTCGATCTCCTCATGCGCCACGTTAAAGTCGCCGCAGGTTACGACGGGTTTGCCGGTCTCGCGCTCGAGCGCGTTCAAAAAGCCGCGGTAGGCATCGTCCCAGGCCATACGCACGTCGATGCGCGCGAGCTCATTTTGTGCGTTGGGCGTGTAGACATCCACAAACCAGAATTTGTCGAACTCGAGCGCGCAGACGCGGCCCTCGGTTGCGACTTGGGCGACGAGCACGGCCGCCTCGCCTCCGCCGGCGTAGGGCAGCAGCGCATCGGCGCGCAGTACGCGCAGCGGCTCCTGGCGGCTAAAGACCGCGGTGCCCGAATAGCCTTTACGCTCGGCGTAGCTCCAGGTTTGGTGATAGCCGGGCAGGTCAATATCGACCTGGCCTTCTTGCAACTTGGTCTCTTGCAGTGCCAGGATATCGACGTCGAGTTCTTGCGCGATCTGGATAAAGCTCGGGTCCTTTTTGAGCACGGCGCGCAGGCCGTTGACGTTCCACGAGGCGAAAGTGTAAGTCTGAGGCATGGTGTCCTTTCGACGGGGTTGGCAGGCTTAAGATTAGCGCAACAGGGGCGGGGTGGGATCCGCGCATGCTGACTTAAAGGCCGCATGCTGGGACGTCGCTCAACGCTGCCCGACTAACAAGGACGGAGGACTCATATGACGCAGGCAATATCGGACCCCAGGCAGGCCTCCGCCGCGCTGGCGGATCTGTTTGACACCCACAAGCGCGTGGTCTTCTTTGGCGGCGCTGGTGTTTCCACGGCAAGTGGCATCCCCGATTTCCGCAGCGTGGGCGGCCTGTATCACCAGCAGTTTGCCTATCCGCCCGAGACCATGCTGTCGCATAGCTTTTACGAGGCGCATCCGGCCGAGTTCTTCGACTTCTACCGCACCAAGATGATCGCGCTTGGCGCCAAGCCCAATCGCTGCCACACCAAGCTGGCCGAGCTGGAGCGCGCCGGCAAGCTGAATGCCGTGGTGACGCAAAATATCGACGGCCTGCATCAGATGGCCGGCTCGCAGCGCGTGTTCGAGCTGCATGGCTCGGTCCACCGCAATGTCTGCCAGACGTGCGGCGCAGTCTACAGCGCCGAATGGATTTGCTCGCGCGAGCACGAGGACGCCGCGGGCGTGCCCGTGTGTCCTGCGTGCGGCGGGCGCATTAAGCCCGATGTGGTGCTCTACGAAGAGCCGCTCGACGAGCATGTGTTGACCGGTGCCGTTGCCGCCATCGCCGCGGCCGATGCCCTCATCGTGGGCGGGACCTCGCTCGTGGTGTATCCGGCGGCGGGCCTTACGCGTTACTTTACCGGCGATACGCTGGCCATTTGCAACCTTGCTCCCACCGATCAGGATGCAAATGCCGACCTGCTGATTTCTTGCGACATCGCGGCCGCGTTTGCGTTCTAGCCCGCGCGCGCGGATACAATAGAAAGACTGAGTGCAAAGCGACCCCGCCGCCAGCTCCCCAAGCTCGGCGGCGTGGGCATTTTAGGAGGATGTTCATGGCGAACGACAGCAAGACATGGCGGTGCGGAAAGTACGAGCTCAGCTTTGACCGTCCGCGCATCATGGGCGTCCTCAACGTGACGCCCGATTCGTTTAGCGATGGCGGGGAGCACTTCGACCCGGATGCTGCCATCGAGTACGGCCTGGCGATGCTCGACGCCGGCGCCGACATCATCGACGTGGGCGGCGAGTCCACGCGCCCCGGCTTTACCCCGGTCAACCCCGACGAGGAGGCTCGCCGCGTGCTGCCCGTGGTGCGCGCGCTGGCCAAGGAGGGCGCCATCGTCTCGATCGACACGCGTCATGTGGCGGTTGCCAAGGCGGCCGTGCGCTGCGGCGCCTCGATCGTCAACGACGTGACCGGCTTCACCGATCCCAAGATGGTCGAGTTTGTTAAGACGAGCACCTGCGGCGTCATCGTGATGCATGCCGGCGAGGTCGCCGCGCCCACCCGCACGCACGCAACGGTGCAGCTCGATACCTCGGCAGCGGCGTTTGTTGCCGAGAAGGCGCGCGAGGCGGCTGCCGAGGCCGCGCGTGAGGCCGAGAAGCCGGCTCGCCGCCGTCGCGGCAAGCTGCTGGGTGAGCCCAAGGTTGAGGCCAAGCTTCCGGGCGGCGTGGTGCAGCCCTCGTTGCCGTTTGGCGAACCGGAGCCCACGTCCGAGCCCGCAACCGAGCTGGGGCAGGAGACGCCGGCCGCCGAGCAGGTTGCTGCCGCCGAGACCGTCGCGCCCGCGCCCGAGGCCGCGCCCGCAGCCACCGAGGTCGCATCGGAGTCCAATGACCACCTGGCAGCCATGATGCGCCGCAGCGCCCGCCGCGAGGAAGCCTACGTGCCCACCTCGCAGCTCCGCCGCTTCACCCTGCCCGATTCGGCGCCCATCATGCGCCGCGTTATGGGCTTTCTGTCCGACCAGGCCCGCACGCTCATCCATGCCGGCGTGTCTCGCGACCGCATCTGCATCGATCCTGGCCCGGGCTTTGGTAAGTCGGCTAACGAGGACATCGTCATCCAGCGCGAGACTGCCAAGATGGCGTCGCTGGGCTACCCGCTCATGTGCGCCGTGTCGCGCAAGCGCTTTGTGGGCGCTGTCTCGGGCGTGACCGAGGCCGCCGCGCGCGATGCCGCCACGTTTGGCGTGTGCCTGGGCGCCATCCAGGCCGGTGCCAACATCGTGCGCGTGCACGACGCCGCGGGTTTTGCGCAGTTCCTGAACGGTTACTGGGCCGTCGCCAAGCCGCAGCCGCGCCGTGCGTTTGTGGCCGTGGGCTCCAACCTGGGGCATCGTTGCGACAACATCCGCGCCGCGCGCGACATGATCGCCGAGATTCCGCTCACCTGCGTGTCCAACTCCTCCAAGATCTACGAGAGCGAGCCGGCCTACGAGACGCGCCAGGACGCGTTTGCCAACGCTGTCATCGAGATTAAGACCGAGCTGGCGCCGTTGGTGCTGCTCGACGAGCTCATGAAGATCGAGGTCGAGCTGGGGCGCGACCGCTCCAAAAAGGTCAAGGTCAACGGCCCGCGCACCATCGACCTGGACCTGCTGTGGATGGACGGCGAGACCCACGGCGGCAAAAAGCTGCGCCTGCCGCATCCGCTCATTGGCGAGCGCGACTTTGTGCTGGTGCCGCTCGAGGACCTGATGCACGACCCGGCGCGGTTCTTCCGCTACAACGGCGTCGAGGTCAAGGAGCCCGAGGACCGCGTGGGTCATATCGTGGGCGAATTGGGGCGTATGTAGATGATCGAGATGAATGCTGTTGCCGCCGGCACCGAGCTCGACGCGGCGCGCGACGCGGGCCGCGAGGGCGTGTCCGCGGGCTGGTGCGCGTGGAGCGCGGGCGATGCTTCGCTGACGTTTTCGCTGGTCGTGCGTCCGGATGTGAACATGCATGCCTTCCACGGCCTGCCGTTTGTGGCCGCGATGGGCATGATGGACGCGCTCGTGGGCACGGCTTCGACGCCGGGGTTGGGCCTTGCCGGTAAGGTGGGTATCCAGTGGCCGAGCGATATCGTGTGCGGTGCGCCCGCGTTTGAGACGTCGCTCGCGCGCGTCGCCGTCAACGGCGGTGCCGGTGCTGCGGGCATGTTCGGTGCCGTGACGGTGGATATTGAGCGTTCGGCGTTGAGCGAGCTCGGTGTGGGTGTGGCTGACGAAGCGCTGGTCGAGGCGCTGGCCGCCGCCATGCTGGCCCGCGTGGACGCCTGGGCGGTTGTTGCCAACACGCCGCAAGGCGCCGCGGGGCCGCTGGCTCCCGTGCTGGGCGAGTACTTCGACATGGTGCCGCTGCTGGGCCGCCAAGTTGCGGCGGTGTCGCCCAACGGTTTGCCGCTTGCGGTCGGTGTGTTTGCGGGCCTGGACATCTGGGGCCGAGCGACCATCAAGACCGATGCCGGCGAGCAGGAGTTTCCGCCCGAGGCTGTACGAATTCGCGGACTGTAGCGTCTCGGCTTCGCCAGAGCCTACGCTAACTCCTGCATGCGGCGGTAGATTTCGCAGATGCCTTTGATGGTGAGTTGGCCGTCGACTATGTCGAAGGCGTCGGTCGAATCGGCGACGATGCTGGCGAGGCCGCCCGTGGCGATAACGGTGGCATCCTCGCGGCCCAGCTCGCGCTTCATGCGCGCGACCAGGCCCTCAGCCATGGCGGCGGCGCCCGTTACGGCGCCGACCTTGATGCACTCCTCGGTATCGCGGCCGATGGCGTGCTCGGGCGCCTCGAGCGGAACGCTGGCGAGCTTGGCGGCTCGGGCGGCGAGCGCGTCCATCGAAATGCGGATGCCCGGCGCAATCGCTCCGCCAATGTAATAACCGTCCTCATCGATGACGTCGATATTGGTCGCGGTGCCAAAGTCCACCACGATTGCCGGCGCGCCGTAGAAAGTTTCGGCCGCAACGGCGTTAGCGACGCGATCGGCGCCTACGGCCTGGGGACGCGCCGCGCGCAGCTTGGTCACCGCGGCCGTCTGCGGTCCGATGACGATGGCGTCTGCGGCAATGCGGTCGGCCACGGCGTGCCATTCGCGCGAGAGCTGCGGCACCACGCCTGCAAAGGCGATCGCGTCGACCGCGTCGAGCGAAAGGCCGTACATCTTGAAGAAACCCATCAGGCGCACATGGATCTCGTCGGCGGTATAGGAGCGGTCGGTGGGCATACGCCACGACTGCACCAACTCGTCTCCGTCAAACAGGCCCATGGCCGTCTGCGTGTTTCCCATATCGATAGCGAGCAGCATGTCTACTCCCGGTGTTGGCATAAAAGGACGCGCACCATTGTATACGCGCCGCCGACGGCGCTCGGCTGCGATTCGTTTACGGTGATAGGGGCTGAGGGGTTTAAATATGAAGGAATTATGCTCTACGAGATTTTCCTTGCCGTTTACCGAACTCCCGCGTAATATTCTTTCTTGCGCACATGAGGCGCCCAGACATTGCGGGGTGGAGCAGTCTGGTAGCTCGCCGGGCTCATAACCCGGAGGTCGTAGGTTCAAATCCTGCCCCCGCGACCAAGAACTTGCAGCTCGTCGGCCTAGCCGGCGAGCTTTTTTGTTATTTCGGGACCGTGTTTTCGGTCCAATTCTCGGCCTCTCAAACAAAATCTCGATCTGTAACATCTAGACCCGATTTGGGCGGCTAGGTGTTACAGACCGAGATATACCGGTGGGTTGGGTCGTGTTTGTCTAAATCTGTAACACGAGGGACGGATTTTGCCGAGTTGATGTTATAGATTGAGATTTTCTAGCAGGCGGGTTTGGTTTATCTCGATCTGTAACAGTAAGACCCGGTTTTGCCGCGTAACTGTTACAGATTGAGATAAACCGACGGGCCGCCCCGCTCTGCCCCATCCACCTGCCGCCACCTGATATTCGCCGATTTCCGTTGTGCTGCTGTGCCTCCATGCCATATCCTCTAGACAACTACGCGGCAACATCGCCGCCGCGCCTACAAGAGAGGAATGTCCATGACCGCACCTGCATCCAAGCTGCTTCAGCCCATTACGGTTGGCCCCCTTGAGCTCAAAAACCGCATTATGTTTCCGCCGCTGACCACCGGCTACGAGGAGCGTGACGGCTCCATTGGCGAGCGCAGCCTGGCTTTTTACGAGCGTTTGGCCCGTGGCGGCGTGAGTTACATCGTCATCGGCGACGTTGCTCCCGTCATGACCGCAAGCCCCACGCCCAAGCTGGCGACCGACGCCCAAATCCCCACGTTTAAGGCCCTGGCCGATGCCGTCCACAAGCACGGCGCCAAGGTCGCGCTGCAGCTGTTCCACCCCGAGTACGACGTGCCCGGTGTCGGCCGCATGGTCATGGGATCCATGGCCGCCGCCAAGGCCGCGCAGGAGGCCAAGGCCGCCGGCGACGAGGAGACCTTTGCCGCCAAGATGGCCGAGTCCAACGAGATCCGCAACCAGGCCTACGCCAAGCTGCACCACGACATGCAGCACTTTGTGAACGAGGCGAGTGTGGAGCAGCTCACCCAGATCAAGGAGGCTATCGCCGCCTCGGCCGCTCGCGCGCAGCAGGCCGGGATCGATGCCATCGAGGTCCACGGCGACCGCCTGGTAGGTTCGCTGTGCTCGGCCATCCTCAACCAGCGCACCGACGAGTACGGCGGCTCGTTCGAGAACCGCGTTCGCTACGCGCTGGAGGTCGTCGCTGCCATTAAGGAAGCCGCGCCGCAGCTGATGGTGGAGTACAAGCTCCCCGTGATCATGGAGAACCCCGACGGCACGCCGCGCGGCAAGGGCGGCCTGCAGCCCGACGAGGCCTGCGAGTTCGCCAAGCTGCTCGAGGGCGCGGGCATCGATATGATCCAGGTCGCACAGGCCAACCACACCGGCAACATGGGCGACACCATTCCGCCCATGGGCGCCATGCCCTACAACTGGACGCTGCCCGTGGCCGAGCGCGTCAAGGCCCTGGTCTCCGTGCCGGTGGCAACCGTGGGCCGCGTGGTTTCGGTCGAGGCCGGCGAGAAGATTCTGGAAGACGGCGCCGCCGACATCATCGCCTATGGCCGCTCGCTCATGTGCGACCCCGACATTGCGCTGAAGGCCGCCACGGGTGAGCCCATCCGCGAGTGCCTCAACTGCAACAAGGGTTGCGTCGATGCGATTCAAAACCGCAAGTACATTTCGTGCGTGCTCAATGCCGAGAACGGCGACGAGGCGACCATCGCCATCAAGCCGGGCGAGGGCGACAAGAAGATCGCCGTGGTGGGCGGCGGCATCGCCGGCCTGGAGGCCGCGCGCGTGGCGGCCAAGCGCGGCTACGACGTGACCGTCTGCGAGGCGAGCGATCATCTGGGCGGCCAGATTGTGCTGGCGGCTGCGCCTCCGCGCAAGGACGAGATTATGCGCTCGGTCGAGTACTACGAGAAGATTCTGCCTGGCCTGGGCGTGAAGGTGGAGCTCAGTCATGCCGCTACCGCTGAGGACCTCAACGCCGCCGACGCCGCGATTGTGGCCGTGGGCGCGCACGACGTGGTCATCCCCGTTCCGGGCGCCGACTCGGAGAAGGTCGTCTCGAGCTGGGACGTGCTGGCCGGCAAGGTGGAGCTCAGCGGCCGCGTCGCCGTCATTGGCGGCGGCCTGGTGGGCACCGAGACTGCCGAGTACCTGCTGCAGCACGGCTGCGAGGTGGCGATCGTGGAGATGCTCGACAAGATTGCCGCGGGCGAGTCCGAGACCATTCTGCCGCTGATTATGAGCGACTTTGCAGAGCACAACGTGGAGCAGCATGTTAAGACCCGCCTGACCGCCATTACCGACGAGGGCGTGGAGGCTGTTCGCACCACCGAGGACGGCGCCGAGGAGCCGGTGAAGATCGCCTGCGATTACGTGGTGATGGCCGTGGGCTCCAAGGCCAACGCGTTTGACCTGGATGGCGTGACGGTGCCCGTGACCTGCGTGGGCGACTGCTCGGGTGAGCGCACCGCCGACATTGCGAGCGCCATTCGCACGGCGTATCACGCGGCCAACGAGCTGTAGTTGAACATCGCGGCCAGGCGGGGCGGTAGCACGGATCCGTCTCGCCCGGCTGTGTCCCGTCGGGTGTCAACCGGTGCGGGGCCTGCAAGCGCAGCAGGTCCCGCCCTTTTTGTTTTGCTCCGATGAATGGCAATGCGCGGTAATCATGAGGAGTGAGGACGTCTACTGCCTTGCAGATCACTCAAAAATATTGGGGGAGGGGTTAATAACTATATCCTCTATACCAAAGGACATAAAGAGATGCCAATTTTGTTGACAAGCGAATGACGATTAGCTGCGAGTCAGCTACCAGCGTAAATAATCGATAAAGAAATGTCGTAATTTGGTGCCAAATGCCCAGATAACGCCGCGTCTATTTTAATTAACTGCTTTGAGCAAACGGTAAAATGCTACTATCTAACTTGCACGTAAGAAAGCAGATTAACGGTTAAGGCTAAGAAGTGGCAGGTATGTCGGAAGCAACTAGGACTCGCACGCATGCGCCTGAGGTTAGGCAGCGCGCCGTCGAGGCCCTCCAAGAGGGGGTCGGTCATCGCGCCCTCGCCGCGGAGCTTGGCATTCCCCAGGCCACGGCTCGTCAGTGGGCCCGCGCGTATGCCGTGGGCGGTGCCGACGACGTTCTCAACGCCGGTTCGCATCATCACACCTATTCGTACGAAGTTAAGCTCGCCGTGGTCAAGGACCGCTTGGAAAACGGCTTAACGGTTCGCGAGGCCATGATCAAACACAAGATTCCAAGCGAGTCTTCGGTTAAGGCCTGGTGCCGCCAGTATCGCGAGAGCGGTGAGTCCGCACTGGTCGATAAGCCGCGAGGTCGCAAGCCGCGCGTTAAAAAGGCGGAATAGCAAACGGGATGGTGCGCCCACAGGGGCGCATTTTTCTTGCCGCCTCTCTGCTCCAAAGCGGACGTGCCCTTGCCCCGTACGCCTAAAACTCCCCAGTTGACCGAAAACCTGCCACCGCAACCCCGTAATTGAGCTATAACGTTAAACAATTGCAGCGTTTTTGCATGGGGGAGTGATGGTATGACGCTACTGTATTTCCTTACCCTGTTTCCGCTGGTACCGGCGCTGGGCATGCTGCTCGCGCGCGGTGACCGCACCCGCGATGCGGTGGGGCTCATAGGCTCCGGCATTATTATGGCGGTGACAGTTGTAGTCGCCGTCATGTTTTTTGGCACGGGTCCGCAGAGCTTTGAGGTTGCCCCCGGCACCTCGCATGTGCTCTCGATCATCAGTTCCGTTATCGACGTCATCCTGTGCGCCGTCATCCTGTACAACGCGTACAAATATAGGAACGCGCTCACCACGGTGCTCAGCGTAGTCCAGTTGGTGGGCTCGCTCGCCTTTGCAGCCATGACGCTGCCCGCGACCGAAGCCGTCACCGCAACCCCGCTCTACCTGGACTACATGAGCGTGATCATGGTCCTCGCCGTCGGCATCGTCGGCAGCCTTATCTGCGTGTATGCCCTGGGCTACATGAAGGACTTCCAGGCCCACGACGAGCACGAGGCTGCGCTGCGCGGGCAGACCGCGCCCGACCGTCGCCCGCAGTTCCTGGCGCTTATGTTCCTGTTCCTCTCAGCCATGTTCGTCATCGTGACGAGCGACAACCTTGAGTGGCTGTTCTGCGGCTGGGAAATCACCACCGTGTGCTCGTTCCTTATGATTGGCTACACGCGCACGCCCGAGGCCATCAAGAACGCCTTCACCCAGATCATCCTCAACATGCTGGGCGGTATCGCGTTTTTGGCCGGACTCATGTACCTGCACGTTAACAGCATGCCGCTGACCATCTCGGGCATGATCGAGCTTTCCGGCGCCGGAACCGCGCAATCTGCGCTGCTGGTGATGCCGGTCATTCTGTTGTCGCTCGCCGCGCTCACCAAGGCCGCACAGATGCCGTTCCACACGTGGCTGTTGGGTGCCATGGTTGCCCCCACGCCCACGAGCGCCCTGCTGCACTCGTCAACCATGGTCAAAGCCGGCGTGTTCCTGATGGTCAAGCTGAGCCCACTCTATGCCATCTATCCCGTGACCGGCTTTATGGTCACGAGTGTGGGTGCCATCACGTTTTTGCTCGCTGCCCTCATGGCCATCTCGCAGAGCAACGCCAAACGTGTGCTCGCGTACTCCACCATTTCCAACTTGGGCCTTATCAGCGCCTGCTTGGGTGTCGGCGCGCCCGAGGCCGTATGGGCCGCCATCTTCCTAATCCTGTTCCACACGGTGGCAAAGTCGCTGCTGTTCCTGTGCGTGGGCACGGCCGAGCATCATATCGGCAGCCGCAATATCGAGGACATGGACGGTATGTTCAGCCGCATGCCGCACCTGACGCGCCTTATGATGCTGGGCATCATGGGCATGTTTGTGGCGCCGTTTGGCATGCTCGTGTCCAAGTGGGGCGCCCTGGTGGCGTTTGCGCAGACCGGCAACGTGCTCATGATCATGGTGCTGGCCTTTGGCTCGGCCGCGACGTTCTATTTTTGGGGCAAGTGGCTTGCCAAGCTTTCGGGCGTCGACCCCACGGCTCAAAACGTCGAGGTCAATGTCCATAAGACCGAATGGATGGCGCTCAACACCATCGCCGCGCTGCTGATTCTGTGCTGCGTGGCGTTTCCGGTTATCTCGAGCGGTCTGGTATCGCCCTATCTCGCCATGGTGTTTGGACGCGTGCCGTACGTTATTGGCAAGGACGCCATGTATCTGATGGTGGCTATCGTAGCGTTTATCGCCGTGGTGCTGCTGACGTCGTTCCGCGTGAGCAATAAGCCGCACGTCAACGTGTACCTTTCGGGCGTGGGAACCGACAAATATCGCCATTTCCGCGGCTCGATGGGACGCGAGGTGAAGGCCGAAAAGCGCAATTGGTACTCGGAGGACGCCCTTGGCGAGAAGCGTATTGGCCCCGCGGGTAGCGTCGTGTGCTGCAGCATTATCTTGTTTGCGCTGCTGTGTTGCGCGTGGATTGGGCCCGAGCGGCTTGCCATGAGCGCGCCCTCGGTGTTGCGCGGCAAGTATTTTGAAGGTTCGGGCGTCGTGGGCATCTTTATTGGCACCGTGGCGTTTGCCTTGATTGCGCCTTTGGTTGGTGGCCTGATCGACGGCGTTGACCGTAAGCTTTCGGCTCGCATGCAGGGCCGCGTGGGCCCGCGCCTGCTACAACCCTTCTACGATGTGGCCAAGCTCCTGCGCAAGGCCCCCGCCAGCGTAAACACCATGGACGACACCTACATGGCGTGCGCGCTCATCTTTACCGTGGTGGGCGGCGGCATCTTTGTGTCGGGCTCCAACACGCTGCTGTGCGCGTTTATGGTTACCCTCGCCGCGATCTTTGTGGTGTTGGCGTCCGCCTCGACGCAAAGCCCGTTTGCTCAGGTCGGCGCCGACCGCGAGCTGCTGCAGGTCATGAGTTACGAGCCCGCCGTTCTGCTGATGAGTGTGGGCCTGTACCTTGCCACCGACAGCTTCGATTCCATTGCTGTGACGGGGCAGTCGGCCCCTATCATCGTGTACAGCGCGCCCATTTTCCTCGCGTTGCTCGCGGTGCTTACCATCAAGCTGCGCAAGTCGCCGTTTGACCTTTCGTACTCGCATCATGCGCATCAGGAGATCGTCCAGGGCGTTGCCACCGAGATGAGCGGCGGCACGCTGGCCAAGATGACCCTTATGCACTGGTGCGAGACCGTGCTGTTTTTGATGTGGGTGGGCATGTTCTTTGTTTGGGACAACCCCGTGAGCTGGGTTGTAGCCCTGGTCGTGATGGCCGCGACGTATTTTGTCGAGGTCCTGATCGACAACACCTTCGCACGCAGCACCTGGCGCAGCTGCTTTAGGCTCGGATGGGGCGTGGCGCTGGTGTTTGGCCTGCTCAACCTTATGCCCATCCTCGTCGACGTATTTATTTAGGAGGCGGCATCCATGGATCATAAAATGTCGCGCTCGCCGTGGGTTATTCATTACGACGGCTCGAGCTGCAACGGATGCGATATCGAGGTGTTGGCCTCGCTCACGCCGCTGTTCGATGCGGAACGCTTTGGCGTGGTCAACACCGGCAACCCCAAGCATGCGGACATCTTTTTGGTGACGGGGTCGGTCAATGTCCAGAACCTGCCTGTCGTGCGCCAGATTTACAACCAGATGCTCGAGCCCAAGTGCGTGGTGGCCTGCGGCATCTGCGCGTGTTCGGGCGGCGTGTTCCGCGATGCCTATAACGTGACCGGCGGCGTGGACCGCGCAATTCCCGTGGATGTGTACGCGCCTGGGTGCGCCATTCGCCCCGAGACCGTGATCGATGCCATCGTGGAGGCGTGCGGCATCCTGGACCAGAAAGAGGCCGTGATGCGCGCCGGCGGCGATCCGCTTACCGTGGGCGGCGCCGCTACTTGGGACGGTGGCGTTGAGCTGGGCGAGGACGGGTTTGTGGCTGCGGGGGCCGGGGCCGGGGCCGTCGCCGGTGACGGCGTCGAGGTCAACGTGTCCACCAGGTCCGCCGCGCCCGCCGCTGCAAAGGAGGCCGAGTAATGCAAAAGGCTATCTATACCATCGTCGGGATCGACGAGCTCCTGTCGCATGTCCAGGCGCTCAAGGGCGTTGGCGCGCGCTTTGTGCAGATGCACGCCGAACGCAACGTCGACGACGGCACGTATCGCCTGGTCTATACATTTATCAACGTTCGTGCTGCTCAGGAGCATATTGTGCAGGACGGCAACTATGCGATCGAAAACCTGGTGGTTGAGGGAATTGATCAGTACCAGGAGATTCCGTCTATCAGTTCGTACTATCCGGCGGTATTCCCGTTTGAAAACGAGGCCCACGACCTGTTTGGTCTTGCCATTACCGACATGCAGATCGACTTTAAGGGCTTTTTCTACCAGGTCTCGACTGCCGAGCCCATGAGCGTTATCACGCCCGAGGTGAAGGCCGCGCGCGAGAAAGCCATGAAGGTCCGTGCGGCTGCCGAGGCCAAGGCGCGCAAGGTCGCGGCCGAGAAGGCCGCCACGGCTGCGGCTGCTGCAGGGGAAGGCGCTGCGAGCGCCGGCGATGCCGCGGGCGTCGCTGCTCAGCCCGCTGCGACTGCCGGCTCCGATGCCCAGCATGACGATGCCGCTGCCAAGGCCGCGCTCAAGGCTGCCGAGATGGAGGCAAAGCTCGCTGCCATGGATCCCGAGAAAGCGGCCAAGGTCCGCGCGGCGCTTGCCGCCAAGGCCGCCCGCGACAAGCAGAAAAAGGAGGCGTAAGGTCCATGGCTCATCGCTCCGTAATTCCGTTTGGCCCGCAGCACCCGGTGCTGCCCGAGCCGCTTCATCTGGACCTAGTGATCGAGGACGACCGCGTCATCGAAGCAATTCCGCAGATCGGCTTTGTGCACCGCGGACTCGAGAAGCTCACCGAAAAGCGCGATATGCATCAGTTTGGCTACATCGCCGAGCGCATCTGCGGCATCTGCGCCGTGGGCCATAGCTGTGGCTACGCCAGCGCCTGCGAGCGCATGCTCGGCATCGAGGTGCCTGGTCGCGTGCAGTATATCCGCACCATTCTGCATGAGCTTTCGCGCATTCACTCGCACCTGCTGTGGCTGGGCCTGCTCGCCGATGCCTTTGGCTTTGAGGCGCTGTTCTATCGTTCGTGGACGCTGCGCGAGCAGATTCTCAAGATCTTTGAGAGCACTTGCGGCGGTCGCGTGATTCTGTCGATTAACGAGATTGGCGGCCTTAAACACGACATTGAGGATTCCGAGCTGGCGGGTATTGTCCAGACGCTCGACGCTATGCGCCCTGACTACGAGGCCGTGGTGCATACATTTTTGGACGACAATAGCTGCGGCGAGCGCCTGCATAGCGTGGGCGTGATCAGCAAGAAGGACGCGCTGGATCTGTCGATGGTCGGCCCGTTCGGTCGCGCCTCGGGCGTGGATTATGACGTGCGCATGTTCGGTGACGGTGCCTATGCGGACTTGGCTGCGTTTGAGCCGATTGTTGCCACCGATGGCGACTGTTATGCCCGCTGCCAGGTGCGTTGTGCCGAGGTTACGCAGGCCATGGACATTATCAAGGAGCTTGTCGGCAAGATTCCGCACGACGGTATCGGCGGGCGTACCAAGCTCACGCCGGCCGACGGCGCGCGCGGCGAGGTTGTGATTGAGCAGCCGCGCGGCGAGGCGTATTACTATGTGCGCGGCAGCGGCACCAAGAACCTGGACCGTTTTCGCGTGCGAACGCCGACGTCGCAAAACCTGGCGGGTCTGACGCATGCGCTGCAGGGCGTGCTCCTTGCCAACGTGCCCATGATTATCCTGACCATCGACCCCTGCATTAGCTGCACGGAAAGGTAGGCGCGGCATGAGTTTACTGACATTTGCCAAGACGGCCTTGGGTTCTATGGTCAAGCGGCCGGTCACGGTGTGCTATCCGCAGGAGAAGCTGACGGCGCCCGAGCGCTTGCGCGGGCATATCGTCAATGACATGGACGTGTGCATCTGCTGCGGCATGTGCGCACGGCGTTGCCCGGCGGGCGCGCTCGCGGTCGATCGCAAGGGCGGAACGTGGTCGATCGACCCGTATGCCTGCGTGGTGTGCGGTGAGTGCATCGAGAGCTGCCCCAAGCACTGCCTGACTATGGACACCGCCCGCACCCCAGTCGCAGCGGACAAGACTCCCACAGTAGAAACCAAACCGGAATAGCGCCGGAATAGAGCTGGAATAGGGGCCGGTGGGGCAAAAATGCCCCACCGGCCCCGCGCTTAAACGCGCGGCTGGGCCGCCGCAAACAAAACTATGCCGGTTTACGGGGCTGGATGGCGAACCTCCGACCATACGGAAAAACACAAAAACAAAACCGCAGGTAGATAGCCTGCCGTTTTTCAAAAAATGAGGGTATGGATGAGGGTCCCGACTTTTGCCCCGTAATCCGGCATAGTTTTGAAATGGCACCATATCCGTAACAGCCTTTGATCTTCCGTGGACGGAGGAAAACGAGCCCTTTTGTCCCGTCGATCTTGAGTCGCATCCGTTTTCCTGCGAAAACCCTCGTGTCTCAACTTTGGTGAGACATTTGTCTCACGCCCAAAACCGAATCTGGAACGTGTGTCACCTGCCCAAATTGTGTCTCATTTCGTAACTTTAGGCTGTTGCAAGGTCTGAGACCGCGAGAAGGGAGACGCGATGAGTAAGTACACGAGGGGTCTCTTGGCGGTGATACTGGCCGTAGTGCTGGTGTTGCCAGCCGCAGCATTCGCCATGCTGCCCGAGGCCAACGCCAGGTCCAGCACAGGAATGGACGGACCGACAGTAAACGGGACGGTCGTCGACCCCGATACTAGCGGACGCTGGGAAATCTGGGCAGCCGGCCACGGCGGTAATAAAGTAACAACCCAAAACGTCGGTCGAATCTGGACCGACAAGACGGTCAAGGCAACCGAGGAAAACGAAGAGTCGGACTTTTTGACCACGCTTTCGGCGATGTCCTCGACGTCTAATTCAACCGTGACGGTCACCACGCCGCTTGACATCGTGATGGTGCTGGATGCCTCTGGCTCTATGGATCACGCTATGGGCGATACTGACGACACTAAGCGCATTACAGCTCTGAAGAACGCTGCCTATAGCTTTATTGATACCATCGCCAAGCAAAACGAGGGTATCGAGGGTGTCGATAGGCAGCACAGGGTTGCCATTGTTAAGTTTTCGGGTGATAAGACCGATAAGATCGGCAACGACACGTACGATAAATGGGAATATGGCAGAACTAATACTTACAACTACTCCCAGGTAATGGCGGGCTTGACCAATTGCTCTGGCGCCGGCGTGACTGATCTTAGGGAAACAATTAAGGCAATCAAACCCGCCGGCGCCACGCGCGCCGATAATGGTCTGCAGCTGGCAGAGGGCATCACTTCTGGTCGCGCAGATGCCAAGAAGATCGTTGTGTTCTTTACCGACGGCAAGCCAACGAGCTACGACGAGTTTGATTCTAAGGTCGCTAACGATGCCGTGACGGCTGCCAAGAACATGAAGGACAGCAAGGCCACCGTTTATACTATCGGCATCTTTGATGGCGCGGACCCCAGCGCTGGTATCCAGGATTCGGGAAAAAGCCAAAAAGAGAACAAGTTCATGCAGGCCGTTTCGAGCAACTACCCCAATGCCACGGCATGGGATGCTCATGGTGCACGCGCTGAAAACTCCGACTACTACAAGTCGGCGACCAATGCAGAAGAGCTCAAGAAGGTCTTTGACGACATCTCACAGGCCATCACATCGGAGGCGCCTTATCCGACCGAAATCCATAAGGGCTACGACGAGACCAAGTCCGGCTACATCACGTTTACCGACGAGCTGGGCGACTTTATGCAGGTCGACAGCTTCACCGAGGTCGTCATCAACGGCACGCCGTTTACCAAGACGGACAAAACGGTCAATAAAGAAACCAATACCGACACCTACGAGTTCACCGGCAAGGCAAAAGACCTGCTCATTACCGTGCAGCGTGCTGGTGATGACAATCCCCAGAAGGGCGATGTCGTAACGGTCAGCATTCCTGCGTCGTTGATTCCGCTGAGCCACTTTAAGACCGTAGACGGCAAGCTTTCGGTCGACAGCGCTCAGCCTATCCGCGTGAAGTACACCTCGAGCGTGAAGAGCACTGCGCTCGACAACCTGTTTACGCCCGAGAAGGTAACGGGGCTCAAGGATTACATCGAGAACAATACGACCGTTGCCAACGGCGCCAAGACCGTGAATTTCTACGCGAACAAGTGGGCTGCCGGCGATCTGGGCAATACGGTTGCGACCTTTGAGCCGGCCGACACCAACCGCTACTACTACTTCCAGAAGCAGACGCCCATTTACACGGACAAGGATTGCACGCAGCCTGCAAAGAATTCGCTGGCAGATACCGGCACCTATTACTACAAGGATGAGTTTGAGGAGCAGGGCGAAAACGGCGAGGCCAAGCCCGCCTCTGCCGTCATCGAGTTTATCGGCGGCGACGCTGCGAAGTTTGACGGCGCTATTGTTGCTGACGAGGACGGCAACCTTTCGTTTAGCGTGGGAACCGCGCGCCTAGCCTTTATCGACGAGCTCCACACCACCAAGGAGAGTGTGGGCGGCAACAACACTGGTACCGCGACCGACGTTCTTAATCCCAAGTGGAACAACATATCCGCCAAGGCGACCGCGACGCATGTCAACTCCTACCTGGGCAACAACGGCAAGATCAGCTATAAGTACGACATGACGCCGGTAACGGTGGATACCAAGGATGCCAAGGCCGGCTTTGGCCTGACCAAGGTACTCGAGGGCCGCGACTGGACGAAGGAGGACACGTTTGAGTTTGGGCTGACGTCCGAGAACGGTGCCCCGATACCCGAGTCCGCGACAGCGCCCGTGACCGCGTCTGTGACCAAGGACGATCTGGACGACAAGGGTAAAGCTGTCATCGACTTCGGCACGATCAAATACACCGAGCCCGGCACGTACGTCTACAGGGTCAGCGAAAAGAACGCCGGGACCACGGTCGATGGCATCGCCTACAGCAAGAATGTTGCGGAAATCACCGTGACGGTGACGCCCAACAAGAAAGGTGAGCTCAGCGCTGAGGTGAAGGTGACCTCGGGCAAGGCCATGTTCGAAAACGCTTACGCTACGAATCCTGTTGAGTCCAGCGTTACCGACAAGATTGACGTAACCAAGGTCCTGACCGGGCGCGACCTTACAGCCGGCGAGTTCAGCTTTGAGCTGCGCGAGGTTAAGGGCGAGGACTCCGAGCTTATCGAGACCGTTGAGAACGCTGCCGACGGTAAGGTGACGTTCAGCCCCATTGAGTACACCGAGATCGGCCAGCACACCTACACGCTGCGCGAGGTCCCGGGCGACGCCGGCAACGGCATCACCTACGACGGCAAGACCTACACCATCGAGACCGTCGTCAAGGACAACGGCGACGGCACGCTCGGTGTAGAGCACAAGCTGAAGGACGTCGACGAGGCGAAGTTCAACAACGGCTACAAGCCGAATCCTGACGAGTTCAGCGTCACCGACGAGATCAAGGTCACCAAGGTCCTGACCGGCCGCGACATGACTGAGGGCGAGTTCTCCTTCGAGCTCGTCGAGGGCGAGGGCAAGGACGCCAAGGTCGTCGCCACCGGCAAGAACGCCGCCGACGGCACGATTACGATGAGCGCCGTGAAGTACACCAAGCCCGGCAAGCACACCTACACGCTGCGCGAGGCCAATGGCGGAACCACCAGCAAGGGCATCACCTACAGTGACGCCAAGTACACCATCGAGACCACCATTACGGACAATGGCGACGGCACACTCAAGGCCGAGCACGTCCTGAAGGGTACCAAGCCCGCCGAGTTCAAGAATACCTACAGCGTGACCCCGATCGACGCAGAGCTCGACTTTGACCTGAGCAAGGCCATCGACGGTCGTGACTGGACGGATGCAGACAAGTTCAGCTTTACCATCACCGCTCCCGAGGGCACCCCGCTGCCCGACCCCGCAACCGTAACTGTGAGCAAGAAGGACGCGAAGGACGGCATCGCCGCCATCAACTTCGGCAAGATCAGCTACACGGCTGCCGGAACCTATAAGTACGAGATCCGCGAGAACGCGGGCAGCGCGGCAGGCATGACGTATGACGGACATGTCGCGACCGCCGAAGTGACCGTGACTGATAACGGCAAGGGCGTCCTGACCGCCAACGTCACCAAGAAGGAAAGCGGCCGCTTCACCAACACGTACCGCTCTGAGCTCGATTACGCCGCGGCCGGCGGCCTTAAGCTCAGCAAGACCCTCTCCGGGCGTCCCATGACCGAGGGCCAGTTCACCTTTACCGTGACGCCTGCCGACGAGGCTTCGGCCATCGCGCTCGGCCTGCACGAGGGCGCCAACGTGTACAAGTCCCCTGCAACGGCAGAGGCAACGGTTGGTCTGATCGACATCCTGGCTGACCATGAGGTCAAGTTTACGCAGGCCGACGCGGGCAAGACCTTTACATACACCGTTGCCGAGAAGAACGACGGCCAGCCCGGTTACACCTACGACGACGCCGAGCGCACCGTGACGATCGCTATCGCCGACGATGGCGCTGGTACGCTTACCGCTACGACGACCGTTTCTGGCGGACCCAATGGCACGCCTGTGGCGGTCCACAAGAGCGGCGAGAATAAGGTCGAGAGTGCCGTGGCCCCGTTCGTCAACAGCTATAGTGCCACGACCACCGCGACTGGCGGGGCCGGTGCCCAGATCGTCGCCACCAAGACTCTGGCCGGACGTCCGATGGCCAACGGCGAGTTCTGCTTCGGTATTGCCTATGCGGGTGAGAAGGATGCCATTGAAGGTACCTTCGCCAACAACATCAACGGCCAGGTGAGCTTTGGCACACTGCATTACACGACTGAGATGCTCGCCGATTTGGTGAGCGCCGGACGCGCCATCCGTACCGACACGGATGCCAAGCTTGCGTGGACTATCAACTACACAGCGTTTGAGTACACGTCCCCGCTCGAAGCAAAGGGTATTACTGCCGCAACGCCGAGCTTTAGCTTTAAGGTCATCGTCGTCGACAACGGTGACGGTACCTTGACGGCAAAGCCCGACTACGGTGGTACCGAGCCCGTGTTCGAGAACGTCTACGGCGCCGAGGCCGCGGATGCCGCACTCGCCGGCACCAAGAAGCTCCAGGCTGCCGAGGGTCTGACCCCGGCCGATATCACGGGCAAGTTCACCTTCACCGTGACTGCCGACGAGGTTGGTGCCCCGATGCCCGAGCACACAGCCGTGACCAACGACGCGGCCGGCAACGTGGACTTCGGCAAGATCCACTTTACGCTCGAGGACCTCAACCGTGCTCTGGGCGTGACGACCGATGCTTCTGACGACGCATCGAGCGATGCCGAGGCCAACGCCGACGAGGCCGAGGTTGACGCCGACGCTGCCGACACCGACGAGTCCAACGACGAGTCCGAGCCCGCAGCCCCCACCGCTCCGCGCTCGCACACCTTTACCTACACGGTGACCGAGTCCGGTAGCGCCCCTGGCGTGACCAACGATGTCAACGCCACGCGCAAGGTTTCCTACACCGTGACTGACGACGGTGCCGGACATCTGAAGGTCGTGCGCGAAGGCGACGACGGTGCTGCCTTCACGTTCACCAACACCTACAGCGTGACGCCTACCGATTCTGTGGTGACCGATCAGGTCAAGACGGTCAAGCGCCTAACCGGACGCGACCTTGCAGCTGGCGAGTTCACGTTTGAGCTGCTCGAGGACGACGTGGTTGTCGCTAGCGGCACCAACGACGTCAACGGCAACGTTACGTTGAACCCGATCCGCTACGAGGCGCCCGGCACGCACACGTACACGCTGCGCGAGGCTTGCCCCAACGCGCTCGGCCTGTACAAGGGCGTCACCTATGACGGCACGACCTACACCGTCGTGACCACCGTCTCCGACAACGGCGACGGCACGCTGACCGCGACGCACAAGCTCGAGGGAACTACCGAGTCCGCTGGCTTTACCAACAAGTATCATGCCATGCCCACCCAGGTCTCCATCGGCGCCATCAAGGTGCTCGAGGGACGCGAGCTCAAGAAGGACGAGTTTAGCTTTAAGCTCGTTGGCGAGGACATCGAGTCCACCGTTACCAACGATGCCGACGGCAAGATCAACTTCGACAAGTTCGAGTACGACGAGCCCGGTACGTACGTCTACACCATCAGCGAGGTCAAGGGCGACGAGGCCGGTATGACCTACGACAAGTCCGTCTTTACCGCGACCGTCAACGTGGCCGATGATGGCGAGGGTAACCTCAAGGCGAATGTCGCCTTTGCCAAGGGCGACAAGAGCGTCGAGGGTATCGTGTTCAACAACACGTACAAGAAGCCCGAGACACCCGTGCCGACACCCGATCCCGGCACGCCCAAGACCGTGACGAACATCGTCAAGACGGTCAAGGGTTTCCTGCCCACCACGGGTGACCAGCAGGCCGCCGCACTGCTCATGGCATTTGTTATCGCCATGGCCGGCGTCGGAGCCCTGGTCTGGGGTATCCGTAAGCGCTAGGCACGCTGGCAGCGCCCGGGGCCAAAAGGCCCCGGGCGGCCGGCGGGGAGCCAGAACACAGCCCCCACCCCCACCCCCAGCCGCCACGGAGACGTCTCCCTTCTCCGTGGCGGCACTTTTGTGCGTAGGGGAGGAAGGGCCGCCACGAAACCGGCCCATCTACTACGTTTAGTCCCTTACCCCCAACCATGCCAAAAAACGCGAAAACAAAACCGCAGGTAGAACGCCTGCGGTTTTGCTCAAAACGAAGGTATGGTCAGGGGTATCGAGTCAAACGTAGTAGATGGGCCGGTTTCGTGGCGGGCGGTTCCGGCTGATCCCCTGGGGACGGAAGAAAACAGATTATTTTGGTCCCGCGAGGATTGCGGAGGCGCTCGTGCAGGGCTGCCCGAACAAAACTATGTCGGTTTACGGGGCTGAGTCACGAGTCCCCAACCATGCCGATATTCGTGAAAATAAAATCGCAGGTAGACGAGCCGTCATTTTGCAGAAAACGCGGGTATGGATGGGGGTCCTGAGTTTAGCCCCGTAAACCGGCATAGTTTTGAAATGGTATTAAATCGGTGGCAGCCATTTTGCTATGCCGGGGCGGTCAGTCGTTGGGCAACTACCCTCGCAGGTAGGCGATGGCGATCTGCGTGCGGTTGCGCAGGCCCATCTTTGCAAGGATCGAGCTGATGTGGTTGCGCACGGTGCCTTCGCCCATGTAGGCGGTGGCGGCGATCTCCTTGTTGTCGAGGCCGCGGGCGATGAGCTCGGCGACTTCGAACTCGCGGTCGGTTAGGCCGGCAAAGGCTGTGGGCCGGCGGGGCGCGTCGGCTTCGGTGCCCGCCCCATTAAAATCGATATCCTCGATCGCCTTGCCCTCGAGCACGCGTTTGCCATCCATGACCTGTGCCAACGCCGGCGGAATGGCGGCGACATCGGTCTTGATCAGGTAGCCGCGGGCGCCCAGTTTAAGCGCCGACACAATGTACTCGTCATCCGAGAATGTCGTCAGAAACACCACGCGCGCCGTGGGGTCGCGCTCAAGGATTTCGCGTGCCGCCGAAAGGCCGTCGCGTCCCGGCATCTGAATGTCGAGCAGCGCGATGTCGGGCGCGTGCTCGCTGTAGAGCGCGACCGCCTCGTCGCCATTGGCGCCGGTGCCCACCACTTCGATCTGCGGCTGGGCGCCCAGGATAATCTTGAGCGAATCGACCACTAAGCGGTCGTCGTCGACAACGATGAGCCTCATCGGTCCTCATCTCCTTGCTGTTTGGGAACGGTGGCAAACACGCGCCAGCCGCCGGCGCTGGCACGCGGGCCGGCGGTGAAGGTGCCGCCAAGCGCCTCGATGCGCTCGCGCATGGAGGCGAGCCCCATGCCCTCCGCAGCGCCGCGGCCGCTTGCTTGGACCCCGCCCGCGCCATCGTCGGTAACGACAAGCTGGTAAAACGACGGATGTTCCATGCATCGTACGGTGACGGTCTGGGCGCAAGCGTGGCGCATGGTATTGGAGAGTGCCTCGCGCAGGACCGCTGCAAAGCAGTTGGCGACATTTGCGGGCGCATGCTCGGCCAAAACTTCAAGCTCAATCTGCGGGCCGCCGTCCGAGCGCGCGCCTTCAACAATGCGTTCGAGCTGCACGGAAAGGTCGACGGCGTTGTCGTTGAGCGCGTGGACGCTGGTGCGCACAAGCTGGAGCGCCTCGTCAACCGTGCGTTTAACGTCGGCGAAATCGGCGGCGACGCCAGGCTCGTCGGCGTGGACCACGCGTAGGGCTTCGGCCTGCAGCGAGGCGCGCGTGAGCTGGTGCCCGACGTTATCGTGGATCTCGCGCGCGATGCGGGCGCGTTCGGCGAGTGTCGCGAGCTCGACTTCGTAGTCCTGGCGGTCGGCAAGGTCGCGGTTGCGCGCTTCGAGCGCGAGGGCTCGTTCTTGCAGCCCGTCGCGGGTACGGCGCATGCGCTGTTGCTCGCGCTCCAGCTGGGCGGTACGTAGCGATAGCAAGGTGGCGGCAACCGAAAGGATGGCGGTCAGCAGGAGCGTTCGGGTGGTGAGCGCGCCGCCGCGAAGGTCCGCGACAAGCGCGCAGACAAACACGGCGCCAATCGCCAGCGCGGGCCAGATGCGTTCACGGCGCACGCGTCGCGCGATGTCATAGAGGGCGAGGGGCGCAAACGGCACAAACGGCGGTATAAAGACGGCCGCGATGATGTAAACGTAGCTCGCGGCCTCGCTTGCACGGCGCGTGCGTTCATCCTGTGCCACCTCGGCCAGCGAGGTGGCAATAACGCCAAGGCAAAACGCCGCGACTAGGCGAGCGTCCACAGCAAGACCCATGGCGGCCGCAATACAGCACGCCAGCACGATCGATTTGTCGAAAAGCCTGTTCATACGGGTATTGTACGCGAAGCCGCGCGTGGTGGAGGGGCCGCCTGCGCAACTGTGACATTCCTCCCATGCGGCAAATCGGGGGCGTCGGCAGGCCACGCGGCCAAGCCTCGCACTCGTGACAAAGCTCACTGGTGCGCGCCGGCGGCTCCTGCGATGATGCAATCGTACCGGGCCGCAATCAACGGAAGGGCCGCCTCATGACAGACATCGTCCACGTCGAAAACCTCGTCAAGCGCTATGACGATCTTATCGCGCTCGACCACTTTAACCTGAGCATCGCCCCCGGCGAGATCTTTGGCCTGCTCGGCCCCAACGGCTCGGGCAAAACCACGTCCATCAACTGTATCCTGCAGCTGCTTGCCTACGATAAGGGCACCATCGAGTTGTTCGGCGAGCCCATGACGCCCGCCCGCTACGACCTCAAGCGCCGCATCGGTGTGGTGCCGCAGCAGGTGGCGGTGTTCGACGAGCTCACCGTGCGCGAGAATATCGACTATTTCTGCAGCCTTTACGTTAGCGACCGTAAGCGCCGCCGTGCGCTCGTGGACGAGGCGATCGACTTTGTCGGCCTGGGCGACTTTGCCAAGTTCCGCCCCGGCAAGCTCTCGGGCGGCCTGGCACGTCGCCTCAACATTGCCTGCGGCGTTGCGCACAAGCCCGAGCTCATCTTCTTTGACGAGCCCACGGTGGCAGTCGACCCGCAGAGTCGCAACGCCATCCTGGAGGGCATCTGCCGCTTGCGCGACGAGGGCGCTACGGTGGTGTATACCAGCCATTACATGGAGGAAGTCGAGCAGATTTGCAGCCGCATCATGATCATGGACGGCGGCCGCGTGCTGGCGCAGGGCACCAACGACGAACTCAAGCGCATGATTCAGATGGGCGAGCGCGTGACCGTCGAGGTCGGCGCCGTCGAGACCGCCACGGTTGAGCGCCTGCGCGCCCTCGAGCATGTGCTTTCGGTTGGGCTGTCGGGCGGCGAGCTCGTCTGCACCTGCGAAGCGAGCCCGCACAATCTGGTCGACATCCTCGATACGCTGCGCGCCGCCGACGTGGCGCTCGGCCGCGTGTGGAGCGAGCCGCCGACTCTCAACGACGTGTTCCTCGAGATCACCGGCCGCGAGCTGCGCGACTAGGGGACAGCCATGTTCAACACCATTATCATTACGGTCAAGACGCTGCTGCGCCGGCCGAGCACGTGGGTTTGGGGCGCGATCTTTCCCGTCGCGCTTTCCACGATGTTCATGTTTATGTTTGCGAACCTCAGCTCCGACGGCAAGATCGACCCGGTGCCGGTGGCCGTTGTCGCTGACGAAGCCTGGGACGCCTCGACCTTTAAGGATGTGGCGACGTCGCTTGCCAAGGAGGGCGACGACCAGCTGCTCGAGATCCACGAGTGCGACGATGCAGCCGACGCGAACCGTGCGCTTAAGGCCGGCGAGGTCGCGGGCATCTATACGGTCGACGACGCGGGCACGCCCAAGCTCACGCTGCTTTCGAGCTATGACAACTCGCGCGCCTCGTCGGTGCTCACCGACCGCAGCATTCTGGAGACGGTGGCAAGCTCGTATACGCAAAATGCCGAGCTCATGTCCCAGATTGCCCAGGACAACCCGGCGGCGTTCGCCGACCCGGAGGCGGTTGCGCGCGCCCTGTCGCTAGAGGGCGGCACCCGCCGCGTTAGCCTGACGCGCACCACGCCCGATGGCACGGTCATCTACTACTACGCGCTCTTTGGCCTGGTTGCGATGATGTCTGCCGAGTTTGCTGCCTTGAGCGTCGTCGATTTGCAGCCCAATCTGTCGGGCCTTGGCGCGCGCCGCTGCGTGGGCGGCCTTTCCAAGACGGCGTCGCTGGCCGGCATCTTTGTCGGCTCGTGGCTGGTCTCCTTCGCCTCGATGACGATCGCGATTGGCTATGTGCGCCTGGTCGTGGGCGTCGACTTTGGCGGGCGCGAGGGACTGTGTCTGGTGGGCGGCGCCGCTTCCGCGCTTGCCGCCACGGGCCTGGGGCTCTTTGTGGGCACGCTTCCCGTTAAGGGCGGCAAGGCGTCCAAGTCCGGCATCCTTACGGGCTTTGCTACCACGTGCGCCCTGTTCGCCGGCCTCTACGGCGAGCCGGCGATGGCGCTTGCCGACGACGTCGCCCGCGCCTGCCCTGCCGAGTGCTGGCTCAACCCCGTCAAGCTTATCTGCGACATGTTCAACCGCCTGTATTTCTTTGAGGACCTGGGCCCCTTTGCCGTTCGCGCCGGCGCACTGGTCCTTATGGCGCTGCTGTTCGTTGCCGCCGCCACGCTGATCTTTGGAAGGAGCCGCTATGAGCACCTTTAAGACCGCGCTTCGCATGGCGCTGGCGCACCCGTTCTACCTGCTCATCTATACGGTGTTCATCTCGCTCATGGGCGTATTCATCGCGGCATCGGTGAGCTGGAACTCGTCGCAGCTCACCGAGTACAAGCCCTACGATGCCAACGTGATTGTGGTCGACCGCGACGACAGCGACCTTTCGCGTGCGCTTACCAAGCATCTGGGTTCGCGCTTTGAGCTGGTCACGGGCGTCGGCGACGACACCTACGACCTTGCGGACGCGCTCTCCAAGAGCAACAGCGCCAAGGGCAGCGCCGACTGCGTGTTCTTTATCCCGGAGGGGTTTGAGGGCGACCTCGTTGCGGCCGCTCGCGCGGGGGAGTCCCTGCCCAAACTCGACGTGACGTACGGCTCCGGCACCATGGCGGCGGCGCTTTCGTCTGCCGAGGCCTCGCGCTGGATCTCGCTCGCGGGCGCTGCGGCGGCACTTGAGCCCACTGCCTCCAACGGTGACGTCGCCAAGGCGGCCGAGCATGCGGCCGCGAAGCGTGCGGAGGTCGAGATCGATCAGGTCAAGGTCGACTCGACGGCCGCCGCCACGCTCGAGTCGTATTTCAACTTTGGTGCGTACGCGATTATCTCGTCGGTCATCGTGTCAGTGGGTCTGGTGTTCTCGGGCATGAACGAGCCCGAGCGCGTGCGTCGTATGGATGCCGGTCCAATCTCCGAGCGCCGGCGCTCGCTTGCCGTGTTTGCGGCCGCCGCCGTGATCACCGTCTGCATCTGGTTTGTGTCGAGCATGATGGGCGTCGTGGGCTTTGCCGGTGCGGTCGCTGAGGTTGGCGTGGACCGTGTGTGCTTGGCGCTGGCAGCGACGTTTGCCCTGGCGTGCACGCCGCTGGCCGTTGGCTTTGCGCTGTCGAGCCTGGGTGCGCGCGAGGAGCTGCTCAACGGCGTGGGCAACTTACTCGGCATGCTCATGACGTTTTTGGGCGGCGCCTGGATGCCGCTGTCGCTCATGGGCTCGGCCGTGCAGACCGTGGCGCATTTTGTGCCGACATATTGGGTGAACGACGCGATCAGCAAGGCGCTCGCCTCGGATTTAACGTCCACCGTGCTGGGCGACATCGCCTGCGACCTGGGCGTCACGGCACTCTTCGCCGTGGCCATCGCCGCCGCAGGCCTCGCCCTCGCACGCACCAAATCCCGCGTCTAGCCACCTAGTCATTTAAGAGCGTCCCCAATGACTAGGTGTCGCGCTTGACTTTGACCCTACTTTAACGGGTACCATCCTCTTATGTCTGTAACGCCATATAGACCGAGGGGATAGATCTATGACCGCAACTGCACCCGCAGCACCCGCTAAGGTGTACTTCACCAACCTGCGCACGCATGCTCGCGAGAGCCAGCTCGACAAGCTCAAGCGCCTCATCCGTCACGCCGGAATTGAGCAGATCGACTTTGAGAACAAGTTCGTCGCCATCAAGATTCACTTTGGCGAGTTGGGCAACCTGAGCTTTTTGCGCCCCAACTACGCTCGCGCCGTCGCGGATGTCGTGAAGGAGCTGGGCGGCAAGCCCTTCCTCACCGACTGCAACACGCTCTATGTGGGTAGCCGCAAAAACGCGCTCGAGCACATCGACACCGCCTACCAGAACGGTTTTACCCCGTATGCCACGGGTTGCCAGATCATCATCGCCGACGGTCTCAAGGGCACCGACGAGGCGCTCGTCCCGGTCGAGGGCGGCGAGTACGTGCGCGAGGCCAAGATCGGTCAGGCACTCATGGATGCCGATATCGTGATTAGCCTCACCCACTTTAAGGGCCATGAGCAGGCCGGCTTTGGCGGCGCCATGAAGAATCTGGGCATGGGTGGCGGCAGCCGTGCCGGCAAGATGGAGCAGCATGCCGCCGGCAAGCCGAACGTCGCGACCGAGCACTGCGTTGGCTGCCGTGCCTGCGAAAAGATCTGTGCGCACAACGCCATCTCGTTTGACGATACCCGCGAGCGCGAGCTTGCCAACGGCAACACCCGCACGGTGCACGTGGCCGCCATCGACCACGATCGCTGCGTGGGTTGCGGACGCTGCATTGCGGCATGCAACCAGGACTGCATCAAGCCCGGCTATGACGCTGCGGCCGACGTGCTCAACTGCAAGATCGCCGAGTACACCAAGGCCGTCGTCGACGGCCGCCCGAGCTTCCACATCTCGCTTGCCATGGATATCAGCCCCAACTGCGATTGCCATCCCGAAAACGACACGCCTATCGTCAACGATATCGGCATGTTCGCGAGCTTCGACCCGGTCGCCATCGACCAGGCCTGTGCCGATGCCGTCATGGCATCCGAGCCGCTGCCCAACACCGAGCTCACCGATAGCGCCGCCAAGATGGAGCATAACCACGAGCATCTGGAGGGCGAGCAGGCCAAGGACCCCTTCTGCATCACGCATCCCGACACCGACTGGCGCGCCTGTATCGCACACGCCGAGAAGATCGGCCTGGGCACGAGCAAGTACGAGCTCATCGAGGTCAAGTAGCGCCTAGTTATTGGACAAATGAAGCGCTTTTCTGGCGCAAGTAGAGCAAAAGCCGCCCGTGGGCACAGCGCTCACGGGCGGCTTTCCGGAAGTATGCGGCAAATTTCGAGACCGCCGAGCACACGACGTTTTTTGGCAACAAAACCCCTGATAAATTGTTGGTAAAACTGCGGTCTGGACGGGCTTCCCGAGATTTTCCCCGCACTTCCGAAAATAGGGGGTCAGATAGACCAGTAAACCGTACTATTTGCCTAAAAATACTCGTCGAGGAAGTTGTTGACTGTGTTCCAGTAGAGCTCGGGGTCAACTTGCGCACTCTTGGCGTGGGTGGCGCCATGGATGGTGAGCTTTTGCTTGACCTTGCTGGCGCACGCGTCGTAGTTTTGGTCGAGCATGCTGTACGGCACAAAGGTGTCCTGGTCGCCGTGGATAAACAGCATGGGAACCGTCGCGTGTTTGAGTTGCTCCACGCTGCTCGCCTTATGAAAGTCGTAGCCCGCGCGCACGTTGCACACCAAGTCTGCTACATCGAGCAAGGGAAAGCTGGGCAGGCCGAACACGTCCTTGAGCTGCAGAGAAAACTCGTCCCAAACACTCGTATAACCGCAGTCCTCGATAATGCATTTCACGTTTGCGGGCAGAGATTCCCCCGCGACGTTCATGGCGGTTGCCGCACCCATCGACTCGCCAAAGACCAGGATGCGCGCCTCGGGGTCAGCTGCGACGATCCGCCCAATCCATGCGACGATGTCGAGGCGCTCGGGCCAGCCCATGCCGATATAGTCGCCGCCGGAGCGCTCGTGGGCGCGGGCGGCGGGTGCGAGTACGTTCATGCCGCGGTCATGGAATCGTTTGGCGTATCGGGCCATGCCGATGGGCTCGTTGGTATATCCATGTAGGCAGATAGCGTAATCGTGCGTGCTCTCTGGGGCGGCAAAATACCAAGCGGCGAGCTCGGTTCCGTCATCTGCGGTAAGGCTGCTGCTCTTGCGGTTGTCCTTAAACCACGCCCGCGCCTCGGTGTCCTCGGCATCCATCTGTTCGCCCTTTTCGGCGTCCTTGCCATCCTGCATCATCTTCATGGTGTATGGCGCGCGGGGATTCAGCGCGAAGTCAAACAGAAAGTTGCCGGCAAATCCGAGCAGCGCAACGACAACCACCAGCGCAACGATGCCGGCTATCTTGAGCTTTCGATGGGAACGTGCGTTTTGAGCCATGCGGTATTCTCCTATAAGATGTTAATACATCAACATTTAATGCAAGCGCATTATGGACGTTCGCCGTTGATGCGTCAACAGGCAAAGAATGGGTAAACAAAGGGTCACGTATGGTGCAAATTTCGCACGTACCTAGACGCTTTGATATAGTGTTGAGAACTCTTTACGTTGGAGGATGTAACCGGCATGTCCGATTCGAGCGACAGTTCTAAGCCGCGACCCAAGACCGCGGCCGTTCCACACTACACGGTGGGCGAGGAGATCATGAACTCCGTCACCCATGGTGTCGGCTGCCTGCTGGGTATCGCGGGCCTGGTGCTCCTGATCGTATTCGCCGCCCTGCGCGGCGGAGGCCCGGCCCATATGGCCGCGGCGATTGTCTATGGCGTCAGCATTATCCTCGAATACCTAGCCTCCACGCTCTACCACGCGATTCAGCCCGCGCGCGCCAAGCGCGTGTTTCGCATCATCGACCACAGCTGCATCTACCTGCTCATAGCCGGCAGCTATACGCCGTTTTGCCTCATCACGCTCGCAAACGACGGCGGCGCTGTGCTGTTCTTTGCCGTATGGGCCATCGCCATCATCGGCATCGCCCTCGAGTGCTTCCTACGCGAGCGCCAGCCGCATTGGGTAAGCGGCCTGGTCTACCTGCTGATGGGCTGGCTCGTTGTCTTTAAGCTGCCCGAACTTGTTGCGCTGCTCAATCCCGTGGCACTTGCCCTGCTCGCCGTCGGCGGCGTGTGCTACACCGCGGGCGTGCCGTTCTATATCGCCAAAAACGTGCGCTATCTGCACAGCGTGTTTCACCTGTGGGTGCTCGCCGGCAGCATCTTCCAGTTCATGGCGGTGATCCTCTTCGTAATCTAGCGACCATGCCTGCGCGCCCGCGTTCTCGTTTGGGCGCCGGTGCAATTGCCGTATCCGCCATCAACGTTTTAACCTGACGTCCCGAATCTTGGAGGTTCGAGAAACTCCCGATGGACATAACCATCTCCCTTATCACCACCCTCGTTTTGACCCTCATCAACGGCTACTTCTCTATGTCCGAGATGGCGCTCACCACGGCCAAGCGCGCCGTGTTGGAGCACGAGGCCGAGGAAGGCGACAAGCGCGCCGAGCGTGCCATTAAGCTGGCTGCCGACTCCGACCAGCTGCTCGCCACCATCCAGGTCGCCATCACGCTCGTGGGCTTCGCCTCGTCCGCCGTCGCCTCGACGAGTCTGTCCGACCCGCTCGCCACGTGGCTCATGAGCTTTGGCATCGCGCCGCTCTCCGCCATCGCGCGCGGCCTGGCGCCGGTCATCATCACCGTCGCGGTCGCCTTCGTGTCCATCGTGATCGGCGAGCTCGTCCCCAAGCGCATCGGCCTGGCCAATGCCGAGGGCGTGTCCAAGCAGGTCGTGGGACCGTTGTCGTTTTTCCAAAAGATCGCCCGTCCGCTCGTGTGGCTGACCGGCGCCTGCTCCGATGGCCTGGCCCGCATCCTGCGCATCAAGAGCGCCGACGACCGCCAAAACGTCTCGGAAGAAGAGATCAAGTACATGGTCTCGGAGCAGGACGACCTGCTCGACGAGGAAAAGCGTATGATCCACGAGATCTTTGACTTGGGCGATACCGTTGCCCGCGAGGTCATGGTGCCGCGCGTGGACACCACCATGTGCGAGGACGACGAGACGGTCGCCGACGTGCTGTCCACCATGCGCCAGACCGGCTTCAGCCGCATCCCCGTCTATCACGAGGATCCCGACAACGTCGCCGGCATTGCGCACATCAAGGACCTGATCCAACCCGCGCTCGACGGCAAGGGTGACCAGCCCATCGCCGGCTTTTTGCGCGACGCCACCTTTGTGCCCGACACCAAGGACATCCTGCCGCTACTGTCCGAGATGCAGACCTCGCACGACCAGATCGTGGTGGTCGTGGACGAGTACGGCGGCACGGCCGGCATTATCACCATCGAGGATATCGTCGAGGAGATCGTCGGCGAGATCGAGGACGAGTTCGACCCCGACAACAAGTACCTCACGCGCCTTTCGCGCCGCGAGTGGCTCGTTGATGGGCGTTTTTCGTGCGATGACGCGATTGAGCTTGGTTGGCCGCTCGAGGAAAGCGATGATTATGAGACCATCGCCGGCTGGATTTTGGAGCTTTGCGACTCGGTGCCCGACATCGGAGAGGTGTTTGAGGTCGCGGGGTACAAGTTTAAAGTTCAGTCGATGCGTGGCCAGCGCATCTCGCTCATTCGCGTGATCGCTCCGGCCGAAACCGATAAGAAGGATTCCGAGTCTTCGGCAGAGAAGCCGGCGGCGTCGGGTGCGGGCTCTGTGGATCCGCACGATGGCGACGAGTAGGGCAAGGAAGAGTAGGGGAGAGTTATGGCAGGCCTGTTCAACATCCTTAAGGTCACCGTCAGCGAGGACAAGATCTGCGCGCATGTGCTGGTGAACCCCGGCATGCCGCTCATGACCTCGGAGGATATCGAGGCCACGGCGCGCGTGTATTACCTGGTGCCGGCGATTGCCAAGCACCTGTGCCTGGGTGATTCCGGTCGCGAGTTCCAGGACTGCATGGGCCAGACCGAGCTCTGCCACCTGCTGGAGCACGTGACGGTTGAGCTCATGAACGAGACCGGTCTTGCCGGTAGCATCTCGTGCGGCCGCACGCGCGTAAGCGAGCACGACGAGCGCGTCTTTGAGGTTGAGCTTTCGTGCCCCGATGACGCGCTGGCCATTGGTGCGCTGTCGTCGGCCACCTTTATGATGGACTGGGCGTACCTGCACGCCGACCAGCCTGCCCCCGACGTGGAAGGCACGGTCGCGGGTCTGCGCAACCTGGTGTTGGGCATGCGCGCCGAGGCCGAGGGCAAGGATCCTCACGAGGCCGTCGCCGCTGCGAACGGCGAAGATGCTGCCGAGGACGAGGGCGCTGACGAGGGCGATGTGCCGGTCGACGCCGAGCTCGTTGCCGATGCGACCGCCGAGCCCGTTCCCGCCGAGCCCCAGGGCGTCCCCAACTTTGACGACGAGCCCCAGGTGGCGATTGATACCGAGGGCGCGGTTGCCGAGAACCACGAGGCCTCCGCTGCCGTCTTTGGCGGTGCTGCGACGGTTCCGGCAGGACCTGCGCATGAGGGCGGCCTGCCGCTCGTGGACGGCGCCGGCGAGGACCCGGGTGCCACGGTGGCCATGCCGGCTATGCCCCAGGAGTAGGCCTACGCGTTTATCACCATCACGTACCTGCGCCTTTGCCGTACGCAGATGAGCGGAGCGGCAAGTGATGCGCTGCGGGTATAATGGACAGCATTCAAACGGTGGGCACCGACGTGCCCGCAGGAGAGGAATGATCATGGGTAAGACTTTCAGCTTTGTCTCCGGCGCACTTTTTGGTGCCGCTGCCGGCGCTATTGTCGGCGTTGCTCTGGCCCCGCGCTCGGGCGCCGAGACCCGCGCCATGGCTGCCGATATCGCCAACGACGCCTGGGACAATATGCGCGACACCTACGAGCACAGCGCCGAGGAGGCCCGTGCTGCGGTGAATGACTTTGGCCCGATGGTCGACGCCAAGACCGACGACCTGCGCGCCAAGGTCGACCTGGCCCGCGAGCGCATGGACCAGCTGCGCGAGCAGCTCAACGACGCCATTTCGGGCGGCAACGTGACGCCTGCCGCCGACGTCGTGGTCGAGAACGCCGTCGAGGCTGATACCGAGGCTGCGGAGCCCTCGACCGAGGCATAATGCGCGCCGGGGATTTTGTCGGCGCCAAGATCTATCGCAAGCCTACTGAGGACAAGCGTACCAAAAAGGACGGCACACCGCGCAGCCCTAAAAAGCTCGGAAAGATTCACTTTCCGGTCTTTACCCCGGGCGGTACGCGCGTGGTCGGCTTTATGGTCCGCCAGTCCGATATCGCGGGTATGATCGAGCGTCCCGACCGATTCGTAGCGCTCGACGCCATTGGTGTCTACGAGGGCGCCATCGCGGTTGACGACGTCAAGGACACGTACGATACCGCTGCGGCCAAGCGCCTCGACATCAACCTGGACGATTGCATCATCTGGGTCGGTATGGACGTGCGCACGGAATCGGGCGACGTCGTGGGCTATTGCTCGGACGTTGAGTTCAAGCCGCGCTCGGGCATCGTGCAGGCATTCTATGTGACCGCCGGTGCTGCTTCGAGTGTTTTGGTTGGTGACACGCAGGTGCCGCCGACGATGCTGCGCGGCTACGAGAACGGCGCGATGGTCGTCTCGGACGAGGTCAAGTCGCTCGGGTATTCGGGCGGTGCGGCTGCCAAGGCCGCCGAGGCCAGCGTCGTGGTGGGCGACAAGGTCAAAAAGGGCGCCAAGGTGCTCGACGACAAGGGATCGGTTGCCGTGGACAAGGGCAGTCGCGCACTGGGCAAGCAGCTCGGCAAGACGCGCGGCATGTTCAAGGCCTTTAAGGACGAATACCAAAAGGCGAGCGGAGGCTCGTCAAAAGCTACAAAATAGCGACGTACCAAATGATGGGAGGCAAGCCGGAGACCTGTTGCTCCGGCTTGCTGTGTTTATGGGGGAGGGCACATGCGCCAAAACGGATCCAACTTAAACGAGCGTTCGGGTGCGCGTCCGACGGCGCGCCGCGATTTGGGGCAGCTGCCCAGCGGTCAGCGCAAGCGTCACCGTAAGCCCGGCGCGATGTACCTCAACCATAGCCGCGGGTTTAGCGACCGCAGTGCGCGCATCGGCAACAGCCGTACGCCCCGTCGTTCGTCTCGCCTGCCCTACGCGCTCATCGCCGTGGGTTGCGCGCTCGTGCTGTTTATCGCTGCCGTCGTGGGCTACGTCAACCGCAGTGTGGACGTGGAGCTCAACGGCCAGAAGACCGCGGTGCGTGTGGGCTCTACGCTGCAGAATCTCATCGACGACCAGGAGTTGACTGACACCTACGACGCAGGCGACCTGCTGGCCGTCGATGACAGCGTGCTCAAGCGCCATGGGGGCGAAAAGCTGTCGGTGAAGGTCGACGGCAAGCGCGTGAAGCAGGGCAAATGGGATAGCCGCGAACTCGAGGGCGGCGAGAAGGTGACGGTCAAGGATGGCCGTAACACTTACGAGAAGCACGAGGTTCAGGCTACGGTTATCGAGCCCAAGCTCAAGGTCGAGGGCACGGGCGCTATCGAGTATGTGCAGACATGGGGTGTCCAGGGCCGATCCGAGGTGTGGGTTGGTGAGCAGTCAGGCAAGACGCAAGACCGCGGCGAGGTTGTGCCCGCCGCCGATTGCGTTGTTACGTGCGCCTGCGTGGCGCCCAAGGGCAACAAAAAGTACGTGGCACTGACGTTTGACGAGGGTCCGAGCGGCGCCACCAAACAGATCTTGCAGGTGCTCAAGGAAAAGGGCGTCACCGCGACGTTCTTCCTTTCGGGCGATGCGGCCGAGGCCTCGCCTGCCACGGCCAAGGCGATTGTCGACGCCGGGTGCGAGATCGGATCCAACAGCTACAGCGACGATTCGCTCAAGGGTCAGGACCGTGAGGCGGTACGCGAACAGATCACGAAAGGCACCGATGCGATTAAGTCGGCGACCGGCGTGAAGACGATGCTGCTGCGTGCTCCCTACGCTGCCTTTGACGAACAAAACTGGATTGATGCGATGGACCTGGTCTCCGCCGTGGTCTCGTGGAATATTGACTCGGGCGACTGGCTGCTCAACGGTGCCGACGAGCAGGTCTCGACGGTGCTCGATTCGGTGACGCCGGGCAATATCGTGCTGCTCACCGATAGAGACGAATGCGCCGAGCAGACACTCGAGGCGCTGCCGCAGATTATCGACGGCCTCATTGCCGACGGCTACAAGATCGTGACGCTCAGCGACCTGGTCAAGACGGACACGTCGTTGAGCAAAAAGCTCACCTCGCTGACGAAGGCCACCATGCCCAAGGACGCCGTGTTCCCCCAGCTTGCCGAGGACGACGACACCACAGAGTAGTCATTGGGTAGTCGTTTAAGAGCGTCCCCAATGGCTATGTCACGGATGCGTCAGCGTTTGGTATGCCTGCAATGTGCAGCGCATAAATTCGATGCCGCAGGGCGATGCTGATGCTATAGTTACTGCGGTTAATGAGGGTCAAGAGAAAGGTTACAGGTGAAATCCAAACCTCGACCATACAGTCGATGACCCCATGCAGGTGCTTTTTGCGCATGCACGGGGTGTAAGCGTCGAGCGGCGTGCCGCCCGCGCATGCGTATACATATCCAGAAGCCCCCGGACGCCGCACGCGCGGCCGCGTTCGGAGGAATAATGATGGGGAGCACCATTGAATTATCTGAGTGAGATGCTCAAATTGCCGGTCTTGGACGTCGATGGCGAAAAGCTCGGCGTGGTCAACGATTTTGGTATTGCTACCGGCGAAGTTTTTCCACACGTGACGTCGCTCGCGTTCCGCGGTCCCGGCAAGACGCCGTTTATGATCAGCTGGCGCAAATGGGTCGACCGTATCGACGAGACGGGTGTACACCTTAAGACGTCGGCCACCGAAATCCGTTTTTCGTACCTGCAGCCGACCGAACTCTTGCTTGCCCGCGACGTGCTCAACAAGCAGATTGTCGACACGCAGGGCATGAAGGTCGTGCGCGTAAACGACATCAAGTTTTCCATGTCGGGCGAAAACCAGCTGCGCCTGCTGGGCGCCGAGGTCGGTGCCCGCGGTCTGCTACGCGCCATCAGCCCCGCGCTCGAGCATATCGTCGAAGGCTTTATGAAGCACCTGGGCAAGCCGCTCAGTGAGGACATCATCGCTTGGTCCTACATGGACCTGCTCGACCGCTCGACCAAGAACATTCAACTCTCGGTGTCGCACAAGACGCTCGGCGAGCTGCACCCTGCCGACATCGCCGACATTATCGAGCAGCTCGACCCGCGCCTGCGTGCGCAGGTGTTTGCGCAGCTCGATACTGCCCAGGCCGCCGAGGCCATCTCGGAGTTCGATGACGACGAGCTTATGACCGAGATGCTCGAGGGCCTGTCCGATACCGACGCATCGTCGATGCTGGCCATGATGGACCCGGACGACGCTGCCGACCTGATCGACGAACTCGATTATGAGAAGGCCGAGAAGCTCCTGCGCCTGATGGGCGTCAAGGAGGAGAAGGCGATTCGTAATCTGCTGGGCTACGAGGACAACACCGCCGGCCGCATCATGACCTCGGAGTTTGTCTCGCTGCCCGCCACGGCAACGGTCGGTGACGCCATCGAGGCGATTCGCAAGCTCGACGAGGACTTTGAGAGCGTCTATTACGTCTATACCGAGGACCCGAGCGGCATGCTGACGGGCGTGCTTTCGCTGCGCACGCTGATCGTGGCCGACCGCGACGCCACGCTGGGCCAGCTCGCCTATCGCGATCTGGTCTACGTGTCACCCGACGAGGACCAGGAAGACGTGACGGACGAGATGACCAAGTACGACCTGGTTGCCATCCCTGTCTGCGACGAGAACCGTCATATCCTGGGCATCGTGACCTTCGACGACGCCATGGACGTTATTGCCGAGGAGCATCAGGAGGACCTGCAGATCGCCGGTGTCGGCTCGGGCGATAGCGCGTCGGACGACTCGACGAACGTGCTCAGCTGGTTCGTGCATCGTCAGTACTGGGTCGTCGTGTGGGGCATCGCCTCGTGCATCATGGCAACGGTGCTGGGGACGGCGCTGGGCTCCGCGCATTTGGTGGTGTTCCCCATGTGCGCCATGCCGCTCGTGTTGCTGGCTGCCTCGCGTATGGTGTCGTTCGTCAAGAACTACTTCCTGGAGTATGACGGTCACGACGACGAGCCCAAGCCGTATCTGGGGTTCTTCTTCCAGAGCACGGGCATGGGCCTGATTCTGTCACTCGTGACCTATCTGTGCGCCCAGCTGGTGCGCACCGCTGCGTTCCCCGATGCGCCCATGTTTGAGGAGCAACTCTTTACCGGGTGCTTTAATATCGCTGCCATCATTTGCCTGGTTGGCAACATGAGCGCCGTGATTTACCTGATGGTGCTGTTCTGGCGTGACGAGCATGACCTCAACACGTCGGGCACCGCCATGAACGTTATTGCCGTCATGATCTCGTGCGTAGCGTACTGCGCCGCTGCGGTGCTGCTCACCATGTCGGTCATGGGTTAGGTGGTCGCGTGCAAAATACCAAGCAAAAGTCGGGCACCAAGCAAAAGTTGACCATCGCGGCCATCTTTGGCGCTATGGGTCCCGGTCTGCTGGCGGCGCTTTCGGGCAATGACGCCGGCGGCATTGCAACGTATTCCAGCGCGGGCGCCAGCTATGGCTACAAGATGCTCTGGATGCTTCCCGTCATGACTGTGCTGCTCATCGTGACGCAGGAGACCGCGGCGCGCTGCGGCTGCGTCACGGGCAAGGGCCTGGCATCGCTCATTCGCGAGCGCTTTGGCGTGCGCAAGAGTGTACTTGCTATGGCGGCGCTGTTGATCGCCAACACGGCTGTGACCATTTCGGAGTTCGCGGGCATCGCCAGCGGCCTTGCTCTCTTTGGCGTGCCGGCGAGCATTTCGGTGCCGCTGGTGGCGCTGCTGGTGTGGATGCTTACCATGTCGGGCAGCTTCCAGCGCATCGAGAAGATTCTGCTGCTGGTGAGCTGCGTGTTCGTGACCTATATTGTCGCCGCGTTTATGGCTGGCCCCAACTGGGGTGAGGTCGCGGTCGACCTGGTCGTGCCTAACATTCAAAATGACCCCAGCTACGTGTCGCTCGTGGTCGCAACGATCGGTACCACCATCGCGCCGTGGATGATTTTCTTGGCGCAGAACAACGTGGTCGATAAGAACGCGGGCGAGGACGATATCGTGCTGCAGCGCATCGATACCGTGAGCGGCTCGCTTGCCGCCGATGTCATTGCCGGCTTTATTATCATCACGACCGGTACGGTGTTGTTCCCGGCGGGTATTCAGATTAGCGATGCTGCCGATGCCGCCCGCGCGTTGGAGCCTATTGCGGGTCAGTGGTCCACGGTACTGTTTGCCTCGGGCCTGGTCGCGGCGAGCTTCTTGGCTGCCTGTGTGCTGCCGGGCGTTACGTCGAGCGCTATCTGCGAGGCATTTGGCTGGGAGCGCGGTGCCGACCGCAGCTGGGACGAGGCTCCGGTCTATCGCGGCATCATTACGGCCATCATTGGTATCTCTGCCGTGCTGGTGCTTATGCCCGGCGTCGATCTGTTCCAGATTATGATGACCTCGCAGGTCATCAATGGCGTGCTACTGCCCGTGGTTCTGGTGTTCCAGGTGGTTATTGCCGCTGACCGTCACATTATGGGTGCCAACCGCAACGGCCGCGTGTGGAATGTGCTCACTTGGGCGACTATCGGTGTGATTACGGTGCTCACGGTCGTCATGTTTGTTCTGCAGGCGATGGGCTACAGCGCTTAACGCCCACTTTTGCTTCCGAACAGGCCGCAGCGATGGGCTGCGGCCTGTTTTTTGTCTGCTATAGGGTGTTAGTTATATAGCAATGGGTGGCGCGCGCAGACGTGGTGTAAGAGCGTCCTGAGGTCCGTCGCTGCAAGTCCCGATATTACTCCTTCTTGAGACCGCGCCTCTCGACTATCTCGTCCACTATCTCCCTGGCGCGCCGCCCGAGCGCGCGGCGCCTCCCCTCTGTCGGGGCCGGCCTGTCCGCGGGCTCGGCGAAGCCCTCGGCGGCCGAGGCCTCGGAGAACACGCGCTGCTGGGACCACTGTCCCTTGGTCTCCATGAGGCTCGCGCACGTCAGGCGCAGCATCGACTCCCTCGAGGGGAAGGACTGCACGACCCTGTAGCGGCGCTTGATCTCGCGGTTGGCGCGCTCCTGGACGTTGTTGGTGCGGAGCTTGGCCCAGTGCGCCCTGGGGAAGGCCGTGAACGCCAGCGCGGAGTCCTCGGCCTGCTCGAAGACCTCGCCGGCCCTGGCGGACACCGACGCCACCCAGGGCGCCGCCTCGGCCCACACGCAGCGCGCGAGGTCGGGGTCGTCCTGGTAGACCGCGGCGTGCACGAGGTCCCTGACGGCCGCCTTGGAGTCCTCGGGCCTGCCCGAGCAGGCGCTCTGGAGGTTGCGCTGCAGGTGCGTCACGCAGCGCTGCCAGGCGCAGCCCTGGAACAGGCGCGAGACGGCGGCCACGAGCCCGGCGTGGCTGTCGGAGACCACGAGGCGAACGCCGGCCAGCCCGCGCTCGCGCAGCCCGCCGAGGAATGCCGCCCAGGAGTCCTCGCTCTCGGTGTCGACCACGTCGCAGCCCAGGAAGTGCTTGCGCCCGTCGGCGCCCAGCCCGATCGCGGTCACGACGCCCTGCGAGACGACCGACGAGCCGACCCTGCAGCTCATGTAGGTGGCGTCGAGCCACAGGTAGCAGCACGGCGTGCCCGACAGGTCGCGGCGGCGGAACTCCGCCACCTCGGCGTCGAGGTCGGAGCAGAGGCTCGAGACCTCCGAGCTCGACAGCGAGGATATGCCCAGCTTGGACGCCACGCGCTCGACCTTGCGGGTGGACACGCCGCATACGTACATCTCCTGCACGATGGCGGCCACCGAGGTGTCGACGCGCGACCATCGCGCGAGCATGCCCTCGGGGTAGTAGGTGCCGTGCCTGAGCTTGGGTATCTCGAGCTCCACGTCGCCCACGGCGGTCTTGAGCGACCTGGGGCGGTAGCCGTTGCGGCTGTTCTCCCTGCCGTCGCTGCGCTCGTTGCGGCTCGCGCCGCACATCTGCTGGGCCTCGGAGTCCATCAGCGCGTTCATCACGCTGCCCAGCACCCTGCACGCGAACTCGCGCGCGTCGCCGCACTCCTGCCAAAGCCTCGCCGCCTCGAGGGCCTCGTCGCGGCCGAGGCGCAGTACACTCTCTTCTTGGGGCATCGCCTTTCCTTCCATTCGTCACCTTCATTACTCCAACGACGAATTCTAGGCGGTGTCCCCTCCCTTTCAAGAAAGGGCGGAGGCGGGGCATGCCCCGCCTCTTACACCACATCTCTGCGCGCTACCTAGCAATGGACAAAAAATGCCAAATATGAGTACTGTTGCTAAGTGAATAGCATTTACATCCTAAAAGATAATGAACATAGCCTTTAGTATGTTCATTAAAATTGGCTCCAATACGCCTTAAACCAGTCAGGTTGGCTGCTTTAGGGGGTTGTAGGGGTCGCTCGGACGTCATTTTGGGTGGTTTTGCCTGCTACTAAAATGGTAACAGTACTCATATTTGCCCTTTTTTGCCCACAGACCTTTGAGGGTGCGGCGAAAAGGGCTTGTTTTGATTGTTTGGGGCAGGCACGAGGCGCGGAAACGATGTCTGGAGCGACGGAGCGGCTTGGAATTCATCCGCAGAGGTCTTCATTGGCCGCGCCAGGAGTGCCTCCAGGTGCCGGTAGTTAAGGAGCGCCCCTAACTGCCGCAGGGGGCGTCGGCCACGGCCGACGCCCCCTGCGGGTGTAAACAGATTTTGCTGCGCGTTACTTGTCGGTGCCCAGCTTGTGCGGCTTGTAGGCGAGGGCATTGACGAGTGCGTCGGCGGCGGACTTGACGGCTGCCGGCTGCGGATCGTTGACATGGTCCTCGGGGTGCACGGGCAGGTCTTTCTTGACCGCATCGTGGATCAAGTTGAGGTACTCAGTCACGCCAGTGGTCGATAGGTGCGTGCCATCGCCATCGAACAGGTCGTTGCGGTTGGCACTGTATCCGTACCAATCGATAACGCGCACGTTCTTGTAGCGCGTAGCGGCGTTGGCGATGGCCTGGTTGGTAGAGCCAACCCACGGCTGCGGGCTGCGCGTGTTCACAAACACCACAATACGCTTATCTCCTGCATCGGCCATGATGGCGTCGATCTGGTCGTCGGTTACCAAGCCGTTGGTGCCCAGGGCAAAGACCACGATCTTGCCGGCAAGGTTCTGCTGGATATAGCCCTCAAATGTCGCGCGCCCCGCATCAAACTGGCGGCCCTTTTCGGCATCGATATGGCTGTGCGGGAACACGCCGTCAAAGGTGTCTACGGCACGCAGCGACACGGAGTCGCCGATCATAAGCAGATCGTAGGAGCCATCGGGGAAGCCGTCGTTGTCCTTGTCGGTGTCGTCGGCCGCCTGCTGGTCGGTGGGCGCGGTGTTCTTGGCTTCCTTGTTCAGAACTTCGGCGCCCTCGCCGCTCAGCGCAGACGTCTCGGGCACAAAGATCAGGCCGCCCAGTGCAACGACCAACACGACAGCGCAGGCTGCGCAGGCAGGGACGTGCGTGCGCACCCAGTTGGCGGGCGTGGTGGTGCCATCGCGGAACTCGGATACGGTGCGGCCGAAGGCGCCCTTCCTAAACGGCGTCTCGATAAAGCGATATGAGCATTCGGCCACGGCGACCACCAACAACACCTGCAAAATGTACTGCCACCACGGTGTATCGTTGATGTTGGCGACCGGGTTCATGAGCAACAGCAGCGGATAGTGCCACAGGTAGATGCTGTACGAGCGTTTGCCAATCCACACGAGCGGCTCGGCGGACAGCGCACGGGCAACCATTCCCTGGGGCTGCACGCAGGCCGCGATGACCATGAGCGTGAGGATGGAGCACAGCAGCGTGCCTCCGCGATACTGGAACGCGGTGTAGCCGTTGGTGAGCGCGACCATGGCGGCAAGGCCAACCAGACCCACGAGGCCCAACACATCGATGGATGCGGGCGAGGACCAAAAGCGCACGAGGGCGCTCGGCTGTGCCGGGGCGGTCTCGGCTGCTTCGTCGGCCTTCTCGCCAGGCTTGCCCTCGGCGTTCTTGCCGTGCTTGGCGGCGCCAGCTAGGCGATTGAGCCCCAAACGACGAGCGAGACGCACCGGCGCCAGGTCGCGATCGGGGATAAAGGCCATCCAGGCACCCAGCAGCAGCGAGAACACACGGGTGTCGGTGCCGTAGTACACGCGGCTGGGGTCGGCGGCAGGGTTATAGAGCACCATCATGGCGATGGCGGAGACAGCAGCTAGGCCCAGAACCACGCGGCGCGTGTTGGGCTTGCTCACATGCATGGATACCATGGCAAACAGCAGTGGCGGCCAAATCAGGTAGAACTGTTCCTCGATGGCAAGCGACCAAAAGTGCGTGAGTGGCGAGGGGTCGCCCAGAGCATTGAAGTACGAGACGTTTTGGGCAATCTGCCACCAGTTGTTGAAGAACAGCAGCGACGGCAGGATGTCGGGGCGCATCTTGGTGAGCATCACGTGGTTAAAGATGGTGCACAGCGCGCAGGTCACCACCACGACGGTCACCACGGCAGGGACCAGGCGACGGATGCGGCGAATCCAGAAGCTCTTAAGGTCGATGCGGCCGGTCTTAGCGACTTCGTTGAGCAGCAAACGCGTGATCAGATAGCCCGAAAGCACAAAGAAGATCGTGACGCCGAGCAGGCCGCCCTGAGCCCACGTGAGGTTGAGGTGATAGAGCACCACCGCGACGACGGCGAGCGTACGCAGACCGTCGAGTGCAGGGATGTAGCGGGACTTGGGGCGAGCAGGCGTCTGCTCCGCGGCGGGAGTGTTGGCGCGGCCCGCGTTGTTGGCAGAAGCGCGATGGGGGCTCGCGGTGCGTCGCGGTTCGTTGGCACGGCGTTCGCCCTTCACGCGTTCGTGCGGCGCCGGCTCGTTGCCCGTGCGGCGTCGACCGCGCGAGCCCGATTGCGAGAGTTGTTCCATAAAACATCATCCAATGACGAGAATAATCAGCACGCCTTCATTGTAGCTGCCTGCTCCTGTGAATGCTTGCTGCTGGCGCAAGCTCAAGCACGCGTCCACATCAAAGTGAACTAAAGTTATAGGGGGTGCGAGAGCGCACGATCGACGGCCGGCGGTGGGCACAAAGCCTAAAGACGAGGAGGTTTCCATGGCGGATCACAGCATCGTTGCGGTGTTCGGCAGCATGAACATGGACCTTTCGGTGGCGTGCGAGCGCATGCCGCGCGCGGGCGAGACCGTCGGCGGCAGCGGTTTTATCACCAACGCCGGTGGCAAGGGCGCTAACCAGGCCGTCGCCGCCGCGCGCATGGGTGCGCGCACGTGCATGATCGGCGCGGTTGGGCGCGATACGTTTGGCGATGCGCTGGTGGCGGGACTTCAGGATGCCGGCGTGGGCGTTGAGTTTGTGGCGCGTCGCGATGACGTGGAGACCGGTACCGCGACCATCATTCGCTGCGAGAGCGATAACCGCATCGTGCTGTCACCGGGCGCTAACCATGCGCTTGCGGGTGAGGATGTGGCCTGCGCGCTGAGGCGTCTGGTGGCCCATGAGCTCGACGGCGACGCCAGCGAGATTGCCCAGGCTGCCGGAAGCGTCTTTATCGCCCAGGGTGAATGTGACCTTGCAGCGACGGCCGATGCGCTTGTTTGCGCTCACGAGCTGGGGTTCTATGCGGTCTTTAATCCGGCGCCTGCTTGTGAGTTGCCTGCGGAGGTCTGGCCTGCGGTCGACTTGGTCTGCCCCAACGAGACCGAGTGCCAGGTGCTGACGGGCATTCTGCCCACGGATGATGCGAGTTGCGTCGCCGCGCTCAATGCGCTGCTCGACAAGGGCGCCGGAGCTGCGGTCATCACGCTGGGTGGTGCCGGCTCGGTTACGCTCGGTGATGACGGCGAGCTGCTGCGCATGCCGGCGCTTTCGAGCACGCTAGTCGATACCACGGCCGCCGGCGATACGTTTATCGGCGCGTTGGCGGCGGCTCGCCTAGAGGGCCTGCCGCTCTTTGAGTGCATGGCCGCGGGTGCTCGCGCCTCGGCAGTGACGGTGTCGCGCCTGGGCGCTCAGCAATCGATTCCCACGCGCGCCGAAGTTGAACATTGGTTTGGTTAAACGATAAAGACGGAGAAGCGGAGTAGAACAATGGCAATCAAGAAGCTGATCCTTGATCTGGATATGGGAGTGGACGATGCGATGGCGCTGGCCTATGCCATCGCGAGCCCCGAGGTAGAGCTCGTGGGCATCACCACGTGCTTTGGCAACGTGCGCGTCGAGCAATCGGCGCACAATTGCCTGGCGGTGCTCGATCTGCTGGGTCGCCCCGAGGTTCCGGTGTACCTGGGTGCCGACCGTCCTCTGCAGGCGACTGAGCCCTATACGCCGCCGGCGTCCACCGCGCTCATTCACGGCAAGAACGGCATCGGCGGCGCGAGCGTGCCCGCGTCGCCCTACGAGCCGGTGGGGGCGACCTCGGCCGACGGCAACGCTGCGGTCGATTATCTGATCGATGCCGCGCGCACCTATGGTCCCGATCTGGTCTACGTAGCGACTGGCCCGCTCTCCAACCTGGCGCTCGCCCTGGAGCGCGATGCGGCGGCGATGATGTCCATCGGCCGCGTGGTCGTGATGGGCGGCGCCCTTACCGTGCCCGGTAACGTGAGCGCGGGCGCCGAGGCCAACATGGCGAGCGACCCCGAGGCAGCCGACGCGGTGCTGCGCTCGGGCCGTAAGCTCACCATGGTGGGTCTGGACGTGACGCATCGCGTGGTACTCACACGCCGCGACATTGCCGGCTGGACGGGCTCGGGCACCATGGCGGGATGCGCATTTGCGAGCATGGTCGAGCACTACATTGGCTCGTACGAGATGAACGCACCCTACCTGGGTGGTTGTGCGCTGCACGATCCGCTGGCCGTTGCCGTGGCGATCGACCCCACGCTCGTAGGTGCGCTCGGCTGCAACCTGCGTGTTGATCTGCTGGGCGAGTACCGCGGTCGCACCATCTGCGATGAGCGCCGCCTGTCCGATCCGGACAAGAGCGCGCTTGTGGCACTGACCGTGGATGCTCCGCGCTTCCTGTCCGAGTTCAAGACGCGTATGGCCCGTGTCCTTGGCTAAGTTGTCTTTTGGACGGGGCTTTTTTGACTGGTATGATTGGTGCGACCATTCGAACCAGCTAAAAGAGCCCCGTCCCAATTTGACTATCGAGAGGATCTGCCATGGAGCGCATCGCCAGCTTTTCCGTTGATCATCTGCTGCTTGAGCCCGGCGTGTATGTGAGCCGCATCGACCGCGATCCGGCGACCGGTGCCGCCGTCACCACGTTTGACCTGCGCCTGACCACGCCCAACAAGGAGCCGGTCATGAACACGGCCGAGTGCCACACCATCGAGCACCTGGGCGCGACGTTCCTTCGCAATCATGCCGAGTGGTCGAGCCGCATTGTCTACTTTGGCCCCATGGGCTGTGAACTGCGTCCCAAATCTTGGACGCCCTAAATAGCGACTAGGCCGCGAGGGCCTGATTCCGGAACTCCTCCGGGGTCAGGCCCTTCAATCTTACCTGCCTCCGGCTCGTGTTCCAGTGGACTATGTATTCCTCCAGGTCGCGTTTGAAATCCTCGAACGTCTCCCACTCGCGGCCCCGGTAGAACTCGTCCTTGACGTGGCCGAAGAGCTGCTCGGTGGCGGCGTTGTCGATGCAGTTCGCCTTCCTGGACATGCTCTGGACGATGCCGGCGGCCTCGAGCCTGGATGTGTACGAGGCGTGCTGGTACTGCCAGCCCCGGTCCGAGTGCATGGTCGGGGCGGCGCCCTCGGGGATCTTGGACAGCAGCTCGTCGAGCATCCTGACCTGCTGGGCCATGTCGGGCGTGGTCGATATGTCGCTCGCCACGATCTCCTTGGTGCAGAAGTCCAGCGTCGGGGCCCAGTAGGCCTTGCCGCCCGCCACCTTGAACTCGGTGACGTCCGTTCCCAGCTTCCGCCACGGGGCCCCGGCGTCGAAATCCCTCGCGATCACGTTCTCGAACGTCCTGCCGACGACGCCCCTGTACGAGTTGTACCTGTGGTAGGCCGTCTCGCGTCTGATACCGCAGCGAATCCCCATCTCGCGCATCATCTTGAGCACGGTCTTGTCGGCTATCACGGTCCCCTCTTCCGCCCTGAGGCACATCGCTATCTGCCGGTGCCCGCAGCCGTTGGCGGTGCGCGAGAAGATCTCGGCGGCCGCCTCCCAGAGCTCGGGGCGCGTGGGCCTCGGCGGGTGCGCGAGGGCGTAGTAGTAGGTCGACCGCTTGAGCTCGGCGCATGCGAGCAAGTGCCCGAGCGCGTGCCCCTCGGCGCGCAGGGCCGCGACCGCTTCGGCCTTCGCCCTGGTCAGAGCCCGTCCCTCTCGACCAGGGCGCGTAATTTTTTTAGGTAGGCCACCTCGGCCTCGAGCCTACGGCACCGCTCCTCGAGCTCCTCCTCGCGGGTCCGCGGCCTCGCCTTGGAACCCTTCGGCCGGCCCTTGGGCCTCGGGCGCAGGGCCTCCGCGCCGCCCCGGCGGTATAGCGCGCACCACTTCTTGAGCGGCGACATCGACATTATGCCGAACGCCGCCATCGCCTCGGTCTTCGTCATGCCGCCGTCGACGACGGCGGAGGCGGCGGCGACCTTCTGCTCGTATGTGTACCTGCCCTGCTTTCCGTCCATGCGCAGCAGCACCTCGCTCCCGAATGCGCGGTATATCTCCTGCCATCTTCTCACGGCTTCCACGGGAAGCGAAAGGGCAATCGCGGCAGATTTATACCCGTGCCCGAGCTCGAAGAGCCCTATGGCCGCCTTCCTGGCCTCGATATCATGCTTCACTCTCAAATCAACGCGCATAAAGAAAGCCTCCCATTTCTCATGTCCAAGAAATGGGAGGCAGTTCACTGCCGCACGGGCTTTTACCTCGTTGTGTTTGGCGAGGTGACGAGCGAGGAGATCCTGCCGCTCGTGCGTGAGCTGTTCGAGTTTGTCGCCGACTTTGAGGGCGATGTCCCCGGTGCCGCTCCCGAGGAGTGCGGCAACTACCTGGACCAGAACCTCCCCATGGCAAACTGGCTCGCGCGCCGTTACCTCGACCGCGACCTGGCCGATATCGACGAGAAGCATCTGCACTATCAGCAGGCGTAAGGGCTTTGTCGTCCAAAACGCGCGCATTGGGCGCCTTTTTGTTGATTGGTCGGGACAAGCGTTCAAAATCGCTCATGTATGTTCTAGAATGTTCGTATAGTCACATTTACGAACAGGAGTGAACATGCATATCTACTCTGTCAACGATCCCGAGTTCAAATCCTATGGCAACGTTTGGGATGGCGTTCCGTCCGAGCTCACGTCGCCCGTGCTCGAGGCGCTTTCTGCCACGCCCATCCCCGAGGGCAGTAAGTACGTAGCAAGCGCGCCGGAGCTCGAGGGCGTCAAGGATGCCGATAAACTGGGCTTTCTCATGTTTGGCGGCCGCCCCTTCCAACTGGGCTGGTGCAACGGACACAACACGCAGCTCAACTGCCTGGAGTATCACCGCGCCAGCGAGTTTAACCTGGGCGCCCGCGATTTTATCCTGCTCGTGGCACATCGCTGGGAGATCGAGGACGGCAAGCTCGACACCGCGTGCGTCAAGGCGTTCCGCGTGCCGGCGGGCAAGGTTGTCGAGGTTTTCAACACCACGCTCCACTACACGCCGTGCATGGTCGACGACGGTGGCTTCCAGGTGATGGTGGCGCTTCCCGCCGGCACCAACGGCCCGCGCCCCGAGGCCGCGGCCGACATGCCCACGGCCGGCGACGCTTACTGCTATTGGAAGGCCGACAAGTGGGTTCTCTGCCATGCCGACAGCCCCAAGGCTGCCGAGGGCGGCTACGTAGGCCTCATCGGCAAGAACCTCGACATCGCCTGCGACTAGAATCTTCCATCTCGATCTGTAACATCTAGCGGGCTAAATCGTCTCTACCTGTTACAGATCGAGACAAACCGGGCCCAAGCCGCCACAAAGGTGCCTGTCCCCTTTGTGGCGGTTTGGGGCGGCGGTATCAGAAAGTGTCAGACGGGGGCGGCTGCCGGGCCGCCGTGTGCGAAAAGAAGTGTCGGCCTGCGTCGCTGTCGTTGGGCGAGGCCCTATTTGCGGGGATACTGAAACCACGACAAGCAGCGTATGAAAGGATCGATGCATGGCTTTTCGTAAAGACTTCCTGTGGGGCGGCGCGACGGCTGCTAACCAGTGCGAGGGCGCCTACAACGTGGACGGCCGCGGCCTTGCCAACGTGGACGTGGCTCCGCACGGCCCCGAGCGCTATGCGGTGGTCTCCGGCCAGCGTAAAATGCTCGACTTCGAGGACGGCTATTACTACCCCGCGCAGACCGGCATCGATTTCTACCACCACTACAAGGAGGACATCGCCCTCTTTGCCGAGATGGGCTTTAAGACCTTCCGCATGAGCCTGGCGTGGACCCGCATCTTCCCCAACGGCGACGAGACCGAGCCCAATGAGGCTGGCCTGGCCTTCTACGAGGACGTGTTCCGCGAGTGTCAGGCGCACGGCATCGAGCCGCTCGTGACCATCACGCACTTCGACTGCCCGATTCACCTCATCAAGGAGTATGGCGGCTGGCGCAACCGCAAGCTCATCGACTTCTACAAGAACCTCGCGATCACGATCTTCACCCGCTACAAGGGCCTGGTGAAGTACTGGCTTACCTTCAACGAGATTAATATGATTCTGCACCTGCCGTTTATGGGTGCCGGTCTGGTCTTTGAGGAGGGAGAGAACAAGGAGGCTGTCGAGTACCTGGCCGCCCACAACGAGCTCGTCGCCAGCGCTTGGGCAACCAAGATCGCTCACGAGATCGACCCTGAGGTCAAGATCGGCTGCATGCTCGCCGCAGGTAGCTACTACCCCTACAGCTGCCGTCCGGGCGATGTGCGCCAGGCGCAGCTCGATAACCAGGACAACTACTTCTTCGTCGACGTCCAGAGCCGCGGCTACTACCCGGCCTATGCCGTCAAGAAGCTCGAGCGCCTGGGCATCGATGTGGGCATGACGGACGAGGACCGCGAAATCCTGGCCGCCCACACCGTCGACTTCATCAGCTTTAGCTATTACAGCACCCGTTGCTCCGCCGGTGCCGATAACCCCGATGTCGAGCGCACCCAGGGCAACGCCTTCGCCGGCGCCAAGAACCCCTACCTGCAGGAGAGCCAGTGGGGCTGGGCCATCGATCCGCTGGGCTTCCGCATCACCCTTAACGACCTGTACGACCGTTATCAGAAGCCGCTGTTTGTGGTCGAGAACGGCCTGGGCGCCAAGGATGTTGTCGAGGAGGACGGCTCCATCAACGACGACTACCGCATCGACTACCTGCGCCAGCATATCGCCGCGATGCGTGATGCGGTGACCGAGGACGGCGTTGACCTGCTGGGCTACACCACCTGGGGCCCGATCGACTTGGTGTCTGCCGGCACAGGCGAGATGTCCAAGCGCTACGGCTTTATCTATGTCGACCGCGATGATGCGGGCAACGGCACCCTCAAGCGTTCCAAGAAGAAGAGCTTCGACTGGTACAAGAAGGTTATCGCCACCAACGGCGAAGATTTGGCCTAGGCTTTCCCGATAACCGTAGCCTCCTAACCAAGGCGCCCGGCGAGTATGTGCTCGCCGGGCGCCTTGCCGTCTGCGGATTTTGGGACATGCGGCCCGCTTTTTCGACCCATCTGTCGGTACACTAAAAGCACTATGGGTACCCGCGAGCGACATATCGGCAACGCGGCCGCCCGATCCGCACCCGTGGCGGATCCCAGGGGCGGCAGGCTCTTCGCCATGCCGCGATTCCTTGTTGGCATAACACATCAGGTGTACCGCCACCGCGTCTTTGCTATCGCCGGTGTCATCACCGCGATGTTCCTCATGCTTTTGGCAGTCTTGCCGGCGCTGTTCGCCTTCGACCCTAAACTTTCTAACGCCGCGCCCGCCTATAGCGAGGTGTCCGAAGAGGTCGTGGATGCGCTCGTCCATTCGAGCTCTCTCCCGTTGCTTGTCGCCGCAATTGTATTTTCGATTTGGGGCGTATCGGTCTATCTTCGCTGTTTGGACTATGTGTTGCGCCGCCGCCTTGTTGCCATTGCCACCATTTGCACCCTGTGGATGATCGAAGTCATTCTCAAGTACAAGTCGTTCACGCCGTTCTATGCCACCGTGCTGTGGTACCTGTACTACGTGCCCATGACGCTCATTCCGCTGCTCTACCAGTTGTGTGGTCTGCGCCTTGCGGGCCTGGAGCAACACCGCCTGGGTCGCCGCTACTGCGCTGCGCTGTGGATTGTGGCCATCCTGCTTATCGGATTTGTGCTCACCAACGATTTTCACCAGCAGGTCTTCCGCTTTGACCGCACAAGCGACACCTGGAGCAACGACTACACGTACGGCTGGGGATATTTCGCCGTCCTCGTGTGGACGGCCTTTAACTTTGTGGCCTTTTTTATCCTGGTGGGCCGGTCCTCGTCCTTTCGCATGGTTGATTTCCGATCTCAGCCGAACACATTGAGCAAATAGGCCATTCCCGCAGTTAGCTGAACGCCCCCGCGGCCCCTCCTGGGGTCCGGGGGCGCCGTTTTCCCAGTTGAAGGAACGGTGGAGATGTGTTTCGATGGGTCCGGTGGCCATGCTCCGCCCTCCGCCCGGCACCTCTTCCCAGACTCAGCCGGACGGCCGGTCCGTCTATTCCGTTTTTTCCTTCAGGCTAGGACAGCGGGGCATCGCCCCTCTCTGCGCGCGCCCGCCCTATCAGTCCCGGCGTCAGGTCGAGCTCGCCGAGCGGCACGTCCTCCACGCCGTAGGCGTCCAGCAGCGCCGCCGCGTCGTCCCCGAGCATCGCCCTGAAGGCGCGGGCGGGCGTCGTGAAGCCGAGCGCGCCGCGGGGCTCGGAGTTCACGTGCGACATGGCCAGCGCCAGGTCGGCCGGGGAGAGCCGGTCGAACCTGATTCCGGCGCCCTTGGGCAGCAGCTTCCTTATCTCGACGTGGTTGCGCTCGCAGGCGCCCTTCTGGTCGCTTCGCCCGGGGTCGCAGTAGAACAGCCTCGTCTCGCCCGGCCCCTCGCCGAGCAGCGCCGCGATCGCCGCCTCGTCGGAGAACTCGGCGCCGTTGTCGGTGAGCACGGCGCGGAAGACCCTGCCCATGCCGTCGGCGCCGAGGACCTCCCTGATATCGCCCAGGGCGTCCGCGACGCACCCGGCGGTCTTCTCCTCCAGCGGCAGCGCGAGCTGGAGCCTGCTGGGGCGGTGCAGCAGCGTGAGCAGGCAGGCGGAGTCCTCCCGCGCGCCCTCGACCGTGTCCATCTCCCAGGCCGCGGCGCACGCGTCCTCCCCGAGGGCGAGGAACGCGGCATGCGACCTGCGGGCGGAGTGGCGCGTGGCCGCCCGGCCGGCGGCGCTCTTCCTCGGCCTGTAGCCGACCTTGCGCCTGAGCTCCATGTTGGTCATGCCGTCGTAGCCCGCCGAGACCCAGCGGTAGATGGTCGACGGCGACAGGTCCACCGGGCCGCCGTTGCGCGCCGCCATCTGCTCGGGCGAGAGCCCCCGGCGCAGGCAGTCCCTTATCGCCTCCAGCCTGGCCGCCGCGGCGGGCTCGTCGGCGTCTATCCCGCGCCTGGACGAGACGAGGACCGAGTCGGCGCACAGCTGCGCGGCCCGGGCCTCGTAGAAGACGTGGGGGCGGCGCTTGCAGCCGATCGCGCGGTACCGGCCGCAGCCGTTGCAGCATCGCGGCCACGCGGCCAGGCGCGGGCAGGCCGCCGACAGGTCGGCGGAGGCGTCCACGCGCTCGCCGCGCCTGGACTTCGGCGCCGTCACGAACCTGTGCGACGCCACCTCGGCGCTCACCGTCGAGGGCGACCTGCCCAGCTCCCTCGCGATCTCCCTGCACGAGGCCCCGCGCTCCAGCATCCTCTGGACCGTGTCCCGCTCGTGCCTCGTGAGCCTTCCGTAGGCCCTCGGGACCGCCCTCGCGGAGCCCCTATTCTTCTTTCCGGACATGCCGTCCTCCGATCTCCCGGGGCCGGCCGGTCCGGCCCTCAGGGTATCGGGTTCCCACATTCATCCGCACATGTGCGGATGAATGTGGGAAGTGTTCGGATGAAGTTGATAATCAAGGCGTCCTTTCGCATCCAACGTTTCTCGGGCACGGCGGCGCTCGTGCTGCTGGGCGGCGCGTTCTTTGCCATCTCATATGCGTTGCGCGTGCCCTGGGCATGGAGGCTCAACTTCTCGCTCGTCTATTGCGTCTTGTGCGTGGTGGCGATGGAAATCTGTCTCGATTGCGGTGTCGTTCCGTCATATCACGACATCGCCGGCATTTTCGACACCTTGCCGCTTGACCTCAAAGTTCTAACGCGCGACTTGCAGGAAGTCTATGCCACGCCAGTGTCAAAGCCAATGCCGGTGGGCGTGCGCGAGGAGTTGCGGACCCAGGCGCACAGCCGCGCCCATGCCTTTGTCGTGGCGTCCGACCCCGATGTGATGTGCCGTGCCTTTCCACTGCTGGGCGGATCGGCCCTGCTTGCCCAAGACGTGTCGGATCTCAACGAGCTTAACCGTGAACTGGCACATCGTCGTATGGAGCTGCAGCGTCAAAATGAGCTGCTCGCCGCCGACTACGACCTTAAGACGCACCTGGCAGACCAAGAGGCCGAGACCTTGCTGGTCCAAGACGTGGACCAGGCGCTTGCCCGCGCGCTCGAAGGGATGTACGACCTGCTGAGCTCGCTACCGCCGTTGACCGATGAATCGTCTTCGCACGAGCGTTACCGCATGCTGCAGCGCGCCAAGATGCTCGTCGCCTATTGCAAGCGCAAGGGGTCGCTCACGTTGGCACAGCACGGGGAGAGCGGTTTTGATCGCGACCGCATTCAGCTCATTGCCAACGAGCTCGCAAGCGACCTGCGCACCATCGATATCGATTGCGCCTCGATTATCGCCATACGGCGCCCGATGCACGCCAGTACGGTAAGCGCCCTGTACGACTGCGTGTATGACTTTGCGTTTTTTGCCTACACCACCGACCATCCGGCGCTTATGTATCACTTGGGCGATCATGACCGATGCAGTGTCGAGCTGCGTGCCGCGCTTTTTTCCAACGATGATGCAGATCTTTCGCAGACGCCCGCTGCGCAAGAGCTCGAAAGCGCTCTACAAGGGCGCAACGTGGCATACCGCCTTGAGGGCGAGCCCGGCCAGCTGCGCATGATCGTCTTGATGCCGAGGGCGGGTGAGTGACGATGCAGATTTCGCTCATTCTTCCCCAAATCGTTGCGCTCGATGTTGTCTTTGCCCTGGCTGCGTGTCTGCAGACGATCCACGTCCCGCTCATCGCATCGCGCCGTTCGTCCTATAACCGTAAGGTGATTTGCGCCTACGAGGCGAGCCTTGTGCTTCACCTGATGATTTCGGCGCTCATCTTATTCGCGTCGTCTGGCTCGTATCTGGTGGCACCGCTTGACGTTTGCGCCAGGGCAATGGGCGGATCGCTGTGGCTCAATGCCGTGATCTTTGCCTACGGCGTGGTGCTTATGGTGCACTATCGTCGCCTCGTCATGCTGGCCGAACTGTTGCTCGTTGTCGCCGTGACGCCGCCGGTGGTTTTTGCCATGGGCTCGGCGTGGACCGTTGTCCTTATCGCAGAGGGAGCGTTTTTCCTGTTTCGTTCCATCGCGGCGCTCTTGATGGACGTCCGTAACCGCCAGGAGGATATCACCGCGTTCTCGACGATCGAGACCATCAACGTGATTCCCGTGGGCATCCTGTATCTGGACCCGAGGGGCCGTCCGCTGCTCATGAACCGCTGCATGCGCAAAAACCTAGTGGAACTTCATATGCCCACCGATCTAGGTGACATGAGCGGCACATGGAACGACCTGCGCAAACTCAGCATGCAAATGCCCGAAAGCAGTAGGAACCGTGTGCGGATTAACTTGGATCGTTTTGGTGATGCTCGCGCGGTGATCGAGATTTCTCCCGCCGAGATTCGCCTATTTGTGCACGACGAGGTTATGGTTTCGGGCCGCCTCTTTGAGCGCATTATCGGACTGGACGTGACGGAATACGCACACGCCTACGACCGCTTGGCGCAAGCAAACCACCTACTTGAGCTTGCGGGCCAAGAGCTCCAGTCCCAGATCGAAGAAGTTAAAAAGGTTGCCGACAATGCGGCCTACCTACGTATGCGCGCCCGCGTTCACGATGTGATCGGGCAGCGCCTGTCCATTCTCCATCGCTATTTGGAGGAGGGGCGCCTGGACGACGAGTCGCTCGAGCAGATTGACCCGTTGCTGCGCTCAATTGCCGCCGATTTGCGCAGTGGCGGTGCCAGCGAGCCTGCAGAGCAGCTGGGTGATATCGTCCATGCTTTTGGCTTGGTGAGTGTGCAGATCGATGTCGAGGGTGCGCTGCCTGAGGACGCGCGTGTCGCCGCCGCATTTTTGCAGATTATTCGCGAGGCCTCGACCAATGCCACCAAGCATGCGCAGGCGCATCGGGTCCATGTGCGCCTGTGGCAGGAGGGGGCGGATGCTGACGGCATCGCGCACATGACGATTTCTAACGACGGGTCCCCGGCCTCCGTATCGTATCGCGAGGGAACGGGTATCCCAGGTATGAGGCATGTCGCACAAGATCTGGGTGGCAGCCTAGAGGTCCATGCCGTCCCTCCCTTTACGCTTGCGGTGTCCATCCCGCTCAACGCCAGCGCCACAGCTCAAAGGAGAAGCTCATGATCCGCGTCCTTATAGTCGAAGACCAGGCCATCCTGCGCGAGAGCCTGGCGCGTTCCGTTGGCGACCAGCCCGATATGACCGTTGTTTCCGCCATTGCCGATGCTTCCGAGGCCTTGGGTGTCGCGCTCAAGGAGCGCCCGGACATGATACTGATGGACGTGTGCACCGAACACGATTCAAACGGCATCGTGGCGGCGGCGCGCATCAAGGAGCAACTGCCCGAGTGTCGCATCATTATCATGACCGGCATGCCCGAGATCACCTTTGTCGATCAGGCCCGCGAGGCGGGCGTCGACAGCTTTGTGTACAAGAACGTCGGTATCGACGAGCTGTTCGCCGTGATGCGCTCCACGCTGGCGGGCTATTGCACGTTTCCCAAGCCGCCCGAGAGCATTTTTTCGGGCACGGCGACCCTCGACGATGTCGAGCTGTCGATTTTGCGCCTTGCCTGCGAGGGCAAGAGCCGCCGCGAGATCGCGGCCGAGCTGTTTATGAGCGAGGGCACCATCAAACGCCGCATCTCGGAGATTCTCAACAAGACCGGCTACGACAACATCATGCGCCTGGCCGTGCATGCGGTGACCGAAGGCAGCATCGTCCCCAACATGGAGCGCCCGTAGTCGGTGTGCCGCCCGTGCTCCAACGCCGAAGATAGGTCGCCCGCCGTTTTGCATCTAAAAACGGCGGGCGACCTGCTTGTATGGGCAGTGCTGTCGGCATAAAGCGGCGGGGCCGCAGGATCATTTCCTGCGGCCCCGCCTGGCATGTGCGCGGATATGTCCGCCAATCCGCGGCTATCGGTGTCTGCCGTTACGCGATGGTTGCGCTGTAAGAGGCGACGTCCTCGTAGGAATCGGTCAGGTAGGCGTCGATGCCGATGGTCGTGTTGACCAGGTCGTCAAGACTGTCAAGCTCGCCGCTCGAGAACGTGAATTCCTCGGTGGCGCTGGTGCCGGGCATCAGGTTAGCCGAGAACCAGGGTTCCTTCATGGTGCCGTTGACGTTGGTCTTGCCGGAAGGAGCGTAGAAGGTCAGGTCCTTGTCGCTCTTGTTGGTGATGTTGACGACAAAGCCGATGTCGCCCCAGTCGTCCTTGAACTTCTCGGTGATGGTGATGGTGCACAGATCGTCATCGGCGACGGTGACGGCGGGGGAGATTTCGACGTTCTGGACATCGTCGTCTTCGACGGCCTCATCGATCTCCTCTTCCTTCTCGGCCGCCTCGCGATCCTTCTTCACCGTACCGGACAGGTCCTTGTCGGACTTGGTAAAGACAAGATTGCCGTCATCTTCTTCGAGGATGAGTTTGCCGTCCTTGAGCTTCATGTCGTGCGACTCATCTTCGGCGGTGATGGTTACGGTGGTGGCGTCCTTTGCCTCCCATTTAAGGTCGACGACTTCAAGGAACAGGTCGAGGGCGCCTGTACCGTCCTCATCGAGAATCAGGACGCAGTGGACACCCCAATCCTCGAGCATCTTCATGTACTCATCGGTCAGCTCTTCGCCATCCACGGTTCCACCCGAGAGTTCCCAGCTGCCGACGAAGTTGGCCTTGGGGTCCTTGCCGCCGCCGCTGCAGCCCGTCAGGGCAAAGGCGAGCGCCAGGACGCATGTCAGGAATGCGAGTACGGATTTTTTGAACGTTGTCTTCATGGTGTCCTCCTTTATCGAACGAAACCCATAGAAGCAAATGCGGGGGTGGCGGATCCCCCGCCAATTACCAGATAGAGGGGCTAGGGCCGGGGCGTTCCGCAGTTGCTGCAGAACTTGCCGCCGTTTTCGCTGCCGCAGTTGGGGCAGAACCACTTGGCCGGTGCCGAGGCGGGTGCGGGACTACCGCACTCGGAGCAGAACTTGCCGGTGTTGGTGGCGCCGCAGCTGCAGGTCCATGCGCCGGCCGCAGGTGCGGCGGTGGGAGCCGGTGCGGGGGCGTGAGCCGGAGCCGGCTGCGGAGCGGCCTGCTGCTGTGCCTGGCCGGCGGCGAACAGCTGGCTGGCGTTCATGCCGCCCATGCCACCTGCCATGCCCATGCCCATAAAGCCTGCCATCGCGCCGTTGGGGTTGGCGGCTGCCGCGCGCATTGCGTCGCTCTGGGCGCTGGCGATGTTGGCTGCCGCCATGGTGGGATCGCGCATGACCGCGGCTTTCTGCAGGTCCTTGATCATCTGCTCGTCCTCTTGCGAGGCGGCGATGGAGTTGACGCCAAAGCTCACGATCTCGACGCCGCGCAGGTCACGCCAGTCGGCAGAGAGGACCTCGTTGAGCGCGCGGGCGAGCTCGGTGGTGTGGCCGGGGATGGCGCTGTAGCGGATGCCCATCTCCGAGATCTTGGCAAAGGCGGGCTGCAGGGCGGTGAGCAGCTCGGACTTAAGCTGGCTGTCGATCTTGTCGCGCGTGTAGCTATCGGTCACGTTGCCGCATACGTTGGTGTAGAACAGCAGCGGGTTGGTGATGCGGTACGAATACTCGCCGTTGCAGCGCACGGAGATGTCGACGTCCAGGCCAATGTTGTTATCGACCACGCGGAAGGGCACGGGCGAGGCGGTGCCGTACTTGTTGCCGATGATCTCCTTGGTGTTGATGAAGTAGACGCGCTGGTCCTTGCCTGCATCGCCGCCAAAGGTAAAACGGCTGCCGATATTGGCGAAGGTCTCCTTGATGGAATCGCCCAGGTTGCCGCTAAAGACGCTCGGCTCGCTGCCGGTGTCGAAGACGAACTCACCGGGCTCCAGCGCGACTTCGATGATCTTGCCGTTTTGCACCACGAGCATGCCTTGTCCGTCGTTGACGGCGATGACCGAGCCGTTGGAGATGACGTTGTCCTCGCCGCGCGTGTTGGAGCTGCGGCCACCGGTACGTTTGCTGCCCTTGCAGGCCAAGACGTCAGCAGGCATCGATTCGCAGTAGATAAATTCCTTCCACTGGTCGGCCATGACGCCGCCGGCAGCTCCCAATCCAGCTTTCAAGAGTCCCATGGTGATCTTCCTTTCTCGTCAAAGGCCGGGTGGTATTGGTTGGATTGCTTAGTCGTCCTTGTCGTCTTTCATGACAACGGTGGTCTCGGTGTGGCTGAAGGTGTCGTGTTTCTCGGTCAGGTCGAGCTCGCCACAATACTCATCGGCACAGGTTGCTTCGTTGGCCGTCTTGAGCTGGCCTACCAGTAGCACGTCTCCGATAATCACGATGATCAGCGGCGCGATGATGTTGATGAGGATGCCCTCGATATCAAAGGTGAGGTAATCCGGATCGAAGGCGTATTCCCCCATAAAGAGAATCTGGGAGAGGATAAATCCGATCATAAAGAACAGCACCGAGGCGATGACGAGCTTGGGCTTGGAGCAGGGGAGCTCGCCGACCAAGCGGCCGGTCTGGCCGTTCATGGCAAACAGGTAGCTCTTGCCGTTCCACGAGGTGGAGAGCATCCAGACGGGGAACAGGGCGTAGTCGCTGTCTTCCCAGGTGTAGTCGAGCTGCTTGCTTTCGACCGTGGCATCGTCGTATTCGTCGACGACGGTCTCGCGCAGGGCCGAGATTGTGCTTTCTTCCATACGGCGCTCGGCGCGCGCCTTGCAGGTCTCGCAGTCCTCGTCGTAACGGTTGGCGATGTAGCCGGGCATATATGCGACCGAGAACGGACGCAGTGCGTCGTAGTCAAACGGCTCGATGGCGTCCATGTGGCCGTCGGGCATCTTGGATGATCCGTCGACGGGCACGCGCTTAAACGAGATATTGCCCTTGCGATAGGCATCGTAGTGGTCGGTGGTCGTGACGGTGCGGTCGGATTCCTCGGTCACGGTCTCGTTGGTCGCGTCAAAGTACACTTCGCCGTCAACGCGGGCGCCGTAGAGCCAAAACGGCACGTAGACACCTTGGACCTCGTCGATGTGGTTGCCGGTGACAAAGCTCTTGGGCAGCAAGATCTTGCCCTTGTAGTGTTCCTTGAGTGCGGCCGTGACGTCATCGCGCCCGAGCTTAAACGGAATCACCAGGTCGGGCGAGAAGTCGCCAGAGAGCTGGCCGGGCGCCACGGCGGAGTTGCCGCAGTACGGGCAGGTGGTGACGGCGACGGTGCCGTCGGACACGAGCTCGGCGCCGCACGACGAGCAGATGTAGCCGGCGTTTTGGGCGAGTTCCTGCACCGCGTCGTCGGCGACGGGCTTGGGCGTTGCGGCTGCTGCATCGGCTTTGGCATCTGCCTTGTCCTGGCGCTCGCGATAGAGGGCCTCGACTTCTTCGACTTCAAAACGAGAATCGCAGTAGTCGCAGACGAGCTTTTGCTCGGCACTGGCAAAGTGAAGGGGGCCGCCACACGCGGGGCATTGATAGTTGATGCTCTCAAAGGTCATGATCGGTCCTTTCGCTGCCGGAGGCTATGCGCCGATGGCGCCGCCGCAGTATTCGCAGCGCCCGCTGGCATCGGGAATGGTGGTGGCTCCGCAGAAGGGGCAGGTCACCGCGGTCTTGGGGGCTTTGGCGGCCACGACGCTGTCGCGCGTCTCCTGGCGCAGCTGCACCAGCGCATCGCGGACTTCGGTTGCCTGGCGCTTGGCCTCGCGATATTCGATGGAGCCGCGCTGATCGATGGTGGAGTCGTTCACGCGCAGGTTGATCTCGGTAAAGTACGGCGTGTTGACGTGGATGGTCAGATTAAAGTCGTAATCCAGGTCGTAGCGCGGCGGGTTGTAGCTCTCGCGCTCGCCGTCCTTGGTCTCGCGATAGATCTCGGTGCGTTGTTCGTCGATATCCATATCGCAGCCGAGTACCTGCGAGAACTCGATGATGTCGGGATTGGCGTCGCGCCAGCGGCTCTGCGAAGTGATGATCAGCAGGCCCGCGTCCTCATCGAGCATGATATTGGTGCGCCCGGCAGAAAGCGTGCGCGTGGGGTTGAACGAAGACAGGCGCTCGGCGTTGGCCTCGCGGTAGGCGAGTTGCTCACGGATGTCGTCCGCGGTGCTGGAGCGATAGCCGTGAAAGTAGGGGGAGAGCTTGCCGGCGCACTCTTTGCACAGGTAGCCTTCATTGATTTTTGTCTTACCTAGAAGTCCCAGCTCGGTACCGCAAATCGCGCACTCTTTCTTCTCGAACATCTTGTCAAAGAAGCCCATGGCTGCCTCCCATCAACTGGTAGCGTGTGTCACTTTTGATGATGGGGGAGTGCGCAGCCTTTCACGATACCCAGACGGCTCAAGGAGTCTCCACAACTGGGACACATGGCCCATTTTTGACTAGTCGCCGGGGACGTTCTTAAACGACTAGTCGCTGGGTGCCACTCATTGGGGACGTACTTAAATGAGTGGCAGCTGGAGATACTCCTGGCCGAGCTAGAGGTCGCGCGTGTCCCTTCGGGTCCATGCGGCTCAAAATCGCGGCGTGATGTGGACGGCTGTGGTCGAATTAGCAGCATTTCGAGCCTGGCTTCGATATTGAGACTGGTTCTTTATTAAAATAGATTTCCAGACAATTGAGCGGCTGGGGGTTAACCATGAGGGACATGGGAGACACAACCGCATATTTGCGTCGGGGCATTCGGGAGATTATATGCCTGGCGCTGTTTTTCTTCACGTTTTTGGCGTGCGAGTATCTCTTTGACGTGCGCATGGCCGAGTTCGTGTCTCCGGACGAGGTTGTTATTTATGAGAGCCTTGTTATCGGCGCGAGCGTGATTGGCTTTTTTGTGCGTCCTATTCTGTACTATCGCCGTCCCCATGCCATTGAAGCAACGAGTGACGTTACGGGCGTTTTGCTGGTGGCGGCATTGCTGCTGTTGATTATGGCGGTTCAGGTTGAGGTGATAATTGCCGGCGGTTTGGTGGCGTGCTGCGCGCTGGGCTACTGCGGATCGACTGCCCATGCAAACTTTGCGCGGCGCTTTGCACGGACGCCCTGCTTGGCGCGTGCGGTTGCACTTTCCTACGCCATGGGCGTTCTGGTGCAGGTGCTCAACCACATGGTGATGCCTGCCGGCATTCCTCAGCAGGCTGTTCTGGTCGTCTGCGCGATCGCGCAGGTGGCGTCGCTCCACGGCGCCCGACGCGCCAAGCTTCGCGACGAGTCAGATCCCAACTTTGAACCCAATGTTGCCGGGCTTTCGGTAGATGCTTTGGAATATGGTGCCAAGTGGCAAGACGATCCCGAGGCAAAGGCGGCATTCCGCCGCGCCGTAGCTCGCTTGACCGTGGCGACAGCGTGTCTTTCCGGCGTATTCGCCGCTCTCAACGCGGGTCTCACAACCCTGCATGCTACCGGAGTCGTCGATTTGGGCGATTGGCCACGCCTGCTGCTTGTCGTGAGCTCGTTGGCCGCCGGCGCCCTATTTGACCTGCGCGGCCGTTCGTATATGAATATCGGCATGACATGTGCCGCCATCCTGTCCACGCTTTCGTTCTTTGTGCTCATCATCGATGGCAATGGCGGCAACGAGCTTGCTGCCTCGATCATCTTTTATCTGGGCTCGGGCTTTTTCGTGGTGTTCTTTACCACAAAATTCGCCGCCATCTCGCTCTATGCGCGCTGGTCATATTTTTGGCCGTGCATGGGTCGCGTCGTCAACAACGTGTGCTCGATGCTCGTGACGGCGCCGGCGGTGGCAATCATTTCGAGTCAAAACGTGCTGGCTGCGGTCGGCGCGGCGCTCGTGATGTTTGTGGGCATTGCGATTACGCTGCTGGGACAGTTGGGGCAACGAGCCGATGACGCCGTGATACGGGACGAGCTGGCGCCTGCCACCGATGATCTTGGTGGGGATCTTGCGCCCACATGCTCCGACCCCGAGCCCGTGGAGGCAGCGGAGCTCACGTCCGATGAACGCCTCGATGCCTTCGTCGCCACCTTTGAGCTTACAGAGCGCGAGCGCGATATTCTTGCGGCCTTGGTCGTTTCGGACCAGAGCGTTCAGGACATCGCCACAACGCTTTTCCTTTCGCGCTCCACGCTCTACCGCCACATTTCCTCGATCAACAAAAAGACCGGCACCACCTCACGTGTGGCCCTCATCAACTTCTTCTGGTCCTGGACACCCAAGGACTAGCGTATGAGCCGCCGCCCAGTCCCTTACTCTAACGGGGGGCGTGGCCTCAAAGCACGCCCACATCGACGCCTCGCCTGCGCTAAACTGAAGAGCACGTACGCGATTACGAGAGGAGCCCGTATGGAGGCTTACAAGCAAGAGTTCATCAAGTTCATGGTTGAGTCCGACGTTCTTAAGTTCGGCAGCTTTACGCTCAAGAGCGGCCGTCAGTCCCCGTTCTTTATGAACGCCGGCGCTTACGTGACGGGCTATCAGCTCAAGAAGCTGGGCGAGTATTACGCCCAGGCCATCCACGATAACTTTGGCGACGACTTTGACGTCCTGTTTGGGCCGGCCTACAAGGGTATTCCGCTGGCTGTTGTTACCGCCATTGCCTACCACGAGCTGTACGGCAAGGAGGTCAAGTACTGCTGTGACCGCAAGGAGGCCAAGGATCACGGTGCCGATAAGGGCAACCTGCTGGGTTATGAGCCCAAGGACGGCGACCGCGTGGTCATGGTCGAGGACGTTACCACCAGTGGCAAGTCCATCGACGAGACCTATCCCAAGGTCAAGGCTGCTGCCGATGTCGAGATCAAGGGCCTGATCGTGTCCCTCAACCGCATGGAGGTCGGCAAGGGTGGCGTGACCACCGCACAGAAGGAGATCGAGGCAAAGTACGGTTTCCCCGTCGCGAGCATCGTTTCCATGGCCGAGGTCGTCGAGACCCTCTACAACCACGAGATCGACGGCAAGGTCGTCATCGATGACGAGCTCAAGATCGCCATCGATGCCTACTACAATCAATATGGTGCCCAGGAATAGTTGCGCGGGTATCAGGGCAACAACCTGATATTTGAAGAGGGCGGCATGACCAGAAGGTCCATGCCGCCCTCTTTCTAAAACCTGCCAAAAAGGGACAGGTTTATTTTGGTAGGTTTTATCTGGGCAAACGCAGACCATCGACCAACATCGATTCTAATAACGAGTTTATGGCGAAAATAGTTATTAGAATCGATTTGAACAATCTAATGACGAGAAGTCGTGATTACGTTGGTGCAAGGTGGTCAGGTGGCCCCTCGGGGCGGCGGAAAACGGATCATTCATGTCAAGTAGTCGTTGGGGACGTTCTTAAACGACTAGTCATCGCACCAAGAACAAGCGTGGATAATCTCCCGTTTTTGGCCTGTGCGCGGGCTCAAAGTGGGAGATTATCCACCCTCGTTAGATAGACGTCCGAAAATCCTCGCTCGTTGCTACTTAAGCCCTGGCAGGCGGGTGTAGGGGAACGAGCGCTCTAGGAACTCGGAGCAGCGGGCGTAGTCTTTGGCGAAGTAGCTGCTGTAGAGCGAATCGAGCACATATTGCACGGCGATATGGCTGGCAAACTGCGTGATGCGGTGCGTCATGCTCTCGTGATCACTCACCGTAAGGTAGGCGGCAAAGCCGGGATGCAAGCGTGCGCAGTATGGCGTGCCAATGACGGTGACCGGAACATGCCGACCGCTGAGAACCGGCAGAATTTCCTTAAGGTTGAGCGCAAGGCCGCTGTAGGAGATGACGATCGCTGCATGACTGGGGCTCGAGGCGAGTGCCGTCCGCATCTGGGCCTCGATGTTGCTGTAGCACGTCGCGCTTTTGCCGGCTGAGAGCAGGCGGTCGCGGAACATTCCCGCTGGATAGAGGTTGTGCGAACCCGTGTAGATGTCCACGGTATCGGCGCGCATGATGAGCTTGGCGGCGTGGTCGAGCTGCGCGGGATCGAGCAGCTCCTGCGTCTCGGCCAGCGTGATCTGGTAGAGCCCTTCCATGCGCTCCATGACCTGCGCGGGTGTGGAGGTGGCGTCGAAGGGAAAGTTGATGTCCACGTCGCGCCGGTTGCCCGCCTCGGTTGCCAGGCGGATGAGCTCGACCTTGAGGTCCTTAAAGCCCTCGAGGCCGAGCTTTTTGCAGAAGCGGTGCACGCTCGCGACCGAAACGTTGGCGCGCGCGGCGAATTCCTTAATAGATAGCCCGCGGATGTCCTCGCCCATGGCAAGGGCCGAGATGCCGAGCTGCTGCTCGGTAGGGGTAAGGCCCTGTGCCTCGGAAATCTTGCGTTTGATATCCATTCGAACTCCCGTGCTCGCTAAACCGACCAAAAAGGGACAGGTTTATTTTGACACTTTTTGGCAGGTATCAGGAAGTGTCAGGGGCGGGATGGCGGCAGGGCGCTGTCGCGAAAAGAAGTGTCGGGTTTGGTGCGCGCGCCGCCGCTCGCCTTGCGTGTGGGCGATACTCAGCTTATCGACCCACAATGCAAAGGAGATGCTCATGGCAAACATCAAGTTCCCCGAGGGTTTCTATTGGGGTGGCGCCACCGCCGCCAACCAGTTTGAGGGCGCTTGGAACGTGGACGGCCGCGGCGCTTCCGTCGACGACCACTTCCTGGGCGGCAGCTACAAGGAGCCGCGTCAGATTACGATCGACATCGACCCCGATCGCTTCTATCCCAACCATGACGGCATCGACTTCTACCATCACTACGAGGAGGACATCGCGCTGTTCGCCGAGATGGGCTTCAACATGTTCCGCATGTCCATCTCTTGGAGCCGCATCTTCCCCAATGGCGACGACGCCGAGCCCAACGAGGCCGGCCTCGCCTTCTACGACCGCGTCTTCGACTGCCTGCGCGCTCACAACATCGAGCCGCTCGTGACCCTCTCGCACTACGAGATGCCCTATCACTTGGTCGAGAAGTACAACGGCTGGGCGAGCCGCGAGCTCATCGGCTTCTTTGAGAAGTACTGCCAGACCGTCTTTGACCGCTATCAGGACAAGGTCAAGTTCTGGCTCACCTTCAACGAGATCAACTCCGGCACCATGGACATAGGTGCCATGATGGAAACCGGCCTGATCCAGGGCTTCGAGGGTCCGGCAAGCGCCATCAAGACCACCGCTCAGCAGCGCTACCAGGCCCTGCATCACCAGTTTGTGGCGAGCGGTCGCGTCGTGCGCTACGCCCACGAGCACTACCCGCAGTTTAAGATGGGCAACATGGATTGCTTCGCCCTCTCCTACGCCGCTACGTGCGATCCGGCCGACGTGTTAGCCACGCAGCAGGAGATGAATTCCATGAACTGGTACTGCTCCGACGTGCAGGTGCGCGGCAAGTACCCGTTCTACGCCAAGCGCTTCTGGGCCGAGAACGATGTTGAGCTCGTGATGGAGGACGGCGACCTGCAGGATATCGCCGACGGCAAGGTCGATTTCTACACCTTTAGCTACTACATGTCCGGCACCGTGAGCACCCACAAGGACCACGAGATGACCGAGGGCAACATGACCTTTGACGGCAAGAACCCCTACCTGGAGTCTACCGACTGGGGTTGGCAGATCGACCCGCTGGGCCTGCGCATCGCCCTCAACGAGATCTATGCCCGCTACGAGATTCCGCTGATGGTGGTCGAGAACGGCATGGGCGCCTACGACGAGGTCGAGGAGGACGGCTCCATTCACGATCCGTACCGCATCGCCTACCTGCGCAGCCACATCAAGGCCATGGGCGAGGCCGTCGCCGACGGCGTCGACCTGATTGCCTACACCTGGTGGGGTCCCATCGACCTGGTGTCTGCCGGCACCGGTGAGATGCGCAAACGCTACGGCTTCATTCACGTCGACAAATACGACGACGGCACCGGCACCTACGAGCGCCGCCGCAAGGACAGCTTCTACGCATATCAGAGGATCATCAAGTCCAACGGCACGGAAGGTCTGGAGTAAGGGAATCCATCATGTCCGCTCGTAAGATTTTGTTCCTTGATGTCGACGGCACGATCACCGACTACGAGAACAATATCCCCGCGTCCTGCGTGGCTGCCATCCAGGCCGCCCGCGCCAATGGGCACCTGGCCTATATGTGTACGGGTCGCAGCAAGGCCGAGGTACCGCCCGAGCTCGAGGCTATCGGCTTTGACGGCATGCTCGGCGGCAACGGCTCCTATGTCGAGTCGGCGGGCGAGGTGGTCATGCACCAGCTCATCACCGCCGACCAGTGCCGTCACATTGTCGATTGGCTACACGGTCGCGGCCTCGAGTTCTACCTCGAGAGCAACAACGGCCTGTTCGCGAGTGAAAACTTCCGCGAAGCTGCGCGCCCGGTGCTGCAGACCTATATGGGTCGTAAGGGCGTGGAGGGCGCCGACGAGCTCGAGACCGACGACGTCATGCACGGCATGGTCTACGGCGCGCCACTCTACCGCGACGACCTCAACAAGGTGAGCTTTATCCTGTCGAGCTATCAAGACCACCTGGATAGCATCGAGGAGTTCCCCGACCTTGAGTGCCACACCTGGGGTGGCGCGGGCGAGACGGCGCTCTTTGGCGACATGGGTGTGCGCGGTATTACCAAGGCGCACGCCGTCAACACGCTGCTCGAGCACCTGGGCGCCGACCGTGCCGACACGATCGCCTTCGGCGACGCCAAGATCGACATTCCTATGTTCGAGGCGTGTGCCACGAGCGTGGCCATGGGGTCGGGCGGCGACGAGTGCAAGGCGGCGGCCGATTACGTGACCACCGACGTCGTCGACGACGGCATCTGGAACGCCTTTGTGCACCTGGGTCTTATCGAGGGATAATTGTCAAAATGAGTGCCGCTGGAGCATAGGCTTTGGAGGGGTTCGCGATTCGAGTCCTCACCATAGCTTTTAGATCAAATGACACTATAATTACCGTAGGCATGCGCACAACGTTGCGCTTAATCAAGAGGAGAAAACGTATGGGTCTGTTTGATATGTTCAAGAAGAAGGCTGAGCCCGCGGCAGCTGCTGCTCCGGCCTCCATCTCTGCTTCTGCCGGCGCCGACGTGCTGTGCTCGCCCGTCAAGGGCAAGGTCATCAAGATGGCCGACGTGCCCGATCCCGTCTTTGGTGGCGAGGTTCTGGGCAAGGGCTGCGCCGTATGGCCCGAGGACGACCTGGTCTACGCTCCCTGCGACGGCAAGGTGACCGTTACCATGGGTCACGCCGTGGGCCTGCAGTCCGATAGCGGCATCGAGGTTCTGGTGCACGTTGGCGTCGATACCGTCAACATGAACGGTGATGGCTTCGAGGGCTTCGTCAAGGCCGACGACGTCGTGAAGGCTGGCCAGCCCATACTCAAGATCGACCGCGCCAAGATCGCTGCTGCCGGTTACAAGGACTGCGTCGTCGTGGCCGTGTCCAACACCGCCGAGTTTGCCGATGTCGAACTCGCCGTCGAGGCCGACTCCGCTGTCGCCGCCGGTGACGCCATCGTTAAGGTCGTCCGCAAGTAAACTGCGGCATCCAAAGGATGTGCAAGGGTGGTCGGGTTTTCCGGCCACCTTTTTTATTGCATAGCGGGGAAGCGTTTTATTGCACATTGGGCGGGCTTGCAAACCGTTCGGACGCTAAAACGAACCGACCGCGCCTTCGCGTTGCCGAGGGTGTTCATAAGTGGATAGTATGGGCTTACTTATTACAACGTGCGCCGCGTTTGGGAAGCGCAGTGCCGCTCATTGGGAGGAACAACATGAAAAAGAAGCTGCTGCTTGTGCCCCTCATGGCCGTCTTGGTTGCATGCGTGGTCGTGCTTTCCGGCTGTGGAGGTCCTTCGGTTGAGGAGCTCATCACCGAGGATCTTACGACGCAGTTTGACGAGGTCAAGAACGGTGGCGACGACTTCCTCTCTGGTCTGGAGGAGGCTTCGGGCGACGAGTTCGAGCAGCTGGGTATCGATCCCAAGGAGTATGCCAAGACCTATCTCGAGGGCTTTGACTACAAGATCGGCGACGTGACGGTCGACGAGGACAAGGGCGTCGCGACCGCCGAGGTCTCTATCACCTGCAAGTCTATGAACAAGATCGTCGAGGACTTCTCTACCCAGTATCAGGAGAAGGTCGCCGCGCTTGATACGGTTCCTTCCGATGACGAGCTGTACAAGATGGCCGGTCAGGTTATGGTCGATGTGACCAAGGCCACCGAGCCCAGGAAGACCACGGTTATCTTCAAGTACACCTGCAACGACGACGGCGAGTGGTCTGCCGACGACTCCGTCAACTCCGAGATGATGGATGCAATGCTGAGCTAGTTCGTTGCGGCGTTTTACCAAACGCCGCAACTGCTCGACGTTGCGCGGGCACCAGAGCGACAACTTGTCATTCAAAGAGGACGGTATGACCAGAAGGTCTATGCCGTCCTCTTTTCATGCCAATTTGTTCGCTCTGGTGTCCGCTCGCTGTCCGTCCTCTACCTGCGGCGTTGCCATTGTTGGGGTAGTCGTTGGGGCGTTCTTGTCTGACTAGTCGTTTAAGAACGTCCCCAACGACTACTTTCCGCGCAACAGCATTGTCGCAGCTGCGTTAAGCAGTGTCGCTCGTTACTCGCCCAGGATTAGCGCTGCGAGCTCGCCCTGGGTGTCCACCACGTAGTCGGCGCCGGCGGCTTCCAGCTCTGCGCGGCCGCGGAAACCCCAGCTGACGCCCGCACTCTTAAGGCCGGCGTTGTGGCCGGTCAGGATATCGACATTGGAATCGCCTACGTAGAGCGTGGTCGCCGGGTCGGCGCCTAGCTCTTCCATCACATGCAGCGTGACGGGTGCTTCGGGCTTGGGCGGAAACGCATCGACACGGCCCTGCACCAGCGCAAAGCGCTCGGAACCAAAATACTTTTCGATAAGCGGAGCCGCCGAGACGTGGTCCTTGTTAGTGAGCACGGCAAGCTGAACGCCTGCGGCGCGCAAGCGGTCGAGCATCTCGATCGTGCCGGCATAGGGAGCGGTGTGGTCTTCCTTGTGCTCGCCGTAGTAAGCCCTAAACTCGGCAAGCGTCTGCTCAAACATGCGGCCGTCGCCTGCGTACTCGGCGGGCATAAAGCGCTCAACCAGCTTGAGCATGCCGTTTCCCACCTTGTAGCGGTACTCGTCAACGGCAAACGTGGGCCAGCCGTGCGCCTCGCAGGTATGGTTGCTGGCGGCCGCCAGGTCCTCGAGCGTGTTGAGAATGGTGCCGTCCAGGTCAAAGATCACATGGGAAAAAGCTGCTGCCATGGGTGCTCCTGCCGCTTGAGTTGTAAAACGCACCCCATGATACTGGGCATGCGTGCCGGGCATGTTTGGAATCTGAATATCTTTAATAGCCCTGAGCCTTTGTCGTTAGCAAATTCTCGGCAGCTGCTCTCCTACGAGCATGTCGAGGATGCGGGTCGAGCCCCAGCCGGTGCGCACGCGCACGGCGGGATGGGCGCCCTCGGCAAGTGGCAGCACGCGGCCGATGATGGCGGCATTCTCGCCGTAGCGGGCGGCGCGCATGGCGCTCAGCGCGGCATCGGCTTGCTCGGCCGGCACGACGGCAACCATCTTGCCCTCGTTTGCCACCTGCAGCACATCGTAGCCGAGCATCTCGCAGGCGGCCTGCACGTCGGGACGCACGGGCACGGCATCCTCGTCGATCTCCATGGCAACGCCGCTGGCCTGCGCAAACTCGTTGAGCGTCGAGGCCAGGCCACCGCGCGTGGGGTCGCGGAAGCAGCGTGTGTCGGGTGCTGCGGAAAGCACATCGGCAATCAGGTGGTTGAGCGGCGCGGCGTCGCTTTCGATGGTGCTCGAAAACGCCAGACCCTCGCGTTGGCTCATGATAGCGATGCCGTGGTCGCCCAGTGTACCCGAGACCAGGATGACATCGCCGGGCTGGCAGTTTGCGCCGCTGAGCGCCACGCCCGCAGGCACCTCGCCCACGCCGGCGGTATTGATATAGACGCCGTCGGCCCCGCCGCGCTCGACCACCTTGGTGTCGCCCGTGATTATGGACACGCCCGCCTCGTGCGCCGTCTCGGCCATCGTCTGCACAATCTGGCGGAGCCTATCCATGGGATAGCCCTCTTCGAGGATAAAGCCGCACGACAGGTAGCGCACGTTGGCGCCCGAGGTCGCGACGTCGTTGACGGTTCCGCACACGGCGAGGCGGCCGATGTTGCCACCGGGGAAGAACTGCGGCGAGACTACAAAGCTGTCGGTCGACATGGCGATGCGCCCGCTCGCGGGCAGCGCGGCGACGCCGGCATCGTTGCCTTCGAGCAGCTCGGGCGACCCAAAGGCATCCAAAAAGACCTCATCGATGATGCGCTTCATCATCTGTCCGCCGGAGCCGTGGCCCAACAGGACGGTGCTATCGGTGATGCTATGGGACATATCCAAAACTCCAATCGTGGGAGGTGTCAGTGCGCGGGGGCGTTCGGGCTAGACTCGGTAACGGTAGTACGCCGCGCAGCTGCCTTCGGAACTCACCATGCACGGGCCGACGGGGTGCTCGGGCGTGCAGGTGCGGCCAAAGAGCGGGCAGCTGCTCGGCGTAATGGCTCCGCGCAGCACGTCGCCGCAGCGGCATCCGCGCGGCTCAACCGTCGGCTCAACGGGCACGTCAAAGCGAACGCGGGCATCAAAGCGCGAGAACTCGGGGCGGATGGAAAGGCCCGAGTTGGCAATCGGCCCCAGCCCGCGCCACGTGGTGTCGCATGGCTCAAACACCTGCTCGACCAGCTGGCGCGCCACGGGGTTGCCGTCTGCGTTGACGCCACGGCGGTAGGCGTTGTCAATCGCCGGCCTGTCCTCGACAACCATCTGGACCAGCATGCAGATGCCCTGCAGGATATCGACCGGTTCAAATCCCGTGACCACGCCCGGGGTATTGAATTCGTCGACCAAAAAGCTAAAGGGCGCCAAGCCCGTGATGGTGGCGACGTGTCCCGGCAGGATAAAGCCGTCGATGGCGGTCTCGGGATCGTTAGCGATGGCGCGCAACGCCGGCGGCGTGGTCTTGTGGGCGCAATAGACCGAGAAGTTCAAAAGCCCGCGCGCTTCGGCCTCCAAGATGGCGGCGGCGATGGTGGGCGTTGTGGTCTCAAAGCCCACGCCCATAAAAATAACCGGGCGATCGGGGTTTTGCTCGGCAATGTCGAGTGCATCGAGCGGGGAGTACACAATGCGAATGTCACGCCCTGCCGCCTTTTGTGCAGCGAGCGAGGTGGACGATCCGGGCACGCGCATCATGTCGCCAAAGGTGGTGATGATGGCGCCGTCTATGTTGGCGAGCGCGATTGCGTGGTCGATGTCGCGGTTGGCGGTGACGCAGACGGGGCAGCCCGGGCCGCTCAGCAGCTTGAGCCCGGCCGGCATAATGGAGCGAAAGCCATAGCGCCCGATGCTCACGGTATGCGTGCCGCAGACTTCCATAAGGTTGATGGCGCGGTCGCCGACAAGCTCATGAATGCGCTCGATGAGCTCGCGAGCCAGCTTGGGATCGCGGAATGCCGAGAAATCGATACCGGAGCGCGCCGGCTGCTCGGGCGCCACTAGTAAGCCTCCGCCGGGTTGGTGGTCAGCTGGTCTTCTTCGACCAGCTCGGACATGGCATTAACAAGCTCGAGCGTTTCCTGTGCTTCCTGCTCGTCGACAATCTGGATGCCAAAGCCGGCGTGTACGAGAATATAGTCGCCAACCTGCGCCGTCGGCACGAGTCGTAGCGACACGGGGCGCTCGATGCCCATCATGTCGACGGTGGCCTTGAGGTCGTCGTCGCGTTTGACTACTTTACCGGGAACGGCAAGGCACATATTGTTCCCCTTTTAGACGCTTTGCGCTGGATAGGCGCTCAATAATCCATCAGTTGATGGTAGCGCTCGCGGGGTTTGCGGGCAAACGCGTTACGCCTGTGAGACGGCTGGGCACAGCGGCGTGTGAGGGCGAGTTACTGCGATGCAATCTGCGCAAGACGAGCGCTTGCGACCGCCGCCTGACCGTAGGCGATGCAGCCGTCATTGACGGGTACGGTGTGGGGGACCAAGACAGCAAGGCCCGCGTATTTGAGCTCGCGGGTGAGGAGCTGGAGCAGAAGTCGGTTCATGAACACGCCGCCCGAGAGCGCGACGGTGCCAATGCCCTCGCGCGCGCAGATTTCGGTGGCGATGCGCGCCGAGGAGCGCGCGACGGCGACATGGAAGTCGAGTGCGAGCCTGTCGGCGGGCGCTCCGGCTTCAATTCCCTCCAAAAGTGCCTCAAAGAGTGCTTTCTGGTCCAGAACATAAGGGCCGTCCAACCACGATGGGCCAGATGCGAAATAGCCGGCGCTGTCGTCGGGAAAATGGGCGATTTCGTCGTCCAGCGCATGCCAGGCGGCGGCTTCGAGCTCGATGGCGGGTTCGCCCTCGTAGGTTGCCTGGCCGCAAATGCCCAAAATCGCGGCTGCGGCATCAAACAGGCGACCCATACTGCTGGTGCGCGGACTGTTGATGCCGCGCTCGATCATCGTTGCCGTTATGCTGCGCGTTTGCTCGTCAAGGCTGTTCAAGAGCCCCGCAGCGCCCGGGTGCTCGAGCAGGTCGAGCTCGCTGAGCAGGGCAAAGGCGTTGCGGCGGGCATCGTGTACGGATGCGGCGCCACCGGGAAGCGCCCAGGTGCGCAGATGCGCGACGCGCTCAAAATCGGCGAGATGGGCGACAAGAAACTCACCGCCCCATATGGTGCCGTCGGTGCCGGCACCCGTGCCGTCGAAGGCGATGCCGAGGACGCGTGCATCGGGCGCAAGCCGGCCTGCGGCAATCGCCTCTGCCATGACGCTCGCGATGTGCGCATGATGGTGTTGGACTTCGATAAGCGGCAGATTGTGCTCCCGTGCCTGCTCGCGCGCCCACTGGCCCGATAGATAGCTGGGGTGTAAATCGCAGGCCAAGGCGGCGGGCGCCAAGTCAAAGAGATCTTCCAAGCGCGTGCGCGCGGCGTTCCAGGCATCGAAGGTCCCGCCGTTTTCAACATCGCCGATATGCTGCGACACAAAACAGGTTGCCTCGCCGTTCGTCCCTTCACGCGTAAGCGCAATCGTGGCCTTTTGTTGTGGCCCGCAGGCGAGCACGCAGGACGGAGCGCCGTCGAGCGCCGGCAACGGCAGCGGCTGGGGTGCATATCCGCGAGCGCGGCGCACGGGCATAACGGCGCCGTCGACCACGCGTACTACAGAGTCGTCGTAGCGCGAGAGGATCGCGCGGTCGTTACCGAGCAACGCGTCGGCGATGCCGGCGGCAACGAGGTGTTCCCAGGCAAGATCGTCATCGGTCTCGATGGGCCCTTCGCTCAGGTTTCCGCTGGTCATGACGAGCGCGTGCATACCGTGCGACGCGGCAGCTGCAAGCAGAAGATGCTGAAGCGGGGTGTAGGGGAGCATAACGCCAAGCTCGGGCAGGTCGTGCGCGACGGACGGTGCGAGTACGAGGGCGTCGGGAGAATCGCCGTCGTTCCCGCAAACAGCACGCCGGCGCAGCAACACGATGGGGCGAATGCTGCCGGCCAGCAAGCCGCGCTCAACATCGCTGACATGGCATAGGCGTTCAACGTCAGCAAGGTCGCGCACCATGACGGCAAGTGGTTTGTTGCTGCGGCGTTTGCGACGGCGTAACTCGGTCACCGTCTGCTCGTTGGCAGCGTCACAGGATAGATGGAATCCGCCCAGGCCCTTGATGGCGACGATGCCACCGCTGGCCAGCAGCTCAACGCAGCGCTCGATAATGGCGTCGCTGGCCTCGCATGTGGTGCCGACGGCTGGTGTCGCGGACGAATTCCCGCACGCATCGCCGTTCACAGCCTCGCGCCACGTAATATGCGGCCCGCAATCAAAGCAGGCATCGGGCTGCGCGTGAAAACGCCGGTCGAGCGGGTCGGCATACTCCGCGGCGCACTTGGGACACATGGGAAAACAATCCATCGACGTGGCCGCTCGGTCATAAGGCAGCGAGCGGATGATGGTAAAGCGTGGGCCGCAGTTGGTGCAGTTGATAAAGGGGTAGTGATAGCGTCGGTCGGCGGGATCGAACAACTCGCGCAGGCAATCGTCACAGGTGGCGATATCGGGCGAGACGAGCGTGGTGTGCGCGGTCTGGTCCTGCGATGCTACGATGTGAAAACCCTGTTCATTGGCGGTATCCCAACCGTTGGCTGCCAGGTCCACAACCTCGACATACTCTACGCGGGCTGCCGCAGGCGCATGCTCAGAAAGCGCGGCAACAAAAGCATTGAGCGCATCGGCCGGAGCGTGCGCCTCGATATGCACGCCGTCGCCCGCGTTGAGCACCCAGCCGCAAATGCCATGCACCATGGCCTCGCGATACACAAACGGTCGCATGCCAACGCCCTGTACAATGCCCGTCACATGAATATGCACATGCCGCATGCGACACCCCTCATCAAAACCTACCAAAAAAGACAGGTTTGTTTTGGTAGGTAAAACTTCTAAACCTGCCAAAATAAACCTGTCTTTTTTGGTAGGTGCGCTGCAGGAAATCCCGCTACAGCCCCAGGCTCTGCTTGGTGGCGGCGCACGTGAGCTCGCCGTGCTTAACGCCGCGCAGGCCCAGCAGGCGGTCGGCTAGTTCGTAGACGCGCTCGCCGCGACCCTTGAGCGCCAGAATCTCCAAGCAGTTGTGGTGATCCAGATGCACGTGCATGGTCGATACGATCTCGTTGGTGTAGTCGTGCTGCACCTCGTCCAGGCGGCGCGTCAGATCGCCGGTGTGATGGTCGTAGATCATAGTGAGCGACCCGATAACCTGCTCATCGGGCGTGCGCATCTGCTCCTTGGCGATCGAGGCGCGAATCAGGTCGCGCACGGCCTCGGAGCGGTTGGCCACGTCGCCGCGGCGTGCGATCTGCTCGTCAAAACGGCGCAGCAGGTCGTCGGGTGCGGTAACCGAAAAACGGACCAGCTCGGAGCCGGAGCCACTACAATGGCAGCCCGCGTCACCGTCCGTCCCGTGCGGATGCTCGTGCTCGTACCCGCAGCCGTGCTCGTGTTCGGCCACGTTACACCAGCTTCACGGAGCCGACGGAGTTGTGGTCGGCCTCGATGGCCTCTTCGTAGCCCTCGAGTGCGGCATGGGCCTCGTGCAGCGCGGCCATGGCTGCTTCGAGCTTGGCGCCGATGCGCTCCATGTCAAAATTCTCGGTCGCATGCAGCAGCTGATGGCTCCACTCATGAGCGAGCTCGATGGTGTCGTCGACCTGTTTGACGCTCATGGCAAGCTGGCTCATGTTCATTCCAACATCATGCATGGGAAATCTCCTTTTGTATGGGGCAGTTCAGTGGTTCAGATTTTACTACGCCCGCTCTGCGCGCAGTTACATAAGAAAACGGGTACGAGTCTGTGCGACCCGCACCCGTTCACTGGGGGCTGTTTGTGACTACCATACTATCCGCGGTTGCACTCGGTGCATTCAGAAGTCCGGCGAGCGGCGTAAAAGCGCTCATGGACGGCAGGCAGACGGCAACATGTAACAAGCATATTACAGATGCTTTTCCAGCAGCGCCTGCAGCCTCGCCTTGGGCAGAGCGCCGACCGAGCGGTCAATTTCCTCGCCGTTCTTAAAGACAATCAGCGTGGGGATGCTCATGACGCCATATTTCATGGCCAGGTCCTGGTTGTCGTCGACGTTGCACTTGGCAACGGCAAGTTTGCCAGCCAGCTCGTCTGCCACCTCGTCAACGATGGGCGAGAGCGATCGGCAGGGCCCGCACCAGGGCGCCCAAAAATCGACTAGCACGGGCAGGCCGTCGTTAACGATGGAATCGAAGTTCTCGGGGGTAATCTGCTTAATGTCAGCCATGGTGACCTCCATAATGCGACGCGGCTCAGCCGCGTAAAACTCAGTACGACCGTGCTTATACCCAGTGGCCCGCAAAGCAACCACTCGCGGGCAGCTCTTTTATATAATGGTGGGCACGCAAACGATTGGAGAGCGCATGCCCACGTCACAAAGCCAGAAAAAAGAAGCCATCGCCCAGGCGACCGAGCAGGAGCTCGCATCGCTCGCGGGTCGTGGCGTGCGTATCGCGGGCAACGCGTGCTCGCCGATCGTGCTGGTCAAAGGCGATTTGGACGAGGCCGAGCGTTCGGGTGGCGAGCTTGCCGCCGGCCCGGATGGCGCGGCGTTGCGCAAGGCGCTTGGGGCCATCGGCTACGCGCCCGAGGATTTTTGCGTGCTGGCAAGCGTCGCCGGCGTGGGTGACGGAGCGGTCGCGGTGGGCGAGACTCTGCCGTGCGAGCTGTTCCGTGAGGCGCTTGAGGCTTTGGACCCCGAGGCGGTGCTACTGCTCGACAACAACGCGGCTGACGCCATGCGCGAGACCTACGCCGATATGCTCGTGGCAATCGATGACTTCGACACCGCCATGCTCAAGCCCGGCTTGGTCGCCCATGTGCAGGGTCGCCGCGTGCTCGCGCTCGACGGTTTTGAGGCGGCGCTCACTGACAAAGCCGCCAAGCAGCGCATGTGGGCATACATCAAGCAGCTGACCCCGGCGGCCGCTCCGCTGTAGCGGATTGGCGCCGGTGAGCGATTGCCTGGCGGGCAAGACACGCCGCGAGATCGGCGCCGCACTTCTACATCACAGCGCGCAGCTCAAACCGATCGCCGTTAATGCGGAACTGGCAGTTGCCGTTCATGCGTTCGACGGCAAGCTTAATGCTCTTGGTTCCAAAGCCGTGTCCGGTGTGCCCGGCTACGGGCATGCCGTCGACCATGCGCGGCGCGCGGTCAAACGTGTTGGAAACTAACAGCAGCAGCTGGCCGTCCTCTAATCGCAGGTCAAAGTCGACGAATCGCTTTCCCTGGGGCGCGGCGCTTGCGGCGGTGATAGCGTTTTCCAAGGCATTTGAGAGCACGCTAAACAGGTCGGCGTCACCTACGTGGATGGTTTCGGGTACGGCGGCGCGCAAGTTGGCGGTAATGCCGTTTCTATTGATATCCGAGTTAAATGACGAAAGCGCGATGTTTACGGTCTCGTTGGCGCAGAAGCGGCGTACGGCGGTGCGGTCGCCGGCTTCGCAGAGTTCGTCGATGCGATCGAGCGCCTCGTCGGTGTGGCCCTCTTCAATTAAAGCGGCCAGGCCGCGTAGAAAGTGGCGCATGTCGTGGCGAAGAATCGACAGCTCGCGCCCAGATTGACGCCAAGCCTCGAGCTCTTTGATGGCGACGCTGTCGCGTGTCTCGAGCATCCAGCGTTCACGCTCGGCAGCTTCTTTTTCTTCGTATTCGCGTAGGTAAACGGCAAGAAACATAAGATAGAAGGCACAGAGCGCAAATGCCAAAAACTCAACCGTCACCACCGAGCCCGAGTGGAACAGCGTGGTATAGACGTTGGTGGCATAGTCAAAGACGTAATAGACGAGCGGTAGGATTAAAAGGATGCTCAGCTCGGTGGTGCTTTTAATCGCCAAGCGCGGACCGATGTCGCCGGCCCAATGCAACAGGACGGCAAAGACGGCGAGTGTGGTCGCGATGCGCGCCAGATAGTACGCGATCTGAGAATCGGTTGCGGCAAATGCGGCGATGCCCATCCAATTGCTGAACTGGCAGCTCAGATAGGCACTCGTAATGCCGAGCACGGTAAGCAGCGGGCTCAGGCGGTAGCGCGCGCACAAATAGATGACGAGCGGCAGATGCACGACGAGCGGATATACCTGGCGGGCGAAAAGCTCGCCGCCGACGGCATTGGCGATCGAAAAGGCAGCGCCGGTCACGACGCCGACCAGCACCAGTTCAAGCGCATGACGCCGGTTGATCTCGACACCGCACAGCGCCGCGAGGCAAAGACGCCAAAGAGCAGCGTCGTGGCGTGGTGGATTGCCCAAAGGATCATTTCGACCGAGGAGACCATCAGCGCCTCCCGCCCTCAAAGCGCACCGCAAAGTAGGCGTCTTGGAATCCCTGCTTGCAGCTGCGCGAAAGCGGGATGCACGCGCCCGAGCGCATGACGATGTCCGTGCGGTCAAAGTGATCGATATTGCGCAGGTTGACCTGGTAGCTGCGGTGGCATTTAAAGAAGACCGCGTTTTGCTCCAAGCGGTCCTCGACGCTGCGGAACGACTCGAGTGCCTCGATATCGCGTCCGTCGCGCAGGCGGAAGACCACGTGCTTGTTGCGCGCCTCGGCATATTCGATGTCGGACAGGCGCAAGGCGTGGTAGCCAAAGGAAGTTTTGATCACGAGCTCGTCGGTTGCCGCCGGGCGCATGCTCGAAAGCTCGTCGAGTAATCGCGCCAGGCGTTCGTAAGTCACGGGCTTGAGCAGATAGTCGAAGGCGCGGACCTCGTAGGATTCCAGCGCGAACTCGGGCGACGAGGTGAGGAACACCAGGCGCACGGCGGTGTCGGCCTGGCGCAGTTCGCGTGCGGTGTCCATGCCGTTGACGAGCGGCATGATCATATCGAGCAAGATGATGTCGGCGCGCGATGCGGCATGGCGGGCCAGCAGGTCCTCGCCGCGCGTGACGAGCGCAACATCGACCGCCGTGCCCGTCTCGGTCGACCAACGGTCGATCATCCGGTGCAGTCTATCTAGAAAAGCGACATCATCGTCGCAGGCAATAATCTTGAGCATTCGGCCCCCTTAAGTAGTTCGATTTTGCCACATCGGGCACGCGCCGCTTGCGGGGGTGCGGACCGTTTGCGCCCCACGGCGTGCAGCTCGCGCCAAGCGGTGTTGCGGTGGCGAAAGATGCCTCCTGCGCTATCGAAAGCCCGGCTATCCTCAGCTTGCCAGTTCGAAAATGGACTTGCCGCATGATTGAATTTTTATTTCAACTTTACACCTAGGTTTACAGCTGTCTTGTCAGCTGTAAACCTAGGTGTCATACTAAAGCCCCAAGATTCGCCAAAAGAGAGGGGCCTTGATGGCACAGAGCGCGAACATGGATGCGTCGGAGCTTGCACGCGATATCGCGGCCGGCCTGGCATCGGCAACGACGGCAACGGAGCGCGCGGCACTGGTGCCCGCAGAGCTCGTCGAGGCCATTCAGCAGCTAAAAACCCAACGTGACGCGGTGATTCTGGCGCACTATTACGTGGCGCCCGAGGTGCAGGCCGTGGCTGATTACGTCGGCGACAGCTTCTACCTGGCAAAGCTCGCCAAGAGCCTGCCGCAGCAGACTATCGTGCTGTGCGGCGTGGAGTTTATGGGCGAGAGCGCCAAGCTGCTCAACCCCACTAAGACCGTGCTGCTGCCCGAGCCGGGCGCGGACTGCCCCATGGCGCACATGGTCAAGCGCGAGACAGTCGATGCAGCGCGCGCCGAGTACGGTGACGACCTTGCCGTGGTCTGCTACGTCAACTCCACGGTCGAGATCAAGAGCTGGAGCGACGTGTGCGTCACCAGCTCCAACGCCGTTAAGATCGTGTCCGAGCTGCCGCAGCAGCATATCCTGTTCATTCCCGACCAAAACTTGGGCCGCTTCGTAGCCGAGCAGGTGCCGCAAAAGCACGTCATCCTCAACAACGGCTACTGCCCGCGCCATCACATCATCACCGTCGAGCAGATCGTCGACGCGACGGAGGCCCACCCCGACGCGCTCGTGCTGGCGCACCCCGAGTGCAAGGCCGACGTCCTTGCCGAGGCCGACTACATCGGCTCCACCGCCGGCATCATCAAGTATGCCGAGGAGTCCGACGCGAGCGAGTTCATTATCGTGACGGTTCGCGGCGTGCTCTACGAGCTCGAGCGCCGCTGCCAGGGCACCGGCAAGAAGTTCTACTTCCCCGCGGTGCAGCCCACCTGCGTCAACATGGACCTCATCACGCTCGAAAAGCTCGTGCGCTGCCTGGAGACGGGCGAGGGCGAGGTGCAGATCGGCGTCTCGGACGAGGCGGCAGACCAGGCCAAGCTCACGCTCGACCGTATGCTCGAGTACGCAGCGCGCTAGAACAATGTGACATGAGGGGCAGTCCCTTATGCCACATTACAAGGGAGAGGATTCCTGTGGAAACCAAGCAATACCCCGATATGGAGTGCGACGTCGTCATTGCCGGCTGCGGCGTGGCGGGCCTGTACGCGGCCCTCAATCTGCCGACGAGCACGCGCGTGATCATGCTTTCCAAGGGCGCGGTCGACGAGTGCGATTCGATGCTCGCGCAGGGCGGCATCTGCGTGCTGCCCGAGGGCTCGGACTACGATGCCTTCTTTGAGGACACCATGCACGCCGGCCACTACGAGAACCGCCGCGAGAGCGTCGACATCATGATCCGCTCGAGCCGCTCGGTCATCAACGACCTGCTGGCCATGGGCGTGGACTTTGAGCGCAAGGCCGACGGTAGCCTCGACTTTACCCGCGAGGGCGCGCACAGCCGTCCGCGAATTGCCTTCCATGCCGACATTACGGGCAAGGAGATCACGACCAAGCTGCTCCAGGCCGTTCGCAAGCTGGATAACGTGCAGATTTTGGAGCACGTGGCCATGACCGACATTCTAACGGGCGAGCGTGACGGCGCCACGGTGTGCACCGGCGTCGTCGCCGTTCCCGTGGACGAGGACAACTCGCTTCGTCCCGCCGACGAGCTGGCAAATGTCGCCGAGGGTGTGCATGCCGGCGAGCTGTTTAAGATCCATGCCCGCCACACGCTGTGGGCAACGGGCGGCATCGGCGGCGTATACGACCACTCGACCAACTATCCGCAGCTCACGGGCGATGCCTGCTACATCGCTCAGGAGCATGGCATTAAGATGGAGCACCTGGACTACGTGCAGATCCACCCCACGGGACTGTTCTCGCCGCAGCCGGGCCGCACCTTCCTGATCAGCGAGAGCTGCCGCGGCGAGGGCGCGATTCTGCTCAACGCTGCCGGCGAGCGCTTTACCGACGAGCTGCAGCCGCGCGACGTAGTCGCCGCCGCTATTCGCGAGCAGATGAAGCAGGACGGTACCGAGCACGAGTGGCTGAGCTTTGCCCCCGTCGAGCGCGACGTGGTGACCGGGCACTTCGCCAACATCCGCGCACGCTGCCTGGAGGACGGCCGCGACATCCTGGACGAGCCCATTCCCGTCACACCCACGCAGCATTACTTTATGGGCGGCGTGTGGGTCGACAAGGACGGCCGCACCTCGATGCCCGAGCTCTACGCCGCGGGCGAGACAGCCTGCAACGGCGTTCACGGCAAGAACCGCCTTGCATCAAACAGCCTGCTCGAAGCGCTGGTCTGGGGTCGTCGCGCCGCTTGGCGTATGCGTACCGGCGAGTCGCTTGCCGTGGAGCAGACGGGCGAGCCCGCGCTCGATGGGCACCATCGCGCCCTGAGTTCCGATAACCTTGCAATCGATGATCTGGCCCGTGCCGCCGGCACGCAGGCCGTGGAGGAGTAGACCATGAATCCCATTACCATGAAGCTCGTCGTCGATGATTTGATTCTGCAGGCTCTGCGCGAGGACATTACCTTTGAGGACGTGAGCACGGCGAGCGTGTGCCCCACGGCGCGTCCCGCCACGGTGGAGCTTATCGCCAAGGCCGATGGCATTATCGCGGGCCTGGATGTGTTCGCTCGCACCTTTGAGCTGCTGGATTCGCAGAGCTCGGTGCTGTTTGATGTTGCCGATGGTGACGAGGTGCACGCCGGCGACCACGTGGGCCAGGTGCGCGGCGATGCGCGCGTACTGCTTTCGGGCGAGCGCGTGGCGCTCAACTACCTGCAGCGCATGAGCGGCATCGCTACTTACACGCATCGGATGGCAGCTGCGCTCGAGGGCACCAAGACCGTGCTTGTCGACACGCGCAAGACCACGCCGGGCATGCGTGTCTTCGAGAAGGCTGCAGTCGAGATCGGCGGTGGCAGCAACCACCGCTATAACCTGTCGACGGCTGTCATGCTCAAGGACAACCACATCGACGCCGCCGGTGGCGTGGCACGCGCGATTGAGATGGCGCGCGCCCATGCGTCGTTTACCGCGACGGTCGAGATTGAGTGCGAGAACCTGGATATGGTGCGCGAGGCAGTTGAGGCCGGTGCCGATATCATCATGCTCGACAACATGACCCACGACGACATGGCTGCCGCGATTGAGCTTATCGCCGGTCGCGCCAAGACCGAGTGCTCGGGCAATGTGGATGCCAGCAATATCCGCGCCCTCGCCGACCTGGGCGTTGACTTTATCAGCTCGGGGGCGCTGACGCACTCTGCGCCGATTCTCGACCTCTCGCTTAAGCACCTTCGTCTGCTGGACGGTAAATAATGAACGCCCGCGAGCGTCGCCGTGCCATCATGGCCGTGCTCGAGGGGGCCAAGGGGCCCGTATCGGGCAGCGCGCTTGCCCGCGAGGTGGGTGTGAGCCGCCAGATCGTGGTGCAGGACATCGCCCTGCTGCGCGCCGATGGGCACGATATCGTGGCGACCAACCGCGGCTACGTGCTGCAGGAGGCCCCCAGCAGCCCCGCTGTGCCCACACGCTTGGTCAAGGTTCGCCACGGCGTGGAGCAGGCAGGCGATGAGCTTACGAGTATCGTCGACGCCGGAGGCGCCGTGCTCAACGTGATCGTCAATCACCGCGTGTACGGTAAGATCACGGCCGACCTGGACATCCGCAATCGTCGCGATGTTGAGCGCTACCTGCACGATATCGAGAGCGGCAAGAGTTTCCCGCTGCTAACGGTGACGAGCGGCTATCACTTCCATCGCATCGCGGCGGAGGACGAGCAAACCCTCGACGAGATCGAGGCGATGCTCAAGGAGAAAGGCTACCTAGCAGACCTCATGCCTTACGAGGACGATCTATCGTAGCCGACGCTGCAAACGCCCCTAAGCGGCAATCTGCAGCGGTGCCAAATTAGTTATCCGCACAAAAAAAGGAGGCCTCCGCGGCGATGCGGAGGCCTCCTTTTTTTGTGCACGGTGTACTTTTGAGTGTGCAAGTGGGGAGTTGTTACTCCTCGACGATCTCGGTGATCGCGCCAGCGGGGCAAGCGTCCTGGCAAGCGCCACAGGCGACGCAGGAGTCCTCGTCAGCGACGGTAGCGACGTCCTGGAGCTCCAGAACGCCAGCGGGGCAGGAGTCGACGCAAACGCCACAAGCGATGCACTCGTCGGCATCAATTACGGGATGAGCCATGGTAGTTTCCTCTCTGTTGACCGACGCTACAGGCGATGCGCGCCGGTTTGATTCGGGCAAAAACATACCACGGGAGCGACCGTTTGCAATACCCTCTGACCGGCATCTTCATACCGTTCGCCGAGTATGCCAAGGTTTACTAAAAAACGTGCAGGTGGGGCCGTTGAGCTGCGTAAATGTTAGCTAAAGGTGACTTGAAATATTGAGCTATTGGGCGCGCCTGCGGAAAGGGCATCCCGTTATTTGGCCGAAAACCGGGTCGCAGTTTCCGGTTGGGCCCGCTAGCGGAAACTGCGACCCGGTATCAGCTCTCAAAACGGGACGAGCTTTCCGCAAGGCAGCCCCAGGCATCCTCGGACCCAAGCCTCAGCCATCTCTACATAGATCTCGATAGATTTGCCTAGAACTCAAACAGCGCATCTACCTGCGCATTTAAGAACCTAAACTCTCGGCAATAAGAAATCTTATATGAATTGACTTAGATTTTGTATATTCCGGCCCATAAGGGGATACACTACATCCTGAAAGACAAGCCGAAACACCGCTCGGCAGACCGCCGAGTCGGTGCAAACGCACAAGAGAGAGGGAATTTCTAATGGGCAAGATTCTTGGTATCGACCTTGGTACTACTAACTCCGCAATGGCCGTCCTCGAGGGCGGTTCTCCGACCATTATCGTGAACGCCGAGGGCGACCGCACCACCCCGTCCGTCGTGGGCTTCCGTGCCGACGGCGACCGCGTCGTGGGTAAGGCCGCTAAGAACCAGGCTGTCACCAACCCCAAGAACACCGTGTTCTCCATCAAGCGCTTCATGGGCCGCAAGTACTCCGAGTGCACCTCCGAGATCAAGACCGTGCCGTACGAGGTCAAGGAGGGCCAGGGTGGCCGTGCCGTCGTCGACATCGAGGGCAAGGATTACACCGCCGAGCAGGTGAGCGCCATGACGCTCGCCAAGATGAAGGCCGACGCCGAGAAGTATCTGGGCGAGACCGTTACCGACGCCGTCATCACCGTCCCGGCCTACTTCAACGACGCCCAGCGTCAGGCCACCAAGGACGCCGGTAAGATCGCCGGCCTCAACGTCAAGCGTATCGTCAACGAGCCGACCGCTGCTGCTCTTGCCTATGGCCTGGACAAGCAGGGCACCGACCAGCGCATCCTGGTCTTCGACCTGGGCGGCGGCACCTTCGACGTCTCCATCCTCGACCTCGCCGACGGCGTGTTTGAGGTTCTGTCCACCTCGGGCGACAACCACCTGGGCGGCGATGACTGGGATCAGCGCGTCATCGACTGGATGGCCGATAAGTTCCAGCAGGAGAACGGTGTCGACCTGCGTCAGGACCCCATGGCCCTGCAGCGTCTGAAGGAGGCCGCCGAGAACGCCAAGAAGGAGCTCTCCGCCGCCCAGCAGACCACCATCAACCTGCCGTTCATTACCATGAACCAGTCCGGCCCGCTGCACCTCAACTACACGCTGACCCGCGCCGAGTTCGAGAAGATCACCCGCGACCTGCTCGAGCGCTGCAAGCAGCCTGTCACCAACGCCCTGCGCGACGCTAAGCTCAAGCTCTCCGATTTGACCGAGGTCATCCTCGTCGGCGGCTCCACCCGTATGCCCGCTGTCCAGGAGCTCGTCAAGACCATGACCGGCAAGCAGCCCAACATGTCCGTGAACCCCGACGAGGTCGTTGCCGACGGTGCTGCCGTCCAGGGCGGCGTGCTCACCGGCGACGTCGAGGGCATCCTGCTGCTCGACGTTACCCCGCTGTCGCTGGGCGTCGAGACCATGGGCGGCATCATGACCAAGATGATCGACCGCAACACCACGATCCCGACCTCCAAGACCGAGGTCTACTCCACCGCTGCCGACAACCAGACCAGCGTCGAGATCAACGTGCTCCAGGGCGAGCGCGAGCTTGCCCGCGACAACAAGTCGCTCGGTAAGTTCCAGCTGACCGGCATCCCGGCTGCCCGCCGCGGCGTGCCGCAGATCGAGGTCACTTTCGACATCGACGCCAACGGCATCGTCAAGGTCTCCGCTAAGGACAAGGGCACCGGCAAGGAGCAGCAGATCACCATTTCCGGCTCCACCGCTCTGTCCGACGACGAAGTCGATCGTATGGTCAAGGACGCCGAGGCTCATGCCGAGGAGGACAAGAAGCAGAAGGAAGAGGTCGAGGTCCGCAACCAGACCGACAGCCTGTGCTACTCCACCGAGCAGACCCTCAACGAGCTGGGCGACAAGGTTTCCGCCGACGTGAAGTCCAAGGCCGAGGCCGCTATCGCCGACGCCAAGAAGGCGCTCGAGGGCTCTGACGTCGAGGCCATCAAGGCCGCCGGCGAGTCCCTGCAGTCCGTGGCCTACGAGCTGGCCCAGGTTGTCTACGCCGACGCTCAGCAGCAGACCGACGGTGCCGCCGGCGCCCAGCCTGCCGACGATGACGTCGTCGACGCCGACTACGAGGTTGTGGACGACGAGGACAAGTAATCATGTCCGGCCGTAAAGCTCGCACGGAGGCGGCCGCCGTTGGTGCCGCCCCCGTTGACTCTGAGGAGAAGGACGTGAAGATTCCCGTAGAGGCCGCAGACGTTACCGAGGCCAACGAGGCCCCGGCCGCCGAGGCTGCCGAGAACCAAGTAGAGGATTCCAACAAGGAGGCGACGATGACCGAGGACGAGATGGTGGAAGCCGCTATCCGCGCCGGTGAGGAAGCCGCCGACAACGACTTTAAGCTCAAGTTCGAGCAGGCTCAGAAAGAGCTTGCCGACGTGCGCAACGAGCTCGATGCTGCGGCGGAGGCTCAGAAGGCCGCCGAGGACAAGGCAAAGGACGCCACCGAGCGTACCGCCCGTCTGCAGGCCGACTGGGAGAACTTCCGTCGCCGCACCGCCAATGAGCGTATCGCCGAGCGCGAGCGCGCGACCGAGAAGCTCGTCACCGCGCTGCTGCCGGTGGTCGACGATATCGAGCGTGCGATCGACCATGCCCGCAGCCAGGAGCTTGCCGACGACTTTAAGCAGTTCGTCGACGGTGTCGACGCGGTGCATGCCAAGCTGCTCGATGTGTTTGCGCACGAGGGCGTTGAGCCCATCGACCCCAAGGGCGAGGCGTTCGATCCGCTCGAGCATCAGGCCGTGGGTCGCGTCGAGGACGCATCGCAGTACGACGAGACCGTCAACGACGTGTACCAGAAGGGCTACCGCATGGCGGATCGCATCCTGCGTTCCGCGATGGTGACGGTGACCTACGGTGGCGAGAAGCGCCCCGCACCGGAGCCCGAAGCGGCGCCCGAGGATGCTGCGGCCGATACGGCCGAGAGCACCGAGGAGTAATTGAGAAGGGCCCCGGGGCAACACCCGGGGCCCTTTCTGGCCTAGTGCCATATGAAAGCATGAGCCGCCGCCCGCTGGGCGGCGGATGAAACAGGAGAGGAGCTACGATGGCTGCAGGCAAAACCTTCTATGACATCCTGGGCGTATCCAAGAGCGCCTCCGACAAAGAGATCAAGAGCGCGTTTCGCAAGCTCGCGCAAAAATATCACCCCGATGCCGGCGGCGACGAGGCCAAGTTCAAGGAGATCAGCGAGGCCTACGAGACGCTTTCGGACGAGAAGAAGCGCAAAGAGTACGACCAGATGCTCATGTTTGGCGGCATGCCGGGCGCGGGCGGCGCGTATGGCGGCGGCTATGGTGCCGGCGCGGGCGCCAGCGGCTGGGGCGATATCTTCGACAGCATCTTTAGCGGCAACGGCGCCTGGGGCAGCGATTGGGGCTCGGGCTTTGCCGGGGCTGCAGGCACTGCCGGTGCCGGCGCGGGTCGCAGCCGTTCGCGCAAGGGCGGCGACTTGTCGCTGACCGTCGATGTGACGGCCGAGGACGCGTTTCGCGGCGTGACGCACAAGGTCACTTACCGCATTCCCTCGACGGGCGAGCAGCAGACCATTACGGTCTCGGTCCCCGCGGGCGCGGTCGACGGCGGCAAGCTGCGCTACAAACGTCGCGGCGAGTATGGCGTTGCCGGCGGCGAGCGCGGCGACCTGGTCGTGACCACGCACGTGGAGGAGCATCCGCTGTTTAAGCGTAAAGGTGCCGACGTGACCATGGAGGTACCGGTCTCGGTCTATGAGGCGGCGCTCGGCTGCACGGTGGACGTGCCGACGCCCGGCGGTGCGACGGTTCGTCTGAAGGTGCCCGCGGGTACCCAGACGGGCAAGAAGTTCCGCTTTAAGGAAATGGGGGCGCCCGATGTTAAACACCGTGGCCGTACAGGCGCGCTGCTCGTCGAGATCAAGGTGCAGGTCCCCACGAACCTGTCCGATGACGAGCGCGATGCCATGACCAAGCTGCGCGAGGCCGACACGCGCGACTACCGCGAGAAGGTCAACCGTTACAAGGCAACGTACTAGGGCGGTCGTGGCGCACGCCCGCGCCCGCGGGCTTATGATGGACGATAACGAGACGGAAAGGGGTCAGGTAGCATGGCCGAGGACAATAGGAATAAACCGCTGTACATGATCAGCGTGGCGGCCGAGTTGACCGGCATGCACCCGCAGACTCTGCGCGTCTACGAGTCCAAGGGCCTGGTGAACCCCCAGCGCTCGGGCGGCAACACGCGTCTGTATTCGCGTGCCGATATCGAGCGCCTAGAGCTCATCAACCAGCTGACCGACGAGGGCATCAACCTTGCCGGCGTGGTGCGCATTCTCGATATGAAGGAGCGTGCCGAGGAGCGCGAGCGCGAGAACGAAAAGCTCCGCGCCCGTGTGCGCCAGCTCGAGGACGAGCTGCACGAATACAAGATGCAGAAGAAGATTACCGCCCTGGCCCCGCGCGACGGCTCGGTCAACCCCGAACAGGTCATGCGCAAGCTGCTGGGCGCCGGCGGAGATCTGTAGTTACGCGGGTTTACCAACCCGCGTAACCAGTCGACGCTGCAAGCCCGCCAGAGCGGCAATCTGCCTTTCAACTTCGACGGCATGATCAAAAGATCAATGCCGCCTTGTTTCAAGGCACCTTGCTCGCTCTGACGGGCTTTCGCTGTCCGCGCCAAAATATCGGCGTTGCCATGGCCCGGATGCGGCACTTGGGAACGTTCCTCACTTTGGAAATACGGCCCGCTCGCTGTCCGTTCTCTGCCTGCGGCGTCGACTTGCTCCGGATGGGTAGTCATTGGGGACGTTCTTAAATGACTAGTTGAAAGGGACACACTTGCACCAAATCCGCCGGTCCTGCACCGGGCTCGTCCTTTGCTTTACTGAGATAAAGTGAACGCGCAGATTCGTAACCCACTCGCAACCGTTCTATGGCACGATATTGAACGAATGTATGCTATGCGCCCAAATCTCTTGGGCAGAGTGGGAGACAGTATGGTCAAGCTGTACGAGGACGGCATCTACCTGCGCGGCGGCAGCGAGGTTGTGCCTGCGGCCGAGGCTGCCGAGCGCGGTATTACGCAGATGCCCGAGGATGCCAAGCGCGGCACCATCGCGTATTCGATTCTTCAGGCACACAACACGTCCGGCGACCCCGAAGCGCTCAAGATTCGCTTCGACGCCATGGCGAGCCACGACATCACCTTTGTCGGCATTATCCAGACGGCGCGTGCCTCGGGCATGGAGCAGTTCCCGCTGCCCTACGTGCTTACCAACTGCCATAACTCGCTGTGTGCCGTGGGTGGCACCATCAACGAGGACGACCACGTCTTTGGCCTCTCGGCTGCCAAAAAGTACGGCGGCATCTTTGTCCCGCCGCACATCGCGGTCATCCATTCCTTTATGCGTGAGAACTTCGCCGGCTGCGGCAAGATGATCTTGGGTTCCGACTCGCACACCCGCTACGGCGCCCTGGGTACCATGGCCGTGGGCGAGGGCGGTGGCGAGCTGGCAAAGCAACTGCTGCGCGACACCTACGATGTCGCCTATCCCGGCGTCGTTGCCATCTACCTCACGGGCGCCCCGCGCCCCGGCGTCGGCCCGCACGACGTGGCGCTCGCCATCATCCGTGCCGTCTTTGCCAAGGGTTACGTTAAGAACAAGGTCATGGAGTTCGTGGGCCCGGGCATTGCGAACATGACGACCGATTACCGCAACGGCGTCGACGTCATGACCACCGAGACCACCTGCCTGTCGAGTATCTGGGCTACCGACGAGGACACGCACGCATTCTTGACCATGCACGGCCGCGGCGACGACTACCGCGAGCTCAAGCCCGCCGATGTTGCCTACTATGACGGCTGCGTCGAGGTCGACCTGTCGAGCATCAAGCCCATGATTGCGCTGCCGTTCCATCCTTCCAACGGCTTTGAGATTGACGAGCTTAACGAGAACCTCGAGGACATCCTGCACGAGGTGGAGCTCGAGGCTGCCAAGATCGGCGAGGGTAAGACGCACTTTAGCCTGCTCGACAAGATCGTCGACGGCAAGCTGCACGTGCAGCAGGGCGTTATCGCCGGCTGCTCGGGCGGCAACTACGACTCCGTGGTCCAGGCTGCCCGCGTGCTCAAGGGCGCCAACACCGGCTGCGGCGAGTTCTCGCTGTCGGTCTATCCCACGAGCCAGCCCGTGGCACTCGAGCTTACACGCCGCGGCTATATCTACGACCTTATGGAGGCTGGCGCGATTGTGCGCACGGCGTTCTGCGGCCCGTGCTTCGGCGCCGGCGACACGCCTGCCAACAACGGTCTGTCCATCCGCCACACCACGCGTAACTTCCCCAACCGCGAGGGTTCCAAGCCGGGTAATGGCCAGCTGAGCGCCGTGGCCCTGATGGACGCTCGCTCCATTGCGGCGACGGCTGCCAACGGCGGCGTCCTGACGCCGGCGACCGACCTGCCCGAGGAGACTTGGGACGAGGGCTGCGAGTACGCCTTTGACGACGCGCCGTACAAGAAGCGCGTGTACTGGGGCTTTGGCAAGGCTGAGCCGGCCGACGAGCTGGTCGAGGGCCCCAACATCAAGCCGTGGCCCGCGATGGAGCCCCTCGGCGACGACATCCTGCTCAAGGTGTGCTCCAAGATCATGGACCCGGTCACCACGACCGACGAGCTCATTCCCTCGGGTGAGACGAGCTCCTTCCGCTCCAACCCGCTGGGCCTGGCCGAGTTTACGCTCAGCCGCCGTGACCCGGCCTACGTGGGCCGCTCCAAGGAAGTCGACGCCGTTGAGAAGCGCCGCGTGGCCGGCGAGGCCGCGGGCGACCTGGCGGCGCTCGATGCCGAGCTTGCCGGTGTTTTTGAGGCACTGGCCGGCGCGGGTGTCGCTGCCGATGCCAAAACGACCGAGTACGGCTCCATGCTCTATGCCAAGAAGCCCGGTGATGGTTCTGCCCGCGAGCAGGCCGCGAGCTGCCAGCGCGTAATTGGCGGCCTGGCCAACATCGTCCACGAGTACGCTACCAAGCGCTATCGCTCCAACGTGATGAACTGGGGCATGGTGCCCTTCCAGATGGAGGCCGAGCCCAGCTTTGAGGTGGGCGACTACGTCTTTGTGCCGGGTATCCGCGCCGCGCTCGACGGCGACCTGAAGGACATCGCCGCTTACGTGGTTCGCGCCGATGGTGCGGTCGAGCAGATTGAGCTCTACATTGCCGATATGACGGCAGAGGAGCGTGCCATCGTCAAGGCCGGCTGCCTGATCAACTACAACAAGTTCAAGGCCGCTGCCGAGTAACGCACATACTTGTCCGCCCCGGTTATACCTTTCCCTGCCGCTCACGCGCTTCGCGAGGGTCGCGTCAGAGAAAGGTATAACCGGGGCTACTTGTTAAGTGCTGCTCGTTGGGTCTTGAGGGCGCTAAAATCGAGGTTGCAACTCTCCTCTATGGGGGAGTGCGCCTTTGTTCATATGCTATCTAGAATTGACAGTATGAAGTTGGCGCTTTAAAGTGAGCTCAAAACACTCTCGTTTGTGGAGTTGAAGATGAAGCGTTGCACTTCTGTTTTGTTGCTGTTGGTGGCTTGCGTCGTCGCTGCTGCGGGCGTGGTCCTATTTGGCTCGCTTATCTTCTATGGGCCGAGTGGGGTTGAGCAGACGGTTGAGATGGCGTTCCTTGTTGCATCGATGCCCGGGCAAATGATTTCGGACGTTACAAAGCCCGATGAGATAACGCTCGATATCGAGGAAACGCCGGGCATTCTAAGCATAAGCAACTACCCCATGATTGAACTTGGCTCGTCTCGCTATACCAAGGACGAGAAGTTGTCCCGACAGGCGCTGGACTTGCTAAACGGGCGTTCGTTCAAACGCTGGGACGGTTGGGATGCCTATGAGCGCCGACGTGGTTCTGTGAACGGTGGCTACTATACAACGCTGAAGTTGTATTCATCTGATGGCAAACTGATGCGCACCGTTAACTACAATCCGGCCTTGATTCTCATTTTCATTGCAACAGCCTCAGGACTCAGCGCAACGCGTTGCGCTGAGTCCTGAGGCGCGAATCCGGGTAGGCAACCCCAGAGGGGCCGGAATCCCCCGGCCCGCGATGGAGGGAGGCCGGCATGTCCAGACCCAAGCCGTCCGGAAGGTCGTACGGGAGGCTCACGAGGCACGAGAGGAACACGGTCGAGAGGATGCTCGACCGCAACCGCAGCGCCCGCGAGATCGCCGCGGAGCTCGGCAGGTCGCCGTCGACCGTGACCAGGGAGGTGGCGGCGCACCGCTACGTCACCGCGCCGCGCTCGCGCTACGGCGAGCCCGCGCCCGCGGACCTGTCGGGGGCCTGCCCCAGGCTCTCCGCGTGGCCGAGGTGCTGCAACGGCTGCTCGCACAGGAGGGGCTACGGCTGCTCGAGGAGGCCCAGGGTGTTCTACAGCGCCAGGAGGGCGCAGGAGGCGGCCGACGCCGAGCTCTCGGCGAGCAGGTCCGGGATCGACGAGACCGAGGAGGGCGCCGCCGCCAAGCTAGCGGCCATCAGGGACGGGCTCGCGCGCGGGCTCTCCCCGCAGCAGATAGCGGCGACGACCCCCGGGCTCAGCGCCTCCACCGTCTACAGGTGGGTGGACGCCGGCTACGACGGCATGACGAACATGGAGCTCAGGCGCAAGGTCGGCTACAGGCCGAGGTCGCGCCGGGCCCCGAAGAGGGCGACGTCCCACTCGGCGCGCAGGTCGCACGCGTCGTTCCTCGCGCTCGGCGAGGACGCCTGCGCCGCGGCCTGGGAGATGGACACCGTCGAGGGCCCCAGGGGCGACTCCGCCAGGCTCCTCACGCTCCTGCACCGCCCGAGCCGCTTCCAGCTGGCCCTGCCGCTGCCGGACGGCACGTGCGCCTCGGTCCTGGCGGCGCTCTCCTCCCTGCGCGGGGTCCTCGGCGAGGACGGCGCGAGGCGCGCCTTCGGCGCCGTGCTCACCGACAACGGGAGCGAGTTCGCCGACGAGGGCGCCATCGCGGCGCTGTTCGGCGAGCGGGACGGCGAGACCAGGCTCTTCTACTGCGACCCCCGGCAGAGCCAGCAGAAGGGCGCGTGCGAGAAGAACCACGTGGAGATCAGGAAGCTGCTGCCCAAGGGCGCAGGGGCCAGGTTCGACCGGCTGACGGCGGCGGACTGCGCGCTGCTCATGTCGCAGGTGAACTCCGAGCCGAGGGGGGCGCTCGGGTTCCTGACGCCGGCGCGCGTGCTGCGGGCGGCCCTCGGGGAGGACGCCTCCGCCCTCATGGACGCGTTCGGGATAGAGGAGCTGGCGCCCGGCGAGCTCGACCTCACGCCCGGCTGCATCGACAGGGCCAGGGCCGCGAGGGGCGAGGGGCCGCTGGCGGGATAGGCGGCGGGCCGGGACATGGGCCGGAGGGCCCGTTGCGCTGAGTCCGGAACGGCTGCGCGGCGGGCTGGCGGAGCATGCGGCGGCGGCATGGGGGCACCGGCCTCCACAGCCTCTCCACCTGCGGAAACGAGGCGACGAGCAGGTGCCGGGGGCTATTTCCGCGTTGCGCTAGCTGCGGAAACGCGGGGCCCGTTCAGGCTGTTGCGTTGAGATTGAAAATCAACCAACTACAATCCGGAATACGCAAAAGCCGGAGGTGGGGACGGCGTCTATATCCAAGATGGCGGCGTGACCTACATTCTTGAAGGCGACCAGCAGCAGGTGATCGATTTTTTGGATCGTTGCGTGATGGACGCGTACGACCAGACCTGCCTGCCCGACCCGCAGACTGCACGCGATGGTGGATCTGCTCGTACATGGCTATTCGAGGATGAGATGCCCTGGACCGCCGAATCGGGAAGCACGGGCTCGGCAAAAGAGTAGAGAACGCGACCACCACAAAGGTGCCCCTTTGCGGTGGTTTTCAGTCTGTCTCGATCTGTAACATCTGGGCCGTTAAAAGTGGGCTTGGTGTTGCAGATTTAGATTATCGATTCGGGTGTCTTCTGTTTATCTCGATCTGTAACAGGTGGACCCTTATTTGCCGAGTAGTTGTTACAGATTTAGATAAACGGGCGCCGCTGAGCATTTCATCTCAATCTGTAACATCTGGGGTCAAAAACGGCCGCTAGATGTTACAGATCGAGACAGATGAGCGCCGGAGTCGAAAATCACCACAAAGGTGCCTGTCCCCTTTGTGGTGGTGGGGGGCGGGCTCGATGTTATTGTGATCGCTGGGCAGCATTTTAATGAATGTCTCTACAGGATTTCATCTGGGGTGGCGGGTTTGGTTGTTTTGGGGATGCCGAGTTTGGACGACGCGAAATCGTCAACATTGTCCTTAATTCCGTCTTTGGTGTAGACGGTGACCATATAGGTGCTGTGTCCGAATTCGCTCTTGTCGCGTGTTGCCCAGGCCTGCCAGTAGGCGGCCCCACTTCGCCCTTCGATTTTTCCGACACGGCGGAGTTCTGTTCGCTTTAATTTCTGGTTGCTATAGATGGTTCGACCGTCCTCCTCGGTGAGCCCGCACTGTCCAAGCATCTTGTCGAGGACTTGGTTCATGTGGCGCTCATCGGTGTTTGGTGCGTAGTCGTAGGCGAGGGTGATGGAGTCGAGTGGCTGGTCGTCGATCAGATAGTTTAGCGCCTGAGGTTCAAGGCAGAAATGGGGGGAGCATCCGTCGATCTGACCGAGCAGTGGCAACTTTGACTGCCAAAATCCGGTGGGAATTCTATCTTCGTAAAACACGCCGCGGCAGATAAAGGAGAGCGAGGTGGCACGCGAGCCGGCGTCGACCATCCCGCACAAATCGAAGGGCGAGGCGATACCGAGAGAAAAGGGCGTGATGACGATAAGGAAGAGCATCACGATGGGTACGGCGAGAATGGCGATGACGTTGCGACCGGTGGAATGAGACGGCTTCATATGATCTCCCCGAAACAAAAAGCTGTTGAGGATAGATAGAAATAGATAAATTCAGATAACAAATTAAGTTTAATCTCATGGCGTGAGATGGTCGACCGTTAGCGTCGAAACCCACCACAAAGGTGCCTGTCTCCTTTGTGGTGGTGGGGAGCGAGCGGCTTCTTTTGGTGATAGTGTTAGCTGACGGTATCATTAGGGCAAATGACGCAGATCTGCATTGCGAGGTGTTTTGCTGTGAGTCGCTCTGCCCGTATTGGATTGATTGCTCTGGCGCTTGCGATCGCCGTGGTTGGTGTGGGCGTTGTCGGTATGGCATTTCTGCCTGCTGCGGTGACGGAGCCGGTGGTTAAGCCTGTGACTCAATCAGTCGAACTTCTGACCGGCGACGAAAAACCCGAGACCATTACTGTTGATTTTGATGAGAAACCGGCAGCGCTGGGCATTAGCAATTATCCGCGCATTCAGCTTGGGGCCATGCGCTACACCATGGACGCGAGCCTAATCAGCAAAGCAACCGAGCTGCTCAAAGGCAAAACCTTTAAGCGTTGGTACGGATATGCGTCCTATCGGGCAAAAGCGAACGACATGGTTGGCGGATGCCACTCTTCCATCGAGCTGGATACCGCGAACGGCGCAAAGCTATGTGATGTCTCGTACGATCCGGGTTACGAGGGCAATGAGGGTCCGGGCATCTACATCATGGACGGCGATGTGGCCTATGTCATGGAGGGCGACCAGACCGAGCTCAACGAGTTTATGGGTCAGTGCATTCAGGATGCCTATGAACAGACCTGCTTGCCCGACCTGCAGGCTGCACGCGATAGTGGGTCTGCTCGTACATGGCTATTCGAGGATGAGATGCCCTGGAACGCCGAATCGGGAAGCACGGGCTCGTCAAAAGAGTAGAGAACGCGACCACCACAAAGGTGCCCCTTTGCGGTGGTTTTCAGTCTGTCTCGATCTGTAACATCTGGGCCGTTAAAAGTGGGCTTGTTAGCGCCGGAATAATTTAGCCAAATATAGTCGGCCGAGATTGACCAATCCCGGCCGACCCATTTTAGCCAACACGCCCGCATCTATGACTTTCCTATCGCATTCCTACATCCCCTCGGGCTGGATCCCCCTCACCTTCACCGCCTGGGGGACGGCCTCCACCGAGTAGGTGTCAAGCTCCCTGCCGCGGTAGCTCGGGCCCCGCATCACGAACACCGACGCCTTGTCGAACAGCCTGCCGAGGGCGCAGAGGAGCGTGTCGTCGCCCGTGAAGAACTCATCCCACCCGCTCGGGGCGATGTTGCTCGTGAGGACCATCGCGTTCGGCCCCTCCTTCTCGTAGCGCCTGTCGACGACATCGAAGAACAGGTCGGTGCACGGCCTGTCGTAGACGCATCTCCCCACCTCGTCAACGATGAGGCACGACGGCTTGACGAGCGAGGAGACGACCCGCGAGGTGTTTCCCCGCTGGACGGCCTTCTGGAACCTGTCCCTGAGCTCGGTCGCCTTTATGTAGTAGGTCTTGAGCCCCCGCATGCAGCACTCGCGCCCGTAGGCCTGCGCGAGGTGCGTCTTCCCTATGCCGCCGGGCCCGACGAAGGCGACGTTGCGGTGCGCGTAGAGGTCGGCCAGCGACGGGAGCTTGCCCAGCGCGGCCGCGTCCCGGCCCTGGATCCTGGAGAAGTCGAAGCCCTCGAAGGTCTTGGGCTCGCGCCTGGGCAGCCTGCTCAGCCTCAGCAGCGTCTCGATGGAGGCGAGCCTCCTCTTCTCCGCAAGGTAGGAGAAGGTGGCTGCCACGGCGGCCATCTCCCCGTCGCCGAGGTCGAGGTCCGAGGCGAGGGTCGCGAGCTCCTCCGCCCCGACGGCGATCCCGAGCCTCGACGCGGCGTCGCTCGCGAGCTCGTAGGGGCTCGCCCCCGCGCCCGCCATCATTCGGCCCTCCCGAAGTCGAACCTCTCGAAACCGGGTTTCGTCCTGGGCGGGGCGATTTGCTCGACCACGGTCCCCACCGGCTGGGTCGGCAGCTCCTCGGGCTGCGCCGGCGATGTCTCCCACTGCCCCTCGCACCAGCTGTCGGCGCCGGTGCCGACGGCGTGGGCGACGAGCTCGCGGGAGAGGTCGTCGCTGTATATGTGCACTGTTAGCGCTAATCTAAAATTGACCACTTTCGCAAACGCATCTCGCCGAATGCGCTAACGCGCTTTCGCCGACCCCGCTAACGTACTTTCACCAACTGCGCTAACGGAACTATGCTCCGATCGGGTATCCGACCCGGGAGGAGCGGGATATGGAGCGAAACGTAATGGGAGAGCTGAACGTCTACAGGGGGTCCGGCGCGAAGCCGAACTTCAGCGAGATCGCGAGGAGGCACGGCATGGACCGGCACACGGTCGCCAAGTACCGGCGGGAGGGCGAGTCCGCCGCCGACGGGAGGTCCGCGAGGGGCAGCGCCTTCGACCCGCTCGAGGAGGTGATCCGCGCGAAGGCCCAGCTGCCCGGGATGACCAAGATGGCAGTCTACGCGTTCCTGCGCGAGGGCCGCGGGGAGGGGCTGCCCGGGTACGGCGCCTTCACCGCGTGGTGCCGGGCCCGCGACGTGCCCTTCGGGGGCGCGGGCGGCCGCGAGCCGCACCCGCGGTTCGAGACGCCCCCGGGCAGGCAGCTGCAGTTCGACTGGAAGGAGGGCATGAGGCTCGTCGACTCGGAGGGCGAGGTCTTCGAGTTCAGCGTGTTCACCGCGACGCTCGGCTACTCCCGGAAGCACCGCTTCATACCGGTCAGGAGCCGCACGCTCGACGACCTGCTGTCCTGCCTGCTCGCCACCTTCACCCGCCTCGGCGGCGTCCCGGAGGAGTGCATCACGGACAACATGTCGTGCCTGGTGACCGTCTCGGGCCGCAGGAGGACCAGGCAGGAGAGGGCGTGGCGGTTCGCGCGGGAGGCCGGCTTCGAGCTCAGGCTCTGCGCGCCGCGCTCGCCGCAGACCAAGGGCAAGGACGAGTCGGCCAACCGCTTCCTGAACCGCCTGCTCGCCTACGGCGGCGAGTTCACCGGGTGGAGCGGCCTCGCCGAGGCGGTGGCCCGGGTCGAGGCCCAGGCCAACTCGGAGCCGAACCGCACCACCGGCCTGCCGCCCGACGCGCTGTTCATGCGGGAGAAGGAGAGCCTGCGGCCCATCGGGAACCTCCGGCTCCTCGAGTCGATGGTGGGCGACGTGAGCGTCCAGACCGTCCCGCCGACCATGCTCGTCAGGGCCGCCGGCAGGGAGTGGTCCGTGCCCAGGCGCTGCATCGGCCGGCGCGTGAGCGTCATAGCGATGCCCGGCGGCCAGGTCGTTGTGAGGATGGCCGGCGAGGAGGTCGCCGTCCACGACGCCGCGTCCGGGCCGTCGAGGCCCATCAACTACGACCCCGACCACTATGGGCAGGCCCTCGAGGGGAAGCGGGGCCTGGCCGACGCGGACATCGCCGAGGCCGCGCGCGCCAACCTCGCGCTGCTCGACTCGCTCGGAGGGGCGTGATGGGCGCCGTCGCGGAGGGCAGCCCCTCGATCAGGGCGCAGGCGAACCTCTCCGCGCTCGGGCTGCACGAGATGGCGGCGTCCCTGCCCGACTACGTGAGGATGGTCGCCGCGGGCGAGCGGGGCTTCGCCTCCGCCCTCGAGGAGATGACGCGCGTCGAGGTCGCCGCCCGGGAGGTCAGGATCACCAACCAGCGCATACGTTCGTCGGGGTTCCCCTACGTCAAGGGGCTGGCGGACTTCGACTGGGACTTCCAGCCGTCGGTCCCGCGCGCAGAGATCGAGGAGCTCGCGACCCTGAGGTTCGTCGAGCGGGCCGAGAACGTCCTGTTCGTGGGGAGCCCCGGCGTGGGCAAGACGCACCTCGCCGTCGCGCTGGGCATCGAGGCGGTCAGGGCGGGGCGCGAGGTCAGGTTCGTGGACTGCGCCCGGCTCGTCGAGGACCTGGAGGACGCCTCGTCGCGCGGCATCCTCAAGAAGAGGCTCAAGTACTACGCCCACTCGAGGCTGCTGATCATCGACGAGCTCGGCTACCTCGACGTCGGCAGCGCGGGCGCGGACCTGCTGTTCCAGCTGATATCGACGCGCTACGAGCAGCGCTCGACGATCATCACCGCCGACGTGGGGATCGGCGGCTGGGGCAGGGTGTTCGGGGACGACGTGGCGGCGAGCGCGATCGCGGACAGGGTGTGCCACCACTGCCACCACTGCCACCTGGTCAAGATAGCCGGCAGGTCCTACAGGCTGAAGGACCTGCCGAGGGACGGACCCGTCAAGGCGTGACCGGAATCGGTGAAAATACGTTAGCGCAAGCGGTGAAGCCGCCTTTGCGCGAACGGCGCGTTTGATTAGTGAAACTGGTGAAAAATAGATTGACGCTAACATGCACCACGCGCCCCTCCCGGTTCACCCTGCACTCGCGGCGGACGTACCAGTAGGGCACGCCGTAGCGGTGCCCCTCGAAGCTCACGAAGCCGTCGAAGGAGATCTTCCGGCGCGGGCACAGGTACCGCTCGACCTCGGCCGTGACCTCGAGCGGCCTGGTGTTCGCCGAGCACGCCGCCTCGTGCTCGCGCATCGGGACGCATGCCGCCGCGCGCCGCCAGCGGCCTCCCTGCTCGGCGCACCAGAGGGCGGCCTCCCGGTTGAGGGCGTCAAGGTCGGTAAAGGACCTTCCCGCGAGGAAGTTCCCCTTCACGAAGCGGACGAGCCTCTCCACCTTGCCCTTCGTATAGGGGTGGCGCGGCCTGCACAACCTGGTGCGGAAGCCGACGACGCCCATGAACTCGGCGTAGTCGGCCTGCCAGACGGGCCGGCCGTCGGCATCGCGGCGGACGACCACGCTCTTCATGTTGTCGGTGAGCACGGTCGCGGGCACGCCCAGCGCCGAGAACGCGTGCAGCATCCCGATGAGGAGGTTCTCCTGGCGCGCGTTCGGGAAGAACTCGACGTGGGCGCCCCCGCAATGGTGGCAGACCATGGCGAAGCAGGCGATCCGCGCCCGCTCCCCGCCAGGGCGCTCGACCGCGACGAAGCCCCAGTCCATCTGGTAGGCCTCTCCGGGCGCCGTCCTGAAGCGCTGGCCGCGGCAGCCCTGCGGGGCCGCCTGCCGCCTCTTCGCGGGCACGAGGTCCCGGTGCGCGGCGATATAGGTCTTCACCGTGGTGAGGCCGCCGGCGTAGCCCTGGCCGAGCAGCCGCTCGAATATCACCTGCGAGTTGGTGACGCCCTTCCGCAGGAGGTCGTCCACCAGGCCGGTGTGGCCGGCGAGCACGCCCGGCGCGGCCCTCCTCCCGCTGTTCCCGTGGGGCAGGGCCCTGAACCCGTGTGCCCTGACCGTCCTCGCGCGGGAGCGGGTGAGCCCCGTCCTCCTGCAGAACTCCGCGAGGTTGCATGCCTGCGGGTCGAACCCGTCGCCCTCCTCCGCGGCCATCTCCCGGAGCGCCGCGTCTATAATCTCCTGTAGGTCATCGTGTCTCTCGTTCACCTCAATGGTCCTCCTAACGCCGGCGTGTTGGCACCACCAGCGTAGTGGCGGCGGGGAGGCACGGTGGCCATTATTCGGTGACCGGGATTGGTCAAAATAGTTTGACTATTAGCGGCTAAAATCGCCCGGCGCTAACAGGCTTGGTGTTACAGATTTAGATTATCGATTCGGGTGTCTTCTGTTTATCTCGATCTGTAACAGATGGACCCTTATTTGCCGAGTAGTTGTTACAGATTTAGACAAACGGGCGCTGCCGATCATTTCATCTCGATCTGTAACATCTGGACCCAAAAACGGCTGCTAGATGTTACAGATCGAGACGGTTGGTCGTCGGGGATGCAGTGGGTCGGCGTCTCAGTACCCTATCCTTCAATCACTCAGAAAATCTTATATATAGAGACTTAGATTTGTGTATAAGAACGCGCAAAGCTGGCAACAATACTTCTCGAACAACGTGAAGCCGCCCCGTAGGGCGGCCGCCCCAAGAGAGGTGATTCCATGAGAATCGATAAGCTAGCAATGACGTCGCGCGAGGCGTTGCAGACCGCCATGAGCACGGCTGCTGACGCGCAGGCCGGCGCGGTGGAGCCGATTCACCTGCTGTCTGCCCTGCTCGGTGCCGGCGAGCGCAATATCTCCGTGATTATCGAGCGCATCGGTGCCGACCCAGCCCAGCTCGCACGCTCCACACAAGATGCCATCGACCACGCGCCCAAGGTTTCGGGCGAGGGCCAGCAGATGGGTCTGTCCAACGAGCTCGTCCGCGTCATCGAGAAGGCCGAGAAGAAGGCCACCAAGATGGGCGACAGCTTTGTGGTGACCGAGCATCTGCTCATGGCACTTGCCGAGGACAAGGGCGAGGCCGGCCGCGTGCTGCGCGACGCCGGCGTGACCAAGGAGCGCATCGAGCAGGTCTACGAGGAGCTGCGTGGCGATGACCGCGTGACGTCTGCCGAAGACAAAGCCCAGTTTGAGGCCTTGGAGCAGTACGGTCGCAACATCTGCGACCTGGCCCGCGCCGGCAAGCTCGACCCGGTCATCGGCCGTACCGATGAGATTCGCCGCACTATCCAGGTCCTGTCCCGTCGCACCAAGAACAACCCCGTGCTCATCGGTGAGCCGGGCGTCGGTAAAACGGCCATCGTCGAGGGCATCGCCCAGCGTATCGTGGCCGGCGACGTGCCGAGCACCCTGCGCGACCGCGACCTCATCGAACTCGACATGAGCGCGCTGGTCGCCGGCGCCAAGTACCGCGGCGAGTTCGAGGACCGCTTGAAGGCTGTGCTTAAGGAAGTGCAAAAGTCTGAGGGCAAGGTCATCCTGTTCATCGATGAGCTCCACACCATCGTGGGCGCGGGTGCCACCGAGGGCTCCATGGACGCCGGCAACATCCTCAAGCCTGCGCTCGCCCGTGGCGACCTGCATGCGATCGGCGCGACCACACTCGACGAATACCGCAAGTACATCGAGAAGGACGCGGCGCTCGCCCGTCGTTTCCAGACCGTTATGGTGAGCGAGCCTACCGTCGAGGACACCATCTCGATCCTGCGTGGCCTCAAGGAGAAGTACGAGATCTTCCACGGCGTGCACATCACCGATAGCGCGCTCGTGGCCGCCGCCGACCTCTCCGATCGCTACATTGCCGACCGCTTCCTGCCCGACAAGGCCATCGACCTGGTCGATGAGGCCGCAAGCCGCCTGCGCATGGAGCTCGACAGCATGCCGGTCGAGATTGACGCCACCACGCGTCAGCTCACCCAGCTGCAGATCGAGGAGCAGGCGCTCATGAAAGAGACCGATGACGCCTCCAAGGAGCGTCTGGAGGCCTTGCGTCAAGAGATTGCCGAGGTCCAAGAAAAGCTCAACGTGCAAAAGGCCGGCTGGCTCAACCAGAAGAACGCCATCGACCACGTGCAGGAGCTCAAGGGGCAGCTCGACGAGGCCAAGAGCGAAGAGGAGCGCGCGACGCGTAACGGCGACCTGGGCCGTGCGTCCGAGCTGCGCTACTCCGTGATTCCTGGTCTGCAGCAGCAGATTCAAGATTCCGAGGCCGCGCTCGAGGCGCAAAAGCAACAGGACGGCGAGGGCCTCAACGAACAGGTGACCTCCGATGAGATTGCCGAGGTCGTGAGCGCTTGGACCGGTGTGCCCGTCTCCAAGATGATGCAGGGCGAGCTCGACAAGCTCAAGGGCCTGGAGGGCGAGCTGCATAAGCGCGTCATCGGCCAGGACGAGGCCGTCTCCGCCGTCGCCGCAGCCGTGCGCCGCAGCCGTGCGGGCCTCTCCGATCCGGACAAGCCCATCGGCAGTTTCTTCTTCCTGGGCCCCACCGGCGTGGGCAAGACCGAGCTCGCCAAGGCGCTTGCCGAGTGCCTGTTCGATGACGAGCGCGCGCTCGTGCGTATCGACATGTCCGAGTACATGGAGAAGTTCAGCGTCCAGCGTCTGATCGGCGCGCCCCCGGGATATGTGGGCTACGACGAGGGCGGCCAGCTCACCGAGGCCGTGCGCCGTCGTCCGTACTCCGTGATCTTGCTCGACGAGATGGAGAAGGCTCATCCGGATGTATTCAACGTGCTGTTGCAGGTGCTTGACGACGGTCGTCTGACCGACGGTCAGGGTCGCCAGGTGTCCTTCAAGAACACGATTATCATCATGACGAGCAACGTGGGCTCCAAGGCTATCGCCGAGCTTTCCGGCAAGGACGAGGAGGAGATGCGCCATCAGGTTGACGCGGCCATGGCTCAGACCTTCCGCCCCGAGTTCCTCAACCGTATCGACGATATCGTGGTGTTCCATCCGCTCGGCATGGCGCAGATCGAGAAGATCGTCGACATCCAGCTTGCCGACGTCCGCGCACGCCTGGCCAAGGAGCGCATGACGCTTGCCATCACCCCGGCGGCCAAGCAGATGCTCGCCGTGGGCGGCCTGGACCCCGTGTTCGGTGCCCGTCCGCTCAAGCGCCTGGTCCAGCGCGAGGTCGTGGACGCCATCGCCGCCGCCATCATCGACGGCACGGTGCGCGAGGGCGACCAGGTGACGGTCGATGTCGACAAGGACGGCGGCTTTACCGTCGTGTGCGATAACACGCCGGCGGCCACCTACGAGGTCCCCGACGCCGAGTAAATTTTGGGGCATGCCTTAAAATCTGCCTTTTGAGCCGAACGCCAAGGGCGGCGGATCCAATTGGGTCCGCCGCCCTTTTTTCTGCGACAATCGATGGTGTTGAACGTGAGCACATGGCAAGGAGCTATGCAGATGAAAGACGAGAACAAGACGAACGCACCGGTGGCTGAGGCGGCACCCGCCGCACCTAAGCCTGCGCCTAAACCGGCGCCCAAGCTGCGCGACCCCTACATCCGTGCCGAGAACGAGGACGACGACGGCTACGATCCCTACAGCGATCGCCGCCCCGAGCGCGAGCCAATGTTCGAAGCTGACCCGTGGCGCTAAGTGCCACCCAAAAGGCCACCAATAAGTTGCGGTGAAATAGGGACTGTTTTGCGGTTTGACCAGCAAAAACAGTCCCTATTTCACCGCAACTGCGTTAGGGATTTTTCTACAGGGGGAGGGTAGTCAAAAAAGCCCCGTCCCAAATTGACTGCTCGGGGAGTCGCATTCGAGCTCGGTTGTCCTCTTAGCCACTCGATATCCTTCGGAGCAATAACGGTGATAAACTTGCTTAAGTGTTAATCAAGCTACACACAATCTTGCTCTCTAATTAATCAAGAATCGCTATAATTTTGATTAGCTAGAGAGCAAGATTGGAGAATCATGGCATTCAACGACTTGATCGCCCAGAAAATAAAGGACTTTGAACAGCAGGGGGTTCCGCAGGTCTTTGAGCGAGACCTTGATCTAGGAAACCCACAGGAGCCAAAGCGCGACAACATCGTAAATGTGATTGTGGGGGCCCGCCGTTGTGGAAAGACGTATCGCCTGTATCAGGAGATGTGGCGGCTTCAGTGCCGGGGCGTCAAGCTTGACCGGATGCTTTACTTCAATTTTGAGGATGAGCGCTTGCGCCCGTATGAGCCATCGCTGCTGGCGGACGTGCTCGACACGTTCTATGCGCTGTATCCTGTTGCTCGAATCGAGGGCGCTTACATTTTCTTTGACGAGATCCAAGAAATTCCCGAATGGGGTGCGTTTCTGCGTCGTGTAGTCGATACGGAGAAAGCGACCGTCTATGTGACGGGATCTTCTTCTAAGATGCTGTCCTCAGAGCTTAAGAGCGAGTTCAGGGGTCGTTCTCTTATACGGGAGCTTTTTCCGTTGAGTTTTTCGGAATACGTTCGATATAAGACGGGGAACGTTTTCGAGCCAGATGCGACCTTTTCCCCGAGCGATGCAGCGCTGCTTCGACATCATCTGATCGGGTATCTTGAACGAGGGGGATTCATCGCGACACTTGAGCAGACGCCTGCAGACGCGATTCAGCTGCTACAGGAATATGCTTCGCGAACGGTCGCCATGGACGTCGTTGAACGGTACGACGTCAAGAACCCTCGCCTGGCATCGCTGTTCTTGACGCGGTGTATGGCATCTTCGGGACGAGAGCTGTCAGTGAACAAAGTGTACAACGAGTTCAAGAGCAGACAGATACCCGTCAGTCGTAATTCGCTCAGCGATTTACTTGAGTATTATGAGGACGCCTACCTGTTATTTTCTGTGCCGGAGTTTACGCGTTCACTGGCAAATAACATGCGGTCTGCGTCTAAGGTCTACGCTGTCGACCCTGCGATGTTTGGAGCATTCTCTCCCGCATCGGCATTGGACCAGGGCCAGAGGCTCGAGACCGCAGTGTTCAATGCGCTAAGGAGAAGGACTCCCGCGGTGAGGACCGGCTCGGTCTGCCGCCTGCTAATCAAAGAGAAGAGCAAAAGCCATGAGGTGGACTTTGTGGCTGGGGACGCGCTTCTCATGCGGGCTTATAGCCTGATTCAGGTGAGTGCGGATATGGCAAGTGAGAAAACGCGCGAGCGCGAAATTGCCGCGCTTGATGCCTCGATGGCCCAGTTCGATCTTGGCGAGTCGGCAATCGTTACCATGGATGAACAGACCGATATTCCATGCGAGCACGGTGTGGTACACGCTATGCCCGCATGGAAGTGGCTTCTTGCCTGATCATCTATGGACCTGTGGGGTTAGGACCTCCTGGCTCCTTCATCGCGGTTGGGGAGCACCTTGCTGCGCCCGGCTAGTCCTGGGCTTTGATACTCGGCAGTAGGATCTGCGCGAGGTAGTCGGTTTCGAGCTTAGTGGCACCATCGGCCTTGCCGTCTTTACCTACCAGGTCGTTCTTGATCTGACTATACGTATAGCGGTTGCCGGTCGTCAGCTCGACAAGCTCAATGGCCGTGTCCATGGGGTAGGTTGACACGGGGTTCTGCGTCCGTCCGTTGATGGTCTGGGGCACCACGTACGGATAGACGGGGCCGCTGGCGTAGACGGTATAACCGTTGCCTAGATTGGCCGCACCCAAAACCGTATCGCCTTCATCGGGCGTAAAGCTCTCGCCCTCGCGCACCGCGACGAGCGTCACGAGCGGCGTATTGGCGTCGTCGCCCAGATAGATGCATAGCGTGCTTCCGTTTTGCCAAGTTGCGACCTTGCCGTACCACTCGACGGGAATATCGAGCTGGTAGAGGTCGGTTGCCTTGTGGCGAGCGTCAGCATCACGGGACGCCTGTGCCTTTTGCGCGCTCACGGCATTGACGGCGGCGTCGCGCCGCGCGGTTGCCGCCTGCTGAAGTATCTTGGCGGCCGCGGCGGAGCTCGCACCGCCTTCCTCGGCATACTTGGCGGCGGCATCGATCTGGTCGTCAGTCACCGTGTCGGCCGAAGGCACCTTGAGCTTAAAGGCGGCCTGGGCACTTAAATCCTGTCCATCGCTCTTAACGGTGACCTGCGTCTTGGTGGTCGGGACGGTATAGACGGTGCCGTCGGCCGCGATGGGGGAGGCGGCGATGGAGAGCGTGTAATCGCCGGGCAGCAGTTTGATGCCGCGGCCGTGCTCGTCAACATAGAGTGTTTCGCTCACGGAGGAGCCATCAGCGTCCTGACCGCTCACCTGTACGGGAATCTTGGAGCCGGTGGAACAGTCGAGGCCCGCGGCATGCACGCCAATCTGCACTGACATCATCGTGTGGGCATTGGCGGCGGCAGCGGCAGCCTGCTCTTGCTGATATCCGTTCCAGGCAGCATAGCCTGCACCGCCGGCGACGAGCGCGACGGCTACGACACCGGCGACCATCAGATTGCGGCGCTTGGGCGACATCTTGCGATGGCGAACCTCGGCCTCGCGTGCCGAGGGAACGGACGGCAGGGGAATATCGCCCATGGCGATGGTCTCGTCCACGGCTGGTGCGGAACCCAGGCCAGGAAGCTCGCGGGTCAGCGAATCCTCGGCCGGCAAGCTGTCGAGCAAGACGGTTTCCTCGCCCGTGTCGGATTCGGGCTGATTGCCGGCCTCGCATTCGGATTTCTCGTGCCCCGCCCCGCCTTCGGTGGGCGCGGCGCCATCGTCTTTTGCATCCTGATCATCGGACTGCGCCTCGGCTTCCGACTCATCCTGCACATCAACGCCCGAATCGTCAAACGCAATCTCATCGAGTGAAATCCGGTCTAAGCTCTCCAAGGCCTCAGCGCAAGCTTCTGCATCTTGGGCCGCATCCTCTTGGCCCATCGTCTCATCTTTCATATATCCCCCAAGCTCAATATCGGGACAACACTGTACCCAAAAATGGAGCCATATAAAGCGCGTGCGAAATATAAGATCCGATTTAACTCGAGCGCATCGTTCGGCCGCATCCTCGCGGCAGCAAAAGGCCCCCGGAACGCGAACGATGAACTGCGCCCCAAAACTTGGACGGCTTAAATAAGAACTACGCCGCAAGGGACTGTCTCCGGAACTCCTCCGGGGTCAGTCCCTTCAGTTTAACCTGGCGCCTCCTCGTGTTCCAATGGACCACGAAGTCGTCGAGGTCCGCCTTGAAGGACTCGAAGTCCGGCCACGTCCTTCCGCGGAAGAACTCGTCCTTGATGTGGCCGAACACCTGCTCCGTCGCGCCGTTGTCGATGCAGTTGCCCTTCCGGGACATGCTCTGCACCACGCCGGCCTCCTCCAACCGCCTGCACCAACCGGCCTGCTGGTACTGCCAGCCCATGTCCGAGTGCAGGATCGGCCTGGAGCCCTTGGGCTTCCTGGACACGAGCTGGTCGAGCAGCTCGTGCTGCTGAGCCATGTTGGGGTGCAGCGACGTGGACCAGGCGACGATCTCCTTGCTGCCGAAGTCGTAGACCGGCGCGAAGTAGGCCTTGCCCCAGGGCTGCTTGAACTCGGTGACGTCGGTGCCCATCTTCTCCCACGGCCCGTCGGCGGCGAAGTCGCGCCCGATGACGTTCTCGAAGGTCTTTCCGACCTTGCCCCTGTACGAGTTGTACCTGTGGTAGTCGGTCTCGCGGCGAATCCCGCAGCTGATGCCCATCTCGCGCATCATCTTCAGCACGGTCTTGTAGGCTATGCGCGCGCCCCGCTCGGCGCGCAGGCACATGGCGATCTGCCTGTGGCCGCACCCGTTGGCCGTGCGCGAGAATATCTCGGCGGCGGCCTCCCAGAGCTCGGGCCTGGTGGGAGCCTTCGGGTGCGACAGCGCGTAGTAGTAGCTGGACCGGGCCATGCCGGCGCACTCCAGCAGGCGCCCCAGCCCGTGCCCCTCTTCGCGCAGGACCCTCACGGCCTCGACCTTCGCCCTGGTCAGAGCCCGTCCCTCCCGACCAGGGCACGCAATTTTTTTAGGTAGGCCACCTCGGTCTCGAGCCTTCGGCAGCGCTCCTCGAGCTCCTCCTCGCGGGTCCGCGGCCTCGCCTTGGAACCGCTCGGCCGGCCCTTGGGCCTGGGCCTGAGCGCCTCGGCGCCGCCCTCGCGGTAGAGCGCGCACCATCTCTTGAGCGGCGCCAAGGACATGACCCCGAACGCCTCCATGGCGTCCCGCTTGCTCATGCCGCCGTCGACCACGGCCGAGGCGGCGGCGACCTTCTGCTCGTATGTGTACCTGGCCTGCTTGCCGTCCATGGATAGCAGCACCTCGCTTCCGAACGACCGGTATACGTAGAGCCATTGTCTCACGGTGTCGCGCGGGACCGACAGCGCCTTCGCCGCCGACTCGGAGCCGTGGCCTCGCTCGAAGAGCCCGATCGCCGCCTTCCTGGCCTCGATGTCGTGCTTCACCCTCAAGTCGACACGCATAAAAAGCCTCCCATTTCTCATGTCCAAGAAATGGGAGGCAGTTCACGAATCACATTCCGGGGGCTCTGCAATGCGTTGAGTTGCGCGGAGCCGGCTATGCTGCTTCGCGCTCAAGCGATGTCTGCGTCAGGCGCGTTACTCGGCGTGCGCGTAATCAACCTTGGCGCGGCGAGCGGTAGCCTTCTCCCAATCGCTGGTGCCCTCAAAGACATCCTGTTTGTAGGGATTGCGACCGAGCTTCTTGGCGCGGTAGGCGATGTAGATGATCGCGGCGACGTTGGCGATCAGCGCGGCAATCGAGACCGCGGTAGCGGCGCCGGGGTCGAGCGTGGAGTGGGTCACAAAGATGGACTCCTCCTGGAAGTACGGGAACACTTGGGCAAACATGCACCAAATGGCCAGCGTAAAGGCGCGGTTCTGGATCCAGCCGCCCTTGTTCCAGATAAAGGCGGCGACGGTGGGCGCCAGCAGCAGCGCAAAGCCACAGAACCAGGAGTGGGTGGGCAGGCAGTTGTAGGTGTAGCAGAAGTTCCAGATATCGTAGGCGATGATGTAGACCCAGGTCATGTCGGGCCACAGCATGTCGGTCTGATCCTCGGAGGCGTAGACGCTCCACCAACCGGTCATGCAGAAGATGTTGATGATACCGGCAATGCCGTTGAACACGTTGTTCCAGCCGGCCAGCTGCGTAGCACCTTCGGAGGTGACCCAGGTGGACTCGCCCAGGACAAAGAAGTGATAGGCGCTCTCGAAGTCGGATACGACGGCAATCATGATGTTGATGGCGACGATCACAAACGGCCATGCGCGGAACCAATGTGCCTTGCCGATCTTGCCCCACTGGTACTTAATGGCAATGAAGCCCCAGCAGCCGGCCAGCGCCGCGTATACCTTGGCGTAGTGGAACCAGCTGTTCTGGTACACATGGGTGGGGTTGGTGAGCGCCCACTCGGCACCCTGCGAGACACCGATGGCGATGGCGGCGCAGTAGATGGTCATGGCCAGCGGAGCCACGCCAAAGATGATTGCCGCGCCCAGCTTGGTGCGGCGGCCGACCTCGTTGAGCACGATCAGGCCAATAAAGACTATGGCCCAGCCGGCCCAGTGGATAAGGGTATCGCTACCCCAAACATCGAACAGCATGCTGCTCTCCTCTCACACGCCCGCGGCCCCTCTTCTGATCGCGGGCAGTTTGGCCAAATGTCGTCAGTTCTGGGGCTTGCGCTCCGGATACTTGGCGGTATAGCCCTCGATGTGGAGTGTCGAGGCGATGATTTCCTTGACCGTCTCGTCGGGCACATCGGGGTGCGTGCGGATATACATCAACAACCCCATGATGAGGGTGTAGAACGTCTCGTAGACATGGTCGATGCGTAGCTCATGATGGGCGACAAAGTCCACCACGGTGGTGTCGCAGATATACTGCGCCACACGCTGGACCACGTTGTGCAAAAAGCCGCCGTAGAGCGCGCCGCTGCTTGAGGTGAGCGTACTCGGCAGCTCGTGGCCGCTGGCGACCAGGCGCTTAAAGAGCGGGGCGACGGTGTCGAGCGCGCCTTCGATATCGCCGACGGTGCGGTCGGCGTTCCACTGCTCGAGTTCGGAGATAAAGCCGTCGATCGCCTCGTCCATGACGGCGGTGACGGCGGCGTCCATATCGGCAAAGTAGTGGTAGAACAATGAACGCGTGCAGCCGGCTCGCTTGGTCACGGCCGATACCGATAGGTGGGACACGCCCAGCTCGGAGCTTACGGTGCGCACGGCATCGAGGATCTCGCGACGGCGTTCGTCGCCCGTCAGGCGCTTTGCCGCGCTATCGGATGCGGGAACGGCATCGACCACAGAGGTATCTGCTGTGTTGTTGCTCATGTTTTGCCGCCTTTCATCCTCTTTTGCCTGACCGTTCGCCTGACAGTCTTGAATATTGTTGACGGTTCGTCAATACTATTTTTGACACAATGTCAACTAATGGCGGGTGAACGGCATGGGGGCATGCCCGGCCTGCAAAAAAGAGGGGTGCCGCGGTCTCGCTGGGCTGTGGCAAGAGAAGGGACAACCATGATTCTCAACGGACCGGGGATTAGCTATACCGAGCCCGATATCGGCGCTGAGTTCGTGCCGCCGATACCGGAGCATCCGCGCGAGGCCATCGTCAAACTGTGCGAGCACTGCACCAACCGTCTGTTGCACCGCGACGAGCTGCTGGGCTACGAGTACTGGTCGTTTGCCGAGGCCGCAACCGACGAGCAGGCCGAAGTGCTCTGCAAGATGAAGATGCGCCGTCCCTATACGCTGCCCGAGATGGTCAAGCTCACCAGCATGCCCGAAGCCGATATCGAGAAGATGCTCGACGACATGAGCTACACGGGTCTGCTCGAGTACAACTGGGAAAACCCCGAGCACGCCAAGCAGTGGGTGCTGCCCATGCTGGTGCCGGGTTCCGCCGAGTTCCTCAACATGCGCGTGAGCCAGCTCGAGGAGCACCCGGTCTATGCCAAGTTCTTTGAGCAGGCGTCCAAGGGACCGCTGTCCAAGGCCACGCCGATGGTGCCGCCCGGTGGTGCCGGCATCGGCATGCATGTCATTCCGGTCGAGAAGGCTATCGATGCCGCGAGCACGTCGGTGCCTATTGAGCATATAGAGCACTGGCTCGACAAATACGAGGGTAAGTATGCCGCCAGCACCTGCAGCTGCCGCGCGAGCCGTCGCGTGATGGGTGAGGGCTGCGCCGACGACCCGGCCGATTGGTGCATCGCCGTGGGCGATATGGCCGACTACGTGGTCGAGACCGATCGTGGCCATTACGTGACCCGCGACGAGGTCTACGACATCCTGCGCCAGGCCGAGGACAACGGCTTTGTGCACCAGATCACCAACATCGACGGCGAGAACAAGATCTTCGCCATCTGCAACTGCAACGTCAACGTGTGCTACGCCCTGCGCACCTCGCAGCTGTTCAACACGCCCAACCTGTCGCGCTCGGCCTATGTCGCCAAGGTCGAGAAGGACAAGTGCGTGGCCTGCGGTCGCTGCGTTGAGGTGTGCCCCGCCGGTGCCGCCAAGCTCGGCCAGAAGCTCTGCAGCAAAAAGGCCGGCGGACAGGTGCCCGAGTATCCGCGCCAGGAGCTGCCCGATGCCACCAAGTGGGACCACACCAAGTGGTCGCCCAACTACCGCAACGATAACCGTATCGAGACGCACGAGTCCGGCACCGCGCCCTGCAAGACGGCTTGCCCCGCGCACGTTGCCGTTCAGGGCTATCTGAAGCTTGCGGCACAGGGGCGCTATGACGAGGCCCTAGCACTCATTAAGCGCGAGAACCCGCTGCCCGCTATCTGCGGCCGTGTGTGCAACCGCCGCTGTGAGGATGCCTGCACCCGCGGCCGTGTGGATGCCGCCGTGGCTATCGACGAGGTCAAGAAGTTCATCGCCCAGCGCGATCTGGATGCCGCGACCCGCTACGTCCCGCCCGTGGTGACCCCGACGCGTGCCGGCGGCTTCGACCAGAAGATCGCCATCATCGGTGCCGGTCCGGCCGGCCTGTCCTGCGCTTTCTACCTGGCCGAGAAGGGCTACAAACCTGTCGTGTTCGAGAAAAACGAGCGCCCGGGCGGCATGCTCACCTACGGCATTCCCAGCTTTAAGCTGCAGAAGGATGTTATCGAGGCCGAGGTCGAGATCATTCGCCTGATGGGTGCCGAGTTCCGCTATGGCGTGGAAGTCGGTCGCGACGTGACGCTCGACGAGCTGCGCGCGCAGGGCTTTAAGGCCTTCTACGTTGCCATTGGCTGCCAGGGCGGCCGCCTTGCCGGTATTCCGGGTGAGGATGCCGAGGACGTGACCGTGGCCGTCGACTTTTTGCGCGAGGTCAACAGTGGCAAGATCGACGCGCTGCCCGGCCGTACCATCGTGGTGGGCGGTGGTAACGTGGCTATCGATGTCGCGCGCAACGCCTGCCGTCTGGGTTCCGAGCACGTTGAGATGTTCTGCCTGGAGAGCGAGGCCCAGATGCCCGCCAGCGAGGAAGAACGTCGCGAGGCCGTTGAGGACGGCGCTCACATCAGCTGCGGCTGGGGCCCCAAGGAGATTCACCTGGACGAGGCCGGTCGTGTGTGCGGTATCACCTTCAAGCGCTGCACGCGTGTCTTTGACGACGAGGGCCGTTTTGCGCTCGAGTACGACGAGAACGATCTGCGCCGTATCGATGCCGACCGTGTCGTCATGTCGATTGGCCAGTCCATTGTGTGGGGCGACTTGCTAGCTGGCTCCAAGGTGGAGCTCGGCCGCGGCCAGGGCGCCCTTGCCGATCCCCAGACCTACCAGACCGCCGAACCCGACATCTTTGTGGGAGGCGACGTCTACACCGGTCCGAGCTTTGCCATCGACGCTATCGCCGCCGGTCACGAGGCCGCGGTGTCCATCCATCGCTTTGTACAGCCAGGCTCCACGCTCACCATCGGCCGCAACCAGCGCCGCTACACCGCGCTCGACCGCGACGACGTTGTGCTCGAGAGCTACGACAACGCGAGCCGCGAGGTTGCCCACGTGGACCGCGAGCGCGAGAAGGCCGCGCCGTTTAGCGAGTACGTCGAGACCTTTACCGAAGAGCAGGTGCGCGCCGAGACCGCCCGTTGCCTGGGTTGCGGTGCCTCGATCGTCGACCCCAACAAGTGCATCGGCTGCGGCCTGTGCACCACCAAGTGCGCGTTCGACGCCATCCATCTGGATCGCGACCGCCCCGAGTGCTCCACGATGGTCAAATACGAGCAAAAGCTCCCAAGCCTCGGCAAGTACGCTCTAAAGCGCGCCATCAAGATTAAGTTCGGTCGCAAGTAAGTAGTCATAACGGGAACGGCGGAGGAAAAAGTGCACGAGCTCGGAATCGTCTATCACATCATTCGCGATGTCGAGAATGTGGCGCGCGCTCATGGCGTGCGTCGCGTTTCGAGCGTGACGTTGCTGCTGGGCGAGGTCTCGGGCGTCGTTCCCGACTTGCTGCTCGACGCTTGGCGCTGGGCAGCAGATAAAAAGCCTATCGCGCAGGGCGCGGAGCTTATCGTGGAGTCCGTCGAGGCCGTGACACATTGCGAGGCGTGTGGCTGCGACTACGCGACGGTCGAGCACGGCAAGACCTGTCCCCATTGCGGTAGCGGCGAGACATACCTGCTGCAGGGCCAGGAGGTCATGATCAAGCAGATCGAGACCCCCGACGAGGACCCGGCAGACGCTGTCCCCGACGGCCCTTCCGACGTCCCCGACGCCGTCGACGCCGCCAACCCCCTCCACATCGCCTAGGATTCCCTATAAGTTGCGGTGAAATAGTTCCTAAATTCAGCCTTCTGGCTCTTAAACAAGAACTATTCCACCGCAACTATTTTGAGTGGTTTCATAGACCATAAGTCACGAAATAAGTCAAGCCATGTCTGTTTAAACAAAATAGCGGCAGTACAAGCGCATTCGCGCTTGCCAAAAATCGATATTAATGAACAGCCTGCTTGTATCTGTAAAATGCATGGCTTGATGAGCGACGCCTTGTCGTGTAATGAGTCAAAAAGCAGTAACGTAATCAACTTGTAACAAACCTAGACGTTTAAACAAATAATCCAACCTTTTGCGGATTTAGCTATAATTCCACAAACCAAACAGCTATACTCCTTTCATGTCGTGTAGGAAATACGTAGACAAAAAGGAGGTTATGTGATGGTAAGTATTGTTCTTGCTAGCCACGGGGACTTGGCAGCTGGAATCAAGCAGACGGGCTCGATGGTCTTTGGTGATCAACCGTCTGTTGCCGTGGTCTCGCTCGAGCCGAGCATGGGCCCCGACGATTTCCGTGCCAAGGTCGAGGAAGCAATCGCTTCCTTCGAAGACCAGGAGCAGGTGCTCTTCCTCGTTGATTTGTGGGGCGGCACGCCGTTCAACCAGATCAGCGGGCTCATCGAGGGCCACGATTCCTGGGCTATCGTCACCGGTGTCAACCTGCCTATGCTCATCGAGGCATATTCGCAGCGCTTTGACGCAAAGAACACTGCACATGCGATCGCAAAACATCTCGTGACTGAGGCTAAGGCTGGCGTGCGCGTCAAGCCCGAGTCTCTGGAGCCCGAGGAGAAGAAGCCGGCTGCGGCCGCCGCTGTTCCTGCAGGCGCCATCCCTCCGGGAACGGTCATCGGCGATGGGCACATCAAGATCGCCCACGTCCGTATCGACACCCGTCTGCTTCATGGCCAGGTGGCCACCACGTGGACCAAGCAGATCAACCCCAACCGCATCATCGTGGTTTCCGACGGCGTTGCTCACGACGAGCTCCGCAAGACCATGATCGAGCAGACTGCCCCTCCGGGAGTCCATGCCAACGTCGTGCCCATCAAGAAGATGGCCGAGGTCGTCAAGGACACGCGCTTTGGTAACACCAAGGCCATGCTGCTCTTTGAGAACCCGCAGGATCTGCTCAAGGCCATCGAGGCCGGCGTCGACATCAAGGAAGTCAACATCGGTTCCATGGCTCACTCCAAGGGCAAGGTCGTCGTCACCAACGCCGTCGCTATGGGCGATGACGACGTCAAGACTCTCGAGGCCCTCAAGGCCAAGGGCGTCAAGTTCGAGGTCCGCAAGGTTCCTTCGGATTCCTCCGAGGATCTCGACGCCATGTTGAAGAAAGCTAAGGCCGAACTGGCCGCTCAAGCATAGTAAAGGAGGGTCCGATACATGTCTGCAATCACTATTCTGCTTGTTGCGATTGTCGCGTTGCTTGCCGGTATGGAAGGCATTCTGGATGAGTTCCAGTTCCATCAGCCGCTCGTGGCATGCACGCTTATCGGTCTCGTAACCGGTCACCTTCAGGAGGGCATCCTCCTGGGCGGTTCGCTCCAGATGATGGCCCTTGGCTGGGCTAACGTCGGCGCCGCTGTCGCGCCTGACGCCGCTCTGGCCTCGGTCGCTTCTTCGATCATCATGGTGCTCGCCCTCAACGGTGGCGCCACCGATTCGGCCAAGGCCGTTACCACCGCTATCGCCGTCGCCGTCCCGCTGTCGGTCGCTGGTCTGTTCCTGACCATGATCTGCCGTACCATTGCTACCGCTATCGCTCACGCCATGGACGGTTGCGCCGAGAAGGGCGACTTCTCCGGCATCGAGCGCTGGCAGTATGCTGCCATCCTCATGCAGGGCCTTCGTATCGCCATCCCGGCAGTGCTTCTGTGCGTCATCCCGGCCGAGGCCGTTACCAACGCGCTTAACGCTATGCCCGACTGGCTGTCCGGCGGCATGGCTGTCGGCGGCGGCATGGTCGCTTCCGTCGGTTACGCCATGGTCATCAACATGATGGCCACCAAGGAGACCTGGCCGTTCTTCGTCCTCGGCTTTGTCCTTGCTGCCATCCCTCAGCTCACGCTGATCGCCCTTGGTCTCATCGGCATCTCCCTTGCCCTCATCTACCTTGGCCTTAAGGATCTGGCCAAGCAGGGTGGCGGCATGGGCGGTGGCTCCGGCGACCCGCTCGGCGACATTCTGAACGATTACGAGTAGGAGGGGAGTGATACATATGGCAGAGAACAAGATTCAGCTCACCAAGGCTGACCGCAAGAAGGTTTGCTTCCGTCATCAGTTCCTTCAGGGCTCGTGGAACTACGAGCGTATGCAGAACGGCGGCTGGTGCTTCGCAATGATCCCTGCGATCAAGAAGCTCTACACCAGCAAGGATGACCAGATTGCCGCTCTTAAGCGCCACCTGGAGTTCTATAACACCCACCCCTATGTTTCCGCCCCCGTCATTGGCGTTACCCTCGCTCTCGAGGAGGAGCGCGCCAACGGTGCCCCGATTGACGACGTCGCCATTCAGGGCGTCAAGGTTGGTATGATGGGCCCGCTCGCCGGCGTCGGCGACCCCGTCTTCTGGTTCACCCTTCGCCCGATTCTGGGCGCTCTGGGCGCTTCCCTGGCCATGTCCGGCAGCATCGTCGGTCCGCTGCTGTTCTTCTTCGCGTGGAACATCATCCGTTACGCTTTCCTGTGGTACACGCAGGAGTTTGGCTACAAGGTCGGCTCCTCCATCGCCAAGGACCTCTCCGGTGGTCTAATGGGCAAGGTCACCGAGGGCGCTTCCATCCTGGGTATGTTCATCATCGGCGCCCTGGTCGAGCGCTGGGTGTCCATTTCCTTCACCCCGATCGTCTCCACGGTCAAGCAGTCTGCTGGCGCCTTTATCGACTGGGCTAGCCTGCCCTCCGGTTCCGAGGGTATCAAGGAAGCGCTGACGATGTACAACTCCGTCGGTGCTACCGCCCTTGATCAGATGAAGGTCACCACGCTTCAGGCCAACCTCGATCAGCTCATCCCCGGCCTTGCCGCCGTGTGCCTGACCCTGCTGGTCTGCAAGCTCCTCAAGAAGAAGGTCAGCCCGATTGTCATCATCCTGGCTCTCTTCGCCGTCGGCATCATCGGTCGCTTCTGCGGCTTCATGTAAGCACGCTTCGGCTTAAGACCGAGAATTGCTAGGCAAGGGCTTTTGAGCCATTGAAACGGACCGCACCCGGTGGGTACACTGGATGCGGTCCGATTGTTTTATTTGGAGGGCGAGGCGCGCATGGCGCAATCTCAGAACAGCACGGTCGATTTGGCAACGCCGGCAACCTGCCTGATGGGGCTTACCAGCCACGGTAACGTGATGGTGGGCAATAAGGCGTTCGAGTATTACAACGAGCGCAATCCCGAGGATTATATTCAAATCCCGTGGGACGAGGTCGACTATATTGCCGCCGAGGTTTTACGCGGCACCAAGAAGATCACGCGTTTTGCCATCTTCACCAAGGACAACGGTCACTTTACGTTTTCGACGCGCGACGACAAAGAGACGCTTCGTGCTGTCCGCAAGTACGTCGACGAGGATAAGCTCGTGCGTTCGCCCGACTTTATCGATGTGACTGCCAAGGGCGCCAAGAGCATCCCCTCCGTTATCAAAAACCTTTTCCACAAAGGCAACTAGTCATTAAAGAGCGCCCCCCAAGTGGGACGCAGTTTCCCATGGGGCTCGATCGGGAAAGTGCATCCCGGTTCGAGCGCCGATTCCGGGATGTAGTTTCCGGAACGGGGTCGTTTGGGAAACTGTGTCCCGTTTCGAGCCGAAATTCTGGGACACAGTTTCCAGCGAGGTCCCATTGGGAAAGTTTGACCCAGAATTTGCCTGGATAGTGGGACACACTTTCCGGAGGGCTGTTCCACCGCAACTTCGAAGAGTGGCTATACGCTGTATTACAACGGCGTAAATCTGCTACACTAGTACAACATGCCTCCGTAGCTCAGGGGATAGAGCACCGCTCTCCTAAAGCGGGTGTCGACGGTTCGAATCCGCCCGGGGGCACCAGAAGATTATGACGGCGTCGCGAGAGCGGCGCCGTTTCTGGTTTGTGGGAGCTGCCGGCGGATTCGAACCGTCGACACCCGCGTCACCAATTGCGTCTAGAGCCCTCCGGTAGAGTGTCCAAGCCCTAAAGCCCAGTTGATGCTACGGGGTTTAGAGGCGGACTGAAGCAAGGGGAAGACATGTCCGCTCGGGGTGATAGACTAACGCTGTGGTAAATACAGGACAGTTTGACCGTTTTTCAACCAAGATAGGCGTCCCATGCAACTAAATGCAGCTGATATAGCGCAAAAGAGAATTGACCTCGGCCTCACCCAAAAGGAGTTCGCCGCCGCCCTTGGTATGGGCTCGTCTGGCGAACGCACCGTTCGGCGCTGGGAGTCTGGGGATACTAGTCCAACGGCGGCTGAATGCGCCTTTATCGCATCGCTCGATGCGGGGGCTCCATTTGACCAAGGGGAGCGCAGCGACGCGCCTTTTACCTTCTGCGATCTCTTCGCGGGCATCGGCGGTATACGAATGCCGTTCCAGGAGCTTGGCGGTAGGTGCGTCTTCTCTTGCGAGTGGGATAAGTTCGCCCAGAAAACCTACCGGATGAACTATGGAGAGACCCCGGCGGGCGACATCCGTCAGGTCGCATCAAACGATATACCGGACTTCGATGTCCTGCTCGCAGGCTTTCCTTGTCAGCCATTCTCCCTTGCAGGCGTTTCGAAGAAGCAATCTTTGGGGAGACCCACCGGCTTTGAACTGCGTCCCAAATCTTGGACGCCCTAAATAGCGACTAGGCCGCGAGGGCCTGATTCCGGAACTCCTCCGGGGTCAGGCCCTTCAATCTTACCTGCCTCCGGCTCGTGTTCCAGTGGACTATGTATTCCTCCAGGTCGCGTTTGAAATCCTCGAACGTCTCCCACTCGCGGCCCCGGTAGAACTCGTCCTTGACGTGGCCGAAGAGCTGCTCGGTGGCGGCGTTGTCGATGCAGTTCGCCTTCCTGGACATGCTCTGGACGATGCCGGCGGCCTCGAGCCTGGATGTGTACGAGGCGTGCTGGTACTGCCAGCCCCGGTCCGAGTGCATGGTCGGGGCGGCGCCCTCGGGGATCTTGGACAGCAGCTCGTCGAGCATCCTGACCTGCTGGGCCATGTCGGGCGTGGTCGATATGTCGCTCGCCACGATCTCCTTGGTGCAGAAGTCCAGCGTCGGGGCCCAGTAGGCCTTGCCGCCCGCCACCTTGAACTCGGTGACGTCCGTTCCCAGCTTCCGCCACGGGGCCCCGGCGTCGAAATCCCTCGCGATCACGTTCTCGAACGTCCTGCCGACGACGCCCCTGTACGAGTTGTACCTGTGGTAGGCCGTCTCGCGTCTGATACCGCAGCGAATCCCCATCTCGCGCATCATCTTGAGCACGGTCTTGTCGGCTATCACGGTCCCCTCTTCCGCCCTGAGGCACATCGCTATCTGCCGGTGCCCGCAGCCGTTGGCGGTGCGCGAGAAGATCTCGGCGGCCGCCTCCCAGAGCTCGGGGCGCGTGGGCCTCGGCGGGTGCGCGAGGGCGTAGTAGTAGGTCGACCGCTTGAGCTCGGCGCATGCGAGCAAGTGCCCGAGCGCGTGCCCCTCGGCGCGCAGGGCCGCGACCGCTTCGGCCTTCGCCCTGGTCAGAGCCCGTCCCTCTCGACCAGGGCGCGTAATTTTTTTAGGTAGGCCACCTCGGCCTCGAGCCTACGGCACCGCTCCTCGAGCTCCTCCTCGCGGGTCCGCGGCCTCGCCTTGGAACCCTTCGGCCGGCCCTTGGGCCTCGGGCGCAGGGCCTCCGCGCCGCCCCGGCGGTATAGCGCGCACCACTTCTTGAGCGGCGACATCGACATTATGCCGAACGCCGCCATCGCCTCGGTCTTCGTCATGCCGCCGTCGACGACGGCGGAGGCGGCGGCGACCTTCTGCTCGTATGTGTACCTGCCCTGCTTTCCGTCCATGCGCAGCAGCACCTCGCTCCCGAATGCGCGGTATATCTCCTGCCATCTTCTCACGGCTTCCACGGGAAGCGAAAGGGCAATCGCGGCAGATTTATACCCGTGCCCGAGCTCGAAGAGCCCTATGGCCGCCTTCCTGGCCTCGATATCATGCTTCACTCTCAAATCAACGCGCATAAAGAAAGCCTCCCATTTCTCATGTCCAAGAAATGGGAGGCAGTTCAGTGGTGGCGGGCTTTTTGCATGTCGCGCGTGGGATAGAGCACATGCGAGAGAAAAACGCGGCTATTCGCTGCCCGCTGTCTAGCTGCTCGCGCGTTGCACGAGCTTAACGGGGACAAGCGTCTCCATCTCGGGCTCTTCGCCGCGCAGCAGGGCGAGCAGGGCCTGACATCCCTCGTGCGCGAGGCGCTCGGGGAAGCGGCGGATGGTGCTGATTTGCGGCGTCGGAAGCTGCGCGTAAACGGAATCGTCGAAGCCGATGAGACGGACGTCTTCGGGTACGCGCTTGCCGGCGGCAACGAGCGCACGCAGCGCGCCCACGGCTGCGTGGTCGCTATGGGCGAAGACGCCGTCGACGGGGTAGCCCGTGGAGAGGAAGTCGGTCACGAGCTCTTCCGACTCGATGATGCTCGGCTGCTTGCCCGAGACAAACAGCTGGTAGTCGCGGCACAGCGGCATCCCATGCGCGGCAAGCGCCCGCTCGTAGCCCATCTGACGCTCGTTTCCGGGGTAGTTGGCCGTAAAACTCGAGATGCTCAGGATGTTCTTGCAGCCGCGCTCGATGAGGTGCTCGGTTGCCATGTAGCCGCCGCCGATGTTGTCGGAACCCACGTGCGGGAAACCGAGGTCGTTTTCGGGCGCGCGGTCGATGCAGACCACGGGAATGCCGTGGGGGACAAATTCGCCGTCGAGCCTGCGCAGGCCGGAGATGCAGATGATGCCATCGGCTTGTTTGCTCGCAAGCGTGCGGAAGTAATCGCGCTCGCGGGCGGGATCGTTGGCGCTGTTGCAGACAAAGACCGAGTAGTCCTCGGTGGCGAGCTCGCGTTCCACATGCAGGGCGATCTTGGAAAAGAAGTCGTTCGAGATGTCCGGCACGATCATGCCGATGGTCCGGGACTGGGCCATGCGGAGGCTCTTCGCCGCCATATTCGTGACGTAGCCGTATTCCTCGACGGCGGCTTCAACACGCTCGCGGGTGTCTTCGGAAAAACGGCCACTGCCGTTGATGACGTGGGAGACCGTGGCGACGGATACGCCGGCCGCTGCGGCAATCTGGCGCATGGACGAGCGCTTGCCGGGTGTGGGCATGGGGCCTCCTGCTGTTTGCGAGTGGTTAACAGGTTAACTGAGATTGTAGCGCATGCGCGATGCCGTAATGGGTCGCTTCGAAGTCGTTTTGTCGCGCTCGGTCTGCACCTTGGATAAGAAGGAGTTCGTCGAGCACTCCGATCCGGAGCGCACGCGCGTCAACATCCCGCTGTTCCAGCAGGGCATCATGATACAGCAGCTCAACTCCGAGAAGCTCGTGGTCGAGACCATGGTGAAGTTCTGCGGCTAGTAATTACTGCATTACATATTCTGTTGTCACCTGGGAGGCTTGTTTTTGCGGGCCTCTTTGTGTTGCTATGGAGCCCTGGCCTGTCGATAAACAAAGCGCCCGCTTGCCGGGGAGCAAGCGGGCGCTTCTGAGCGAATATGTTTGCGGCGAAAGCCGCGATGAGCGGTGGGGTGGCGACTAGTTGGTCGTACCGGAATCGTCGCCCGTGCTCGTGCCCGAGCCCGAGCCCGAACCAGAAAGTGCGACCGTCAGCGTAATCGTGCTGTCGGTGGACTGCTTTCCAGTGGGGGAGACGCCCGTAACGGTGGCATCCTCGTTACCGCTTACGGGATTGCCGTTCTGGTCACAGAAGCCAATGTTATAGAAACCGGCGTTGTTGAGCGCGGTAACGGCGGCGGAAATGCTCTTGCCGTACAGGTTGCCCGGGACGGTGGCCTTGCCGGACTTCTTGGCGATGACGACGGTAATCGTGGCGCCGGGCTTCTGCTTGCCGCTGGGGTTCCAGCTGATCACGGTGCCCTCGGTAACCGAGTCGTTCTCCTGGTAGCTAACGTCGACGCCAAAGCCTGCCATATCGAGGGCGTTGCGCGCCTGGGCCTCGGTCATGTCGGTCAGATCGGGGACGGACGTGGTATCCGGGCCGCTCGAGACCTTGTACGAGATGGTCGTGCCCTTCGCGACTTCCTTACCGGCTTCGGTGACCTGCTCAAAGACCTGGCCCTCATCGGCCTCGTTGGCCTCCTCGGAGGCGTTGCCCTTCAGGCCAACGCTTGCCAGCGCGGCCTCGGCCTGGTCCTTGGTCAGGCCGACAAGCTGGGGAACCTCAACCTTTTCGGAGGGCTTGGGGCCCTTGGAGATTACCAGGTTCACCTTGGTGCCCTTGGTCTTCTTGGTGTTGCCGTTGGGCGTCTGCTCGGCGACCTTGCCCTCGTCGACATCGTCGTTGTAGCTTTGGTCGATGGTGCCGACCTCGAGGCCGGCTTCCTTGATCAGCTCGACGGCAGTCTGCTGGTCCTTGCCCAGCACATCGGGCACGGTGACCTGCTCGCCGCCAAAGAGTCCTGTGGCAAAGGCCACCACGATGCCGATGACGGCAACGGCTGCCACCACGGCGGCGATGATCTTGTTCTTGTTGGATTTGGGCTTTTCGACCTCGTAGGAGCCGGTGGAGCCCGAAACCGAGCTACGGGCGGTATTCTGGCCGCTCACGCCCGAGACGGGACGCACCATGGCGCGCGTCTGATCGGAAAGCTCGCGAGTCTTGGTGGCGCCCAGCTCACCGGGGGCACCGATGATGCGCGTGGGCTCCGAGACGTTGACGGCACGGCCCGACAGGTAGCTGTTGAGCACCTGACGAAGCTCGTCGGCGGTCTGGAAGCGGTTTGCCGGGTCCTTCTCCATGCACTTGAGGATGATGCGCTCAAGGTCGGCGTCGACACCGGAGTTGATCTGGCTCGGCGGAATAGGCAACTCGTTGACTTGCTTGAGTGCGACCGAGATGGCGTCGTCACCGTCAAAGGGAACGCGGCCGGTGGCGCACTCGTACATCACGACGCCCAGCGAGTAGATATCCGAGGTGGGGCCGAGGTCCTGACCGCGGGTCTGCTCGGGGCTGACGTAGTGGGCGGTTCCCAGCACGTTGTTATCTTGCGTGAGGTGGCTGTTCTTGGCACGCGCGATGCCAAAGTCCATCACCTTGATGTTGCCGTCGGGCAGCACCATGATGTTCTGCGGCTTAATGTCGCGGTGGATGATCTCGTGCTTGTGGGCGACCGAAAGCGCAGAGCTGATCTGCGAGCCGATCTGGGCGACCTTCTTGGGGTCGAGGGCGCCGTGGCTCTTGATGCCGCTCTTAAGGTCGGTGCCGCGCAGGTACTCCATGACGATGTAATAGGTGTCGCCGTCCTTGCCCCAATCGTAGACGCCCACGATATAGGGGGAGGACAGGCCGGCTGCTGCCTGTGCCTCCTGCTTAAAGCGTGCGGCGAAGGTTGCGTCGCCAGCATACTGTGGCAGCATGATCTTGACGGCTACCGTGCGGTCGAGGACCTGGTCCTGTGCACGGTAGACGGTCGCCATGCCGCCTGTTCCCACCTTATCCTTGAGGAGGTATCTTCCCCCGAGGACCCTCTGTTCCATTCCTGCTCCTAACATAACTATTCGCTCAACGATGTGTGTAGTACCTACGATGTGGCCGCTGGGGCCGTGTGGCGCGTTGCCGCTAACTCTTAGGCCGCGGCGCGCCTCGGGTGTCCGATTCGATCATGGGCATCACGCTCCCTGTGCGGCAAGCGCCGCGGTCAGGACGATACCGGCGATCTTGGCGGCCTCGACGTCATGCTTGTCGTAATCCTCCAAGGCCACCGAGATAGCGACCGTGGGTGAATCGTAAGGTGCAAAGCCAACGAACATTGAGTTGACGTTGGTGCCGCCGGTCTCGGCCGAGCCGGTCTTGCCGGCGACCTTGACGCCTGGGATCTGGGCATCGGTGCCGGTGCCGGACTGGACGACGGCAAGCATGGCCTGCTTGACCTGGTCGGCCGTGGCGGAGCTGACGGCCTGGCCCAGCGAGCGGGACTGCGTGGTCTTGACCACGGTTCCGTCCGGGGCGAGTACCTGGGCTACAAAGTACGGGTCCATGACCACGCCGCTGTTAGCGATGGCGGCGGCAATCACGGCGTTTTGCATGACGGTGGTCTGCGGGCCGGGCGTATGGTCCATGCCGACAGGCTGGCCGGCGCCTGCCCAAGCGGTCTCCCACTCGGTCATAAGCGACGGGTCGGCCATGATGGAAGCCGCGGTGGTCAGATCCTGACCGAGCTTCTGACCGTAGCCAAAGGCGTTGGCAAACTGGACGAGCGAGCTGGCACCGACCTCGTTTGCCACCTGGCCAAAGACGACGTTGGACGACACGGCGAAGGCCTGCTGCAGGCTGATGGTGCCGTAGCTCTCGTTGGCATCGTTGGTGACCGGCGCGTTGCCAATATCCATGGAGCCGGGCGCCTGGTACGTGCTGGTAAGGCTGGCGGTGCCGGTTTCGAGCGCCGCGGAGAGTGTGACGACCTTAAAGGTCGAGCCCGGGGTGTACAGCGCGTCCATGGCGCGGTCGTACATGGAGCCGTCCTCGCCGCCGCCCGACTGGAGCAGCGCATCGATGTTGGTGTTGTCGTAGGTGGGCGAGCTCGCGCACGCAAGGACCGCACCGGTGCGCGGATCCATGACCACCACAGCGCCCTTAAAGCCCTTGAGCGCCTGCTCGGCAGCCGTCTGGATGCGCGAGTCGATGGTGAGCTTGGCGGTATTGCCCGGCTGGGTCTGCCCCGCGAGCGACGCGATGGCGTTGTTCCAGCTGGAGTAATCCTTGGAGCCGGTGAGCGTATCGTTCATGACGCTCTCGATGCCGGCGGTGCCGTATTGCTGGCTCACGTAGCCCACCACGTGCGCGGCCATGTTGCCGTTGGGGTAGGAACGGGCGTAGGTGCCGTCCTCCTGCTGCAGCGACTCGGCTAGTGTCACACCGTCGGACGTGATGATGGAGCCACGCTGGATGTACTTGGAGCGGGCGATGGTGTGGTTGTTGGTCGGCATGTCCTGATAGTCCTTCGCCTTGATGACCTGGACATAGGTGAGGTTGCCGATAAGGATGGCGAACAGCGCCGTAAAGGCAAACACGGCACGAGTCAGACGGTTGGCAAGTGCCACGCGGCCGAGCACGCCGGACTCTGGCGTGTCGAGCAGGCGACGACGCATGCGAGAGCCCGCGGAGTGGTTACCGTGGCTGTAGGAAGGCGCGTTGGCAAAACGCGTACCGGTCGGGGCAGCGGCGGATGCGACCTGGTCATCGGTGATGGCGGCCATGGTGCCGGTGCCGGTGAGTTCGGCTTCGCGTCCGGTTGCCTCGTCGCCGGCGCGCAGCAGCAACGCGACGATGATAAAACTCGCCAGCAGCGAAGAACCGCCCTGGCTCATAAAGGGCAGGGTGACGCCGGTCAGCGGGATTAGGCGGGTTACGCCGCCAACGATTAAGAATGCCTGGAAGCTGATGGCCGCCGTAAGGCCGGTCGCGCTAAAGGCGGCAAGGTCGGACTTGGCGCGGGCTGCCGTGGTGAGGCCGCGCACGGCAAAAAGCATAAACAGGATGAGCACGGCGCCGCCGCCCAAAAGGCCCATTTCCTCGCCGATGGCCGAGAAGATAAAGTCGGACTCGACGACGGGGATGTTGTTTGCCATGCCGTTGCCAATGCCGACGCCAACCAGGCCGCCGTCAGCCAGCGAGTAAAGTGACTGTACGATCTGGTAGCCCTGGCCCTGGGCGTCCTTAAACGGATCGACCCAGACCTGAAAGCGCACCTGCACGTGCGACAGGAACTTGTAGGCGCCCACGGCCCCAACGGCCAGCAGCGCAAGGCCGATGATGACGTACGAAAAGCGTCCCGTGGCAACATAGAGCATCAGCAAAAAGATGGTGTAGAACAGGACGGCCGAGCCCAGGTCGCGTTCGAAGACGACGATGAGCAGGCACACGCCCCACACGGCAAACAGCGGCAGCAGCAGGCGGAAGCGCGGAATCTTGAGGCCCAGGATCTTGCGGTTGGAGATGGAGAGCAGCTCGCGGTTCTCGGCCAGATAGCCTGCCAGGAACAAGACGATGAAGACCTTGGCGAACTCGCCGGGCTGGATGGTGAAGCCCGCGATGCGAATCCACAGCTTGGAGCCCGAGATCGTGGTGCCGATAAAGATCGGCAGCATCAGCAGGATGATGCCAATAATGCCAAAGGTGTACTTGTAGCGCATGACCACGTCGAGGTTCTTGACCAGCGCGAGCGTTCCCACCATGAGCGCCACCGAGACAAACAAGATGATGAGCTGCGAGATGGCGAGGTCGGGGGCCAGGCGCGTCACGAATGTGATGCCGATGCCCGAGAGCACAAAGACGATGGGCAGGATGGCGGGGTCGGCGCCGGGCGCCAGGATGCGCACGGCGATATGCGCCGCGGCGAAGGCGGCGAACAGGCCGATCGGCACGGCGAGCGTCTCAAAGGAAATCGTGGCACCCGCGGTGAGCACGTACATCGCATAGAGCAGGATGACGGGGAACGCCGAGGCGATGAGCAAGAGCAGTTCGGTGTTGCGGCGACTCATAAGCGGCACTCCCTTTCTAATTCTTATCGGAGGCTTCGGCCTCGGCTGACTGTTCGGCGGTTTTCTCGGAATCTGACTCGGAGGTGGATTCCTGATCGGTGTTGTCGCGAATCGTTTGCGCGTCGATCACCTGGCGGGTCTGCTCCTCGTCAATCTGATGGCGGTACTTGGAAATGGTGTCCTGCGCATCGTCGACACTCGTTTGCGGAATGCCTGCCTTCAGGCGGTTTTGCGTGTCTTCGGGCAGGTCGGACAGCTTGATGCTGGTTTCGCTCTCGAGCCAGTGGAGCTCGACCCCGAGCGTCTTGCCGGGCAGGCCGCGCCAGACGGCGACATTGCCGTGGTAGGTTCCCAAGTAATAGGAGCCGGTGACGCCCGTGTATGCCCAGATGCCTGCCACCAGCACAAAGACAAGGGCCAAGACGGAGGCGATGGTGACATTGCGGCGTCGGACGCGTTTTGCCTCGCGCATGACGCCGTCGTCGACCAGGTCGACGACCACCACGGTCACATTGTCGTGGCCGCCGGCGGCGAGCGCCGCGTCCACCAAGTTGTCGACACAAATCTGTGCGCTCGAGGACTGCGTAGCGATGTTCTCGATATCGCTATCGGGAATCATGCTCGAAAGACCGTCGGAGCACAGAATCAGGCGGTCGCCTTCCTCGATGTGCAGGGTAAAGTGGTCGGCATACATGGCGGGATCCGAGCCCAACGCGCGGGTGATGACCGAGCGGTTGGGGTGGACGCGGGCCTCGTCGGCCGTAATCTCGCCGGCATCCACGAGCTCCTCCACGTAGGAGTGGTCGCGGGTCACGCGGATGAGCGTACCCTCGTGGAGCAGGTAGGCGCGCGAGTCGCCCACGTGGGCGATGGCGAGCGTATCGTTTTCGATGTAGGCGCAGGTGGCCGTGCATCCCATGCCGGGTTTGCCCAGGCCGTTGAGGGCGGCCTCGATCACGGCGGCGTTGGCGGCCTCAACGGCTGCGGCCAGGCGCGCGGCGTCGGCGGACTGCGGCGCCGTCTTGGCGATGGTCTCGACGGCGATGGAGGATGCCACCTCGCCGGCGGCGTGTCCTCCCATGCCGTCGCACACGCAAAAGAGCGGCGACTGCACCAGATAGGAGTCCTCATTGTGCGGGCGCACACATCCGACGTCGGAGCGGGCGCCCCACATAAGCTGCGTGGTGGTGCCGGCGTCGTAGGTCGAGTCGGTCTCGATGCGCTCGTCGGTCAGCGGCTCAAAGCTCATGGTCGAGCCGGGATCTTTGAGCTTTGCCTCCACGGCGGCGACATCGATCTCGGCGGTGTCGCCGGGGGAGACGGTGTCGGCATCGTCTCCCGACTCGGCGTCGGAGACGTCCGGAAGGTTGAGATCTTCGGTTACGCGGTCGGCGGGATCGTCGTCCTGCTGCGGCTCGACAGCCGTCGGCTCGGGCGTCGCAAAGTGCGACGGCGCGGGCGTGCTCTGGGGTTGAGCGGAGGGCTCGGGAGCTGCGGCGGGCGCGGCAACGGGCTGCTCGACTTCGGCAGGCGTTGCGGATGCGGGTGCCGCCTCGCTTGCCGGGGCGACGGGGAATACCGGCGCGGCAGGCTCGGGGGCTGCAAACACGGCAGCGCTCTCGTTAATCGCCTCGGCGACGGGCTCGGCAAAGTGAGCCGGTGCGGGCGTTGCCTCCGGTTCCGCCGACTGCTCGGCAGCGTGCGCGCCGATGGGGGCATCGAGCTGCTCGGTATCGGCGTCCTCGTCATCGACGAGTGTCGGATATTCTTGAGTTACATGCGAAAGAGGCAGGGAGAACACCGTGTCCTCGGGCTCCACGGTCGCAGGGCGCGCCGGAGCGGCATGAGCCGGCGCAGCTGCGGGGGCAGTCGGCGTCTCGGGCATGGTTGCGGACTTGTTCTCCTCGTCGATCATCGACGGTTCACCTTCATGACCACGTCGCCAATCTGGACCTCATCACCCTCGCGCAGCGTTGCGGGCTCCACCAGCTGACGGCCGTTAACGAGCGTGCCGTTCAGCGAGTTGAGGTCTTCGATGATGAGTGCCGGGCCCTGCAACGAAAAGCGTGCGTGCGAGGCCGAGACAAACGGTTCGTTGATGCAGATGTCCGAGGACGGCGAGCGGCCCACGATGACGGGGCCGAGCATGTCTACATGGATGCCACGGATGCCGCGCGGACCCTTGTCCACATCGATCGTCCAGATAGCGGAGTCGCGGCGCTGGCCGCGTACGAGTCCCACGCCGGTTTTCATGACGGCGAACAGGAAGATGTAGAGCAGGGCGACCAGGACGATGCGGCCTGCAAAAAGGACGATATCGATGTTCATAAGCGACTATCCCCTAAATTCAAAGGTGCTCAGGCCAAACGTCAGCAGGTCGCCGTTGCGCAGCGGGCAGCGCGTGATGCGGCGGTTGTTGACGAGCGTGCCGTTGGTGGAATTGAGGTCCTCGATCGACCAGTCCGAACCGGTAAAGGTGAGCTGGGCGTGACGGCGCGACACGTTGGGGTCGCGCAGGGCGATGTCCGAAACCGAACGCTCGCGACCGATGGTCACCTGCGCGGAAGTGATGCTGTGGCTCTCGCCGCTCACGACGTCGACGAGTTGGGCGAGCGGGCGCTGCGGGGCGCGGGTGCTCGCCATGTTGGAGGCAATACCGGCCGCGGCGCCAAGGCCCACGGCGGCGCCGGTCGCGGCGGCTCCGCCCATACCGGCGAGGGCGTCACGAGAGACGGTCTGCGGCACGGGGATGGGCGCGGCGGCGGGGTCGGGGACGTTGGGCGCAAAGGGGTCGGCCACGGCGAGCGGGTCGGGAGCGGCGGCACGGGGCGTCGGCTGCTGGGGCATGGCGGCGGGGTGCTGTTGCTGCGGAGCGGCGAATTGCTGCTTGCCGGCGCGGGGAGCGCTGGCGGCGCGGCTTGCGGCCGAGTTGTTCTGGCCCAGGCCATTCTGGTAGGCGCGCTCTTCCTCGTACAGACGACCGAGCGTGGGGGCGTCGACGTTCTCGGCAAAGACCGAGAACTTACCGGCACGCAGCTGCGGGTCGATCATAAAGCGAACGAGGGGTTCGCCGACAAACACATAGCGGCGCTTTTCGGCCTGTGCCTTCACAAACTCGCGGACTTCGCGCGAAAGCTCGGGGTAGAACGGAGCGAGCATGGGATCGTCGTCGGCGGCGATCAGGATGGTATAGAGTGCCGGCGCGGTGTTGACGCCGTTGATCACCAGAGTCTGATCCTCCATGTCGCGAGCGGCCTGCTTGGCAAGCTTCTTAAAGGAGAACGGGGCACGGGTGGCACCGAAGATGCCGGCCACGTGGTCCTCGAAGATGTTCAGGAAGTTCACGAAAGATCACTCTCCGTATAGGTTCTTTGGTATCCGAGCAAATATAGGCATATCCCAACGATTATAGAGGATAGGGTTCCCGCAACCGCCGCCTTGACGACGACCGCGGCCGCAAGGCTGGCAATTTCCATATGGTGTGCAAGACAGAGCGACGCCGCGGTGCCTATTCCGCAGCCGGCGATGGCAGCGATTGCAGCCAGGTTCGAGCCCTGCTCGGCACGCCTGGCATGGGCGTTGAGCAGCAGAGATGTCAGTGCAGCTGTCGCCGCGACAAGCACAACGGCAGCCCAGAAGAGCATGTCTCCCAGCGCCGCGGCAACATTGCCGAGCCCCAGCACGCCTCCGGCGGAAAGCGCAACCGTAGCCAGGCGGCCAAAAAGCGCGCCCATCCCCGTAGCGGCCGCGGCGCTTGCCGGGCCGAGCCAAAAGGCCGCGATGCCGGCGGCGACCCCGGCGGCAAGGAGGACGTCACCCGTTAGACAGCCAAGTGCTACCGCGCAGGTGAGCGCCGCGCTCGCGGCCGCCTCGGTGCGTCCCCAGGCGATCCACCAACCGGACATGGTGGCGGCAAAGAGCACCGCGACGGGTAGCATCGACAGGATGCCCTGCGTCTGCATGGTGGCGTTGGCCATAAGTACCAAAAAGCCCACGGCCGAGATGGCCGAGCCAATCTGCGGGGTCAGGCCGGCGGCCGCCCCAATTGCGATGGCCGCGGCAATAAGTCCGGGAAGCGCCGCGACGCCAGCCGTCTGCATGATCAAAAAGCTAAAGGCACCGCACGTTAGCGCCGAGATGGCGCGCATGGTGTAATCGCGCGCGTGGCTCCAGCGCGTGCCGGCCCAGCCGAGTGCGGGGTCGACCTCGATGGTGTCGTCCTCATAGGGTAACGATTCGATATCGTCTGCCGCGCGCTCGTCATCCGACAGCTCGCCCACCATCTGCTCCAGGCTGCGACGGCCCTCGCGCACGCTGCCCAAGCCGGCGAGCAGCTGGTCGCAAAATGCCTCGATGCTGTTGGGGCGGTCTTGCGGCATGGGGGAGAGGGCGCTCATGAGCGCAGCCTCGGCTCCCGGGGGAAAGTGTGGTATCAGCTCGCTGGGGTAGGTGGCACCGCCGATGATACGGCCGAGCGAGTCGCCGGGCGTGGCGGCCATAAAGGGGGCGCTGCCGCACAGGCCCTCGTAGATCACGCAGGCGAGGGCAAAGACATCGGCGCGCTCGTCGACTGTGCCGGTCTCGATATCGAGCTGCTCGGGTGGCATGTAGCCGATGGTGCCGCCGCGCGAGCCGCCAAAGCCGCCGGCAGACGACAGTCGCGCCATGCCAAAGTCGGTGAGCTTTACGTTGCCCGAGTGGTCGATGAGCACGTTGGCGGGCTTAATATCCAGGTGGAGCACGCCGTTGCTATGGGCGAAGGTGAGCGCCTGGCCCAGCGCGTCGGCAATTGCCGCGGCCTCGTCAAAGGTGAGCGAATGGCCGTCCACGCGATGCAAAAAGTCGGCGAGCGACATGCCGTCGACATATTCCATGACGAGGTAGGCATAGGCGGTATCGTGCGTAAAGTCGATAACCTGCACGATATTGGGATGTTGAAGCATGGCGGCGGTGTGTGCCTCGCGCAGGACATCCATGATGTCGCTGGCGGGCATGCCGGCGCCGTTGATAAGGGGGATGCGCTTAATGGCGACGCGACGGCGCAGGTGCGTGTCGCGGCAAATCTCGATGGAGCCAAAACCGCCGGTCGCAAGCGTCTCGAGCGGCTGGAACCGCTTGAGCAGCTCGCGAGAGCTGGTGCCCTCCAAGGGAACGTCCGGCGAGAACCGGGCGGTATGTTGCGAGAAAAGCGGCATGGCCAACCCTCGTGCGTTTAAAGTTCGTTTGCGAGCGGCGGGCGCGGAGCCGAGCCGTTCGCGGTGGCATAGATGCTGCTAGTGTAGCACGCTCGGGTGCATGGTGAAGGTAGCGGGGCGAGGTGGCCTATCTGACTTGGCCTTAGCGCTTCTTCTTGTTCTTCTTCTGCTTGCGCTGTTTGGCCTTTGCATTCTTAGGCTCGCTTTCCTGCTTGGCCTTGGCAGCGGCCTTTTCGGCCTTCATCTTCTTGCGTTTGGTCTCGATGCGCAGCTTTTTGTTGATGCGCGTCTTGAGGAAGGAGCCAAACTGCTCGGCATCACCACGCACAAAGGTGTCCTTAGGGATCGTCACGCCCTGGTCGGCGAACATGGCCACAAAGATGCGCTCGCCGTCGAGTACATGGTCGAGCTTCTCAAACGGGAAGAACTGCGACTTGCCGCTCTTGCCCCAGACCATCAGGCCGTCCTCGTTGGCGGCGACGCGGCGGTAGCGGCCGCCCATGGACTCGTCTGCCTCGACGGCTTCGATAAAGTCGCGCGCGAGCGTATGGTGCAGATTTTTGCTCCACCAGGCCAAAAAGGCGCCGAATACGATTAGGACGACGCCGAACTTGATCCAGTTGCCGCCGGCCACCAGCATGCCGATGCCGATGAGCGCGGCAATTGCCGCGGCGACATACAGCGAGCCGCGACGCCTGGGCGAGGCGACCAGGCGCGCAAAGTCGGTGACGAGGTCGTTTTCGTACTGGTACTCGTTGAGGTACAGAATGCCGTCGTCGGCTGCGGCCTGCTCCTCGAGCGCGACCTCGACCTGGTCGGCTGCTTCGGAGGGAACGAGGTTGCTCTCTGCGTCTGCCATGCTCTTTGGACTCCTATCGCGGCGGGCTCGCCGTACGGGTTATTATGGATGCAGTATGCCGTGCGACCGCATGGCCGCCGCGGCAACAAGACTCAGTATACCCGGGGGAGCACCCATGGAATCGTTGTACCGAAAGTATCGCCCGCTCACCTTCGACTCCGTGGTGGGCCAGCAGCATATCGTCTCGACGCTCGAGCACGCCATCACCGAGGGGCGCCTGTCCCATGCGTACCTGTTCTGCGGACCGCGCGGCACGGGCAAGACCACCATGGCGCGTATTCTTGCCAAGGCGCTGCTCTGTCGCAATGCCGAGGCGGCGCGCGCCGAGGGTGCGAGCGGCTGCATGCCCGACGGCACCTGTGAGGAATGCGAGCTCATCGCCGAGGGCAACCACCCCGATGTCTACGAGCTCGATGCCGCAAGCCGTACCGGCGTAGACAACGTGCGCGAGGAAATCATCAACTCCGTCAACTTTGCCCCGGTGCGTGGCAAGTACAAGATCTATATCATCGACGAGGTCCACATGCTCACGACGGCGGCGTTTAACGCGCTGCTCAAGACGCTCGAGGAGCCGCCGGCGCACGTGATCTTTGTGCTGTGCACCACCGACCCGCAAAAGATTCTGGAGACCATCCTCTCACGCTGCCAGCGCTTCGATTTCCATCGCATCGGCAACGAGGATATCGAGCGCCGCCTGGCATACGTGTGCGAGCAGGAGGGCTTCGATTACGACGACGAGGCGCTGGCTATCGTGGCGCGCCATGCCAAGGGCGGCATGCGCGACGCGCTCTCCACGCTGGAGCAGCTGAGCGTTTTTGGCAACGGCGCCGTGCATGCGGACGATGCCCGTTCGCTTTTGGGCGAAGTTTCGGACCAGATTCTAGGCGAGTTTGCGCGCGCCATTGCTGATCGCGATGTCGCCGAGCTGTATGGGCTCATTCGCGCACAGGTCGAGGAGGGCAATGACCTGCTTGAGCTGACGCGTGACTTGGTGGCGCATGTGCGCGACGTGTATGTTGCCTGCGTTGCCGGTGCCCGTGCCGAGCTGTTTGAGGGCGGCTCCGAGCAGGCCGAGGCGCTTGCTGCCGAGGCCGCTGCCTTTGGCGAGCATCCTGCCGACCGCCTGGCCCGCGTGCTGACGGTGCTCGACGATGCCGCACTGGAGATGAGGGGCGCGAGCGACGTGCGCCTGGTGCTCGAGATTGCCTGCACGCGTCTGGCGCGTCCCGAGGCCGATTTAACGATTGAGGCATTGGCCGAGCGCGTGGCACGCCTGGAGGCCATGATTGCCAACGGCGCCGTGCCGGCGAGCGTGGCTGCTGCTCAGGCCGCCGCGCCTGCAGCATCCGTACCCGCTGCTGCCCAACAGCCGACGCTCATTTCGGGCGCTCGTGCTGCCGCTCCGGCGGCATCCGCTGCCCCCGCTGCTACGTCCGCGCGCCAGGGCGGTATGCCTTGGGACCGCGGCGCTGCTGTTCCGGCTGCCCAGCCTGCGACCAAGTCCGCGGCTCCTGCGCCGGCGCCCAGACCTGTAACGCCTGCACCTCAGCCCGTTGCGGCTCCGGCTTCCGCGCCTGCTGCATCGACCGTGTCGGTGTCCAAGCCCAACAACGCCGCCCAGGTTGTCGCCGCCGGTGCTGCCGAGACCCCCGCGGTTGAGGACGCCGGCGAGCTCCAGCGCAAATGGGCCGAGGTCGTCGAGCGCGTCAAGGCTCGTCAGGCCTCCTACGCAGGGCTTTTGCTCAACGCCCGCGCCACGGCCGACGACGGCTCCAAGCTCACGGTCTCGTTCCCCGCGGGTTCGACTTTTGCCATCAAGATGCTCGGTCGCGCCGATACGCAGTCGGTGGTCCTGCCGACGGTCTGCGCGGTCTTCGGTCGTCGTACCGTCGACTATGTCCTGGATGGGGGTGGCACGCCGGCTCCTCAACATGAGGAGCATTCTCCATCTGCACGGGCTGCGGTATCTGCGGACCCGCAACCCGTGTCCTCGGTGCCCCCTGCATCCTCGAGCGCCAGCGCGACGCAGCCAAAAGCGGCGCCGGTAGCGGCACCGACCCCGTCGGCGCCTGAACCCGCTGCGCCCAAACCGGCTGCTCCGATCCCCGCGCCCAAGTCCGCTGCCGCGCCTGCGCCCAAGTCATCCGACCTGGCCAAGGCCCCTTGGCTGCGCTCCGACAACCCTGCCGGTGCTCCTGCCACGGGCAAGCTCCCGACCGAGCCCGCGCCCCGAGCGCCCGAGCGCGCGTCCGTCCCCATGGCTCAGCCGCCTGCGCAGGCTGCGCCATGGGAATCCGAGCAGGTGCCCTACGACGATGCTATGGTCGGTGGTTTTGCTGCCGATGCCGGCGGGGACGATCTGCCCCCGTTCGACGTGCCGGGTGCGGCGTCCGCGACCAAGGCCGCTGCTGTGGCACCCGCAGCCTCTGCAAACGACGACGTCCCCGCCGCTCCCTGGGAATCCAATCCCGGTGCTGGCAGCCCCTTCGGCCATCAGGGCGCAGCCCCGAGCATCCCGCAGACCGAGGACGAGGCCAAGGCCCTCATCCGCAGCGTCTTTGGCCAGGCCACCATCTTCAAGCCGGTGGAGTAGCTGCGCAGGCGGGTATACTGCTCAAGAAGAGGACCCCTTGTCCGGGCGCATCTGTATTTCGGACATGTGTAGTGTGGTGCCGCGTATGTCGCATTTGAGCAGACAGGTGCGTGACGGTCGGCCTAGGATGCTGAGGTCGATACGATACGTCGCATGGCTGTCCGTGTACTCGACTTGCTCGGCGTTAATGGTTGCTCCGATTGCCAAATAAACGCCTAGCTCGGCATCGACAATCTTGAAGTCCTTTATCTTGACCTTGAACTCTTGATAGAGGGACGGGCTGTTGTAGTAGACGGTTCGGGTTCCGTCGGTGCACTCATCGGTCGTCTCCCATTTGACGACGGGCTGGTCCGAGCTGGCTATCAGCAGTTCTGCTCCAAAAGCTATGGCATGGGTGATGACAACCAGCAATGCCCAGCCGACAAAGAGATAGAGAACCACATATGCAACGGGGTGTTTTGAGCGGATGTTTTGGAGCGCGTTGGGGCATTCATGGGGCACCTCCAAATTACTATCTATGGCAATCAAATTATACCCTGCCGCCATGTGCGCCGCCTCGAGCAGCGGTTCGGCATTTAGCTATTTAGTGGCGCACCTTGATTATCAACTTCATCCGAACACTTCCCACATTCATCCGCACATGTGCGGATGAATGTGGGAACCCGATACCCTGAGGGCCGGACCGGCCGGCCCCGGGAGATCGGAGGACGGCATGTCCGGAAAGAAGAATAGGGGCTCCGCGAGGGCGGTCCCGAGGGCCTACGGAAGGCTCACGAGGCACGAGCGGGACACGGTCCAGAGGATGCTGGAGCGCGGGGCCTCGTGCAGGGAGATCGCGAGGGAGCTGGGCAGGTCGCCCTCGACGGTGAGCGCCGAGGTGGCGTCGCACAGGTTCGTGACGGCGCCGAAGTCCAGGCGCGGCGAGCGCGTGGACGCCTCCGCCGACCTGTCGGCGGCCTGCCCGCGCCTGGCCGCGTGGCCGCGATGCTGCAACGGCTGCGGCCGGTACCGCGCGATCGGCTGCAAGCGCCGCCCCCACGTCTTCTACGAGGCCCGGGCCGCGCAGCTGTGCGCCGACTCGGTCCTCGTCTCGTCCAGGCGCGGGATAGACGCCGACGAGCCCGCCGCGGCGGCCAGGCTGGAGGCGATAAGGGACTGCCTGCGCCGGGGGCTCTCGCCCGAGCAGATGGCGGCGCGCAACGGCGGCCCGGTGGACCTGTCGCCGTCGACCATCTACCGCTGGGTCTCGGCGGGCTACGACGGCATGACCAACATGGAGCTCAGGCGCAAGGTCGGCTACAGGCCGAGGAAGAGCGCCGCCGGCCGGGCGGCCACGCGCCACTCCGCCCGCAGGTCGCATGCCGCGTTCCTCGCCCTCGGGGAGGACGCGTGCGCCGCGGCCTGGGAGATGGACACGGTCGAGGGCGCGCGGGAGGACTCCGCCTGCCTGCTCACGCTGCTGCACCGCCCCAGCAGGCTCCAGCTCGCGCTGCCGCTGGAGGAGAAGACCGCCGGGTGCGTCGCGGACGCCCTGGGCGATATCAGGGAGGTCCTCGGCGCCGACGGCATGGGCAGGGTCTTCCGCGCCGTGCTCACCGACAACGGCGCCGAGTTCTCCGACGAGGCGGCGATCGCGGCGCTGCTCGGCGAGGGGCCGGGCGAGACGAGGCTGTTCTACTGCGACCCCGGGCGAAGCGACCAGAAGGGCGCCTGCGAGCGCAACCACGTCGAGATAAGGAAGCTGCTGCCCAAGGGCGCCGGAATCAGGTTCGACCGGCTCTCCCCGGCCGACCTGGCGCTGGCCATGTCGCACGTGAACTCCGAGCCCCGCGGCGCGCTCGGCTTCACGACGCCCGCCCGCGCCTTCAGGGCGATGCTCGGGGACGACGCGGCGGCGCTGCTGGACGCCTACGGCGTGGAGGACGTGCCGCTCGGCGAGCTCGACCTGACGCCGGGACTGATAGGGCGGGCGCGCGCAGAGAGGGGCGATGCCCCGCTGTCCTAGCCTGAAGGAAAAAACGGAATAGACGGACCGGCCGTCCGGCTGAGTCTGGGAAGAGGTGCCGGGCGGAGGGCGGAGCATGGCCACCGGACCCATCGAAACACATCTCCACCGTTCCTTCAACTGGGAAAACGGCGCCCCCGGACCCCAGGAGGGGCCGCGGGGGCGTTCAGCTAACTGCGGGAATGGCCTATTTGCTCAATGTGTTCGGCTGAGATCGGAAATCAACCATTTAGTGGCGCACATGAAATGCCGGATTCGGCTCTACTAGATTGAGTGTGCGATATTATGCAACCTTGCATAATTCGACCTTGCATAATCTTTGAGTGCGGTTTGTATTGGAGGACATGTATATCGACTGAGGTAACACGTCCGCCCCGCTCTCTCGCCTCGCGCCGTGGTACGATTTTTGAGTTTGAAAGTCCTGCCGTGCTCCGGCTGCCCTTGCAGCTCGGCGTGCGGCCGCACGTAAAGGAGCCATCATGGCCGGTATGAACATGCAGCAGATGATGAAGCAGGCTCGCAAGATGCAGGAGCAGCTTGCCGCCGCGCAGGAGAACCTCAAGTCCCAGACCGTCGACGCCTCTGCCGGCGGCGGCATGGTCAAGGTGACCGTTAACGGCGAGATGGAGCTCGTCAACCTCACCATCGATCCCGATGCGCTCGATCCCGAGGACGTCGATATGCTGCAGGATATGATCATGGCTGCCGTCAACGAGGCCGTCCGCGGCGTCAACGAGCTCGCCAACAAGCAGATGGGCGCCATCACCGGCGGCCTCAACATCCCGGGCATGCCGTTCTAAGACACGCATATATATGAGTGCCAACCACAGTCTGCAAAAACTGCTCGATGAGCTGGGCCGTCTGCCGGGCATTGGTCCCAAGTCGGCCCAGCGCATCGCCTATTACCTGTTGGAGGCCGACGCCGAGGAGGCGCGCCGCCTGGCCGAGGCCATCCTGGAGGTCAAGCAGGAGGTCCACTTTTGCAGCCGCTGCTTTAACTACGCCACGGCCGACGAGTGCTCCATCTGCCAGGACCCGATGCGCGATACCACTCGCATTTGCGTGGTGGGCGAGCCGCGCGATGTCCAGGCGATCGAGCGCACGGGCAGCTACCACGGCCTCTACCACGTATTGGGCGGCGTGATCAGTCCCATGGACAAGATTGGCCCCGAGCAGCTGCACATTCGAGAGCTGCTGGCACGCTTGGGCCACGAGGACATCCACGAGGTCATCATCGCCACCAACCCCAATATTGAGGGCGAGACCACGGCGAGCTATCTGGCCCGTACCATCAAGCCGTTGGGCGTCGAGGTGTCGCGTCTGGCAAGCGGCCTTCCCGTGGGCGGCGACTTGGAGTATGCCGACGAGCTTACGCTTGGCCGCGCCATCGAGGCCCGTCGCGCGATTTAGGTGGCGAGCCTGCTCCTGCCGTATGTTTTCCTCACAGTCGCACGGGGTAGTCATAATTTCCCCGTGCGACTGTGAGTTTGTTGTGCAACAAAGATGCTTCGTATCCGCTTATCGCATGGATGCTTCCGCTCGCATCCTTAATTTGCTCATTCGTTGCGCAACCTTTTGGGTTCGCTGATACACTCAAATATGGATTCGAATGAATGCGCCGCTCCCGAGCGGCGTGTTTTTGTTGGAGGAGAACGCATGCGGCCCGGTGGCACTCAGACAAAGCGCGGCGCCGCGGTGCGCATACGACGCCGACTGGGCTTGGCGCCGCGGGCGTACGCACTGCTATCGTGCTCGCTGGTGCTGGTCATAGCTGGCGTTTCTGCCTATGGCATGACCGTGCCGTCCATGATGCAGGCGCATGCCGCACGCGAACCGCGCGTGGGGCATGAGGTCAAAAGCGATCTGGGCACCACGACTGGATATGCTTGGGCAAGTGTGGTCGGGCATATTGTGTTTGGCACCGACGATGCGGACGGCGCCGAGGCCCCGGACAACGAAGTCACGCTTGCCAATGGCAAAACCATCGTGCTCACCAACACCAAGATCATCGATCGGTTGTCCAACAATAGCGTGGCGGCAACGGTGAATAAGGTCGAGCAGCAGAAGGAGCAGGACGCCCAGCAGTCCGGAAAGCCCGGTAGCTCGGATACTTCTGGCTCCGGCTCGGATTCGTCGAGTTCGGGCGGCGGCTCTGGGTCGGGTTCCTCTACCGGAGGGTCTGGAAACGGCGGTTCGACGGGCGGCAACACTGACAACGATGCAAACTCCGGTGGCCTTTCCGCTGCTGAAGAAGAGAGCATTCACAGCTGGCTTGTGACCAAGTACAACATGCTCGACGGCTATGTTTCTCGTGCCAATGACGTGGTCTCGACCTATAACTCTACGGGAGATCCCAGGCCGTGTGACAGCCTGGTCGGGGAGATGTTTGTCATTCGAGCCGAGTTCGGTCGTCAGACATTCTCGCCCCGGTCAAAGTGGTATCAGCAGTATGCCAATCTGTGGGGCTGTTGCACCAACCTATGTCAATGGGTCGGCCATTACGGCGATGATGACGTCGCGCTCGGTAACTTCAACAATAACGTGGCGGCGCTTGCCCTATGATGACCGATCTTGCATCTACCACACCACAATCGCTCGGTCGCGATCCCATGGTCGGCCTGCGCCTGGCGCGTGTCGACGGGTTTGAGCCGGCCATTGCGCTCGGTCAGGACGAACTGCCTACCTATCTGCGTCGTTTTACGATGCTGTTTGCCGACGATGCCACCATGCGCCGTGGCGGTATCGGCCGCGTGACGCGTGCTGTCAACGCCCAAGGCGAGGACGTAGCACTCAAACAGCTCATCTTGCCGACGCGCGATGAGTTTGACGACGATGCCGCCCATGAGTCGCTGGTCGCCAAGTTCAAAGCGGCATTTCGCGAGGAATATGAATGCCATCGCGCCCTTTCGGGCCTTAAGGGCTTTCCCCGCCTCTATGGCTGGGGCGAGGTTGACGGTGTGCCTGCAATTGTCATGGAATGGGTCGAGGGCGAGACGCTCGCCCGCTTGCGCTCGCGACTCGCCGTGGACGATGCCGGACGCCTATCGCCGCTTGTGGCGGCGCGTCTGGGTCGCGACCTGTTCGATCTGCTCTGCCGTATGAGCCTGGTGGGCGAGGGCTTTGTCCATCGCGATATCTCGCCCGCTAATATTATGGTGCGTACGGCGCGCCTGCCGCTTGACCGACAGCTTGCCGAGGGCACCTTTGACCTGTGCCTGATCGACTTTGGCTCGTCGCTGGCGCTTGAGCCTGCGTCGGCCGTGGCCGGTACCGGCGGCAAGGCGTCGTTTACGGAGCGTTATGCCACGCTGCGTCGCGCGACGGTTGCCTATGCCCCGCCCGAGATGCTCACCGACGATATTCCCGACCTGCGCGCTTTGCGTATGTCGCCGGCGATTGACGTCTATGCCGCGGCAAGCACGGTTTACGAGCTCATTGCCGGCGTCGTGCCATACGAAGCCGCGCCGAGCACTTCGGGCACCTCGGGTTCGCGCAAAAAGACGCGCGACATTGCCAGCCCCTACCGTCTCAAGACGGACACACGGCCCGACTATCCCATTGGTGCCCATGCGCCCGGTTGTGATTTGACTCAGCTGCTTCGTCGTGAGCCCGATGTGGCGCTCGCCGCGGCCGAGCAGGCCCAGCAGCTGGGGCTTGAGCCGGATTCCGAAGAGCTACGCGATGCGCTGGCGTTTGTCGATGCCCAGCTGTTCGACGTGGTGATGGCCTGTCTGTCCAGTCATCAAAAAGATCGTCCCGAGCCGGCGGCGGTCGAGGCGGCGCTCTCGGCGTTTTGTGACCACTATGCGCAAAATGTCGGTCGTTCGCTTCGCGGCGAGCCGCTCACGCCGTGCCCCATGGATGCGTCTGGCCGCGCGGTTCGTCGCGCGCTGATGGTCGGCGCGACGGTCGTCTGTGGCGTGGTTTGGGCTGTGGTCGTGGTTTCGGCCGCGCTGCTGGCGTCGGGCGCCCGCGTGACGGCGACTTTGGGATCGCTCGTGTGGTCTGGGTCGCTACCGAGTATTATTGCCGCACTGGCGTTGGCGCTGCCAGGCATAGCCGGCGTTACCGCGGGGGCACTTGCGCGCAATCGGCGCTCGGGGTTCCTGCAGGGTGTGCTTGCGCTTTCTGCCTGCGAGGTTCCGGTGCTGGTTGTGGCTGCATGTAGCGTATTTTCCCAACGCGCCGTGATGGGCGGCCTTGTTGCCGCTCTGGTTGCAACCTATACGCTTACGTGGTTTTTGCTTGCGATGGGCTTTGCCTTTGAACTTCCCGTTTCGGCACCACGACGCACAAAAGCCCAGATGGCGACTCCGCTTGCCGGTGGAGCCGCAGCTGCCCGTACTTTTGGCGGACCTGTCGAAGTATCGTCCGATTCTATTTCTACGACCAAGGAGGCCTAGGTCATGGCATCTCAAGTTGAGCTCACCCCATGCGGGGCCATGTTTGACATCTTTAAGCGCGCGGCGCATCTGAGCCATATCGAGCTGTGCGGCTTGGTGCTTTCGTCCCGTCCGCTCGCCGACGGCCGCAGCCCGCAGAGCCGAGCCGCCGATCGCTCTTGGGTTTCCCGCTTTATCGTTCGCGCGCCGGTCGGCACGCTTCAGCAGCGCTACTTTGCCGAATACGGTACCTCGGCTGCGCGTATTATGTCGCAACTGGCCCTGCGCCAGCGCAATCCCATGGACTCCACGGCTGTGATCAATATGGTGTGCGGTCCTGCAGGTGAACCGATGGTACGCGCGCTCGAAGAGTGCCACCAGGACACGAATCTCTATCGCAACGCGCTCGATCGCCTGTCCCAGGCGGCGGAACTCATGCCCGCCGAGCGCGCCGAGGCCGTGCTGGTGCTGTTTGTCGCCGTCGGTTGTTCGGCGGATGTGCGGTCCTCGGTGAACTATGCCATCGACTACGCGCACGCGACCTGTGGCGGAGGCACATCCACGCCGCGTTCGCTTGGCATGTCGCTGACTGCGGGCGAACGCGAACCCGCCCCGGCGCACCCCTTGGGCTTGCTGCGCGTGCAAAACAGTTTTGTCGTGAGCGCCCCGCGCTGGATTCAGCCGAGTGAGCAGGGTGTTGAGATTGGCGCGCTGGCCACTGGTGAGGGCGATATTACCGACGTCGGCGACGATGTCTCGGCCCGCCATGCCCATATCTGGTGCGATGCTCAAAATATCTGGCACGTCGAGGACTTGTCGTCCACCAACGGAACCGTGGTGGTAAACGGGGCCACGCGCGTCTGCATTCAGGTCGAGCCCGGCCGTTCCGCCCAACTCAATCCCGGCGACGAGCTCAAGCTCGGCGAATCCACTACCTACGCCATCCTCTTCGGTGCCCTCTAGCCGGCAGATAGGGACGTTCCTTTTCTGCCGGCACTTGGGGACACTCCTTGGCGCACCAGAGCCGGTCGCCCAGGGATGGAGGGGCCATTTTGGCCCTTGGCAGTCAGTCGGGGCGAAACTAGAAGATCTTTCCGATTCGCGGCTGTTCATGCTTGTAGAGCATCTAAAACAATAGGATGTTATTCTGGAATATGCCGGGTGCGTGAACTTGCCTGTCTTAGCCTTAATAAGGTATAGGGGAGTTTGGCTCAGGGGTTCCGTCTTGTTCTTCAGCGCAGTATTGTGGGACAGATTTGCTGAGATTGGCGCCTTACACCGCAGAGCGCACGGAAGGCTCTCGATTTGTGTTCTGGCCCCAGAATACAGGGCCTGATACTTACCAACTGTGGCATGGATGTAACATCTGTAGAAATCAACCCTTTTGTTGTCGACCTTTGTAAGAAAAACACTGCCATCAACTCTTTGGATGACGAAACTAGGGTGCTTGAGGGGAGCCTTTACTCCCCTCTGAGAGATGACTCATGTTTTTCGCTTGTCGTTGTGAATCCTCCGTTACTGCCGATTCCGGATGAGATTCCTTGTCCCTTCGTTGGGGATGGGGGACAATCGGGTCTGGATAAAACACTTCGTATTCTTAAGGGTGGCGATACGCATTTAGAGAAAAACGGTAAATACTGCTAATAGGGGTGACGACGATGGTGCAGGGGCGACCCGCGATGCTCTCATCAATACGTCGGATACTTGGGAAATCAGGTCTAGATGCATGTATGATGATGCTGTGTGGCTATTCAATTAATCCGCGTTCCGAATGGGTGCAGGGTATAGCTGCGACATCGTATGCTTTTGACCCGGCGCGATACTCAGATATTTCTGAGGCGGTTGACGAAGTTTATACGCACTATGCCGCGCAAGGCGTTTCGGAAGTTTGCACATCTACGTTACGGGCTTAGGTTTCTTCAAGCGAGCAGGCCGGTTGCGTTATTTCGAGCGATTTTTCTAGTCTAGACGACAAAAGGCAAAGGATTTGATGGGTATAAAACGCGGACGTTTGTGGGCGGATGCTCAAATCTATTGTGGCAATCGGGCGGTTGAAAAAGATATTTCAACCGCCCGATTGCCAGGTTCGTCGGAGGAGATGTCCGATTCCGACTCTCTTGTAGGAAGAGCTTGAGATCGTATTGGCCCAAGGCAATCTTAAAGCAGTCTCATTGGCAAATCTTCGCTCCTGTTGTGTTGAGGTGTAAGGTATCAGTGATTGATGTTTTGTGGCGGGTAGATTGGGGCCTTCCTTGATTCGATGCGTTCTCTCGAGGTTCATCAGAGCAAAAGGGGCTTTCGTCTTCATTGCTATCACGGTGATTGGAACCGCTCTCTCCTATGCCATGCCATACGTGAACGGGAAATTCTTAGATTTTCTTCTCGGTAACCGCAGCGAAAGAGACGCCGTACTCTTCGCGCTCCTGGTTGCGTCAATAGGAGTTTTCTCCACCCTCTTTACTTATTTTGCAGGAACACTTTCCATTCGCATAACCACGAGACTTTCCTTTGATCTTCTCAGGGAGGCCGTCTTGCGTTTTGAAAGAGACGATTACTTGGTGAGTCGGACCATCGATCCAGCCTATACAACGCAACGGATTATTTCCGACTCCAGCGTGGTCTCATCCTTCGTTTTGGCGAATTTTATCAGTGCGCCGCTGTCCATTGTAGCCATTCCCATCGTATTGCTTATCATATGGTCAATTGATTCAACTCTCGCGGTGTTTTCCATCATTCTCCTCATCGTGTATTTCTGTGTAATTACTGGGTTGAGGAAACTTTTGTATAGGGTCACGTATGAGAAGAAAGAGGCGGACAGCGCCTTTTACGCCGCAATTGCATCGCAGCTTAATCAGATTCTCAACATTCAACTGACATCTTCGTACGGCAAGAGCGAACAAGCGCTCGACGCTGGGTTTAAGAGCTATTTTCCCAAAGTTTTGCGCTCCGGAAAGCTATCATATTCTCTGACATCGCTCGATGGTCTTTTCGCAGCGTTGTTTCAAGCGGTGATACTTGTTGTTTCCGGAGTACGAATCATTAACGGAACTATGTCAATAGGCGAGTACACTATCATCGGTACATACTTCGCGGTTCTCTTTAAGACTTTGAAAAGTATGATGTCATTGTTCAAATCCTATCAAGATGCCAAAGCATCATGGGATAGGACGGCTATCGCGACGAGAGAAAAGGAGAGATCGGGGTGGAATCGGACCGATTTAGCTAAACTCGATGAAATAAATGACATTTCGGTATCTGATTGGAATTCTCGGTTGCCCTTCCAGACGGATCTGTCCGAGAGGTCCTCGGCGGGTTTTCTTTCAAGTTTTCCGGTCCTGGTACATATTGCATAGTTGGGGAAAACGGAAGAGGCAAGACGTCACTTCTTTACTTGATGCTCGGGCTATACTCATCGAAAGGCAAAGTAAAATACAACGGCGTGCCAATCGAAGAATGCGACCTGGATTACATACGTGCGAGAGAGATATCGTGCTGCCCACAGTCGTGCTTCGCGCCGGACGAAACGGTGAAAGAGCTGTTAGAGTATTTCGACACGCCCTTTTCTTCCTATCACCGGGGTGTAGATGGCCTACTTTCGCTGGAAAACAGCGTGAAGGAGTTGCTCGGGAAACGTTGCTCCGCGCTTTCGGGCGGTGAGCTGCGCCGAGTGTACTTATGGTCGGCGATTTCACGCAAGTCGTCAGTTTTGGTACTCGACGAGCCCACGACTGGGTTAGACGCTGTAAGCCGCGCCGAGCTTGCGGCCTATGTTAAGCGCAACAAGCAAAGCCAGCTGATCATCGTTGTCTCTCACGATGACGAGATGGTCGGCGCGGTAGAAGGGGTAGTGGATTTAGGCAGCATGTACCAGGGTAAATGATGACAAGTGTAGTGCTACCCAACTGGCAGAGATAACAAAAAGGCGATGCAGATGCACGTAGCATTCAGGCGGTTCGGACTCGGTGCCTTCACGCCATCGCAACGCTTTCAGATATAGTTCTCGTTCTCTTACTAAAGGAAACTTTAGTCTACGTCATCTTGTCGAGACAGAGGTGAAGCGAAGTGTTGTCGCGACGTATCTTATTCCAGGTGGCTCAGTGTCAGCGTGAGAATCGCACCAAAGTGTACTTACGATTCTCGTGTCCCACGGACAACATGAGCTGAGCATTGAGGTTCCACCCTTTGCTGCAACTACACGGGGTTGGACGGCAATGAATATGCCGGGCCGCATACCACGCGCAGCGGGGGTCCATGTCCCAGTATGTTGCCTACAGCAGCCTCGATGTCCACGCACACATCATCTCTGCCTTCGCGTTCAATCCATTTGCCGGAGAGTGCGAGGGTTGCCAGGCCGTAGAATTCGAGCCGAACAAATGAAATGCGGTATCAGCGCATAGGATTAAACTGACGATTGCTTTGCACTGAGAATACGCTTGGAAAGCCGCTATGGGTGGCGGCCCGGGTTAAATAGAGAAGCCCGTCCGATCACTTTCATGTGGCGAACGGTCGGGCTTCTTATTCCACTTGCCAATGCTCGGCTCATATTGGAAGAAAGCTACGCTAATGTTTGCGTGACACTCCTATTTTCTCCGAAGAAAGAGTCGGATAATGAAGAATAGAATTAAAAAAGGTGCCAGATATAACGCAAATATAAAGGCTAATCCAACGAGACCTTGCAATAATGGCATAACTCCTCCCAGACACGAGATTTTGGTATTTGTTCCCATCTTATTCTGAATTGGACCAAATAGTTCCTAGCCACAAAACTACTCGTCAACTGGATCGCACCAATCTGCTGGCAAAACACAGCTTGATTCTTTATCGACATAGCACCAATCCGCAACAGGGCACTCGGCGATGTCGTAAAAATTGCATATATCAACTCCAAGACAACAAGGCTCAACGGGAGGATGTTCATTTGAACCAACAGGATGGATATGCTTCATAACAGCTCCTCACCTTAATCCAATTAGAGACTACGTTTGATCAATGCCACAGTGATCTACAACGCAGATGCTGCCGCCATCCATGTCATAGTCGCAGTAATCGTATGCACCACAGCCATCTGCTTTATCATAAACAGTACAGATGTCAGTAATGCCCAAGAGGCAGTCAAAAGACATCGGCTTCACGCCTGCCTCGTCGCCACTTCCTGGATTAATCGGATGAATATGCTTCACGACTACCTCCCTTTGAGTGCAGAAAAACCTCAATATTGTGTATAACAAACCAAGATGTCTAGTTCACCATATTTCTAGAATGGTTTCGGCGAACGTAGCAATAAGCTTCGCAGACGGTAATCAGAAGAACGAACACCTCCACAATGGTGACAGCAATGCGCTGAACCGCTTATTCCGATACAGTAGCTTCTCGTTGATTTTTCTCCTGCGAAGATGAGTGGCGGGAAATAAGGTCAAAAGCCATCTCGTAGCACATTTTTCTATATTCACATGATGCAGGGTGTAGACTCTTGGGCAAGTAGCCGTGCTCGTCTGCAGCCTCCCAGCTACAGCCCCCACCACAGAAAGACCGAGCCCAACAGTCCGTACAGTCAATTCTTTTTTCGACACCCTGACTCCAGTTTTCAATATACCTAGTTTCGTCAATTCCGGTGACGATGTTGCCCATTTTGAATCGCATCATCCCGACAAACCTGTGACAGGGGTATACGTCCCCTTCGGGAGTCACGGAAATAAAACGCCTGCCAGCCCCGCATCCGACAAAGGCGATCCTGTTGCTCATAATCAAATCAACTGCAGTTTTCAATGTTCTAAACAAGGGCTTTTCCCCTTGATCAATCTGTTTGAGATATTGATCCGCCAAATCTATTAGGCCCGCCCTGATTTTGTTTAATGAGTGTTCGTCGAGTTTGATATTCTCATCGAATGAGCTCACGGGCGAGAAGTAAATCCTTCTGAAGCCCATCTCTTTAAACTGAAGATAGTCTTCAACAAGGTTACAGTTATTATTTGTTAAGGTCGCTCTTGCGCCGAAGGGGAACGACTCGGAAAAACGACGAACGTTTTTGTCGATATCGGAGAAAGAGCCGCCTCCCGTCTTGTACGGGCGCGATGCATCGTGCTTGCATCCTGTACCATCGAGACTAATCAGAACAGAAAACCCGTGCTCCTTGAAAGAATTCACAGCAGTGTCATTCAAAAGCGTTCCGTTGGTCGTAATAGAATAGGTAAAGTTTCTATTGGGGTATATTCTTTTTGAATAGTCGACCGTTTTCCATATCAGCGGCTCGTTAATCATGGGTTCCCCACCAAAAAAGACGATCGCAAGCGTTTCGTTTTCCGATGAACTTGCGACGAGGTAGTCGACCGCCTTGAAGGCTATCTCGTCTGTCATCAGCAGAGGAGACGTTCCATAATCTCCTTTACCGGCAAAACAGTAACTACAACCAAGGTTGCATGCATGTGAAACGTGGAGTTCGATGGATCTAAGTTTTCGAGGCGTGTCTTTTGTTAAGAAAGTCCGCTCAGACAATCGTTGATACTCATCAATGTCGTCTTCAAGTTCTGCTATGGTCGTTTGGTCGTAGCCTTTCGCAGCAAGTGACTTTGTTAGCAACTTCGAGTTGACCGTTCTTCCCGATGCTTCAAATATGCGAAGCGCATCTTCTGATGCTTGGTCAACCTGAAAGCAATTGCGAGTGACCTCATCGAAGCAGTAACGACGATCACTTACTGAGAAAAAAATGCATACGTTCCTCAATTTCATGCTGGACTGGCACTAACCTTGTTTATTGTTGCGCAGCTATAAAAAACCACCAGCGGGGATTCGGTGTGCGGCCCAATCGGACTCCCAAAAGGTTCTATTTGAGACTGGCAAGCTTTGTGTTGTTGGCACTTCGACAGCGCTCTTTATTCCAACATGGAGCCTCGCAGTTTGAGTCGACTTGCCTCTGGAAGGTCCGATCTTAACTTGATTTAGGATGAAAACAGATTACAGGCGCGCTCCTCTAGAAAGAAAGGAAACCAATCGCCGCCTTTCACCAGGAAAGTTTTTATAGCCCACCTCGAGCAAAATGAAAGATGCGAGAGCGATTGGGGAACAACGCGAATCTCCCCTTTTGGGTGGGAGCGAGCCTTCAGCCACCGGCGAACGACTCGCCCTGGTCAGAATCTGGAAGTGGTGCCGGGCCGCTTGGGCCTCCCCGGTGACTTCGTGGGGCTTACCTGCCTGACGTCGAGGAGTACATCCGCAAGATTCGTTCCCTATGCCGTTTGCTCTCACGCCCGCCTTAGTTCCAAGTCGGGCGAGCCGCCGCGCTCATGCGACCCGTGGCGGCGACACGTCGACGCCGCGCTCGCTGAGCACATCTTCGGTCGCGGGCGAGCACGAGGTCGCGCCGGCGCATCCGCTGGGACTGCTGTGCGTGCAAAACGGCTACGTGGTGAGCGTCCCGCGCTGGATTCAGCCGAGTGAGGAAGGCGTTGAGATCGGCGCGCTGGCAACGGGGGAGGGCGGCATCACCGACGACGTCTCGGCCCGCCATGCCCATATCTGGTGCGACGAGTCTGGCGCATGGTTTGTCGAGGACCTGTCGTCCACTAACGGCACCGTGGTGGTAAACGGGGCCACGAGTGTGTGTATTCAAGTAGAGCCCGGCCGCTCCGCCCAGCTCAACCCCGGCGACGAGCTCAAACTCGGCGAATCCACCACCTACGCCATCCTGCTCGGCGCCCTCTAGCCGGCAGTTAGGGACGTTCCTTTCCTGCCGGTACTTGGGGACACTCCTTGGCGCGTCAGAGCCAGTCGTCCGGGGATGGAGGGACCATTCTGGCCTTTGGCGGTCACCCGAGGTAAACCTTTACCGCCCGCCTATATTTGTCGAAATTACACTTAACGGCGGGGTACAATAAACCCGCATGCGGATTTCCGTTGCGGGCGCTTCCCATCGCCGGGGCGTGCCCGGGAGCATCCGACATGCGGCCTTTGCGGCGCTCGGTCATGTGCAAGACGGGTAGCTGGGCTTGTGGAGCGCGTGCAGCCCTCCTCGCCTCGGCATGCCTTCTCTCCACGCCATGTACCTGCTGCTGAGTCCGCCTGCCAGATGATTGGAAGCAACAGCGAAAATCCCATCACGCCAACATCCCGGCGATCGCCGGGGCCTGTATACCTATATGAGAGGAGAGGGGTATATGGCGCGTAAGTTTAAGTCTATGGACGGCAACGAGGCGGCCGCATATGTTTCGTATGCGTACACCGAGGTAGCGGGAATTTATCCCATTACGCCGTCCAGCCCGATGGCCGACCATGTCGACCAGTGGGCGGCCCAGGGTCGCAAGAACATCTTCGGCACCCCGGTCAAGGTCGTCGAGATGGAGTCCGAGGCAGGTGCAGCCGGTACCGTTCACGGTTCGCTGGGCGCCGGTGCTCTGACCACCACCTACACGGCTTCCCAGGGCCTGCTCCTGATGATCCCGAACATGTACAAGATCGCGGGCGAGCAGCTCCCGGGCGTCTTCCACGTCTCCGCGCGTTGCGTCGCTTCGCACGCCCTGAACATCTTTGGTGATCACTCCGACGTCATGGCCTGCCGCCAGACCGGTTTCGCCATGCTCGCCGAGGGCAACGTCCAGGAGGTCATGGACCTCTCGCCGGTGGCTCACCTTGCCGCCATCGAGGGCAAGACCCCGTTCCTTAACTTCTTCGACGGCTTCCGCACCAGCCACGAGATCCAGAAGGTCGCCATGTGGGACTACAAGGATCTGGCCGAGATGTGCGACATGGACGCCGTCCAGGCTTTCCGCGATCACGCGCTCAACCCTGAGCACCCGCATACCCGCGGTAGCCACGAGAACGGCGATATCTTCTTCCAGAACCGCGAGGCCTGCAACAAGGTCTACGACGAGCTTCCCGCCGTCGTCGAGGGCTACATGAAGAAGATCAACGAGAAGCTCGGCACCGATTACGGCCTGTTCAACTACTACGGCGCTCCCGATGCCGACCGCGTCGTCGTGTGCATGGGCTCCTTCTGCGACGTGCTCGAGGAAGTCATCGACTACCTCAACGCTCACGGCGAGAAGGTCGGCCTGGTCAAGGTTCGCCTGTTCCGTCCGTTCTCCATCAAGCACTTTGTCGACGTTCTCCCCGAGACCGTCCAGAAGATCGCCGTCATGGACCGTACCAAGGAGCCGGGTTCCATCGGCGAGCCGCTCTACCAGGACGTCGTCTCCGCTCTCTACGAGGCCGGCAAGACGGGCATCAAGGTCGTCGGCGGCCGCTATGGCCTGGGCAGCAAGGACACGCCTCCCGCGTCCGCGTTCGCTGTCTTCGAGGAGCTCAAGAAGGACGAGCCCAAGCGCGAGTTCACCATCGGCATTGTCGATGACGTGACCAACCTGAGCCTGCCCGAGGCCGAGGATGCGCCCAACACCGCAGCCCCCGGCACCATCGAGTGCAAGTTCTGGGGTCTGGGTGGCGACGGTACCGTCGGCGCCAACAAGAACTCGATCAAGATCATCGGCGACCACACCGACAAGTACGTCCAGGCCTACTTCCAGTACGACTCCAAGAAGACCGGCGGCGTCACCGTCTCGCACCTGCGCTTTGGTGATTCCCCGATTCGCTCGCCGTACTACGTGACCAAGGCCGACTTTGTCGCCTGCCATAACCCCAGCTACATCGTTAAGGGCTTCAAGATGGTCCGCGACGTCAAGCCGGGCGGCACCTTCCTGGTCAACTGCCAGTGGAGCGACGAGGAGTTCGCCGAGCACATGCCCGCCGTGGCCAAGCGCTACATCGCGAACAACAACGTCAACGTCTACCTGATCGACGCTATCGACCTGGCCGCTAAGGTCGGCATGGGCAAGCGCACCAACACGGTGCTCCAGTCCGCCTTCTTCGCGCTGGCCAAGGTCCTGCCCGCCGAGGATGCCCTGCAGTACATGAAGGACGCGGCTACCAAGTCCTACATGAAGAAGGGCCAGGCTATCGTCGACGCCAACCACAAGGCCATCGATGCCGGCGCTACCGCCTTCCGTAAGTTCGAGGTTCCGGCCGACTGGGCTACCGCCGAGGATGCCGCTCCCGTCGAGCTCTCCGAGGAGACCAAGTCCGCTATCGCCCAGCAGGTCAAGAACCTGCTCGAGCCCATCGATCGCATGGACGGCGACAGCCTGCCTGTTTCCGCCTTCGTCGATTGCGCCGACGGCCAGTTTGAGCTGGGCGCCTCCGCATACGAGAAGCGCGGCGTCGCCGTGGTCGTTCCCCACTGGGACGAGACCAAGTGCATCCAGTGCAACCAGTGCGCCTACGTGTGCCCGCATGCCACCATCCGTCCGTTCGCGATGACCGAGGACGAGGCCGCCGCCGCGCCCGAGGCTACCCGCACGCTCGACGCCATGGGCCCCAAGGCCAAGGGCATGAAGTTCACCATGGCCGTGTCCCCGCTCGACTGCATGGGCTGCACCAACTGCGTCAAGGTCTGCCCCAAGGGTGCCCTCGAGATGGTTCCCACCGAGCAGGAGATGGACCAGCAGCCCGTTTGGGACTACATGGTCGAGAACGTCTCCGAGAAGAAGGAGCTCATCGCGGCCAACGTCAAGGGCAGCCAGTTTAAGCAGCCCTACCTGGAGTTCTCCGGCTCCTGCGCCGGCTGTGCCGAGACCGCCTATGCACGTCTAGTGACCCAGGTCGCCGGCGACCGCATGTTCATCTCCAACGCCACCGGCTGCTCCTCCATTTGGGGCAACCCCGCTGCCACCGCTCCTTACTGCAAGGACAAGGACGGTCACGGCCCGGCGTGGAACAACTCCCTGTTCGAGGACAATGCCGAGCACGGTCTGGGCATGGCTGTGGGCTACGAGGCCGTTCAGCACAAGCTGATCGCCGCTACCCAGGACATCATCGCTGCCGATGGCCCGTCCGATGAGCTCAAGGCCGCTGGCCAGGCTTGGATCGACTCCGTCAACGACGCCGAGGCCTCCAAGACCGCTGCCGCTGCTTACGTTGCCGAGCTCGAGAAGTGTGGCTGTGACGCTTCCAAGGCAATCCTCGCCGACAAGGCTTACCTCACCAAGAAGTCCTTCTGGATCTTCGGCGGCGACGGTTGGGCCTACGACATCGGCTTCGGTGGCCTGGATCACGTCCTGGCTTCCGGCCACAACGTCAACGTCTTCGTCTTCGACACCGAGGTGTACTCCAACACCGGCGGTCAGGCCTCCAAGGCCTCGAACCTGGGCCAGGTCGCTCAGTTCGCCGCTGCCGGTAAGGTGACCAAGAAGAAGTCCCTGGCCGAGATTGCCATGAGCTACGGCTACGTCTACGTGGCGCAGGTCGCCATGGGCGCCAATCCGGCTCAGACCCTCAAGGCCATCCACGAGGCCGAGGCCTACGACGGTCCGTCCCTCATCATCGGCTACAGCCCCTGCGAGATGCACTCCATCAAGAAGGGCGGCATGCAGAACTGCCAGGCCGAGATGAAGAAGGCTGTCGAGTGCGGTTACTGGAACCTCTTCCGCTTCAACCCCGAGGCTGCTGCCGGCAAGAAGTTCTCGCTCGATTCCAAGGAGCCCGCGGGCGGTTATCAGGAGTTCCTGATGAACGAGGCCCGTTACGCTTCGCTGACGCGTTCCTTCCCCGAGCGCGCCGAGGAGCTCTTCAAGGAGAACGAGCAGGCCGCTATGGACCGCTACGCTCACCTGCTGAAGCTCAAGACGGTGTACAACGAGGCCTAAGTCTCTCACCGCAGGATCTGAGGGCTAACTTTCGCGGACGTCCTCGGACATGAAAGAACCCCCGCTGCGCACTGAACTGCCTCCCATTTCTTGGACATGAGAAATGGGAGGCTTTTTATGCGTGTCGACTTGAGGGTGAAGCACGACATCGAGGCCAGGAAGGCGGCGATCGGGCTCTTCGAGCGAGGCCACGGCTCCGAGTCGGCGGCGAAGGCGCTGTCGGTCCCGCGCGACACCGTGAGACAATGGCTCTACGTATACCGGTCGTTCGGAAGCGAGGTGCTGCTATCCATGGACGGCAAGCAGGCCAGGTACACATACGAGCAGAAGGTCGCCGCCGCCTCGGCCGTGGTCGACGGCGGCATGAGCAAGCGGGACGCCATGGAGGCGTTCGGGGTCATGTCCTTGGCGCCGCTCAAGAGATGGTGCGCGCTCTACCGCGAGGGCGGCGCCGAGGCGCTCAGGCCCAGGCCCAAGGGCCGGCCGAGCGGTTCCAAGGCGAGGCCGCGGACCCGCGAGGAGGAGCTCGAGGAGCGCTGCCGAAGGCTCGAGACCGAGGTGGCCTACCTAAAAAAATTGCGTGCCCTGGTCGGGAGGGACGGGCTCTGACCAGGGCGAAGGTCGAGGCCGTGAGGGTCCTGCGCGAAGAGGGGCACGGGCTGGGGCGCCTGCTGGAGTGCGCCGGCATGGCCCGGTCCAGCTACTACTACGCGCTGTCGCACCCGAAGGCTCCCACCAGGCCCGAGCTCTGGGAGGCCGCCGCCGAGATATTCTCGCGCACGGCCAACGGGTGCGGCCACAGGCAGATCGCCATGTGCCTGCGCGCCGAGCGGGGCGCGCGCATAGCCTACAAGACCGTGCTGAAGATGATGCGCGAGATGGGCATCAGCTGCGGGATTCGCCGCGAGACCGACTACCACAGGTACAACTCGTACAGGGGCAAGGTCGGAAAGACCTTCGAGAACGTCATCGGGCGCGACTTCGCCGCCGACGGGCCGTGGGAGAAGATGGGCACCGACGTCACCGAGTTCAAGCAGCCCTGGGGCAAGGCCTACTTCGCGCCGGTCTACGACTTCGGCAGCAAGGAGATCGTCGCCTGGTCCACGTCGCTGCACCCCAACATGGCTCAGCAGCACGAGCTGCTCGACCAGCTCGTGTCCAGGAAGCCCAAGGGCTCCAGGCCGATCCTGCACTCGGACATGGGCTGGCAGTACCAGCAGGCCGGTTGGTGCAGGCGGTTGGAGGAGGCCGGCGTGGTGCAGAGCATGTCCCGGAAGGGCAACTGCATCGACAACGGCGCGACGGAGCAGGTGTTCGGCCACATCAAGGACGAGTTCTTCCGCGGAAGGACGTGGCCGGACTTCGAGTCCTTCAAGGCGGACCTCGACGACTTCGTGGTCCATTGGAACACGAGGAGGCGCCAGGTTAAACTGAAGGGACTGACCCCGGAGGAGTTCCGGAGACAGTCCCTTGCGGCGTAGTTCTTATTTAAGCCGTCCAAGTTTTGGGGCGCAGTTCACACTACGTGCGGCGGGGGTTCTTTCGTCCTGCGGAGTGTCCGCGAAAGTTAGCCCTCAGATCCTGCTACGACTACGTCCTCGGATTGTGTGGGCTGATGAAGGACGTGGTTGAGAGGGCCTTTTGTCCCGGTCGCTGTTTCGCGCTTTGCGCGAAACCTCGCGTTACTTTGGGGAAGGGCTGAGGACGCTGTTGTGTGCGTCTTCAGCCCTCTGATTTTTACTTTGGGTCCCTGTGCGGGACTTTGTTGGTTTACCTTGTCTCGCCGGACTCGGTGCGTAGGCGGTAGCCGTGGACGAGGTCGCTGATGGCGGGCCAGGGAATCTGGCGGTCGACCCAAAACTGGAGCTGGACCAGGTAGCGCTCGGTGGCTCGGGTGAGGGCTGCGAATTGCTCGTGAGACTCTACCTGCGCGTAGAGGTCGCGGCTGTGGGCGAGGATGGCGGTTGTGTCGTCCATTTTGCCGGTGACGTCGAAGGCGCCCGAGAACCAGTCGCACAGGCGGGCTGCGCTGTTTTTGAGGGTGGCTAGGTCGGCGGTGCCGTCGTTGGCGTTTTCGTTGGCCTGGGCTCGCAGGAGCGAGAGGGCGTCGGCGGCGTTCATGCAGTAGCCGACGGTGAAGTTCCAGACTGCGAATTCGCGGCCGGTGTCGAGTTTGCGGCGGCGCATGTAGTCGATGTCGCGCGGCTCCTCGAGCATCATTTGGTCGGCGAGGGCTTCAAGCGAAGTGGCGTACTCGGCAAGGTCGAGTGTGAGCAGGGTGTTGATATCCATCATGGCTAAGCCTCCGCTTCGATCTCGACGATTTCGTTTTTGATGTACATGCCCTGGTTGTCCCAGACGTTGCGGCAGGCGGCGGCAAAGCGCTCGCGGTCGGCCTCGCAGATGCGGGCGAACATGTCGCAGGTGCCAAAGGGCTCGCACACGTCAAAGAAGATACAGACCGACGACCAGCCGCCATACCAGCTCACGGCGCCTGCCGGCTCGTGAAAGACGGGATTCTCGATGTGCTCGTAGTTGGCGATGGGGCCCGATACGGGATAGGTCACCTCGGTATCGCAGACCTTGGCCGAAAAGATGCGCGATTCCACGGGGCAGGACGCCTCGAATAGCTTACATGTCTCGGGCGCTTCGTCCCAAAGCATGTCGGCGAGAAACGTCTCGTCATTCAGCGTGATCTTGAGCATTTTTGTCATAGGTAGGACCTCCTCAATCCGTCGCTCAAGGGGTTCGCTGGCGGATAAAGGAGAAGACAGCCACGGGGTCGCCGAACCCAAACTTCACGACAGATAGCTGTCGCCCCAGCCCGTGCTGTACTCGGCTAAAGTATCATGCCGTAGACGTGAAAGCAATATCTTCGTTTGATTTTTCGTAGCACAGGGAGATAGCGCGGTCAGCCATTGTTCGTCCGCCGCGCGGCAAGGATGTCTTGGCTATTCCTTTTGATGGATGAAAAGCCCCTTGTTTTTGCAGGGGTGCATACTCGTCTTATAAGTGCATAGAATCTCGTATAGTGCGAGTAAGATTTTGCGCTGTCCGTTTTGTGTTTAGCAAAGATATAGTTTGCATAATCTGGTCTAATCCCTGCTCTATTTAAATAAAGTTGCACGTAAATGGCGTAGATATGCGTGAGCTGGGGTTCTTTACGCTGAGCGGGTAAAAACGACCGTTCACCGTTCAACTATTTTCAAAATGAATAAAATGAGGGATAACAGGAATATAAACCTTAATAAACTCGCGTATCGCACGGACACGAGTTATTAATGGGTTGTAGGCCTTTTACAGAAAGGATTCCAGCAATGTCTAAGCCTCTTGGCAAGCCCGATCGTATTGTCGTCGCCCTCGGCGGCAACGCCCTCGGCAACAACCCCGTCGAGCAGATCCAGGCCGTGAGCAACACCGCCCACGCGCTCCTCGGTCTTATCGAGCAGGGCAACGAGATCATCATCACCCACGGCAACGGCCCGCAGGTCGGCATGATCCAGAACGCCTTCGCCGCCGCCCACGACGCCATCGGCACCCCCGAGATGCCGCTGCCCGAGTGCGGCGCCATGTCCCAGGGCTACATCGGCTACCACCTGCAGCAGGGCATCGGCCGCGAGATGCACAAGCGCTATAAGCGTTGGCACGCCGCCACCGTCGTCACCCAGATCGAGTGCGATCCCGACGATCCCGCGTTCAAGAACCCGACCAAGCCGATCGGCCCCTTCTACACCGAGGAGCAGGCCAAGGAGTTCATGGCCGAGGACCCCTCCAAGGTCTTCGTCGAGGATTCCGGCCGCGGCTGGCGCCGCGTCGTCGCCTCCCCCGATCCCAAGAAGATCGTCGAGGCCGACTCCATCCTCAACCTGCTCGACAACGAGTTCATCGTCATCGCCTGCGGTGGCGGCGGCATCCCCGTCGTCCGCGACTACGAGAACAAGGGCTGCTACAAGGGCGTTCCCGCCGTCATCGACAAGGACCTGGGCGGCGAGCTGCTGGCCGAGGACTGCGACGCCGACGTCCTGTTCCTGCTGACCGCCGTCGAGCACGTCGCCATCAACTTCGGCAAGCCCGACCAGGAGGAGCTCGAGGACATCACCGCCGACGAGGCCGAGCGCCTGGCCGACGAGGGCCAGTTCGGCAAGGGCTCCATGGAGCCCAAGGTCCGCGCCGCCATCAAGTTCGCCCGTTCCCGCAAGGGCCGCACCTGCATCATCGGCGCCCTGGACAAGGCCGCCGAGACCATGGCCGGCCTCTCCGGTACCCGCATCCACGAGTAGTCTCTACTCTGTTGCCTCTCTCGTGGGCGCCAAGCAAAGCGCCCACAAACTAGCCTCTCTTCATGAGCCCCGCAGTCCGCTCCGACTGCGGGGCTTTTGCTCATATGACCCAATCCGCTGTCAAGAGCCACAATGGCCCCGCCGACCGCTTGCAATCGGTCGGCGGGGCCTGCCGTTAACCCGTCCCGGTCCGCCCCCGGCATGTAATCGACGCCTTCGGCTCAGTCTCATATCCGCGGATACCGTTCTGTCGGCCCGCACTCCATTCCTTCGGCGGGGTTCCCCAAGTCTGTCGAGGCGCATGCGGAGGGCTCCGCGCGCACAGCGAAATAGGGGGTATCCCCGAAGGCCGCCCGGCTCGCCGGGACGGGGGCCATGTCTATTCCGCGCCCTCCCGGCACATCATGCCGAGGGCCCAGAGCCACCTCACGAGCTCGGCCGCGGTGGCCGCGTTGGCCTTCGCCGCGGGCATGCCGCGGGCGAGCATCTCCTCGCGCCGCCGCAGGAGCCGCTCGGACCCCTTCCTCCCGTGCATCCTTATCTCGAGGGGCACGCCCGTGTCCCTTGGCATGAGCTTCGGCTGGTGCCGTGCCGCGGCGTAGCACCATGAGCCCTCAACGGCCAGCTTCCTCACGAGCGCGTTGCCCGCACCGCTGATGCCTCCGAGCCGCACGGAGTCGCCACTCGACCTCTGACTCGGCGCGAGGCCGAAATAGGCCGTGACCTGCCTTCCGGAACGGAACCTCGTGAAGTCGCCGACCTCGGCCGAGAAGGCTGCGGCCAGCGCGAAGGCGCAGCCCTTGATCGACTGGAGGGCGGCCACCTCCGCGGCGATCGGGCCGGCATCCACGGCGGCCCTGTACTCGGAGAGCAGGTCCGCCCGGGCCTCCGCCGCGGCCTCGACCTCGTTCCTCAGGGCGGCGAGCGCCCGAACCCCGCCATCGTCCTCCGGCCTGACCTTGTCGAGCCACCTCAGGAAGTCGTAGGCCCAGTACTTCCTCGGGTTGCCGGCGGGCGTGGTGCCGCCGTAGACGAACCCCCGCTTTGCGAGGAAGGCGAGCAGCCGCTGCTTGGCGGTCGCCAGGCGCGCGGTCGCCCCGTCGTAGGCGCCGGCGAGGTCCCTGATGCCTTCGACCTCGGGGGAGGGGACCCATACGGGGGAGATGTCGTGGGCGAGTATCGCCTTGGCCATCCTGGCGGCGTCGTTCCTGTCGTTCTTGGAGGCCGAGTCGGCGGCCGACCTGGGGATCTTCGAGACCGCGGCGACGACGCACTCGATGCCGAGCCCGGCGAGCTCCCTTTGCGGGGCGAAGCCGAGGTAGCCGCTCTCGTAGGCCGCGAGCGACGGCCCGGGGAACCCATCCATCCACCCGGCGATCTCGCCCCAGGGGTTGCCGGGGAACCTCCTCGTCACGGCCTCGCCGGTGTCCGCGTCGAGGGCGCAGACGGTGGTCGACCTCAGGTGGACGTCCATCCCGAACGCGGTAGAATACTTTGGCATGGGAGCCTCCCAACCTCGTTGCGGCGCGGCTGCGCCTATGGCACTTCAACATCATTGTCGCAGCCCCGACCCGCGGTCACGAGCGGGGGCTCCTATCTTTTTAGTGCCCTCGGATTGGGTCATAGTGTCTGTTGAGGCGTGAGCATATGGGGGGCGGGCAAGATCCAATTTGATTAGACGCTCAGATCGTGAGACGCCTGGAACCAAACGATGACTCCCAGAATCCTAATTCGGCGTTTGTCCAGCACAATATCCGGTTCCGATGTGCGATATGAGTGGGATGAGAGCATCACGGTGTTTGTGCCGGTGCTATAACGCCGTATGACGATTCTCGAATTATCGGCCAAAGCGAGGACGGAGCATCCGTTCCAGGGTTTCAGACTGGGATCCACGAGGAGATGAGATCCAATCGGATAGCATTTGGACATGGCGGACGTGTCCATTTGAACAAAGAAGCACCCGCGATGTTTCTTGAATACGGATGAGGGAAGCGCGGTTGTTCCGGTTTGTTTAAGTCCCGTTCTGCCTCCATTCATCTGGATTTTAAATACATCGCAAAGGGAATCAGTAATAACTTCTCTGGATTCCCCCTTCCGCTCCTCGTGGTCGAGCCTTGCGGCTAGCCCTGCGGTTTCAGATGTGAGGTCATCGAGCTGCAGGTTAAATTTCGATACTATCTTGAGCAACGTTGAGCGGCGGATTGCATAGCGGTCCTTTTCCCAGCGGCATACCGTTTCTTTGGAGACGCCGATGAGTGCTGCGAACTCCTCCTGCGTTAGCTGGTCGCGCTTGCGAAGCGCCTTTATGTTTTGACCCGTTCCCATGTTATGAAGCGCGGACGAGGGGAAGGCAGAGGCAGTTGGGACCGCCAAAGCCGTTTGTCAGCTCGAAGATAGAGATGGGGACAAGTTCAATACCTGCCTGCTCCAGCGCTTTGTTGGTTTCGGCGTTTTCTTCGTAAACGCAGACCTTGCCGGGCTCCAAACAAAGGGTGCTTGTGGCATTGTTGGACCTTTCGACCTCTGCCGCTCCGGGATTTGAGCCACCGCAAGGGATAAATTGCAGCGAATTTGAGCCCAAGGCCAATCTCAACGCTTCTTTCAGTCCGCCTTCGACATGGCTCGCCCGGGTTGTCCTTTCCGATCTGCCCCGTGTGATGCGGTAGACCCGCGCTTGGTCGAGAAGTTCACGGGCAACGAGGAATGTCTCGTAGCCAACGCGAGTGAAATATGTGTCGAGATGAATGCAGAGGTCATCGTAGGGGACCTGAATGGCCCATACGGACTCAATAGTCGAGTTCTCATCCCAGAGCAAGTTATTCGCTAGAGTGTCTATCGCCGCCGGCTCGGTTCGCTGGGAGATTCCAACGGCTACGTTTTCGCTGTTGAGGTTGTGCAGGTCGCCGCCTTCAATGTGGAAAGTCGATTCATGCTTGAAGAACTGGGGAGTCTCGCGGAAATCCGGGTGATACGTAAAAATCGTTTTATAGGCGATAACCTCACGGTTGCGCTCTGGCCAGTACATATGGTTGAGCGTGACACCTTCGCCGATGACGCTTGCCGGATCGCGAGTGAACCACATGGTGTTAAGGGGGCTTACGAGAAGGTCGTCAGGCGAGTATGCATCGCCCGTCAGCTTTGCGAGGCTGAATACCTCCTTATCCGTATCGAAGACCTGGGAGTAGCGGATGCCATTGACCGCTGCTTGAGCCAGAGCACGGGGGCCTTCGATGCGCTCGAGATACACGCGAATGGCAGATTCGAGCTCAATGCCTCGCGCGCCGCATTCTGAAATGTAGCTATCGATAAAAGAGTGACGCGCCCGCTCTGTCGCATCAAGGGCTTCGGCAAGAAGGTTTTCAAGATAGAGAATCTCTACCCCTTCGTGCTCGAGTATTGCCGAGTAAGCATGATGCTCCCTAAGAGCCTTTTCAAGATCAAACGAGTTGCTAGAAGGGCGCAGCGTAAAGACTTGATTGAACTGCCCGTCGGGGTAGTTGCACGTTTCGGGGCCGGGACAGTGCAGGAGGACCTTTTTTAGCTTTCCTATTTCGTTTTGAACATGCAATGCGGACATGTGACCTCGCTTTGGCGGTGAGTATTTATTGCTTCCATAGTGGCACATTACGAGTTTGTTTCAATTTACATCATATTTGTCACAGGCGAATGGCACGAACCGGTTTAGTAATTGACGCTAACCATCAACTTGTAAAGATAATTGACAAATTACATCAATCTGTAATCCGTTTACGGGTCGATGCCCTTCGTTGGCGGGCGCTGGGGCGGAAGGGTGCTTTGCGCGATGACACAATGGCTTTGCCGGCAACGAATAACCCCTGAATTAAGGAGGAGAGATGGCAGAGACAGAAAAGAAGCGTGCCTTTCGAGTCCCGCACGTATACACCATCATTCTCGTCTTGATGGCCGTATTTGCCGTTTTGACCTGGGTCGTGCCTTCGGGTTCGTTTGAACGCCAGGAGGTTAACGGCCGCGAGGTAACAGTTTCGGGCACCTATGCGCCTGTCGATAAGGTCTATACGGACGAGGACGGCAACGAGGTTGATCTTCGCCAAGGTGTCTTCGAAGTGCTTGAGGCTCCTGCGATCGGTATCCAGCAAGCGGTCGAGGTCGTTGCGTTCATTTTGATTGTGGGAGGTTCCTTCCAGGTCATCACGGCGACCGGAGCCATCACGAGCGGCGTTGCTCGAGTGGTGAAGAAGTTCAAGAGCAAGGACGTCCTCATCATCCCGATCCTAATGGTGCTCTTTGCCTTGGGTGGCAGCACCTTTGGTATGGCAGAGGAAACGCTTCCGTTCTTTGCGATTCTTATGCCGATCATGATGGCCATGGGCTTCGACTCAATTACGGCGTTCATGACGGTGTTTGTGGGCGCCCGTATCGGATACATCGCATCTACCGTCAATCCGTTTAACGTTCTGATTTCTCAGGGCATCCTCGGCATCCAAGGCAACCCTCAGCTTTGGCTGCGCACTATCGCCCTTGTCGTGCTTACTGCGGTTGGCGTCGCATGGGTTGTAATGTATGCCCTCAAGGTTAAGAAAAACCCCGAAGCATCCCCCGCTTTCCACGATGATATCGAGAAGCGAAAAGAGTTTGGCGCGGACGAGAATCTCCTCGATAGCGAGTTCACCGCTAGGCAAAAAGCCGTCATGGTTATTTTCGTGCTTGGACTTGGCGCTATCATTTGGGGCCTGGTAGCCCAGGGCTGGTACATGAACGAAATCTCTGCGATTTTCTTGGCCATGGCCCTTCTTTCGGGTGTTGTTTCCGGGATGAATGAGAAGGAAATCGCCGGCGAGTTCGTTAAGGGAATTGCAGACTTCGCGTTCTCTGCCATCGTTGTTGGACTTGCCCGCGGAATCCTCGTAATCGCCAATGACGGCCTCATCATCGATACGATTCTCAATACGCTCGCCACGGCTCTCACTGGAGTTCCAGCCGTTATCTTTACGAGCATCCTCTATGTCGTGGATAACCTTCTGTCGATCCTCGTTCCGAGCTCCTCGGGCATCGCTGCTCTTACGATTCCCATTTTCGGCCCGCTTGTTGAGCTGATGGGCTTAAACCCCGAGGCTGCAGTTACTGGTCTTTCCATGGGCAGCGCGGCCATGTCTCTCATTTCGCCAACAAGCGCGATGCTCGTTGCCGGTCTTGGCGTCTGCAAGATTCCGCTTGGCCAGTGGTGGAAGGTCGCTTGGAAATTCTTCCTGGTCGTAAGCGTTATCTGCATGGCATTCACTGCGGTTTCGGGTCTTATCCCCCTGCCGTAAAAGCAAACCCCATATACAAGTTGTGAGAAAGAAGGATAGAGATGAACAAAGGTCTGAACGTTCATAGCGAGATTGGCGCCCTTAAGAAGGTGTGCGTCCATCGCCCCGGTATGGATCTTGTAAACATGAAGGCGGAGGATTTCGACCGCGTCTGGATTCATGACGCGTTCTATTTGGACTATGCCCAGAAGGAGCACGATCAGTTTACCGACCTTCTTCGCGGCGCTGGTGCCGAGGTCGTCTATATGGAAGACCTGGTTGCCGAGACGTTCGATAAGGTCGAGGGCGCGCGTGCTCAGTTCATGGGAAAGTTCATGGATGAGTCGGGTATCAAGAACGCTGCTCTTCGCCAGGCGGTTGTCGAGAAGCTCGATTCCATCAAGGACAACAAGGAGTTTGTCCTTACGGCTATGGGCGGACTGTATGTACGCGACCTCGAGATCCCGCATGTCGGCGGCTCTCTTGCCAGCCTGGACGGCGACGAGCTGAAGGGCGACGACATGGTTCTCTTCCCCATGCCCGCCTCGTATTTCTCCCGTGACCCCTTGGCCGTCGTGGGCAAGGGCGCTACCATGAACCGCATGTACTGGAATCAGCGCAACCGCGAGGTAATCTTCTACGAAACGGTGCTCCGCAACCATCCCGATTACGCCGGTAGCCCCATCTGGTACGACCACAACAGCGAGTGGCATATTGAGGGCGGTGATATTCTCAACATCAACGCCAAGACGCTCGCCATAGGTATTTCCGAGCGTACCCAGACTGCGGCCATCGATGAGCTCGCCAAGAATATGTTCTGGGGTTCTGATGAGGCCGAAATCGAGAACATCTATGCCATCAAGATTCCGCACGGCTATGCCTACATGCATCTCGACACCGTTTGCACGCAGGTCGATCGTGATAAGTTCACGGTTTACCCCGGCATCTACCAGACGCTTCGTGCCTACCGCCTGACCAAGGGCGATACGGAGGGGGAGGTACGTATCGAGGAACTCGAGGGCACCCTGCAGCATATCCTCGAGCTTGCGACGGGTATGGACCACATCACCATGATTGAGTGCGGTGGTGGCGACCCGATCGAGGCTTCTCGTGAGCAGTGGAACGATGGTTCCAACACTCTTGCGGTCGCGCCGGGCAAGGTCTGCGTATATGAGCGCAACGTTGTCACCAACGATGCCCTTTACAAGGCCGGCGTCGAGCTGCTCGTCGCCCCCTCCGAGGAGCTTTCTCGCGGCCGCGGCGGCCCGCGCTGCATGACCATGCCGTTCTGGCGTGAGGAAATCTAACCAACGCTAGCGTATCTGGGCGGCGTTCGCATCCGCGTCGCCCATCCCTTCTTGTTTGTCCCAACAATCGAAAGGACTCAAATCATGTCTCTGAATATTTCTGGTCGAAGCGTTCTCACCCTGCTTGACTTCACGTCCGAGGAAATCGAGTACATGCTCGATCTGGCTAAAAACTTTAAGGATATGAAGCGCGCCGGTTATCCGCACCGCTTTCTCGAGGGCAAGAACATTGTTCTGCTGTTTGAGAAGACCTCTACGCGCACACGCTGCGCCTTCGAGGTCGGCGGTATGGACCTGGGCATGGGCGTAACCTACCTCGACCCCGGCTCGTCGCAGATGGGCAAGAAAGAGTCCATCGAGGATACCGCCCGCGTGCTCGGTCGCATGTATGACGGTATTGAGTATCGCGGCTCCGACCAGTCGATCGTCGAGGAGCTTGCCGCCAAGGCCGGCGTTCCCGTCTGGAACGGTCTGACCAATGAGTACCATCCCACCCAGGCCCTTGCCGACATTCTTACCATGCGTGAGGAGTTTGGCGACACGCGCGGCATGAAGCTCACTTACATGGGCAAGGAGCAGGGCAATGTAAGTGACTCCCTTATGGTCATCTGTGCCAAACTGGGCATCAACTTCTGCTCCTGCGGGCCCAAGGGCGACGTCGAGGGCGCTACGCATTTTGACCCCGAGCTTCTTGAGCGCTGCCAGGAGATCGCCGCTCAGAATGGCTGCACGATCCAGCTCACTGAGGATATCGATGAGGGCGTCAAGGATGCAGACGTGATCTATACGGACGTTTGGGTCGGTATGGGCCAGGCTGAGGAGCTGTGGAAGAGCCGAATCGATCTTCTCTCTCCCTATCGAGTAACGCCCGAGGTCATGGCCAAGGCAAACCCCGGCGCCATCTTTATGCACTGCCTGCCGAGCTTCCACGACACGCAGACCACCATCGGCGCCGAGATTGCCGAGAAGTTCGGCGTGACCGAGATGGAGGTTTCCGACGAGGTCTTTGAGAGCGCGCAGTCTCGCGTGTTCCAGGAGGCCGAGAACCGCATGCATACCATTAAGGCCATGATGTACGCGACGCTTCGCTAGTAGCTGGGAAGTGAACGAATACTATGAGTAAACCGTACGGTAAGCCCGATCGTATTGTCGTCGCCCTCGGCGGCAACGCCCTCGGCAACAACCCCGTCGAGCAGATCGAGGCCGTGAGCAACACCGCCCACGCTCTCCTCGGTCTTATCGAGCAGGGTAACGAGATCATCATCACCCACGGCAACGGCCCGCAGGTCGGCATGATCCAGAACGCCTTCGCCGCCGCCCACGACGCCATCGGCACCCCCGAGATGCCGCTGCCCGAGTGCGGCGCCATGTCCCAGGGCTACATCGGCTACCACCTGCAGCAGGGCATCGGCCGCGAGATGCACAAGCGCTACAAGCGCTGGCACGCCGCAACCGTCGTCACCCAGATCGAGTGCGACCCCGACGACCCCGCGTTCAAGAACCCGACCAAGCCGATCGGCCCCTTCTACACCGAGGAGCAGGCCAAGGAGTTCATGGCCGAGGACCCCTCCAAGGTCTTCGTCGAGGATTCCGGCCGCGGCTGGCGCCGCGTCGTCGCCTCCCCCGATCCCAAGAAGATCGTCGAGGCCGACTCCATCCTCAACCTGCTCGACAACGAGTTCATCGTCATCGCCTGCGGTGGCGGCGGCATCCCCGTCGTCCGCGACTACGAGAACAAGGGCTGCTACAAGGGCGTTCCCGCCGTCATCGACAAGGACCTGGGCGGCGAGCTGCTGGCCGAGGACTGCGACGCCGACGTCCTGTTCCTGCTGACCGCCGTCGAGCACGTCGCCATCAACTTCGGCAAGCCCGACCAGGAGGAGCTCGAGGACATCACCGCCGACGAGGCCGAGCGCCTGGCCGACGAGGGCCAGTTCGGCAAGGGCTCCATGGAGCCCAAGGTCCGCGCCGCCATCAAGTTCGCCCGTTCCCGCAAGGGCCGCACCTGCATCATCGGCGCCCTGGACAAGGCCGCCGAGACCATGGCCGGCCTCTCCGGCACCCGCATCCACGAGTAGTCTCTACTCTGTTGCCTCTCTCGTGGGCGCCAAGCAAAGCGCCCACAAACTAGCCTCTCTTCATGAGCCCCGCAGTCCGCTCTGAACTGCCTCCCATTTCTTGGACATGAGAAATGGGAGGCTTTCTTTATGCGCGTTGATTTGAGAGTGAAGCATGATATCGAGGCCAGGAAGGCGGCCATAGGGCTCTTCGAGCTCGGGCACGGGTATAAATCTGCCGCGATTGCCCTTTCGCTTCCCGTGGAAGCCGTGAGAAGATGGCAGGAGATATACCGCGCATTCGGGAGCGAGGTGCTGCTGCGCATGGACGGAAAGCAGGGCAGGTACACATACGAGCAGAAGGTCGCCGCCGCCTCCGCCGTCGTCGACGGCGGCATGACGAAGACCGAGGCGATGGCGGCGTTCGGCATAATGTCGATGTCGCCGCTCAAGAAGTGGTGCGCGCTATACCGCCGGGGCGGCGCGGAGGCCCTGCGCCCGAGGCCCAAGGGCCGGCCGAAGGGTTCCAAGGCGAGGCCGCGGACCCGCGAGGAGGAGCTCGAGGAGCGGTGCCGTAGGCTCGAGGCCGAGGTGGCCTACCTAAAAAAATTACGCGCCCTGGTCGAGAGGGACGGGCTCTGACCAGGGCGAAGGCCGAAGCGGTCGCGGCCCTGCGCGCCGAGGGGCACGCGCTCGGGCACTTGCTCGCATGCGCCGAGCTCAAGCGGTCGACCTACTACTACGCCCTCGCGCACCCGCCGAGGCCCACGCGCCCCGAGCTCTGGGAGGCGGCCGCCGAGATCTTCTCGCGCACCGCCAACGGCTGCGGGCACCGGCAGATAGCGATGTGCCTCAGGGCGGAAGAGGGGACCGTGATAGCCGACAAGACCGTGCTCAAGATGATGCGCGAGATGGGGATTCGCTGCGGTATCAGACGCGAGACGGCCTACCACAGGTACAACTCGTACAGGGGCGTCGTCGGCAGGACGTTCGAGAACGTGATCGCGAGGGATTTCGACGCCGGGGCCCCGTGGCGGAAGCTGGGAACGGACGTCACCGAGTTCAAGGTGGCGGGCGGCAAGGCCTACTGGGCCCCGACGCTGGACTTCTGCACCAAGGAGATCGTGGCGAGCGACATATCGACCACGCCCGACATGGCCCAGCAGGTCAGGATGCTCGACGAGCTGCTGTCCAAGATCCCCGAGGGCGCCGCCCCGACCATGCACTCGGACCGGGGCTGGCAGTACCAGCACGCCTCGTACACATCCAGGCTCGAGGCCGCCGGCATCGTCCAGAGCATGTCCAGGAAGGCGAACTGCATCGACAACGCCGCCACCGAGCAGCTCTTCGGCCACGTCAAGGACGAGTTCTACCGGGGCCGCGAGTGGGAGACGTTCGAGGATTTCAAACGCGACCTGGAGGAATACATAGTCCACTGGAACACGAGCCGGAGGCAGGTAAGATTGAAGGGCCTGACCCCGGAGGAGTTCCGGAATCAGGCCCTCGCGGCCTAGTCGCTATTTAGGGCGTCCAAGATTTGGGACGCAGTTCACTCCGACTGCGGGGCTTTTGCTATTCACCTAGTCATTGGGGACGTTCTTAAATGACTAGTAGTAGGCCCACATGGCTTCGATTTCGTTGAGGACTTCTACGACGCCCCAGCGGCGGGCGCTGCGGCTGGCCGAGTTGGGATCGAAGACTTCAATCTGGTCGGCGTCGTCAATACCGTAAAGTACAATGTAGTGGCCCACGTTGGTAAAGGTGCCCGGCCGAACGGCGGCGATGACGGGCGCTCCCGAACGCAGCGCCTGAGTCATCGAGTCGCGATCGTTATGAAGCTCCGTTCCGTTAAGTCCCAACTGCCACGCACCGCTCGTCATAAACGACCATTCGGTTGCACCGGTGGGGGCGTAATTGCCTGCCTCGGAAAGCGCGCACATATCGACGGGAGTCATATCGGTGCGTCCCGTCTTAAAGATATAGACCATGGTGAGGCACGTAGGCCCGCAGGCATTTTGGCGGATGGTACCGCCGGCGTAAGGCAGCTCCGACCATGCAGGGTCGATCTGATAGATATGGGGCATCGTGCCGGCTTGCCATTGCGAGCGCGGGGTCGAAAAGGCGAAAGAATAACCGGGCGCGACGGGGGCCTTGAGCAGCTTGTCCTCGGCGGTGGGCTCGAGACCGGCCGAGCCGTGGGACATACAGGAGCTCATAAGCACAAAGACCAGGCAGATGAGGATAGAGCACAGTGCGAGGCAAAGCCGACGAGCCGGCAGGGCGGGGGCATTCACGTACGATGTCGAGCGGTAGGGCTTGCCGTCGCGTCCGCCTTGGGGATGCGAAAAGAAGCGGTTGATATGGATGCCGGGCTGACGTGCGCCGTTGCGGCGCAGTTGCGGAACCTCGGCTTGGCGCTGTCGAGTGCGCGCGCCCAAGCGGCTATCTTGCTGTGCGCTTGTGCCCGTGCTCGGACGGCCACTCTGCCGTGTTCTGTTTGTCTGCTGCCGAGACGAAGGCCTGGGTTGCTCTTGAGGGCGTTGCGGATTGCTGCTCGTGGCACTTCTGGGCGTCGGCGTGGTGCGGCCAGCAAGGCGAACGCTTTGTCGCCGTTGATCACCGTCGTTGTATCCGTATGCCATTCGTACCGCCTTGTCTCATGTATAACCTGTCTATCCTACAAAAAAGATGTGCAACAAATGGGTCTGCGCGTCAAAAGCTCGGTAAACGGTACGAAAGGCGCAAAACACACGGCCTCAAAAACAACTCTATATGCGTCCGATGAGCGTACGCCCGTCGGACGGGCGGCAACAATGAACGGCAAACCGTGCCGTTCGTCCCAAAAACGGCGCCGCTCGTTTTGCAGTTCTGCCTTCGGTCGAGCTACAAGCGGAGCTGCTGCGCCAAGGCCGTATCTTAAAGCCACAAAATAAAAGAGCGCGGCAAAACAGACCGCGCAAGGGGTGACGTCAAGGGACGTCAAAAAGGAAAGGAGGGGAACAATGGCGGACAAGAACGCAGAAGTTGCAGTCGAGGATAACGGCGGCATGAAGAAAACGCTTTCGCTCTGGAACTTCTTCACCATCGGTTTCGGTGCCATCATCGGTACCGGTTGGGTTCTGCAGGTCGGCGACTGGATGGTCGTGGGCGGCGGTCCCGTTCCCGCTATGATTGCATTCCTCTTGGGTGCAATCTTCCTCGTGCCCGTCGGAGCTGTTTTCGGTGAGCTCACGGCTGCTATCCCCATCTCGGGCGGCATCGTCGAGTATGTCGATCGTAGCTTTGGCCGTACGCTGAGCTACATCACCGGATGGCTTTTGGCCCTGGGCAACGGCATCCTGTGCCCGTGGGAGGCCATCGCCATTTCGACCCTCGTGTCCGAGATGTTCGGCAGCCTGCCCGGCCTTGAGTGGCTGCGCGCCGTCAAGCTCTACACCATACTGGGGGCCGACGTCTACCTGTTCCCGACGCTGATCGCGCTCGGCTTTGCAGTCTACGTCATCTTCCTCAACTTCCGCGGCGCCAGCTCGGCTGCCAAACTCCAGGCCTTCCTGACCAAGGCCCTGCTCTGCGGCATGCTGCTCGCCATGGGCGTCTCGCTGTTCACCGGCTCGCCGGACAACGCCATGCCCGTGTTCTCCCAGGTCGCCGGCGCTGGCGGCGGCAAGGCCGCTACCGAGAGCACCAGCCTGTTCGCCGGCATCGTGTCGGTCTTGGTTCTGACTCCGTTCTTCTACGCCGGCTTCGACACCATTCCTCAGCAGGCTGAGGAAGCAGCCGAGGGCCTCAACTGGAACAAGTTCGGCAAGATCATCTCCCTGGCACTGCTGGCCGCCGGCGGCTTCTACATGGTCTGTATCTACTCGTTCGGCACCATCCTCGACTGGCATGAGTTCGTTAAGAGCCCGGTTCCCGCGCTCGCCTGCCTCAAGGGCATCAACATGCTCCTGTACCTGGCCATGCTCGTCATCGCTACGCTTGGACCCATGGGTCCGATGAACTCCTTCTACGGCGCCACGAGCCGCATCATGCTCGCCATGGGCCGCAAGGGCCAGCTGCCCGAGCAGTTCGCCGAGGTCGACCCCAAGTCCGGCGCTCCCAAGCTTGCCTGCGTCGTTCTGGGCGTCATCACCGTCATCGGTCCGTTCCTGGGCAAGAACATGCTCATTCCTCTGACCAACGTGTCGGCTCTCGCCTTCATCTTCTCCTGCGGCATGGTCGCCCTCGCCTGCCTGCGCATGCGCTTCACCGAGCCCGACCTGCCTCGTCCCTACGAGGTGCCCGGCGGCAAGTTTGGCATCGGCCTCGCTATCGCTGCCTGCGCCATCATCATCGGCCTGCTCGTGATTCCGTTCTCTCCCGCCTCCCTCAACATGGTGGAGTGGAGTATCGTGATTGGCTGGCTGGCCGTCGGCCTGGCTCTCATGGCCTTCACCAATTCCCGCAAAAAGTAACGCCGAGCCGGGGCGGATCAGGTGCGCGGGCCCCTCTCTTCCGCGCACCGAACCCGGCGCCACTTGGGTAGCTTTGTGAGGCCTTAACCCAACACGGCCTCGCCCACTATATGGATCCATAAGGAGGAACCATGTCCACTAAGTATGCAATCGTTGGCGGCAAGCTCATCGACGGTACCGGTGCCGAGCCGGTCGAGAACTCCCTCGTTCTCGTCGATGACAACGGCAAGATCGAGTACGCCGGCGCCATGCAGGACCTTCCCGAGGGCGTTGAGGTCATCGACGCCGCCGGCAAGACCGTCCTTCCCGGCCTGATCGACACCCACCTGCACTTCTCGGGCAACTTGACCGACGATGACACCGACTGGGTCATGCAGCCGCTCCTCGAGAAGCAGGCCGTCGCCGTCAAGCAGGCCTACGACTGCCTCACCCACGGCCTCACCACCGTCTGCGAGATCGGCCGCTTTGGTATCCAGATCCGTGACTGCATCGACAAGGGCGTCTTCAAGGGCCCGCGCGTTCTGGCCACCGGCCTTGGCTTCTGCCGCGTTGCCGGCCACGGCGACTCCCACCACTGCAGCCAGGAGCTCAACAAGGAATCGCACCCCTGGGGCGATCAGGTCGACGGTCCTTGGGATCTGCGCAAGGCCGTCCGCCGTCGCCTGCGTGAGAACCCCGATGCCATCAAGATCTGGGCTACCGGTGGCGGCATCTGGCGCTGGGACTCCGGCCGCGACCAGCACTACTGCTCCGAGGAGATCCAGGCCGTGGTCGAAGAGGCAAAGATGGTCGGCATCCCCGTGTGGAGCCACTGCTACAACAACCACGCCGCTGCCTACGATTCCGTTCGCTTTGGCTGCGAGCAGCTGATTCACGGCTTCGATATCGATGAGCGCACCATGGACCTCATGGCCGAGCAGGGCACCTTCTTCACCCCGACGATCGCTTTCCTGCCCACCTGGTACGCCACCTATCCGCCCGTCTACGTCCCCGAGCTGCACGACAAGTACGAGGGCACCCTGGTCGAGAAGGAGCTGCAGCGCAACTACGACTGCCTGCGCGAGGCCAAGAAGCGCGGCGTCGTCATGACGATCGGCTCCGACTCCTTCTCCTTCGTCACCCCGTACGGCACCTGCTCCATCGAGGAGATGTACGAGTTCGTCGACAAGATCGGCTTCACTCCGGTCGAGACCATCACCTGCGCCACCCTCAACGGTGCCAAGATGTGCCACATCGAGGACGAGACCGGGTCCATCGAGGCCGGCAAGTGCGCCGACCTGCTGGTCGTCAACGGTGACGTCGCCGCCGACATCCACGTGCTCAACACCGACAACATGGACGTCATCATGAAGGACGGCTGGATTGTCGAGGGCGGCACCTTCGGCGAGGCAAACAAGTACAGCGCCTAAGCTACCGTTCATCGATGGCTTGATGTAAAACACAGTATTTGATTGCATAATGCAATGGAGAGGGTCGCTTGCGGCCCTCTTTATTGCTATGGGGTGCGTCGGTAAGAAGGAGATGACGGTGGATCTCAATAGGCTGATTCTGGGCAAGAGCTACAACTCTACCAAGGTCTTTCGTACCGCTCAGCATGTGGTTCAAGCCATCTTGCTCGGTATTGTCGTTCCGCTGCTTATCCTGCTGCTCATCTGGGATCTAACCGATAATCCCAATCCCGTTCCGGCCGTTGTCGTCATTGCCGGCTTGGTCATGCTGTGCTTCTTCTTCTCGTACGTCTTTGTCGTTCCCGACGACCTCACATCGAGCGCAACCGACCGCACGCTCGCCATCGCTTCAAAAATATTCGCCTACACGTCGCGCGGCCTTACGCCCGAAGCTGCCCTGGGCGCCTCTAAGATCATCCTGTCCGAAACTATCGCCTCTGCCATCTGCTTTACCGACGGCAAGCAGGTGTTGGCAAGCTGGGGCGAGGACTCGGCAAAATGCCCCGCGGGCACCCCGGTGGTGCTGCGGACTACGCTCAACGTGATCAACAGCGGTGAGCAAAGCGTGTTCTCGCGCGATGCCTCGACCGAGACAGGTGGCTACTTTCCGCGCCTGCGCGCCGGTATTGTCGCACCGCTTACCGTGCGCGGGCATTGCGTGGGCACGCTCGAGCTGTATTATCCCCGTCTGAGCAGCATCGATATGCGCCAGACGGCGCTTGCCTCGGGCTTTGCCGACCTCATTTCCACGCAGCTTGCGAGCTTTGAGCTCGAGCGCCAGGACGAGCTTACGGCCCGCGTGGAGCTGCGCGCCTTGCAATCGCAGGTCGATCCTCATTTTCTGTTTAACACCATCAGCACCATCGTGTCGCTCGTGCGTACCGAGCCGGACAAGGCCAGGTCGCTGCTGATCGACTTTTCCAATTACTACCGTCAGACGCTTTCTGATTCCGATACGCTCACCACGCTCGAGCACGAGGTGGAACAGGGCACTCGCTATATCAATCTTATGCAGGCTCGTTATGGCGACGGCCGTCTGCGCGTCTCGGTCGATATCGACTTTGAGGTGCGCGACAGCCTGGTGCCGCCGTTTATCTTGCAGCCGTTGCTCGAAAACTGCATCAAGCACGCGCAGCGCGAGACCGAGCCGCTTTCTATTCATGTTAGGGCTTTCGAGACCGATGACGGTTTGGAGATCATCGTCGAGGACGATGGCATCGGTATGAGCGAAGAGGTCTGCGCGCATCTGTTTGAGCAGCATCGCTTGGAGGAGCCCGAGAGCATTACCGCCGACGGCTCCGTCAAGCGAGGTTGCGGCCTGGCGCTCTTCAACGTGCTTCAGCGCATCCATTTCTTTTACGGAGAAGATTCCGGCATGCGCGTGAAGTCCCAGGAGGGCGTGGGAACGCAGGTCATCGTCGAGCTGAACGGCGAGCCGCATGAGCCGGCGCCGTTGACGGCGTAGCACGCGGTTGGATTGAGAGAAAAAGAGGGGAAGCACATATGTCCGAAGGCTGGAACATCTTGGTGGTTGATGACGAGCCTCCAATTAGGGCTGAGCTACGCTATCTGTTGGAAAAGGATACGCGTGTGGGTCAGATTGCCGAGGCGGGCAATGTCACCGAAGCCGTGGAGTCGATTCTGTCGAACAAGCCCGACGTGTTGTTTTTAGACATTACCATGCCCGGTCGCTCGGGAATTGAGCTTGCCGAGACGCTGCAGAACCTAAAGACGCCGCCGGTGGTTGTGTTTGTGACGGCGTTTGCCGAATTTGCCGCTGATGCGTATAACCTCGATGCGGTCGACTATGTCGTCAAGCCGGTCGAGGACGCACGCCTGTCAAAGGCACTCGACAAGATCGAGGCAGCCTTGGGTGCCCGTCGTGTTATCCATGCTCCGCGCCAGCCTTTGCGTCTGACGGTGGACCGCGGGGGCAAAAAGGTGTTCATTCCCGCCGCAGACGTCTGCTACTTTGAGGCGCGCGCCGATTTTTGCAACGCCATCTGCGCCGAGGGAACGTACCTGATCAATGAGTCGATCTCTTCGCTCGAGCGTCGCTTGGACTCCGAGGGCTTTATTCGCGTTCATCGCAGCTACCTGGTCAATTTGGAAGACGTGCACAATGTTGAGATTGGCTCCACGGGGTTGATGGAGCTCAGGCTCGACCGCGTGAACTCGACGGTACCGGTGTCCCGTCGTCGTGCCGCCGAGGTCAAGTCGCACCTGGGGCTTGCGTAAGAGGCTTGCGTGCCGTCGTTTACCATCGCAGGTTTGGCATGGGCGCGCGGTGGGCATAATGGGTGGCATCGAATGAAATCGAAAGGATCATTATGCCCGCGCTTATCACCCATCATCTGTTTGGCGAGGAAAGCATCGACCGTCTTCCGCAGGGCGTCATCACGTCCGATGAAGAGCGCATTGCCTTTATCTTGGGCAACCAAGGCCCCGACCCGTTTTTCTTTCACATTCTGACACCGCGTGTTTCCGACTGCACGCTGCTGGCGCAGGTCATGCATCGGTCGCGCATGTCTCGCCAGTTCGCGTGCCTGCGCGACGGCGTGTCGCACCTGCAGCCGCGCGATGCCAGCTTGGGTCGCGCCTTTGCGTTGGGCCTGCTGTCTCATTACGTGCTCGACCGCAACGCCCATCCCTTTGTCTATGAGCAGCAGTTTGGCATCGTGGAGTCCGATTCAGAGCTTGAGGATTCGAGCAGTCAGGTCCATGCCGTGATCGAGAGCGACCTGGATGTACTGATGCTGCAGCTTAAACGCGATGGCGCTACGGTCGACGATTACCCGCCGGCGGGCGAGATCGTCACCACCGATCGCATCAATCGCGTGGCCGGCGTGCTGATGAGCTATGTTGCCGGACGCGTGTATGGCATTGACATTCCGGCGGGGGAGTACGGTGCTGCCGTTGCCAATATGCAGCGACTTTACCGCGCGATTGAGCCGGCCGGCTCCGCAAAGACGCGCGCGATCTCGCTGGTTGAGGGCTTGGTGCACGACTACTCGCTGCTCGACGGCCTTGCCCATCGCGTGACGACGGAGCTGCCCGAGCGCACCGGTAACCTGGGCCATCTGACATGGAAGAATCCCTTTACCGACGAGGTCTCGAACGAGAGTTTCCCCGAGGTCTTTGATCGCGCGCTGGTCGATTACGAGTGCACGGTCGCACGTTTTATCGAGACCGGTGACATGGATGCCGTGACCAGTCACGTCAACTACAGCGGTCGCGTGCTCAATGCCGATGAGGAGTTCGACCGCGAGGAATAGGGCTCGTGCGTGCCCCTTTGCCGAATCCTTACCGGCGGTTCTGGACAATTGGGGTACGATGAACTAACTGCATATCGGGCGAATACGAAGGGTCCCTGTCCATGAAATACACCAAGCTCGAGCGTAACTGGGTTATGTATGATGTGGGCAATTCGGCCCTCGTGCTGCTCAATACCTCGGTGGTGCCCATTTACTTTAACGCCATCAATACCGGCGCTTCCTCGGCCGACCTGGTGGTCGCCTGGGGCAATGCACAGACGATCGCCTCGCTGGTCATCGCCATGCTCATGCCCATTCTGGGCGCGCTTGCCGACTACGCCGGCAACAAGATCAAGTTCTTCTTGGGCTTCTTCCTCACGGGCCTGGTGCTTTGCCTGGCGCAGGCTATCCCAATGTCCGCCATGGCATTTTTGACCGTGTACGTGCTGTGCACCATCGGCCTTAACTCTTCTATGACGTTCTACGACGCCATGCTGCCCGACATTACCACCGACGAGCGCATGGACGCCGTGTCCAGCTCGGGCTATGCCTGGGGCTACATCGGTTCCACCGTGCCGTTCGTCATCTGCCTGGCGCTCATCATGGGTGGCCCCGCTCTTGGCGTCCCTACCATGCTGGCGACGCGTCTGTCGTTTATCATCACTGGTGCCTGGTGGCTCATCTTTACCCTGCCGCTCATTCGCACCTATAAGCAAAAGTACGGTCGCGAGCGCGGTCCCGAGGACACCATTGGCCACATCGTGGGCGGTGTGTTCTCCGAGGTCGGACACACCATGCGCGAGATCGCCCACAACAAGACCGTGCTGGTCTACATGATCGCGTTCTTCTTCTATATCGACGGTGTGCACACGGTCATTTCCATGGCCACCAGTTACGGATCGGCCTTGGGCATCGATTCGACGCAGCTGGTGCTTGCGCTGCTCGTTACGCAGTTCGTGGCCTTTCCATCCGCCATCATCTACGGCAAGCTCGCCGGACGCGTGGGCACGCTCAACATGATCTTGGTGGCGGTCGCCGCCTACATGGGCATTGTGCTGTTCGCCGCGTTCTTCCTAAAGACCGCCTTTGAATTCTGGGTGCTTGCCATTATGGTCGGCCTGTTCCAGGGTGGCGTGCAGGCGCTCAGCCGTAGCTACTTTGGCCGCATTATCCCCAAGGAAAAGTCCAACGAGTACTACGGCTTCTTTGACATCTTCGGTCGTTATGCAAGCGTTATGGGCACCTTCCTGGTGTCGGTCGTCACCTCGCTGACCGGCAACCCGTCGCTGGGCGTCCTTTCCATTGGTGTGCTGCTGGTCGTTGGCTTTATGCTGCTGGTCCGCCTGTCCCGCATGACTCGGGCGGCAGGGCATGCCGCATAGGAGCGAGCGGCTATTGTGCCTGTCCACGGTACTCTTTTGGGGTTATCCGCAATAAACATTGCGACTTGCGAGCAATGATTTGCCCAAGTGGGTATGATGGAATCAGCTAGGTCGCGGGGCGTCGCCTGTGTTTGGCGGCGTCCCGTTTTTGTGTTGCAGGGAGGGTAAGGCATGAACGCCACGGTTGTGATTCCAACATATTGGGCGGGCGATGATGCCCGTGCAAACGCTCCCGGCGCCTATGACCACTCGACGAAGCTTGACGCCACCAATCCCGAGCTCGACCGCTGCCTGGCCTCGCTCGAGCAGGTGCGCGACATTCCGAGGATTATCCTTTTGGTGGTCTGTCCCATCTCGGCTACGGCGGATGTGTCGAAGCGCGTGCACGAAATCGTCAACGCGCACCCTACGCTCAAAGTCACCGTAGTTACCAACACCCAGGCATCGCGTATCGCCGACCGTGTGGCGCAGATTGCTCCCAAGGGCTCGGGCGAGTGCGTGAGCCTGCGCGGATACGGCGCCATTCGCAATATGGGGCTTGCCTGCGCTGCGGTGCTCGGCCACGATGCCGTCGTCTTTTTGGATGACGACGAGACCGTTATCGATGCCGACTTTATGAAGCGCGCGACCTATGCGCTGGGCCAGCAGACGCGTCAGGGCCTGCCGATTTTGGTTAAGAGCGGTTACTTTTACGATCGCGACGGATCGCCGTTGGCGCCCACGGACAAGGTGGGCATTTGCCATCGTTGGTGGACCAAGCGCATCGAGTTTAATCGCTGGATGAAAAAGGCACTCTCGGGCACCCGTATCTCGCGTTCAAACTACGTGTGCGGCGGCCTCATGGCACTTCATGCCCGCGCCTTTACCCGTGTGGCGTTTGACCCGTTTATCACCCGAGGCGAGGACCTGGACTACCTCTTTAACATGCGCATGTTTGGCTACGACGTGTGGTTTGACAACGAGTGGACCGTTCGTCACCTGCCGCCCGAGTCCGAGAAGCGCTCGCCGCGCTTTATGCAGGATGTGTACCGTTGGTACTACGAGCGTGCCAAGCTGACATTTGCCGCGCACCAGCAGGAGCTCGTCCCCGTCACGGCCGCGTCGCTCATGCCCTATCCGGGTCCGTGGATTTCGCGCGAGCTCGACGAGCGCGTGCGCAAGACCGCCATGGTCCGCAGCATGTTTACCCGCGAGCACGAGGGGTATCTACGCATTTGGCGCCACGGTATTGACGAGGCCAAGACCTACGCACGCCAAAACGCTGCAAGCTACCTGCGTTTTCAGAGCTTCTGGCCCAAGATCATGGACGGGCTCTGGCGCGACGCACAACTGACCAGCATCCTGGAGGGGACTGAATGATCGACCGCCGCGCCCAGCGCGATAACTCAATATCAATCTTTCGCGTGATCGCCGTTGTCTGCGCCATTTGCGTGCTGGTGTACTTTATTTTCGCCCTGGCGACCGGAATCGAGCCAATCGCGACCGTGGTCGCCTGCGCACTGCTGTGCATCTTTCTGTGCATTTTTATCTATTTGACGCTCAATCCCGATTCGGTGCGTTCGCAGTACACCGAAGAGACGCTCTCGGTGGCCTCTGCCATGCTCGAGGACATCAAAGGCGGCCTGACGCAGGAGTCGGCGCGTCTGGTGTGCCAGCGTATTTTGCCCGAGACGCGCGCCATGACGGTTGCCATCACCGACGAGGGCAACGTGCTGGCCTGCGCGGGCGAGTTTGAGGAAAAACTGCTGCCCGATACTCCCATCCACACGCTTGCCACACGCTACGTTATCGAACATGGCATCGTGCAGTCGTTCAACCGTATGGTGGATGTCGTGGGCTCGGACGGCTCGCACAACCAAGTCCCCGCCGGCATTATCGCCCCCATCAAGGTGGGCGATCGTACCGTCGGCACGCTCAAGTTCTACTACAAGACCCCGCGCGCCGTCGACCGTACCCAGTATGCGCTTGCCTCGGGCTTTGCCGAGATCTTGTCCACGCAGCTCGCCATCCACGAGCTCGAGGTGCAAAAGGAACTCACGGCGCGCGCCGAGGTGCGTGCGCTGCAGGCGCAGATTAACCCGCACTTCCTGTTCAACACGCTGAACACCATTGCATCGTTTACGCGCACCGACCCGCTGCGGGCCCGCGAACTGCTTCGTGAGTTCTCATCGTTCTATCGTGCCACGCTCGACAACTCGGGATCGCTTATTCCGGTCTCGCGCGAGGTCGCACAGACCAAGCGCTACCTTACCTTTGAGAAGGCCCGCTTTGGCGAGGATCGCGTGCTTGCGACGTTCGATGTGTCCGAGGACGTGGAAGATACGCTGGTGCCGGCGTTCGTGATCCAGCCGATTGTCGAGAACGCCGTGCGTCATGGTATGGGCGATGACGACGCCCTGAGGATCGACGTGACCGTTCACCAAGACGGCGAGGATGCAATCTTGATTGCCGTGGCCGATAATGGCGTGGGCATGGATGAGGGTACCGCCGCCAGACTGTTTGACGAGCGTTCTGCCCGTCCCGACGCCAGCTCTCCCCAGGGTGGCGGCGCCGGTGTGGCCATGCACAATATTTCGGAGCGCATCCATCGCTTTTATGGGCCGCACTCCTATACGCGTGTCGAATCGGCGCCGGGCAAGGGCACCAAAGTGCTCCTTCATCTTGATTTGTCAGAGAGCATCTTTGACATTCAAGAGTAAAATAAAAGGCTACGGGCTCAACGTCATGCGACGGATGCCCGGCGTAGTTAGTTGACGAAAGGTTTTATCCCTATGCTGCGTGCGATGATTGTGGATGATGAGGCGCCGGCTCGCTCGGAGCTTCGCTTCCTGCTCGAGCAAACGGGCAAGATCGGCACGATCACTGAGGCGTCGAGCGTCCGCTCCGCCATCGAGATGCTTATGGAAAGTCGCGTAGATGTCGTGTTTCTCGATATCTCGATGCCCGGTGCCTCGGGCCTGCAACTTGCCGAGGCGCTGCATAAGCTCAAAAATCCGCCGGCGATCGTGTTTGTGACTGCGTATAGTGACCATGCGGTCGAGGCATTCGACGTGGATGCCGTCGATTATCTGATGAAGCCGGTCGAGGAAGCTCGCTTGGATCGCGCGATCGAGAAGGTCATGCAACGCGCCAAGCCGGTTACGGACAGCAAGGTGACCATCGAGCGTATCCCGGTGGAAAAGGGCGGCCGCAAGGCGCTCATTCCCGTGGACGACATTCGCTTTATCATGGCCAAGGACGATTACTCCTGCATCTATACCGTCGATGATCGCTTTTTGTCGACGACCTCGCTGGCGCAGTTTGAGGCCAAGCTCTGCGACTTTGGCTTCTTCCGTGTTCACCGCCGCTATATCGTCAACTTGGCGTGCGTCACGGATGTGGAGACGGTGCCCTCGGGCGCCATCCAGCTGGGCATTACGGGCGTCGACGAACGCGTGCCGGTTTCGCGCCGCCGCGTCGTGCCGCTTAAGAAGGCCCTGAGTCTCTAGCACACTGGCCCCGCAGCCCTGTAGACCTATCGTCTGCGGAGCCGTGGGGCCTTTTTGTATGTATCTGCCGAATCGTTTTTTTGCGGAAGGGATCCCATGAACAGTGCAAGCGCCAAGCGTATCGACATCATCTCGGACACCCACGGCTATTTATCGCCTGCGCTCTTGGATGAGCTTGAGGGCGCGGATCTGATTATCCATGCCGGTGACCTTACGTCGGAGATGGACTACGAGCACCTATGCACTATCGCCCCCGTGCGGGCCGTACTGGGCAACAACGATTACTACCGCGACTACGGCCCCGATGTAGACCGTCTTGCGCTCTTTACCTACGAAGGCCTCAAATTCGCCGTAGCCCACTACCGCGAAGACCTTCCGGTGGGATCCGTAGACGTAGCCATCAACGGCCACACCCACGTAACCAAAGAAGCCCAAGTGGGCCGTTGCTTAGTCCTCAACCCGGGCAGCGCCAGCTACCCCAGAGGCACCCGAGGCCCCACCATGGCCAGAATGCTCGTCAAAGACGGCAAGATCATAAGCACCAAGTTTATTGACCTAGACTAACCGCAACAAAAACGGGGGATGTAAAATCGCATCTCCCGTTTTTTATGAGCCAAAGGCGGAGTTTCAACAAGAATAATCAGACCAACCCCACCGCGGAGAACGGGGACCTCGAGCCGCGGAAGCGGCGAGGAGCAAGAACTGTTTGGACAAAGTGACGGCAGGGAGGGTCTCCGGGGCTGAGGGCGGGGGTTAAGTTTGTCGCGAGTTCCGCACGCAAAGGAAAGCACTTAATGTGCTTTCCGTCTTGCGCAGGACTGTAGAGCAGCAAACTCAACCCGCGCCCGCCGGCCCCGGAGACCCTCCCGGAGGGACCGGGTTGATTTCCGATCTCAGCCGAACACATTGAGCAAATAGGCCATTCCCGCAGTTAGCTGAACGCCCCCGCGGCCCCTCCTGGGGTCCGGGGGCGCCGTTTTCCCAGTTGAAGGAACGGTGGAGATGTGTTTCGATGGGTCCGGTGGCCATGCTCCGCCCTCCGCCCGGCACCTCTTCCCAGACTCAGCCGGACGGCCGGTCCGTCTATTCCGTTTTTTCCTTCAGGCTAGGACAGCGGGGCATCGCCCCTCTCTGCGCGCGCCCGCCCTATCAGTCCCGGCGTCAGGTCGAGCTCGCCGAGCGGCACGTCCTCCACGCCGTAGGCGTCCAGCAGCGCCGCCGCGTCGTCCCCGAGCATCGCCCTGAAGGCGCGGGCGGGCGTCGTGAAGCCGAGCGCGCCGCGGGGCTCGGAGTTCACGTGCGACATGGCCAGCGCCAGGTCGGCCGGGGAGAGCCGGTCGAACCTGATTCCGGCGCCCTTGGGCAGCAGCTTCCTTATCTCGACGTGGTTGCGCTCGCAGGCGCCCTTCTGGTCGCTTCGCCCGGGGTCGCAGTAGAACAGCCTCGTCTCGCCCGGCCCCTCGCCGAGCAGCGCCGCGATCGCCGCCTCGTCGGAGAACTCGGCGCCGTTGTCGGTGAGCACGGCGCGGAAGACCCTGCCCATGCCGTCGGCGCCGAGGACCTCCCTGATATCGCCCAGGGCGTCCGCGACGCACCCGGCGGTCTTCTCCTCCAGCGGCAGCGCGAGCTGGAGCCTGCTGGGGCGGTGCAGCAGCGTGAGCAGGCAGGCGGAGTCCTCCCGCGCGCCCTCGACCGTGTCCATCTCCCAGGCCGCGGCGCACGCGTCCTCCCCGAGGGCGAGGAACGCGGCATGCGACCTGCGGGCGGAGTGGCGCGTGGCCGCCCGGCCGGCGGCGCTCTTCCTCGGCCTGTAGCCGACCTTGCGCCTGAGCTCCATGTTGGTCATGCCGTCGTAGCCCGCCGAGACCCAGCGGTAGATGGTCGACGGCGACAGGTCCACCGGGCCGCCGTTGCGCGCCGCCATCTGCTCGGGCGAGAGCCCCCGGCGCAGGCAGTCCCTTATCGCCTCCAGCCTGGCCGCCGCGGCGGGCTCGTCGGCGTCTATCCCGCGCCTGGACGAGACGAGGACCGAGTCGGCGCACAGCTGCGCGGCCCGGGCCTCGTAGAAGACGTGGGGGCGGCGCTTGCAGCCGATCGCGCGGTACCGGCCGCAGCCGTTGCAGCATCGCGGCCACGCGGCCAGGCGCGGGCAGGCCGCCGACAGGTCGGCGGAGGCGTCCACGCGCTCGCCGCGCCTGGACTTCGGCGCCGTCACGAACCTGTGCGACGCCACCTCGGCGCTCACCGTCGAGGGCGACCTGCCCAGCTCCCTCGCGATCTCCCTGCACGAGGCCCCGCGCTCCAGCATCCTCTGGACCGTGTCCCGCTCGTGCCTCGTGAGCCTTCCGTAGGCCCTCGGGACCGCCCTCGCGGAGCCCCTATTCTTCTTTCCGGACATGCCGTCCTCCGATCTCCCGGGGCCGGCCGGTCCGGCCCTCAGGGTATCGGGTTCCCACATTCATCCGCACATGTGCGGATGAATGTGGGAAGTGTTCGGATGAAGTTGATAATCAAGGCCCGGAGGGACCGAAAAATTTTTTCAAAAAAGTTGTTGCGCGCCGGACAGACTTCTGTGTATACTAATCCCCGCAGCGCACGCGAGCGGAAACAAACGCGAACGTCTGCCTGGGGAGTTAGCTCAGTTTGGTTAGAGCGCCGGCCTGTCACGTCGGAGGTCGCGGGTTCGAGCCCCGTACTTCCCGCCAACGCAATTAAAGCCACGTCTTCGGACGTGGCTTTTTGCGTTTGATGCACTTTGTTTCGATAGAACGATCGCCCTGGTGCATCTTCGCCCAGAATCCCCGCGCCTTCGGGAACGCAAGTAAAATCTAATAAGTATATCTGTCTGAACAACAGCTTTGTTGCGCAACACCTGTTCTACGAGACAGGGGGTTAGGTTATACTAAATTGCACTGTGCGCCGCATCTGATGCATTTCGCTCCAAGCGCGGCACTCAGTGGATATCCGATTTACCATTTGGAGGTCCTGGCGGTCATTTAGCGTCTCGACACAAGCTCGGCCCCGGAGCTCGTTCGAGCTGTTCGTATTCCTTGAAAGGGGAAAAATGGACATATCGAGGAAGACTGATTACGCCCTTCGCATGCTGGCGATGCTTGCCGAGGATCCGGAGCGTTTGCTTTCTGTTCGCACCGCTGCCGAAGAGGTCAATGTCCCGTATTCGTTTGCCCGCTCGATTCAGCACGGTTTGGTCCAGGCCGGTATTGTGGAGAGTCTGCGTGGCGTCCACGGTGGCATGCGTCTCAAGGTCAGTCCGGACGACGTCACTATCCGCCAGGTCGTCGAGGCCGTTCAGGGTCCTATGGTTATGAACGATTGTACCGCGCCCGATGGTGACTGTGCGCGCATGGGCGCGTGCTGCTATCATCCCCTGTGGGCCGGAGCCCAGGCGTTGATGCGCGACTACCTCGATTCCGTTTCGCTCGGCGACATCGTCGCTCACCGCCAGTTCCCGGCCGTCGATCCCAAGTTCGCCGACCGCGAAGCGTTTCCCGAGTACGCCACCTGCGCGTGCGCTTACCGGGAGGAATAGCGCCGCATAAGGAGCATAGCCATGATTCAGGACCCCTTTCGTTCGATGATTCGTTCGGAAGGGGTCCTGCGTTATCGCGACCTTCCGTGGCGCCGCACACGCGATCCGTACATCATTTGGCTTTCTGAGGTCATGCTGCAGCAAACGCAGGTGCCGCGTGTGGAGGCGCGCATGCCGGTGTGGCTCGATCGTTTTCCGACTGTGCAGGCGCTTGCCCAGGCCGCGCCTTCCGATGTTTTGGACGCTTGGCAGGGCATGGGCTACAACCGACGCGCTCTGGCGCTTCATGGGGCCGCTCAGCGCGTTGTAGAGGACTGGGACGGGGAGTTTCCGCGTGAGACGCGTGACTTGGTCGCTCTGCCCGGCATTGGCCCGGCAACGGCGCAGGGCATCCGTTCGTTTGCGTTTGATCTTCCAGGCGTGTATCTAGAGACCAATGTGCGCACGGTCTTTTTGCATCATTTCTTTCCCGATGTGCCGGCCGTTCCCGATCGCGAGCTGGTGCCGCTGATTCAAGCCGCCTGTCCGGCGGCCCCTGGTGCGGCGGCGGATGAGATTGCGCCCTTTGCCGTGCCTCAAGACGATGCCGACACGCCGCGCGCATGGTATTACGCGTTGCTGGATTACGGCGCGTATCTTAAAAAGACGCTGCCCAATCCGTCCAGGCGGTCGGCGGGCTATAGTCGTCAGTCCAAGTTTGAGGGCTCGCGTCGCCAAAAGCGCGCCCACATTGTGCGCATGCTGCTGGCGGCGCGCGATGGACAACCGGCAGGTATTACGCTCGATGAAGCCGTTGCAGGCGTTAACGAGATGGAGACGGCAGCCGGCCGAGAGCCGGTCGAGCGCGAGCTGGTCGCAAGCATTCTTGCCGATCTGGAGCGCGAGGGCTTTTGCGGCTCCGAGGGCGATCGTTGGCTGAGTGTGTAGCTCACTCGAATCTGAAGAACGGGATTGTAAGGTTTAAATTCTCGGCATGAGGGCATCCTTAAAGCAAGGCCGCTCAAAGTCTGTGGGCGGCATGCGTTGAAGGGAAGTACACCTATGGATTTTGAGAATTCCCAAACCAAGAAGAACCTCGAGACCGCTTTTGCCGGTGAGTCCCAGGCACACACCAAGTATCGCTACTATGCATCCAAGGCCAAAAAGGACGGCTACGTTCAGATCTCGAATATTTTTGCCGAGACGGCGGGCAACGAGTCCGAGCACGCCAAGCTGTGGTTTAAGTATCTGCACGACGGCGCCGTTCCGGGCACTCTGGACAACCTGCGCGACGCCGCTGCGGGCGAGAACTACGAGTGGACCACGATGTACGACGAGTTCGCCAAGACCGCCGAGGAGGAGGGCTTTGTCGAGATCGCCGAGAAGTTCCGTGGCGTCGCCGCCGTCGAGAAGGCCCACGAGGAGCGCTACAACAAACTCGTCGAGCGCATCGAGTCGGGCGAGGTGTTTGAGCGTGAGGGCGTGAAGGTGTGGAAGTGCCTGAACTGCGGGCACCTGCACGTTGGTGCCGAGGCGCCTGAGGTGTGCCCGGTGTGTAACCACCCGAAGGCGTACTTTGAGGAGCAGGTGGTGAACTACTAGCGCTTGGCGCTGGCGTGAGCTGGGCCGGGAGGGCCGGACTACCTTCCCTCCTCGCTCACGGCTTCGCAGGGTCGCGTTGAGGGAAGGTAGTCCGGCCCTCCCGGCCCGCTTTGGTTCGTTGCGTGCTCGCTACAGAAAAGCTGATAACTAAGTTTGTGTGCCGCCCCTATCGGGGCGGCACGTTTTTGTATGGGGACTGGTTGGGACGGCACCGTTCATGGGTGGGGTACACTGGGTGGCGACTTTTAGTTTATCTACTACCTGATGGGGTGTTTTTGTATGGGTAAGAAGTCTCGGGCTCGGGTTGCTGCGGCGGGAACTCGCAAGGATCCTGGTCGTCGGGTTGCCGAGGGTAAAAAGGTCGATCGTGTCGAGAAGGACAAGAAGGTTGGCGCGCATGCTCATCCTGAGTGGGCGCCTCACCTCAATACGGCTAGCGAGGATCTGACTGCTAAGTTGTTTACTCTGGTCGAGGTTATCTTGGGCGTGGTGCCCGTGGTGGTCATTGGCTTGTTCTTGGCTTCGAAAGATGCCCCGAGTGTCGATAAACTCACCGATGTCTTTTCTCAGGACCCCTCGATGGTGGTTACGTTTATCTCTGCGTGCCTGCAGCCGTTTGTGGCGTACATGCTGTACATGATTTATCGCAAATACTGCGAGGGCGATGCGGGCTTTGCCGCCGGAAACCTGATTGGCCTCTTGTGCTCCGAGATTTTGCTGCTCAATATTCCCGGCGTCATCGGCATGGGCATCTTGCTGTGGCGTGTCTGGCGCAACGTCGCCCCGCACTTTGAGAGCTGGTTGTTTGAGCGCCGCGCAATGGGCGTGCTGGCAGACATCGCGGGCTCGCTCGTGATTTTAGCCTTGGCGTTTATGTGCGCCACCGCCGCCCGCGGTCTCGCGGGCATGTAGTCTGTCCTCACCGACCACGGAGCGCAGGGCAACTGCTGGTTTCACCGCTCCGGACGTCAGACCCGCGGCGCATCCCTTTCCCTCTCGCTCACGGCTTCGCAGAGTCACGCGAGGCAAAGGCATGCGCCGCGGGTCTGACGACGCGGGCTTGCCAACGAGTTTTGGCTAATAGATTGGTTTGTGTGCCGCCCCTTTGGGGCGGCACTTTTTGTGTGGGGTCCCGGTCTCCACAATTTTCGTCAAGCTTTTGGTTAGATTTTGGTCAGTTGGCGTAAGGGTGGAAGGCCAAAAGATTGCTGGCGAAAAAAGCTCAGAGAAAGTGCTGGTAGGGGAGTTGTTGAGCTTTTCGACAGCTTTTGAGCAAAAGAAACTTTGTGGCTATTGCCGGCGATTGCGTTGTCGCGGTCATGGCGGTGCGGGATGCTGGTCGTAAGCGTCGAACGCTCCGATTTTGGAGGCCAACATGGACCTGTTTCTTGAGACCCCACAGCAACAAGCCGAGCGCATGCTGCGGCAGCAGCGGCGGCTTATAGAGATGCAAATGCAAGGGGTAGCCGCCCAGCCCCCTGCGCAAAATGCCACGCCTGCGGTTTCGCCTGCGGGCAGATCGGCGCCAGAGAACTATTCCGTACAACAAGATTCATATGCGCAGGAGCTTGCGTTCGACAAGCGCCGCACGCGTCACCGCCGCGTGGGCCAGCGCCTGCGCACGTTAGCGATGATTGTACTGATCCCGTTGGGACTCGCAGCAATCTTCTTGGCCTCATATGCCTTCACGTGCATTCTCAACGGCGCCTCACCCAATGAGGTGCTTCAGCACTTGGCAGCTCTCGGCCAGCGCCTAGGCGACGTCATAACAACCATCCGCGCCGGCTGGGAGAGTTAGCGTTTGTCACATTAGGACTTCCAGGGTGTACGAATTATCGCCACGAGCAGAATTCTTGCATCCTGTGGGTCCTGTCGTGCGACTGAATAGTATTATTGAAGATAAATAATAATAGGATTTGCTATGTATAAGCAGGATTTAGAGCAGACTCTTTTGGGCATTGACGAAGAGGCGGAGCTGGAAATAGGTCCAAGAGACGACAGGCCGAACGTTGTATTGGTGGGAGGAAGCGCCTTCATGCTAAACGATGTGACGAATCGTTCGGTTACACATGACATTGATGTGTTTGAGGCAGACAGGTGCCTCCGCGAGATCATAGCTCGATACCCCGAGGTGAATGGTATGGCGGTGGCATATTGTAATCAGATGCCGTTCAATTACGAAGATCGTTTGATTCCCTTGGATATTGGGGCGCGCTTTATCAGGTACTTTACGCCATCCTTGGAGGACCTGGCGGTAATGAAGCTCTATGCCTACCGTCCGAACGACATCGTCGACCTCCATAGTCGAGCGTTTATCGACCGACTTGATTGGGATCTGCTCGAACGGCTTATATTCGACGAGGGCGAGGCGCTGGCGTCGTCGCCTTCGGAGCGGAGTTATCAAGAGATGGTCTGCGCATACAGCCAATACAAAAAGGAGGTGCTCGGTTGAATCTGACCTTTGAGGGATTCTTAAAAGGCTATTGCCGAGAGCTATCCGGACAGCAGTCGCTCAGTTTTAGAAAACTGGTTAAGCAAGCGACGACGGTTGCGCCGCGCGTGGCGGAGCCCCTGTTTTTGCTCGCTTTGGCACAGGGTAAAGCCGAATACGTTCTGGGCTTATCCGAGGGTTCGTGGATGGAAGAGGGTTACCGAGGCGTTTTGTCCTTGTACGATCAAGCGGGCGGCATGGCGTCTCTATGCGCCAAAAGTGAGCTCCCTAACCGTTATGCCAACGTTTGGCGTGCGTATAGAGCGGTGAAGGAAAAGCCAGTGGCGGACAGAAGAATCAACGCCCTGATGCGAAAAAGAACGTTGGGAGCGCTAGAGGAATCGGGCGTAACGCGCTACGGTCTCTGCCGCGATTTGAATCTGAATAAGGGAAACGTGTACGCATATTTAGCCGGCGATGACTCAAAGGTGAGCAGGGAGACGGCGCGCCGCATTATGGAATATGCGGAGGAGAGGGGCGCCCAAGAAGGGGCCGGGCGCCCGGTGCGTATGGCGGGGTAAGATTGATCGCGGTTTTGATTGGTGCTCGATTGGGTTTGTTGGGCGGAGTCTATGTCTGCTATTGATATCGTGCTTGCTGTGACCGCCTTGGTGGCGGCGGGGGTTGCTGTGGCTTGTGCCCTGCAGCTCAAGGGCCTTCGCGCCGAGCTGCGGGAGCGCGGCGACAGCGGGGCAGAGATGCTGGCTGCGCTCGAGCAGGCCAACAGCACGCTCGATGCCCTCAACGTCGCGCTGGCAGAAACCCGCCGCACGGCAAACGCCATCGCGCAGCAGCAGACGACCGACGCCGCCGTGGAGCAGCAACGCTACCTGACCATTGCGCGCGAGTTCTCGCAGGCCGGCGACCGCATGGATGACCTGCGCCGCGAGACGGCCCAACAGCTCGGCGCCAACCGCGAGGGCATCGAGCACCGCCTGGACAAGGTGCGTGAGACGGTCGATGCCCAGCTGGGCGCCATCCGCAAGGACAACAACGTGCAGCTCGATCAGATGCGCGCGACGGTGGACGAGAAACTCTCCCGTACGCTCAACGATCGCCTGTCTGCATCGTTTAAGCAGGTGAGCGACCAGCTCGAGGCCGTGTACAAGGGCCTGGGCGATATGCAATCTATCGCCACCGGCGTGGGCGACCTTAAGCGCGTGCTGGGCAATGTGAAGGCGCGTGGCATTTTGGGCGAGGTGCAGCTGGGCGCAATCCTGGCGGACATCCTTACGCCCGACCAGTATCTGGAAAACGTTGCCACCAAGCCCGGCGCCTCGGAGCGCGTTGAGTTTGCTGTCAAGCTGCCGGTGGACGAGGGTGATCCCGTGCTGCTGCCGATCGACTCCAAATTCCCGGGCGATGCGTACGAGCATCTGCTCGACGCCCAGGAGTCGGGTGACGCTGAGGCCGTCGCCGCAGCGCGCAAGACGCTCGATATGATGGTGAAGCGCGAGGCAAAGGACATCTGCGAAAAGTATCTGAGCGTGCCCGCGACTACCAACTTTGGCATTATGTTCGTTCCGTTTGAGGGGCTGTACGCCGAGGTCGTCAGCCGCCCCGGGCTTATCGAGACCCTGGGCCGCGACTATCACGTCAACGTTGCCGGCCCCAGCACCATGGCGGCCATCCTCAACAGCCTGCAGATGAGCTACCAGACGTTTAGGTTGCAAAAACGCACCGATGACGTGCTGCGCGTGCTTTCCGCCGTCAAGGCTGAGCTGCCGCGCTATCAGGCGGCGCTACGCCGCGCCCAACAGCAGATCGAGACTGCGGGCAAGACGGTCGAGGGCATTATCACCACGCGCACCAACGTTATGGAGCGCAAGCTCAAGGACATCGATGCGCTGGAGGATGCCGAGGAGGCCGACGCGATTCTGGGCTTGGAGTCCGCAGGCTTACTCGCGGGCCAGGAAGACGAGGGCTAGCCGCAACGGACGGCGGGGCGTCGGCGCAAGCGCGAGGCGCGGGCGCTTTTCGTATCGTGCTTGCCTGAAGCGCACTTCAATGTGCAACAATGGCGTTTCGCCCTATCAGACGCGAAAGGAAGCCCATGTCTCAGAGAAGCACCAGTCCGCTCAAACGCTCCACCGTGCGCCGCACGCTACAGCGTTTTTGGGACGTCACGCGCACGCAGCCACTGATCGTCTTTCTCTCGGTATTCTCGTCGGCGGGTTATATCTTTTTGCTTACGTTTGCCAACACCTACGTGATGGCCCTTATCGTCGACCGCGTCCAGGCCGGCCCCGTGGCAGGCGACCAGGTGTTTGAGGTCTTTGGTCCTTACATTCTGGCGCTCGTGCTCGTTAACCTGATAGGCCAGATCCTCTCCAAGCTGCAGGACTACACCGTCTACAAGCTCGAGATTGCTGGTAACTATCACCTGGCGCGCTTGTGCTTCGACACGCTCTCCAATCAATCCATGACATTCCACACCAGTCGATTTGGCGGATCGCTTGTGAGCCAGACGAGCCGTTTTATGAGCGGTTACACGGGTCTGGTGGACGTGACGGTGTATTCGCTCATCCCCACTATCACCTCGGTTGTCTGCACGGTGGCGGCGCTCGCCCCGGTGGTGCCGACGTTTACCGTGATCCTGGTGGGCATCATGGTCGTCTACATTGCGTTTGTCTGGCTTATGTACAAGCGCATCATGCCGCTTTCGGCCGCGACGTCCGCTGCGCAGAACAAGCTGTCGGGTGTGCTTTCCGACGCGGTCACGAACATCCTGGCCGTCAAAACCTGCGGGCGCGAGGACTTTGAGCGCGACCTGTTCGATGCCGCCGACCGCGCCGCGCGCGACGCCGAGACGGTTTCGATGCACGCCATGATGCAGCGCAACTTTACGACCTCGGGCCTTATCGTCATTACCATGGCCGTGGTGAGTGTGTTCGTCGCGGGCGGCAACGCGTGGTTTGGCATCTCGGCCGGCACGCTCGTCATGATCTTTACCTATACGTATAACCTCACTATGCGTCTGAACTACGTGAGCTCCATGATGCAGCGCATCAACCGTGCGCTGGGCGATGCGGCCGAGATGACGCGCGTGCTGGACGAGCCGCGTCTGGTGGCGGACGACGCGAATGCCCCCGAGCTCAAAGTGACCGAGGGCGCGATTGATTTTGAGCACTTGAGCTTTGCATACCGTGACGCCGCGGCAGGCGAGAGCGTGTTCAACGACCTGACGCTTCATGTGGCGGCGGGCCAGCGCGTGGGCCTGGTGGGCAAATCGGGCTCGGGCAAGACGACGCTCACCAAGCTGTTGCTGCGCCTGGACGACGTGCAGGGCGGCCGCGTGCTCGTGGACGGTCAGGACGTCTCGCGCTGCACGCAGCAGAGCCTGCGCCGCCAGGTTGCCTACGTGCCGCAGGAGGCGCTGCTGTTCCACCGCTCCATTCGCGAGAATATCGCCTACGGCCGCCCCGGCGCTACCGACGAGCAGATTCGCGAGGCTGCGCGTCTGGCCAACGCGACTGAGTTTATCGACCGCTTGCCCCATGGCTTTGACACCATGGTGGGCGAGCGCGGCGTTAAGCTCTCGGGCGGCCAACGCCAGCGCGTGGCCATCGCCCGTGCCATCCTCACCGACGCGCCGATTCTGGTGCTCGACGAGGCGACCTCTGCCCTGGACAGTGAGTCCGAGGCGCTGGTGCAGGAGGCGCTCGAGAACCTGATGCGCGGCCGCACCTCCATTGTGGTGGCGCACCGCCTGTCCACTGTGGCGGCGCTCGACCGCATCGTGGTGCTGGCGGAGGGCGAGATTGTCGAGGACGGCACGCATGCGCAGCTTGTCGAGGCGGGCGGCGAATACGCAAGCCTGTGGAGCCGCCAGACCGGCGCATTTTTGGAGGCGTAAAGACCCCATACGTGGGACAATCGTGCCCATAGGTTTGTTATGCCGCTGAGCCGAGGAGTCGTTATGCCACGCGAGACCAATGCCGCCAAACGCGAGCGCGCCATCGAGGTATGCGAGCGCCTTAACCGTCGCTATGGCCCGGTTGAGTGCTTCTTGGACCACGAGAATCCCTTTAGGCTGCTCATCGCGGTACTGCTCTCGGCTCAGACGACCGACGCGCAGGTCAACAAGGTGACGCCCCAACTGTTTGCCCAGTGGCCCACGCCCGAGGCCATGGCCGGGGCAAGTGTGACCGACGTGGCGGACACCATTAAGTCACTCGGCTTTTATAAGAGTAAGGCCAAGCATGCCGTGGAGGCCGCGCAGATGATCGTTGCCGACTACGGCGGCGAGGTACCGGCCGACATGAAGGAGCTTGTAAAGCTGCCGGGCGTGGGGCGCAAGACAGCGAACATCGTGCTCAACGTGGGGTACGGCATCGTGGAAGGCATCGCGGTGGATACGCACGTCAACCGCATCGCGCACCGCCTGATGCTGAGTCCCAAGACGCACGCCAAAGAGCCGCTCAAGACCGAGCAGGATCTGCTCAAGATCTTGCCGCACGAGTATTGGGAGTCGGTCAATCACCAGTGGATCACCTTTGGCCGCGAAATCTGCGACGCCCGCAAACCCAAGTGCGACGAGTGCCCGCTGGCAGACCTTTGCCCCAGCGTACGCGTGACGGGGTAGGGCCTGACACGTTTTGCCGGCACCCGAAGACGGCGACTAATGTTGCGCAACACATTTGGGCCGCGAAGGCTCAATATGATGGCGACAGATGCCGTTTGTTGCGGGGGGATGCCTGAATATGTTTTGCACCAAGTGTGGCTCCGAGATGCCCGACGGAACCGATTTTTGCACGAACTGCGGGGCACGCATGGGCGCCGCTTCTCCGGCTGCCGCGCCTTCTGAGCCCGCACCGATGCCGGCGGCAGGGATACCTTCCGTGCAAAAGAAATCGCATAAGCGGGCGGTGATTATCGGCATATGTGTAGCGGGCGTGCTCGTTGCCGGCGGCGCTGCGCTGGCGCTGACCGGCGTGCTGGGTCCGCTTGGGCAGGGCAACTCATCGCAGATTACGGTACTTGGGTCCGACGAGGGTTCGGCCGAGCATAAGGACAAGGGAAGCGCCAAGGAGAAGCCTGCCGAAGAGCAAGAGGAGCCGGAAGAGCCCGGGCAGACGGGCAGCAGCGTAAAAGTCGACCTCAATGACCAGGCAACCTATGCCGCCGCGAATCTGTTCCTGTCGAACTTTACGGAGGAGCACTTCGATCGGGACTGGTATCAGACGGGCGGCTTCGATTCGACTGACGGCCTTTCTGATGACGAGAAATACAAGCTGGTTAAGTTTATCTGGTGCCATTTTATTGACAACGCGCCGTATCGAATCGAGAAAGGCGACTATGACAACGGTAATAGCCAGCGTGTGGCGACTGATGTGATCAATAGGGAACTCAACCGCTTGACGGGTCTGACGCTTTCCGATGCCGATATGACTTATGACAGAACGCCGGAGGGGCAGGCGATTCCTGATTCGGCCGAAGCGCATGACGGGTACTTGTATCTGAAGCAGGAATACGGCCAGGGAAATTACAACCCATCGTGTGCCATCGTTACGGGCGCGACTGACCTTGGCGACAACATCTACGAGCTCACCTATGAGGTCTACAGTGCTGGCGGCATGTTACTTCCTTCCGACATCCCCGAGAGCACCTACGGCCTGCCAAAGGACCAGTTCATCGCCGCAATTCAAGCGGATGCATCCATGGGCCGTACCGAGACTTGCACGGTCCGCGTCGCGCAGGGTGACGGCGCTCCGATCTTCACACTGCTTAAAATGGGCGTCTACGACTAGACTCGGCGTATAGCTCACTCTGATAGCGCCAGACGGCTTGCCCGTCTGGCGTTTTTTGCGGGGCTGTGCATGCGCTTGAGCAGGAGTATATGTCGCCGCCTGCCGCCCCATGCAAAAATGTGTTGCTAATTTAGAAGCTTATTCAAGCGCGCCGAAGTCGCGGCGTGCTGGCGTAGCATGAGCAAAAAATCAAGCAATGGAGGGTAACGTGGCAATATCGAAGACGCGAGAGCTCGAAGATTATTTTGAACGCATCGTGCGCACGCGCGAAGGCGACCTGCCTGGTCGTCGCAAAGGCGACGAATACTTGTCTCAAACCCATGCGCTCTACCATGGTGATCCTGCGCCCTGGGCTCTGACGCCAAAGATATTCGACAAGGATATGACGGCGCTTCTTAAGGAGGCCGCCGAGCGCATGTACGGCATTATGGACAAGGTGACGCGGGCGTTTTGTTCCGATGCCTCCGTGCGTGCGTGGTTTCGCATGGATCCGGCTTTTGCTGACCTGTGCGCTATGGATGCCGGCTATGACTGTCAGATTCCCCTCGCGCGTGTCGATATCTTTCTTGACGAGGACACCGGTTCGTATACGTTTTGTGAGCTCAATACCGACGGCAGTGCCGGAATGGTAGTGACCGATGCGGTCTGTCAGGCAGTGCGAATGACGCCTTCCTTTGAGGAGTTTGCATCCGACCACCCCGGCTTTCGGCAGTACGATTTGTGCGGTAGCTGGATAGACGCATTGTTTGAGACCTATGCAGAGTGGAAGCTGGCCCATCCTCGCCGCACCGAGGATAGTGCACGATTGGACGACGGGGCCCGCGTTGACGAGGGGCTCTATGCACCGCAATCAAAGATATATCCCGCTTCGGTGGCAATCGTCGACTATTCGGAAAGCATCGACTTGGAAGATGCGGCTCATTTTGTCGACCTTATGAGGCGACGGGGTGTGGTGGCGCGCTTTGCGGATGTGCGCGACCTGCGGATTGGCGAAGACGAGAGCGGTGCTAGGCGGCTGTGCGATGCCGCCGGTCCTATTGATTGCGTTTGGCGGCGCGCGGTGACCGGCGAGCTGTGGGATAAGCCGTGCGACGGACGCTCGGCCTTAATCGAGGCGGCTCAAGAAGGGCTCGCGTGCATCGTTGGTGGTTTTAGAACGTGGCCGTGTGCGACTAAGACCGTATTTGCATTTCTGTGGTCTCGGGCCGGTCAGTCCTTGTTGAGCCCGGAGGAGCAATCGTTTGTACGGGAGCATGTGCCCTATACCGAGATTTTGGACGAAAGCGCCCAGTTGTCGAGATTTGCCGAAAAGGATCGATGGATTGTCAAGCCGTGCGGCGGCTACAACGCGGTTGGCGTTGTTGCCGGCTTGGATGCCACGGAACGGGAATGGTCCCAGGTGCTTGCTCGCGCTGCGGCCGCTGGGGCGATTGTACAGGAGTATGCTCAGCAGTATCAGACTCCCTGCTTGCGCGGAACGCTTGTCAATGGGCCGCATCGAGGAGAGGCACCCAAAGGACTTGTGGATGATCTTGGTTTTGCGCCCGCTTCTAATATGGAAGGCCTGTACCTGTATCGCGGTCGTTTCGCGGGCGTGTACACACGCGTCGGCTTTGCCAACACCATAGGCGAGTGGACGAGCCGCTTGAACGTTGCGAGCTTTTTTGAGGAATAGCCGTTTCTTGGGGCACCTTCCGTGGTTGCGGCGTTCGAAGTGACGGGGAGATTTTGGCGAAGCCGATGAGCCCGGTTCTATCTGGCGTTTTTGTTGCGGGGCTGGGCGTACGCCTGAGCTGGAGTCCTCTTCATGCGCTACCATGACAGACAACGAATTTGACGAACGACCCGCTGAGCTTGCCTCGGCGGGCTTTTGGCGTTGCAATGCCGGAGGAACAGCATGCTCATTCACCGTATAGCCGCGCAGCTCTACACTGCCGAGGCACTGCAGACCGTCGAGGCCGGGCTCGATGCTGGCGAGGACGTGACGCTGGCCGTGTCTCAGTCGGGCCGAACGCTTATGGCCGCCGCCCAGTTTGCGCGTCGTCCGCGCCCCACGGTCTACGTTGTGAGCGGCGAGGATGCGGCCGATCGCGCCGCACGCAGTCTGGCCGCCTATGTGGGCCTGGCGCACGTGTGCCGCTTTCCCGAGCGCAAGGACTACCCTTGGCGCGAGCAGGCGCCCGACGACGCCGTGGTAGCCCAGCGCTGCGAGGCACTCGGGCGCATCGTGCGCGGCGACAACTGCATCATGGTCGCCTCGGCCCGCGCGCTGCTGCGCTGCGTGCCGCCGGTCGAGAGCCTCTACTGGGAGTCCACTACTTTTGCGGTGGGCGAGGAGATTCCTTTTGACGAGGTGCCGCAGCGCCTGGTGGGCATGGGCTACACCAATGCCGGCGCCGCCGACGCGCCCGGCCTGTTCCGCGTGCACGGCGACACCGTCGAGGTGTTTCCCGCGCAGGAAAAGGCGCCCGTGCGCATTGAGTTCTTTGGCGACGAGATCGACCGCATCCGCCGCATGGTGAGTTCAACGGGCCAGACCATCGGCAACGAGGACAGCATCGAGATCTTCCCCTGTCGCGAGCTGGCGCTTACCGACGAGGCCGTTCACAACATGCATGTGGCGCTCTACCGCGCCAGCCAGGACGACAGCAAGTTGGCGGCGCTGCTCGAGATGGTGGATGCGCGCATCGTCACGCCTGAGCTCGACCGCTTTTTGCCGGTGATGTACGGCCAGACCGTGAGCCCGCTATCGCATGTGAGCGGCAAGGCGCTCGTGGTGCTGTCCGAGCCGCGCTCGCTGTTCGACGATTGCCTGCACGCCTACGAGGATATCGAGGCACGTGCCGGCGAGGCGGGTGTCGACCGCCTGGACGGTCTGTACGTGCGTGCCCAGCAACTCGACTTTGGTTCCCAGCAGCGCCTGAACTACGTGAGCCTCATCCGTGCCGGCGGTGCGGTGACGGCCGAGCTCAAGATTGAGCAGCCTGCCATCGCAGGCTCGGACAACCGTTTTATGACGCGCATCCAGGAGGTCGTGGGCAAGCGCTATGCCTGCGTGTTTGCCATTCCCGACCGCGGTGCGCGCGAGTCGATGGAACTCACCTTTGGCGACGAGGGCATTACCTTTGAGGAATCGCTGACCGCGGCGCCCGAAAACGCCGGCGCTATCGGCGAGCGCGTGCGCGTGGCAGCGGCGGATTCCGCCGACCGTGCCGCACGCCAGGAGGCCCATGCCTCGATTCGCGAGCGTAAGGCCGATGCGCTCAACGCCCGCTCGCTCGAGGCGGGCGCCGCGCAGGCTGCCGCCGGCGCCGCCGTGCCCACGATCTCGCGCGGGCGCGTGACCTTTGTGGACGCTGCCCTGCCGCAGGGCGTGGTGGTGCCCGACGCCAACCTGGCCGTGTTCTCGATCGCCGACCTCAACGCCCGCATGGACGCCAACCGCGCGCGCAGCCGCCGCAAGGTGGACATTACGCAGATCACCTTCCCGTTTAAGCCGGGCGACTATGTGGTGCACGCTACCCACGGCATCGCGCTCTTTAGCGAGATCGCGCGCCAAGAAGTGGGCGGCAAGGAGCGCGACTACTTTTTGCTGGAATATGCCGATGGCGACAAGCTCTACGTGCCGCTCGAGCAGGTCGACCGCATCACGCGCTATGTTGGCCCCGACGGCGACAAGCCGCGCCTGACCAGGCTCAACACCGCCGACTGGACGCGTGCTACCAACAAGGCGCGCAAGAATGCCAAAAAGCTGGCGTTTGACCTGGTCGACCTCTATACGCGTCGCTCGTCGATTACCGGTATCGCCTGTCCGCCCGATACGCCCGAGCAGATCGAGATGGAGGAGAGCTTCCCCTACGACGAGACGCGCGACCAGCTGGAGGCCATTGCCGACATCAAGGCCGACATGGAGGCGCCCAAGCCCATGGACCGCCTGCTGTGCGGCGACGTGGGCTTTGGCAAGACCGAGGTCGCTCTGCGCGCGGCGTTTAAGTGCGTGGACTCCGGCCGCCAGGTCATGGTGCTCTGCCCCACGACCATTCTTGCCCAGCAGCACTACGAGACGTTCTTTGAGCGCTTTGCCCCGTTTGGCCTTGAGGTCGAGGTGCTCAGCCGCTTTCGCACGCCGGCGCAGCAGAAGCGCGCGCTCAAGGCGTTTGCCGAGGGCACGATCGATGTGCTCATCGGCACGCATCGTCTGCTTTCGGCCGATGTGAACCCCAAGAACCTGGGCCTGGTGATCATCGACGAAGAGCAGCGCTTTGGTGTGCAGCACAAGGAGCAGCTCAAAAACCTGCGCGAGCAAATCGACGTGCTCACGCTCTCGGCAACGCCGATTCCGCGAACCATGCAAATGGCCACGAGTGGCGTGCGCGACATGAGCCTGATCACCACACCGCCGACCGGGCGTCGTCCCGTGATCGTGCACGTGGGGGAGTACGACCCCGACGTGGTGAGTGCGGCGATTCGCCTGGAGGTGGGCCGCGGCGGTCAGGTGTATTACGTGTCCAACCGCGTCAAGACCATCGACGATGCCGTGGCACGCGTGCACGAGGCTGCGCCCGAGGCGCGCGTGGGTGTGGCACACGGCAAGATGAGCCCGCGCGAGGTCGAGGACGTGATGATTGAGTTCGCGACCAAAAAGATTGACGTGCTCATCGCTACGACCATCGTGGAGAGCGGCATCGATAACGCGACCGCCAACACGCTCATCATCGAGGACTCGCAGCGCCTTGGCCTGGCGCAGCTCTACCAGCTCAAGGGCCGTGTGGGTCGCTCTGCCACGCAGGCATACGCGTACTTTATGTTCCCCGGCGAGCTGCCGCTTACCGAGGAGGCCACGGCGCGCCTGACCGCGCTTTCCGAGTTCCAAGACCTGGGCAGCGGCATGCGCATCGCCATGCGCGACCTGGAGATCCGCGGCGCCGGCTCGCTTATGGGTGCCGAGCAGCATGGCAACCTGTCGAGCGTGGGCTTTGACCTGTTTACGCAGATGCTGGGACAGGCCGTGGCCGAGGCACGTGGCGATGACGATGCCGGCGTGGAGGCGGCGAGCGTGGGTATCAACCTGCCGGCCGACTACTTCTTGTCCGAGGAATACCTGCCGGCGGTGGACCAGCGCGTGCTCGTGTATCGAAAGCTTGCGGCGGCAGAGGACCTGGAGAGCATCGACGAGGTGCAGGAGGAGACCGAGGCCGCGCATGGTGAGCTACCGTTGGCGGGCCTCAACTTGTTTAACCGCGCGCGCATCCGCATTCGCGGCGAGCGTCTAGGGCTCGAGAGCGTCACGCTTAGCGGCGGGCGCATTACCTTCCTGGGCGTCGACGTGCCCAAGAAGGTGGCCTTTGAGCTCAAGAATCGCTACGGCGCGGTGAACTTCCCCAAGAGCCGCAAGCTGTCGGTGCCCTACAAGGCGGGCGCCGGTGCGGGCAGCGGCCTGGGCCGCGGACTTGATGCCAACGACGGCACCGGCCCCGTGGCGGCCGCCCTCATGCTGCTGCAGCAGCTGGGCGCGTCCGACGATGATTAACGGGTCGACGCCGTAAACGCTCCATTTGGGCAATCTGGTTCCATCAAAAGGAAAGCATGTTCGGGTACATCTATAAGAAAGACGCCGCTGCTATAGCGGTTATCCTTGCCCTTTGCCTGGGCGTGGGCAGCTTCTTCGATTATCGGATCTCGAGTGCGCTGTTCAACATCGGCAGCATGTACGGCCGCTTTATCGAGGCCGCCGGCGAGCTGCCGTTTGAGCTGACGGCGAGCGTCGCGGGCGTTATGCTCGTGCGCGCGGCGCGTCCCGACTCTAGGGGGAGCAAATGGTTCGCCGTGCTCGGCATCCTCGTCAACGTTGGCCTGGCCGGCTACGAGATCGTCTCGTCCCTGAAGGTTGGCGGCAAACTCATCGCCGTTCAGCTGGTGCTGACGTTTGCGTTGGTCATCGCAGCCAACTTCATCGCCTACCGCCTTACGCACGACACCGCGCCTGACGAGCTCACACGCTGGGCGTTGATGGTACTTGCCGTGTGGGTCGCTCAGGCCATTATCCTCAACGTGATTGTTAAGCCGCTGTGGTCGCGCCCGCGCATGCGCGTGATCGAGGTCACGCCAGGGCTCAATTTTCAGCCGTGGTGGGTGATCGGCAACCCCGACAAGTGGGCCTATATTGCCGCTGGCGTGATCAAGGACGGCTTCAAGTCGTTTGCGAGCGGACACACGGCGCACGCGGCGATCGGCCTTATGCTCGCCGGGCTTCCCGCAGCGGCCTTTAAGGAAAAGCCGTCGCGCCGCCGCGTGGTCTTTTGGACGGCGGCTGTGGTCGCGGCGCTCGTCGCCTTTGGCCGCATCGTGATCGGGGCGCACTTTTTGAGTGACGTGAGCTGCGGCTTTGCCCTGGTGCTGGCGCTTGAGTGTCTTGCCGCGCGCGTTGCCTATCCCAACGGCGTACAATAGCCCCGTTTGAATCATCGGGCCCGTGCCCGGCTAGAGAGGATTGCCATGCTCGCGTTTAACAACGATTATTCCCACGGCGCACATCCGGCGGTGCTGCAGGCGCTCGTCGACACCAATATGGAGCCGCAGCCCGGCTACGGTACCGATGCACATACCGAGCGTGCCAAGCAACTTATTCGCGAGGCCTGCCAGGCCCCCGATGCCGACGTGTTTTTTCTGGTGGGCGGCACGCAGGCCAACGCGACGGTGATCGACATGCTGCTCGCGCCGTACGAGGGCGTCGTTGCTGCCGAGACCGGCCACGTCGCCTGCCACGAGGCGGGCGCCATCGAGTTTGGCGGCCACAAGGTACTCACCATCCCCGGCTACGAGGGCAAGATGCATGCCGAGGACCTCGAAAACTATATCCAGGTGTTCTACGAAAACGAGAGCTACGAGCACACGGTGTTTCCGGGCGCGGTGTACGTGAGCCTGTCGACTGAGTACGGCACGCTGTACTCCAAGGCTGAGCTCGCGGCGATTCACGCGGTGTGCCAGAAGCGCGAGATTCCGCTGTTTGTGGACGGTGCCCGCCTGGCCTATGCGCTGGCAGCCGACGAGTGCGACATCACCCTGCCCGAGCTGGCACAGCTGTGCGACGTGTTCTACATCGGCGGCACCAAGTGCGGCGCGCTCTGCGGCGAGGCCGTGGTGTTTTGCGGCATGCACGCTCCGGCGCATCCCATTCCGCGCATTAAGCAGCACGGTGCGTTGCTGGCCAAGGGCCGCCTGACGGGCGTGCAGTTTGAGGCGCTCTTTACCGATGGCCTGTATTTTGAGATTGGTCGCCAGGCGATCGAAACCGCGCAGGCGCTTCGTCGCGTGCTGCACGAGCGCGGCTACCAGTTCTTCTTGGAGACGCCGACCAATCAGCAGTTCGTGATTCTGCCCAACGATGACATGGCGCGCATTCGCGAGCATGCCTCGATCGAGTACTGGGAAAAGTACGACGAGACCCACACGGTGGTGCGCTTTTGCACCAGCTGGGCCACGACGCAGGAGGACATCGACGCGCTGGCGGCTGTCCTGTAGCCTGATGTAATGACGAGGGGCCGCCTTGCGCTGGGTTTGGCGCAGGGTGGCCTTTGCTTTTGGGGAAGGGTTGTATGACCGAGATGTCCGAGCCGACGATTCGCCTAGCGACGTCCGAAGACGCGCCGGCGTTGCTTGCCATCTATGAGCCATATGTGCGCCAGACGGCGATTACCTGCGAATACGAGGTGCCGAGCGTTGAGGAGTTCGCCGGGCGCATCGAGCGTACGCTCAAGCGCTACCCGTATTTGGTGATGGAGCTGGACGGGCGTCCGGTAGGCTATGCCTATGTGAGTCCGCTCAACAGCCGCGAGGCATACGACTGGTCGGTCGAGACATCGATTTACCTGGCGCGCGACGTGCGTCATGGCGGACTGGGCCGCAAGCTGCATGACGCGCTTAAGCAATGCCTGATCGCGATGGGCATCACCAACATGTGCGCCCTCATCGCCGTGCCGCACGACAAGGACGACGAGTACCTGTCGCACAACAGCCAGGACTTCCATGCCCATATGGGGTATCGCCTGGTGGGCGCCTTTGACCGCTGTGCCCAAAAGTTCGGTCGCTGGTACGACATGTGCTGGATGGAGCTAGTCCTAGCCGAGCGCACGCCCAACCAACCCAAACCGACCTGGTTCCCCGACCTCCCCAAACCTGCCATTTAGGGACAGGTTTATTTTTGGCAGGTTTTATCTGGGCAAACGTTGCAAGCCGCTGCGAAGGATGCGGATACCTTCGCGGCGGCTTTTGTTTTGGGTGTGTATGACCAAGGCGATTGACCTGCGGATGCAGCAAAGCTCCAGATAAAACCGACCAAACTAGACCTGTCCCTTTTTGGCAGGTTTTTTGCTGTCTTGTGGCATCAAATCGCCGCAAGAAGCACGGCGTTCGTATGCTATTTTGACCTGAATCGTCCCCTCGGGACGCCTTGCGAGCTAAGTGAGTAGACTTTTTGGCGCAGGGCGAGCACAAAGCGCATCTGCCTTACTAAAACCGCAGGTCACAGAGATGGCTGTTTTGGGTGTGCTCGGCAGATCGCGAAAAGTCTACTCACTTAGGTTTACGGTGCTGGATATTCTGGACAGGAACAGTTGAGCTTGGACGGCGTGCGTTGCCAGGCGATGCTGGCATTTGCGCCATGCTGGTTTGAGATTTTATAAAAACCGCAGGTAAAACGTATATTAGGTGCATTTTGCCTGGTTTGGCGCGCTAGCCGATGGGCTCGGTGTATTTGGCACGGTCGGTGCGTTGGATGCGCTTGGAGATGTGCAGCGGGCGGCCGTCGGTGTCGTAGACGTAGTCGGTGATTAGGATCAGCGCCTGCCCGCGCTCAACGTTGAGCAAAAACGCCTCGTTTTGCGAGGCATAGCACACCTCAAAGGTCTTATGTCCCTGTGCTGGCGCTCGATGGAATTCTTGGCGCAGCGTCGCGTAGAGCGAACCGTTGATATCGCGATCGATGAGCGTCTCGAAGCTTGGCGGCAGGTAGGTGGTCTCCAGGCACAGCGGCACGTCGTCCAGGTAGCGCAGGCGGACAAGTTTGACGAGCTTGCTGCCCACGGCGGCGTCAAAGAACTTAGCCATGCTGCCGGCCGCCTTGGCAAAGCCCGAGTCCACGGTGCGCGTGGTGGGCTTCATGCCCTGACCTTCGACCTGCTTGGTATAGCTCGAAAACACCAGGTTGTTCTCGTGGAGCGCCGGCGTGTCGGCCACAAAGGCACCACGCCCGCGCTCGGTGCGAACCAGACCCTCATCAACGAGCACCTTAAGGGCATGGCGCACGGTGCTGCGCGACAGCCCCGATTCGTCCATGAGTTCCATCTCGGACGGCAGCTTGTCTCCGCGTGCGTAGATGCCGGCGGCGATGCGGTCGCGCAGCATGCCCGCCAAGTGCTCGTATTGGGCCAGTTTCTTTTTAGACGAAGCGTTCATGCGATCAACCTGTATCTAACTTGTATGCGAATCTAATCAAGCATGTATTCAATACAACAACAAAACCGCTGGTAGCCAATTATCAAAAATCGCATCAGCAAAATTTCTAAGATAAATATAGCATACAACTAGTCGACATAACCAAAACATGTATGTAACTTGTATGCCATCGAGAGCATCAAACGAGAAGAAAGGCTGATGCACGATGACTACTCAGGAACAGGTTAAGGATGTCGTCTCCCAGGTTTTGGCTGACAAGGCAGACAAGGGCGGCATCAAGCGCGTCGTGTGGATTGGCGCTGGCGGATCCAACGGCGGCAACTATCCTGCCCAGTACTTTATGGAGCACGAGGCCACGCAGGTCGTGAGCTCCAGCTACACCAGCAACGAGTTCGTGCACGCCACCCCGGCCTACGTCAACGAGAACACCCTGGCCGTCGTCGTGTCCATGCGCGGCACCAAGGAGACCATCGTTGCCGCCCAGGTCGCCAAGGACCACGGCGCCAGCACCATCGCCATCTATGTTGACGAGTCCGGCCTCACCGAGGTCTGCGACTACAAGATCCAGTACGACAGCCTGGCCGTCGATGAGTCCTGTATGGGCCGCACCAACTCCGCCGTCGTGACCATGATCGCCATGGAGCTTACGCAGCAGACCGAGGGCTATGCCGAGTACGAGACCGCTATGGCCGCCTTCGACTTGGTTGACCCCATCTATCGCAAGGCCGTCGAGTACACCCGTCCGCTCGCTGCCAAGTGGGCCGAGCAGAACGCCGACAAGCCCTGCATCAACGTCATGGCCCAGGGCCCGCTCTTTGGTGCCGCCTACGTCTTTAGCATCTGCAACGTGCAGGAGATGCTGCAGATCGACTCCTGCACCATCAACACCTGCGACTTCTTCCACGGCCCCTTCGAGATTCTGGACAAGCGCACCTCGCTGTTCCAGCTCATCAGTGTCGGCCGCAGCCGCTGCAACGACGAGCGCGGCATCCGCTTCGTCAACCAGTACGGTGGCGAGCGCGTCTATCAGCTCGATGCCAAGGAGCTTGGCCTCAACGACATCAAGGACAGCGTGAGCGAATACTTCAACCACCTGATCTTTGCGCCGATCCTCAACAACGTGTATATGCGCGCGCTTTCTGCCGTCACCCACAAGGACTACATGACGCGCCGCTACATGTGGAAGCTGGACTACTAGGGGATAGAGCGGCCTAACAGCTCGATGTCCTCATAAGTTGTGGTGGAATAGTTCCTGTTTGGGGGTTTGAAGCCTCTATTTAGGAACTATTTCACCGCAACCGCCCAGTAATCCGCTGGGGACGGAGGAAAACGGATCACTTTTCCGCTCGCCGATTTGTGTCTTGAAAAATGTATATAACGACTATAACGTAGTGTGAAACATATTGGAAACAATACCGAGGAGGCTGCGTTGAAGAAAAGCAATCTGGGCTATGTGCTGGTGCTGATCGCCGCGCTTATGTGGGGCAGCATCGGAATCTTTGTAAAAGGCATCTCGGCCCTGGGTGTTTCGTCTCAGAGCATGGCGGCCTTTCGCCTGTTGTCAGGTGCCGTCTTAATGGCTCCGGTCTTGGCGTTCATGGGTTGCCAGGGAGGCGATCGTGAGGGAAAAGCATCGGGTCCCCTGGCACTGTTCAAGGCAAGTCCTAAAGAGCTTGTTCCCTGTGCGCTTCTTGGCATTATCGGCCTCGCTACCGCTAACACGCTTTATTACGAGTGTATGGGCGAGGTGGGCATGTCCACGGCCTCGGTGCTGCTCTACACCTCGCCGGTGTTTGGCGTCATGCTCGGCCGCGTGCTTTATCGCGAGGATGTGACTCCCAACAAGCTCGTTGCCATCGCTTTTAATATCGGTGGCTGTGTGCTTGCAGTGACCAATGGCGACCTTTCCGGTTTCCATTTTTCGGTTTGGGGCGTCACGTCGGGCGTGATTGCGGGCTTTTGTGGCGCGTCGCTCGCGGTGTTTAGCCGGATAGCAACCAAGACGGTCCACCCGCTGGCTGTCACGTTTTGGGGCCTTGTTTTTGGCGGTGCGGTTATGGCGGCTATCGCGGCTCCGTGGCCAGATGTCGCCGCGGCAATGTCGCCTCAGCTGCTGCTGCTGTTCCTTGGTTTTGGACTCATCCCCACAGCCGTGGCCTATGTCTTATATATGCAGGGTCTGTCCATGGGGCTCGAGACATCGAAAGTTCCCGTCGTAATGTCTTTCGAGACAGTCGTCACCGTACTGGTGGGCATTGGCATCTACGCCGAGCCCGCCGGCGCGATCAAGGTCCTGGGCATCGTGCTGGTGCTCGCGTCCATCCTGATCATGAACACCGACTTCTCCAAGCTGCGCAACAGTGTGTTTGTCGGTCATGTTGTTGAGAGCATGACCTTTAAGCCCAACGCGTGGTGGACGGAGAAATCGCAGGACATGGATCTGTTTAAGGAGCGCACCGGCATCGCGCTGGAGCCCACCGTGCAGGAAAGCCCCTGGTACTTTGTGCGATAGAGGATTGCGCGCAGGGTCTGACCTCGGGTTATCCAGCCAGCGCCGGCCTATCCAGCCCCAACGTTTCAAGTACGTTAAACCCGTCAACGGTCGATTTTCACCCGCGAACGGTCTTTATACTAATTAGCAATATAAGCGACGTATAAGACGTTATAATGACCATAACGAAAAGGAGGAGGCAAGATGAATCAGATCATTCTCGCATCTCATGGCGGCCTGGCCGCAGGCGCCAAAGACACGCTCGAGATGGTTCTCGGCGACGTGTCGAACGTCCACGTCGTGTCGCTTGCTCGTGACGACAAGGAGCCCATCACCAATAAGGTGGACGCTCTGATCGCCACGTTCAACGCGGACGACACCGTCTATGTGCTGACCGATATGCTCGGCAGCTCGGTCAACAACAGCATGGTCGAGCTTTCCAAGAACGGCACGAAGTTCACGGTTGTCAGCGGTTTCAACATTCCGCTGGCACTGACGCTCGCTATGAGCCCCGTCCCCATCAAGGGCGCCGAGCTCGCGGCCCTCATCAACGAGGCCCGTACCGGCCTGACCAACCCCAACGCACCGGTCGAGGCCGCTGCGGCTCCCGCCAAGAAGGCCAAGGCGTCCCGTCACAGCTCCGGTCCCGCCAAGATCGTCCTCGCACGTCTTGACTACCGTCTGCTGCACGGCCAGGTCGTCTTTACCTGGACCACCAAGGTTCAGGCCGAGCGCATCATCGTCGTCGACAACGCTGCCGCCAACGATGACATCAAGAAGGGCGCTCTTAAGCTGGCCAAGCCCCAGGGCGTGCGCCTGAACGTCTTCACCGTCGAGCGTGCCCTCGCCAAGATGGACAAGCTCAACACCCTCGGCGAGCGCGTCATGTTTGTCTTTGGCAACACTGCCGAGATGCTGCAGTTCTGCCAGGGTTACAAGCTCGACGCCATCAACCTGGGCGCCACCGCCAACCACGACGGTGCCGATCAGATTGGCGGCAAGGACAGCTCCGTCTTCTTCGACGCCACCCAGAAGGCCGACGTCAACCAGCTGCTCGACATGGGCATTAAGCTCTACGTCCAGCAGACCCCTACGTATCAGAGCGTCGACATCGACGCCAAGCTGTAATCAACCAGGCTTTTGCCTGACTGAAAGGAGAAGGGTATGAATACGTTCATCAGTGCGGTGCTCGTCGGCCTCGTCGGCGTGTTCTGCATGTGGGACTCCCGCCTGCTCGGTCGTCTTAACTTCGAGCAGCCCCTCGTTGGCGCTACGCTCGTCGGTCTGCTGCTGGGCGATGTGCCCACCGGTCTTGCCGTCGGTGCCGCCGTCGAGCTCGTGTCCATGGGCCTGGTGCAGGTCGGCGCCGCCGTTCCGCCCGATATGGTCCTGGGCGGCATCGTGGCCGCTGCCTTTGCGTGCCTGACCGATGCTTCCGCCGAGACCGCCATGACGATCGCCATCCCGGTCGCCGTCCTGGGTCAGCTCCTCGGCATCGTGTTCCGTTCCATCATCGCCGTCCTCACCCATGTGGCAGATAACGCGATTGATAACGGAAAGTTCAAGACCGCCTACCGTATGCACATCTGCGCCGGCTCCGGTTTGTACGCCATCATGTACTTCCTGCCGATCTTCCTCGCCGTCTTTGTTGGCACCGACCTGGTTCAGGCCATCGTCAACATGGTTCCCGAGTGGCTGTCCACTGGTCTTAACGTTTCGACCAAGATCATGACCGCCTACGGCTTGGCCCTGCTGCTCACCATGATGATCAAGAAGGGTATGACTCCGTTCCTGTTCATCGGTTTCCTGCTCGCCGCTTACCTCAACCTGTCCGTCATCGCGGTCGCTCTGATCGGTGTGTGCCTGGCTGTCGTCTTCATGGGCTTCAAGTTCAACGGTTCCCATGCAGCCGCCGGTGTCGATTCCGACTACGATCCGCTCGAAGACGACGAAGACTAAGGAGGAACACACTATGGCAACCGCAACCAAGGACGTGTCCCTGAACAAGAAGGTCAGCCAGTTCTTCTGGCGCTCCTGGGCCATCCAGGCCTCTTGGAACTACGAGCGTCAGATGAACATGGGCTTCCTCTACGGTATGGTTCCCACGCTCGATCGCCTCTATCCGGACGAGTCCGACCCCAAGCAGCTTGCTGCTAAGAAAGAGGCTTACCACCGTCACATGGCGTTCTACAACTGCACCCCGCAGACGAGCGCTTTCATCCTGGGCCTCGCCGCCTCCATGGAGGAGGAGTACGCCAAGGATCCCGAGAACTTCAACCCCGATTCGATTAACGCGGTCAAGACCTCCCTTATGGGCCCGCTTTCCGGCATCGGTGACTCCTTCTTCCAGGGCACCATCCGCGTTATCGCCTTTGGCTTGGGCGTTCAGCTGGCTCAGCAGGGCTCCATCATGGGCCCGATCCTGGCCCTTCTCATCTCCATCGTCCCCTCCGTGCTGATTACTTGGTTCGCAGCCAAGATGGGCTATCAGGGCGGCCACGAGTACCTGAGCAAGCTTCAGGGCGGCGACCTCATGGAGAAGCTCATGTATGTCTGCGGCATCGTGGGTCTTATGTCCGTGGGCGGCATGATCGCTACGCTGATCGGCGCCACCACCCCGCTGCAGTTCGCTGAGGGCACCGTCGTGATCCAGGACATCCTGGACGGCATGATGCCCCAGATGATCTCCCTCGGCCTCACTGGCCTTATGTACTGGCTCATCAAGAAGAACGTCAACACCGGTTGGCTTCTCGTGATCGCCATTGTGGGCGGCATCGCCCTCTCCGCGGTCGGCATCCTGGCTTAGTCGCGACTAAGCGCCTAACCGCTTTCCCCCGGGGGCCTGCCTGGCATCCCATACCCCAGGCAGGCTTCCATCCCCAACATGCGACAATGGGACAGTCCCTTTGTCGCATCCTCAACGGGCCGGCGACTCGGTCCAAATCACGGTAACCCTGCGAGCGCCCGGCAATGTGGCGCCGCAAAAATTGAAAGGAATGTGTCAGATGTACGAGATCGACCTTAACCTCCCTAAGCAGATCGTCGCTGACGTCCTGTCCAACCACGAGATCCACAGCGTCGCTTTCGTCGGCTGCGGCGCCTCCATGTCCGACCTTTACCCCGCCAAGTACTTCCTGGCCAACAACACGGACAAGCTGAACGTTCAGATCTTCACTGCTAACGAGTTCAACTACGACACGCCTTCCTGGGTCAACGAGCACACCTTCGTGATCACCTGCTCCCTCGGTGGCTCCACGCCCGAGACCGTCGAGGCCAACAAGACCGCCAAGAAGCACAACTGCCCGGTCGTCTCCCTCACCAACAAGGCTGGCTCCGCTCTGACCGTCGACGCTGACTACGTCATCGTTCACGGCTTCCACGCCAACTTCGCTGCCAAGTGCGAGAAGCCCGGCTACGCCATCGCTCTTGCTGTCGAGATCCTTCAGCAGACCGAGGGCTATGACCACTACGAGGACATGATCACCGGCCTCACCAACGTCTTTGAGCTCTGCGAGAACGCTGCTCAGTCCTGCAAGAAGCTCGCCAAGAAGTTCGCCGAGGACTTCAAGGACGACAAGATGATCTACTTCATGGCTTCCGGTGCCTCCGAGAAGATGGCTTATTCTCACGCCGCCTTCCTGTTCACCGAGATGCAGTGGATCGACGCCGCCGCCTACAACACCGGTGAGTACTTCCACGGCCCGTTCGAGGTTTCCACCGAGGGTAAGCCCTACGTCTTCTTCATGTCCGATGGCGCTACCCGTCCGATGGACGCCCGCGCCCTCACCTTCCTTAAGCGCATGGGCGCCAAGGTCGCTCTGATCGACTCCAAGGACTACGGCCTGGCTGACGCCGTGCCCGCGAGCGTCGTCACCTACTTCAACCCGCTGCTGCACCTCGCCGTTATGCGCGAGTACGGCAACCAGATCGCCGAGGCCCGTCAGCACCCGCTGACCATGCGTCGCTACATGTGGAAGCTTTCCTACTAATCACAAGTAAGTAGACCTTACGGGTTGATTGAGAGGGGATGGGGTTTGCGCCCTGTCCCCTTTTTTGCTCTGGGGAGGGCGTGTCTGCCGCGTCATAAAACCCCAGATAAAACCTACCAAAATAAACCTGTCCCTTTTTGGCAGGTGGGAGGAGATGCGTATGATCAAGGCGGTGCTGTTTGATATGGACGGCGTGCTGGTCGATACCGAGTGGTTCTACAACCGTCGTCGCGTGGCGTTTATGGAAGAGAAGGGGTTCCACTTTGACGAGATTCCCGATCTTTCGGGGTCTAACGAGCCTGCCATTTGGGAGGCGCTGGTGCCCGACGATATTGAGCTGCGTGAGCGTCTGCGCGTGGAGTACAAGCAGGTCTACAGCCCGGACCATCCCGTTCCGTATACCGAGCTGCTCAACGAGCAGACGGGGCCGGTGATGCGTGAGCTGCACGAGCGCGGCGTGAAGTGCGCCATCGCGAGCTCGTCCTATCGCGAGCTCATTGACGAGCTGGTGGAAATTGCCGGTATCGCCGACGTGCTGGACTACACCATCAGCGGCCACGAGTGCAGTGCGTTTAAGCCCGACCCCGAGATCTACCTGCGTGCCATGGAGGCGCTGGGGGTGGAGCCTGCCGAGTGCCTGGTTATCGAGGACTCGCCTTTGGGCATCGAGGCCGGCAAGCGCTCCGGCGCCCGAGTCCTGGCGCTGCGTCCGCACGAGGGCGTCAACCTGGACCAGTCCGCCGCCGACGTCGTCATCGACAACCTGACCGACATTTTGGCCGCTCTGTAGTGTCAATCCACCGCGAGAAGCACTGGTTCACGCGTCATTTGCGCTTAATTTGGCATCAATTTAGATCCGTTTGGCTTCGATTCGGGCTAAGTGAGTAGACTTTTTGGCGCAGGCCGAGCACAAAGCGTTTCTGACTTAGTAAAACCGCAGGTCACAGAGGTGGCTGTTATTGGCTGTGCTCGGGAGGTCGCGAAAAGTCTACTCACTTAGAATTTGGGCCTTTGGTTGTGGGGTCACCGGTCCCGTTTTGGTTGTCGAGAGCGGGTGAATTGAGGCGCCCTCTGTCGCTCCATGCTACAATCGCCGACATGCCCCACAACTACATCTGCCTTCGAAGGGAGCCTACGTGGCGAACGCCATCGATCAGCTCACGGACCGCGTGCTCGTGCTCGGCCGCCTTACCATCGTCCGCCGCGCTATTACCGCTGTGGCGGTCACCATTTCTGCCGTTCTCCAGACATTTCTGATCCAGGCGTTCATTCGGCCCGCCGACTTGCTTCCGAGCGGCCTTACCGGCGTCGCGGTCCTGCTCGATCGCGTTACCTCGCTCGGCGGCGTTCATATCGACATCTCGCTCGGCATGCTCGCGCTCAACATCCCCGTGGCGCTCCTATGCTGGAGCGGCATTAGCAAGCGCTTCGTCATCTTCTCGATGATGCAGGTTGCGCTCTCGTCGCTGTTCCTCAACATCTTTCACTTCGCACCGTTTTTGGGCGACAAGATCATGCTTATCATTTTTGGCGGCGTGGTCTCGGGCCTGGGCGCTGCCATTGCGCTTAAGTCCGGCGCATCCACCGGCGGTACCGACTTTATCGCGCTGTGGGTTTCCAACCACACGGGCAAGACCATTTGGGGCGTCATCTTTGGTTTTAACTGCTTTATCCTGGCGATCTTTGGTTTTATGTTTGGCTGGGACAACGCAGCGTATTCCATCGTGTTCCAGTTTATTTCGACCAAGACCATCGACAGCTTCTACCGCCGCTATGACCGCGTGACGCTGCAGATCACGACGCGCAAGGCCGACGAGGTCATGACCGCCTATATCGACCATTTTCAGCACGGCATTAGCTGCGCCGAGGTCATCGGCGGATACAGCCGCGAAAAGATGTACCTGCTGCACGCCGTTGTCTCGACCTACGAGAGTCAGGACATTATCAAGCTGGTGTGCGACATTGATCCCGGCGCCGTGATCAATGTGTTCCACACGCTCAACTTTGTGGGCGGCTGGTGGGGCGGTCATGTCGACGAGCCCATGCCCACGGCCGTACCCGATCCCGACAAGCCCGCGCGCATGGCCAGTAGGCAGGCGCGCCTCATCGAGCAGGACAGCCTGCAGCAGGACGACGGCAAGTAGGGTTGTGGCATTTTGCCGGTCAAGCGCAGCCCATCCGTATGAGCCACTCGAAAGCCTCGCTGCTTTCGAGTGGCTTTCGTTTGCCCAGATAAAACCTACCAAAATGAAGCTGTCGCTTTTTGGTAGGGAGGGTGTATCGTTTTATCAATATGAGGTAACATGAAACTAGACGTTATATACGTATTAGTTATTTCGATATTTCGATAAGAGTGATCAGATATGCCCGCGCCCAAAAATGCACCGCTTTACCAGCAGATTTACGATGAAATCAAGGATGCGATCGAGAAAGGTGTTTATGCACCCAAGGAGCGTATTCCGTCCGAGCTTGAGCTAGCCGAGCAGTACGAGGTGAGCCGAATTACGGTACGCCGCGCCGTCGAGGAGCTGTGCTCTGATGGCTACCTGGTTAAGCAGCAGGGCCGTGGCACCTTTGTTTCCACGCCGCACATCAATCGCCAGTTTCACGCCTCGACGCTGCAGACGTTTACCGCGCTGTGTGCCGATAACGGCATGAAGGCCGGTGCGCATGTGATCGATCGTCAGATCGTGCCGGCGCGCCAAAACGAGATGGAGTTCTTTGGTCTGCAGAAGGATGCGCTGCTACTGCATATCAAGCGCGTGCGTACGGCCGACGGCGAGCCCATCTTTGAGGAGAACATCTTTGTGCCGTTTGACGCCTACCGTGAGCTGTTGACGGCCGATCTTGAGGACAAGTCGATTTTTGCCGAGGTCGAGCGTGTTGGCGGAACCCCGATTGTCTCGGTTGGCTACCGCACGGTCGAGGCCGTTCGAGCTAACGCCGAGCAGGCGGCCGAGCTGGGCATTGCTCCGCACGATCCGCTGCTCAACCTGCGTGCCGGCTTTATCGGTCCCAATGGCGAGCCGGTCCTGATGGGTAAGCAGTACTACGTGGGATCGCGTTACGTCATGGTCATGTAGCTCTAGTTGCGCGGTTTTCCAAACCGCGCAACGGCTCGACGCTGCAAGCCCGCCAGAGCGGCAATCTGCCTTTCAACTTCGGCGGCATGACCAGAAGGTCAATGCCGCCTCGTTTCAAGGCACCTTGCTCGCTCTGGCGGGCTTTCGCTGACATTGCCAAAACATCGACTACCCGAAGAATGAGCGTGGAAAATCTCCCGTTTTTGGCTTGGTGACGGGCTTAAAGTGGGAGATTATCCACGCTCATCAGGAAAGTGTCCAAAAATCCACGCTCGTTCGCCTTGGATTGCATCGCCCGTGGCCGGCAGCCGCGCGGCACCGGTCCGCGTGGCGGCGTATAATCGGCGGCAGATGACTTGGACGTTAGGAAACCATGACCGATAGCATGCAGCAGATGGCGCTCGACACGCTCGGCGCCTATTTTGGCTACACCTCGTTTCGCCCGGGACAGGACCGCATGGTCGATGCGATCCTTGCCGGTCGCGATGCGTTGGGTGTTATGCCCACGGGCGCCGGCAAGTCCATTTGCTACCAGGTGCCCGCGCTCATGCTGCCCGGCATCACCTTTGTGGTGAGTCCGCTGCTGTCGCTTATGGAGGACCAGACCCGTGCGTTGCTCGCGGCGGGTGCGCGACCCAGCTATCTCAACTCCAGCCTTACCCCGGCCCAGCAAAACACCGTGCTCAAGCGGGCGCGCGAGGGTCGCTATCAGCTTATGTACGTGGCGCCCGAGCGCTTGCTTGAGCCGCGTTTTTTGGCCTTTGCGCAGGAAGCTGCGGCCGAAGGCGGCATCGGCGTGCCGCTCGTGGCCATTGACGAGGCCCACTGCGTGAGCCAATGGGGCCAGGATTTCCGCCCCGCCTACCTGCAGATTCGCGAGTTCATCGATTCCCTGCCGCAGCGCCCTATCGTGGCAGCCTTTACCGCTACGGCGACCGAGCGTGTGCGCGCGGACATTCAGCAGATGCTCGGCCTGCAAAACCCCGCGACGGTGGTGACGGGCTTCGATCGCAAGAACCTCTACTTTGGCTGCGAGGAGATGGGCGACAAGGCCAAGGCCGCGTGGGTGCGCGACTATGTGATCGCGCATTCGGGCGAGAGCGGCATCGTGTATTGCTCGACCCGCAAGACGGTCGATGCGCTGGCAGGCGAGCTTGCCGAGGCGCTGGGCCCCAGCGGCATTCGCGTGGGTCGCTACCATGCCGGCATGGGCAACGACGCCCGCCGCCAGAGCCAGCGTGCCTTTATCGACGACGACATTCAGGTGATGGTTGCCACCAACGCCTTTGGCATGGGCATCGACAAGCCCAACGTGCGCTACGTGATCCACAACAACGTGCCCGAGAGCATCGAGGCATACTACCAAGAGGCGGGCCGCGCCGGCCGTGATGGCGACCCGGCAAGCTGCCACTTGCTGTGGAACGGTAACGATTTTCGCATGCGCCGCTTTTTAATCGACCGCGGCGATGCCGCCGATGAGGCACTCGACGACGAGCAGCGCGCGTGGGCGCTCCAGAACCGCTACCGTCTGCTCAGCCAGATGGAGGGCTACTGCAATACCACCGGCTGCCTGCGCGAATATATGTTGCGCTACTTTGGCGACGAGGCCGCGGCCGAGCATGCTGCCGCGGCTGGTGCGGGCGCCACCGCCACGGACGAGGCCGAGGGCTGCGGCAACTGCAGCAACTGCCTCACGCAGTTCGAGGTCGAGGACGTCACCGATATGGCCCGCGCCGCTGTGCGCTATGTGGCCACGCGACCCATGCGCTTTGGCAAGTCGCTCATCGCCGACGTGCTCCACGGCGGCAACACCGAGCGCATTCGCCAGATGCATCTGGACGAGGACCGCGGCTATGGTGAGCTGTCGAGCGAATCGGTCGGGCGCATCAAGGACATCATCGGCCAGCTGTGCGGCCGCGGTTACTTGGCCGCCTCGCAGGGGCAGTACCCGGTCGTGGGGCTGGGCCCGCGTGCCGCCGAGGTCGAGGATGAGGCGTTTGCCTTTACCGTTAAGCGTCGTGCGTCCAAGCACAAGGCCTCGGCCCGTGCCCGCCACGCGGTGGATCTGCTGCGTGAGGAGGCCGAGCTAGATCAGCGCCCGCGCGTGGGTGACGATGCCGAGCTGTTCGAGCGCCTGCGTGCCCTGCGCAAGGAGATTTCGACCGAGCTGGAGATGGCGCCGTACATGGTCTTCTCTGACAAGGCCCTGCGCGGCCTGTGCCGCCTACGACCTCAGACACGCGACGAGCTTATCCAGGTCAACGGTATTGGCGAGAAAAAGGCCGATGCCTTTGGCGAGCAGTTTATGGCGGCGATTGAAGAGTTTGAGTCCGAGCATGCACGGGATGGAGCGTAATGATGGCATCCGACGATAAAACCGAGCGCACTGAGGTGTCCGCCGTGCCGCTGTACCAGCAGGTTATGGACGACCTAAAGGGCGAGATCGCGCGCGGCGTGTACGCATCCGGCTCGCGCATTCCTTCCGAGATGGAGCTCGCGAAGTACTACGGCGTGGGACGCATCACCGTGCGCCGCGCCGTCGAGGAGCTGTCGCGCGCGGGGTATCTCAACCGCCAGCAGGGGAGGGGCACGTTTGTGTGTGCGCCCAAGCTCAAACGCAAGATTGTCCAGAAGGGTGACGTTCAGAGCTTTTCCGAGGGTTGCGCCGCCAACGACATGGTGGCCGGAGCACGCCTGGTGTCGCGCACGGTGGTTGCGGCGACGCGCGAGGACGCGGCGTTTTTTGGTGTGGAACCCGGCTGCGAGCTCATCGTTGTCGAGCGCGTGCGCACGGCAGACGGCGTGCCCGTCATGCTCGAGAACAACGCCTTTGTGCTGGCCGACCATCCCTATCTGCAGACGCTTGCCGACAAGGACCTCACGGACAATTCCATCTTTGCGCTCGTTGCCGAGCATTCGGGCCGTGCGCCGCTCAAGTCAGACCCCTGTACGGTGGAGATTGCGCTTGCCGATGCTCAGGCGGCCCCGCTGCTGGAGGTGCCGGTCGGCGAGCCGCTCTTCTATATGGAGGCATACTTTACCGATGCGGACGGGCGGCCCCTGCTGCTCGGACGCCAAAAGATCGTGGGCTCGCGCTACGTGTTCGACATCTAACGTCCATAGATAGAATAACATAGAACAAATTTGGTGAAATGACTTCACGTGCATCGTCGTGCGTGCTATAAATAGGACAACATAGAACGACCGCAGGTACGAGCTGTCGTCGTTCAAAGCCGCCACACAAGGAGGAACATCACCGTGAACGCACATGATCTGGTTCAGGAAATTATCGAGCGCAAGGGCAAGATTGAGAACGTCTTTTGGATCGCCTGCGGCGGTTCGATGATCGACCTGATGCCGGCCAACGAGCTACTCAAGCGCGAGGCCACCACGTTTACCTCGACGGTCTACACGGCACGCGAGTTTTGCCTGATGGCTCCCAAGAGTCTTGGCGAGAAGTCACTCGTCATCGCCTGCAGCCACAGCGGCAACACGCAGGAGGTCGTCGACGGCTGCGAGATGGCGCTGGCCGCCGGCGCCGAGGTTGTCGCCCTCACCGACTGCGAGGGCTCCAAGATCGATAACGGCAAGTGGACCACCTGGGTCTATCCGTGGGGCGAAGGCGTGCCGCAGGCCGAGGTGCCGCAGGGCATCGGCGCCCTGATGGCTGCCGAGCTGCTCGACCAGCAAGAGGGTTACGAGGCGCTTGCCGACATGTACGCCGGCCTTAAGCAGATGGATGCGCTGCTGCCCGCTGCCCGCGAGAAGGTCAACGCCGAGCTAGGCGCCCGTTTTGCCGAGCTCTGCCAGCAGCACAAGTTCTTCTATATCCTGGGTTCCGGCCCCAACTTTAGCCAGACCTACGCCATGGCCATCTGCTCGCTCATGGAGATGCAGTGGCAGCACTGCTGTTACATCCACTCCGGCGAGTATTTCCACGGCCCGTTCGAGGCCACCGAGCCCGGCGTGTTCTATTTCGTGCAGCTCGGATCGGGCGAGTGCCGCCCCATGGAGGAGCGCGCGCTTGCATTCCTCAACACGCACACCGATACGGTCATGGTGCTCGATGCGCTCGAGTACGGCGTGGGCGAGGTGCCCGCCAGCGTGCGTTCGTTCCTGGAGCCGATCTTCTTCTATGCGATGAGCTGCGAGTTGCGCGCCGCCCGCGGCAAGGTGTTCGACCACAGCCCCGAGGTCCGTCGCTACATGGGTATCGAGCAGTACTAATCGAGCGGTATTAAGTTACCGGGATAACAACTTCTCACGTCGGGGCCTACGCTAAGCGCAGGCCCCGTTTGCGTTGCGATGACCGGTTTTGTTTGTCGAAAAACGAAGTCAAATACTTTTCCCGAGAAGTGAACGACCTATTTTGGACCCTCGAAGCATCGACACTTTTTGGCGCCAAAACCGCAGGAAAATCTCAATGAAACTGCAGGAAATGGCTCCCATAAAGTGTCGATGCTCCGGGGGCTCGATTTTGCTCGTTCACTTCTCGGGGAAAGTATTAGACCTAAATGTGCGAGCGTGTTGCATGAGTCGAAAAGCGGGCTGCGCCGGGGATTTCCGGCGCAGCCCGCTTAGTATCGCGCTTAGATTCGTAAGGTTGCGGCAGCCAGCGGCCTACTTTGCGTCGTAGGCCTCGGCGTCCCACCAGTCGAGCTGGGCGATGTTGTCGCGAATGTGCTGGCAGCTCTTGTGGAAGCCCTCGAGCTCGTACTCGGACAGGTCCAGCGTGTAGACCTCCTCGACGCCCTCGGCGCCGATCACGCACGGCAGGGAGGTGAAGATGCCCTCCTCGCCATACTGGCCGGTCATAAGCGTGGAGGCGGAAAGCACGGCGTGCTCGTTGTGAAGCACGGCGGCGCAGACGCGCGCGGCGGAGTTGGCGACGGCGTACTCGGTGCACTGCTTGCCCTGGTAGGTCACATAGCCGCCCTTGCGTGCAAGCTCCTCGACCTCCATGTGGTCGAAGGCGTACTTGTCGGGGTTCTCGGCCTGAAGTTCATTAAGGCTCTTGCCGGCGATGGCCGCGGCCTTAAAGGCTGCAAGCTGGCTAAAGCCGTGCTCGCCGATCATATAGGCGTCGATGGACTTGGGGCTCACGCCGACCTTCTTGGAGATCTCGGTGCGCAGGCGGGCGGAGTCCAGGCCGCAGCCCGAGCCGATGATCTTCTTGGGATCGTAGCCGGTCAGGTGCCACAACTCGGTGCACACGACGTCGCAGGGGTTGGAGATGCTCACGAAGATGCCGTCAAAGCCGGCGTCGACGATGCGCTTGGCAAAGGTGCGGGCGGCATCGGTGGTAAAGAACAGCTCGCCGTCGCGGTTGCCGGCGGCCAGCGCGACCTTGCCGGCGGCGTTGACGATGACGTCGCAGCAGGCCAGCTCCTCGTAGTGGTCGTAGCAATTGACGATCTTGGTGTTGTACGGGACAAACGAAAGGGAGTCACGCAGGTCCTGGACCTCGGACGTCACTTTGGCCTCGTTGATATCGCACAGGTACAGCTCATCGGCAATGCCCTGCATAAGTAGGCTGTTGGTGACATGTGCTCCTACGTGGCCCTGGCCGACCACGCCGATCTTACGCGTCTGGAACATATATGTATCCTTTCGACCGAGTTTTTTGCGTCGGACCATTGTAGCGTCCAGCTGTCACTTTGCTAGGCTAAAGCGCCATAGATTTTTTGGGCATGCCTTAATCTCTACTTTTGGAGTGATTTGGGCCGCTGACGGCATCGCTGGGCGATGCGCTCGCGCGGATGGGGCCGGTCGTTGTACCATAGCTGCAACTGACTCGTAAGGAGCATCCATGCCCATTCGTATTCCCGACGCCCTCCCTGCCGCCGCGCAGCTCGAGAGCGAGAACATCTTTGTCATGACCGAGTACCGCGCGCTGCACCAGGACATCCGGCCGCTGCGCGTGCTCATCCTCAACCTCATGCCCACCAAGATCGCCACCGAGACGCAGATCATGCGCAAGCTCTCCAACACGCCGCTGCAGGTGGAGGTGGACCTGCTGCGCACCAAAACGCACGAGGCCACGCACGTGAGTGCCGGCCACCTGGAGACGTTCTACCGCACGTTCGACGACATCCGCGACATCCACTACGACGGCCTGATCATCACGGGCGCGCCGGTGGAGCAGATGCCGTTCGAGGAGGTCGACTACTGGCCCGAGCTCTGCCAGATCATGGATTGGTCCACCACGCATGTGCACTCTACGCTGCATATTTGTTGGGGCGCGCAGGCGGGGCTCTACCATCATTACGGTATCCAGAAGTACGATCTGCCGGCAAAGGCGAGTGGCGTGTTCGAGCATTATCTGGTGAAGCCGCAAAGCCCGCTGGTCCGCGGCTTTGACGACCGTTTCTATGCCGTGCATTCGCGCAACACCGATGTGCGCCGCGAGGACGTGGAGGCCGAGCCGCAGCTTGAGGTCGTGGCCGTGTCCGACGAGGTGGGCCTGTACATCGTCAAGTCGACCGACAGCCGCCGCTTCTTTGTCTTTGGCCATCCCGAGTACGATACCGACACGCTGCGTTTGGAGTACGAGCGCGACGTGAAGCGCGGGCTTAACCCTCAGGTGCCGGCGCATTACTTCCCGAACGACGACCCCACCGCCGAGCCGCGCAACGTCTGGCGCAGTCAGGCTCAGCTGTTCTACACCAACTGGCTCAACTACTACGTCTACCAGACCACGCCCTACGACCTGGCCCGCGCCGGCGAGGAGCACTAGGCCGTCGGGATGTGCGTCAGCCGTTAGGCGCTGATGATGTGGGGTAGCGGCAGGTCGTGGGCGTCGGTGGGAACGTGGTCGACACGCTGCTCGTCAAAGGCGATGCCGATGATTTGGCATGCGGGCGAGAGCATGGGCAGGTAGCGGTCATAGCAGCCGCCGCCGTAGCCCAGGCGCGCGCCGGCGCGGTCGAAGGCTACGAGTGGCACGACGACCATGTCGAGGGCCTCGGCAGACACGATGGGGAAGCGGTCGCTGTCGATGTCCATGGCCGCGAAGGCCCGCGTGGGGTGGGCGATAAACGGAGCCGCGGACGCATCGCCGCCGGCAACTGCCCGCATGCACATGCGCTGGCCACAAGCTGCGGCGTCTGTTGCCGAGAGTATGCACGGATAGGCCACGCGCCAGCCGCGTTTGGCGGCCGCTGCGGCAAACGCGGCAGGATCGACTTCGGAACCCATCGCGGCATAGGCGGCAACGGTGTGCGGCGTCGCGGCATCCAAGCGATCCAACAGCTCAACAAGCCGCGCACAGATAACGGCGGACTTCGCCGCCCGCACATCCAAATCAATCGCATCGCGCCGAGCAATCGCCGCCCGTCGCAGCTCAACCTTATCCATCCCAGCCTCCTCTAGCAAACCTGCCAAAAAGGGACAGGTTTATTTTGGCAGGTTTTATCTGGGCAAACACCCAAACCACCACACAAACCATTGCAAAGGGGGCAGTTCATGGACACCTTCGTGGTGGTTTTGACGAAGAGCAGGTGTTCGCGGCGGTTTGTCTCGATCTGTAACATTAACTCGGCAAAAATGGGCCTAGCTGTTACAGATTGAGACAAAGGGGCGGCGCCATTCGGAAACGTCTCGATCTGTAACATCTGGGGCCAATATTGCCGCCTAGATGTTACAGATTTAGACAAACTGGTGGGACGGGGTGAGCTGCCCCACCCAAGCAGCGGCAAAAGAAAAAGGTAGATTTTCAGGCATGTCCCAAAAATCTACCTTTGTGGTTAGCTGAGCAGGTCGACGACGTTAAAGCCGGCGTTGCTCTTGGCGATGACGTCTCGACCGCCAAAGACGCAGGTTGGCGACTCGGCTGCGATTCGCGTCACGTCGGCACCGAGCGAGCGAAGCTCACCGGGCGTGGCGGCGAGCATCTGGGCGCGGCGCTCCTCGCGTGCATGCGGATCGAGCCCGGCCAGGTAGGTCGTGTTGCGGCGTTTGGTGAGCGCGTATGGCTTCACTGGCGCGTCCATGCCACTCACGCAGCTTACGATAAAGCCCTCAAAGGCGGCCTCGTCGGGCTCAAAGCTGCCGAGCCATTCGCCTGCGCGCGCAACGCGCTCAATCGAGGGGTCGATTGCCGGGTCGCGGTAGGTGTAGAACGCCGTCTGACGCTCGCCTGCCGCGCGGAATCCGCAGCCGTACGCGCCGCCCTTCACGCGGATCTCGTTCCACAGATAGTCGTAGGAGAGCGCGTTGGCGGCAACCGCCCAGGCGCCCGTCACGTCGATGCCCAGGCGACGCGGGTCGCACGCGCTTGCCGCAAAGCAGATGTCGCTGGGGATGACAAAGGCCTCGTGGCGGTCGCGCGGCTCCGGTACCACGAGCGTGCCGCTGCCGGCATCGGCGCCGTCGCCAGCGCCCAGCCCCAGATCGTCCGCGGCGGCCCAGTATGCGTTAAAGTCCTCGTCGCTGCCGGTAAAGCTCGCCATGCAGCCATCGGCCACAAAGATGCGGCCTGCCAGCTCGGCAAGTTTGGCGCGCAGGTCATCCAGTCGCTCGTCAAAGTGGTCGAGCAGATCGCGCAGGAACAGGTAGAAGTCCACGCCCGAAAGCTGCTCGCGCACCATGGCCGAGGGCGAGCTGTAGCTCATCGCGCGACCGAGTGCCGCCGAGTGACCGTTGTTGATAAAGCCCTGCTCAAGTCCAATGCGAATCTGCGTGAGCACGTCGCGCACGCGGTCGGCGTCGGCATCGAGCAAAAGCGTGCTCGACCACACCTCGCGCGGCAGGCTCGCTAGCGCATCGATCTTCTCGGACAGGGCGCCGGCGCTCACCAGCAGGTAGGGACGCACACCGTCCACGTCGGGCTGGGTCATGACCTCGGTCGTAAAGCTCAAAAAGCCCAGCTTGCCGGCGAGCACGTTGTCGAGCTCCTCGGCCGAGTGCTCGCTCGTGGGCAGCTGTTTGAGCAGGCGGCAGAGCAGCGTCACATAGGGCAGGTCCTCAAATGCGACGCAGCTCAGGTCGAAGTACTGCATGGCGTAGGCCAGACGGTTGGTGGGGATGCCGTGGCGCAGGCAGGGGATGGGCGCAGTCGTGTCCACGACCAGCGGCGGCTCGGGGCGCGCCTCGCCAATGTCGGAAACGCGCAGGTGCGGTAGCGTGGCCTTGGCCTCGAGCGTGTCCTCGGCCTCCTGTGCGGCACGCAGCACGGCCGTGCGCTCGACCACGTCGGCCAGCTCGGCATTGGTCATGGCGTCGCGCTTGGCTGCTAGCTCGGCGGCCTCGGCACCCTCTGCGCCCTCGGCGGCGTCCACCGGCACCAGCTCGACCAGCGCCATATGGTCGTTTTCCAGCACCAGCTCGCGCAGCAGGTCCTCAAAGTAGCTGCCGTCCAGCTCGCCACGCAGCTCCTCGTACACCGGGCCGTACTTGAGCGCCAGCGTCGCGGCGTCGTCATCGTAGAGCCAGGTGCTCAGCGCGTCGCACGCAATGGCCACGCCGTCGGCGATACCGTAGTCGCGCTGGCGCAGGTCGTACTCGTTGCTGCTGATGATGGCTTCCAGGCGCTCGCGCGGAACGCCGTGCTCGCACAGGTCGCGGCAGGCGTCTTGGAACACACGACGCAGCTCGCGCGCCACGCCGGGCTGCGCGTTTTGCAGCATGATGAGCTCGTAGGGCTGCAGGCTCTCGGCTGCGGTGTAGCTCACCACGTTGCCGCCCAGGCCCGCTGCCAGAATGGCCTTCTTAACCGGCGCTTCGTTGGAGCCCAGCAGCGCTTCGAACAGGATGTCCGCCGCGATTGTGCGCTTGCGGTCGAGCGCGCTGCCCAGCACAAGGCCCAGGCCCACCAGGGCGTTTTCGGGCGTGGTGGCCATCTCGACGCGCTTATACTCGCAGGTCACGGGCGCTTGCACGCCCAGCGGATTGGGTGCCAGCACGGACGGGTCCTCGCCGGCGGCAACGGCGGCGTCCATGCGGCGGCTCGCGGCACTCGGTTGCGACAGATAGCGCTCGTCCAAAAAGGCCAGTGCGCGGTCCACGTCCAGGTCGCCGTAGAGCGTGATGTAGGAGTTGGAAGGATTGTAGTGGCGCGCGTGCGTGTCCAGGAACTGCTCGTAGGTGAGCGAGGGAATCGCACGCGGGTCGCCACCGCTCTCGTGCGCATAGGCGGTGTCGGGGTAGAGCGCGGCGTTGACGGCATCGTCCAGCACGCTCATGGGGTCGGACAGCGCGCCCTTCATCTCGTTGAACACCACGCCGTTATAACGCAGCGTGCCCTCGCGCAGGCTGGCGGAGCTGCCGTCGCCCTCGCTCTCGACGCCCTCTGGCAGGTCCAGCTCGTAGTGCCAGCCCTCCTGCTCAAAAATGGTGGGCTTGGTATAGATGGCCGGGTTGAACACCGCGTCTAGGTACACGTCCATCAGGTTGTACAGGTCCTGCTCGTTGGTGGTGGCAACGGGGTAGATGGTCTTGTCGGGGTAGGTCATGGCGTTGAGGAACGTCTGCATGGAGCTCTTGATCAGATCGACGAATGGCTCCTTGACGGGGAACTTGGCCGATCCGCACAGCACCGAGTGCTCAAGAATATGGAACACGCCGGTGGAATCGGCCGGCGGCGTCTTAAAGCCAATGGCAAAGGCCTTGTTTTCGTCGTCGCACGCCAGGTACAGCAGGCGAGCGCCCGAGGCAGTGTGGCGCAGCACGTAGGCGTCCGAGTCGAGCTCGGGCACGGTCTCGCAGCGCTCGACGGCAAAGCCGTGGCAGGTGGTACCGGGCACCAGCAGCGCGGCAGCAGCGGCGCGCGGGTCGGTTGAGGTAGTGGACATATGTAGTCTCCTTTGACGCCCCAGCGGGGGCGAATCGAGTCGAATCCTCGTGAGTATACCCATATGGGGCCCTCGACCAATCTGCCGCACGAGCGTGGATTTTCGGACACACGAGCGTGGAAATTCGGACGCCCGCCAAATAGCAGTGGATTTTCGGACGAAATCGGCCGCCAAAAGCCTAGAAACCGTCCAAATAACCACGCTCGTGCGTCAACTACGTATCTCTCACCTCACATTCATCTCTACGACGAGGGATGAATGTGAGACAGGTAGAAGATAAAAATCAATCGGCTTATCGGATGCATATACCGCCATCAGATTGAAGTTGTATGCGGAAATGGATGGACTCTACACCGCTTACGCAAAATAACCCCTCGTTTGCTAAAACATTATAGGAAATGGCGTGGAGTGCTAAAAAGTTCTAATACAATATAAGCCATTTATCTATAAGCTGCTGATTTCTTGTAAAGGTATGGTTGATATGGTTGAAGCAAATAGCGTTATCCCCCTGTACAAACAGATTGTTCATGCGCTTTCTGATTCGATCGCCAACGGCACGTACCGCCCGGGAGATAAGCTCCCGACCGAGGCGGAGCTTATCGAGCAATTTGGCGTGAGCCGAATAACGGTTCGCTCCGCAATTAAAGAAATGGAAGATGCTGGGCTTGTTGAGAGGGCCCGTGGCAAGGGCACGTTTGTTTCGTCGGACACGCAGATGTATGCCGCGGACGACCGTGAGAGCTTTACCCATTCGTGCCAGCTTGCGGGCAAACAGGCGTCTACCAGGGTTCTCGAAATGGGCTGGGACTTCCCAAGCCTGCGAGACGCGAAGTTCCTGGGCGTAGACGATACCCAAAAGGTATTGCGTAGTCGTCGTCTACGCCTTGTGGATGGCAAGCCCACGATGCTGGAAACCAATAGCTATTCCGCTGCGCTTTCTTTTTTGGAGCATGAGTCCCTCGATGATTCGCTGATGGCGGTACTCGATCGCCAGGGGATCAAGATGGGCCCCAACACGCGTACGCTCGAGGTCTGCTATGCGAGCGAGCTCGAGGCGGCATACCTTAACGTGGAGCTGGACTCTTCGCTGCTTCTGTTTGTCGATAGGCGCTATGCCCCAAGCGGCGAGCCGCTCTTCATCTCCCGTCAGGTGTACTGCACCGAGCGACTGAAGTTCTACTTGTAAATTAGAGATAGATTGGTCGATTTACCGACTAATTGTTACCGTTCGCGGATTTGGAAAATAGACACGCCGCGTAGGGTAGATTGCTAATATACTTTGTTATGACAATATAGTACGTCCTATTGGTATTGGAGAACTATGAATAAGATATTGCTAGCGAGTCATGGTTATCTCGCCCAAGGCATGAAAAGCTCTCTGGAGATTCTGATGGGCACCAACGACCGAATCGAGTGCCTGTGCGCCTATGTCGATGACGATTCAAGGGACGTCGCGGCGTTGATTGATGCATGGATGGAGACGAGGGACCCTGCCGACTCTTGGTTTGTCGTGACTGACATCTTTGGCGGCTCTGTAAACAACGAATTCATTCAGAGGCAGACTGCCGAATCGTTTACGTTGATCGCCGGAATGAACTTGCCGCTGCTGGTGGAAATGGTTACACAGCTGGACTCCCTGGATGCGGGCAAGGCCAAAGCCGCGGTCGAGGGATCGCGTTCGTTTATTCAGCTTTGCGAGGCGGCGGACATGCTTGCCGGCGCCGAGGAAGAAGATTTCTAGTTAGTTCTGGTTCGAGCCCTAGCTAAGGGTCACACCTGTCATTCCCTTTATCACGTGCGGAGATGATAACGATGATTAAGCTTACGAGAGTTGATTACCGACTGATTCACGGCCAAGTTGCCATGTCCTGGACTCACGCTTTGGATGTAGATTGCATCCTGCTTGCCAGCGATGCTGTGGCAAAAGACGACATGAGGAAGGCGGCCTTGAGACTCGCCCGCCCCAACGGCGTTAAACTCGTCATCAAGGATGTTGACGCTGCTATCGAGGCGCTCAACAGCGGCGTTACCGACAAGTATTCGCTGTTTATCATCGCTGAGACGATTGAAGATGTCTATCGTCTCGCTAAGGGTTGCAAAGACATCAAAGAGATCAATCTGGGTGGAACCCGAAAGACCCCCGAGACCACGCTTCATCCGACCCCTGCAATCTTCGCGACCGAGAAAGATGCCGAGCATATCCAAGAGCTCCTGGGCGATGGCGTGGCTATCGAAATCCGTCAGGTTCCCAATGACGCTAAGGTGTTTGCCAAGGACGTTTTTTAGCCGAAAACATGCTGGTGTTCGGCATTTATTGAACCGATGCTCTATGTCTATGCCCGTCGATCATTTGATCGGCGGGCTTTTTATTAAAGAAAAATCAAAAAAATCTGAAATAGTTCTTGCATAGTTAGTTATATAAAGTATTATAACGTCATGGGATGAATGAAGGGTTCATCCAAGTGAGTTAGGAGTAAGGGATGTTCAATTTCGATGAGCCTCGTTACGAGAAGGTTGTGAGCGATGCCCTCGCTCTCCGTCCTCAGATTGAGGCTGCCGTGGACGAGGTCTGCGAGCAGGGTTATTCCAACATCTTCTTCATCGGCTGCGGCGGCACCTGGGCCCACACGCTCCCGATGAAGTATTGGGTCGAGACCACCACGGCCGACGTCGACGTCCACTGCGAGATCGCCGCTGAGTTCCTCGCGTGCCCGCCTAAGACCTTCAACAAGGATTCGGTCTGCGTCTTCTCTACCCGTACCGGCACCACCCCCGAGATCATTGAGGCTGCCAAGTTCTGCCAGGAGCAGGGCGCCCGCACGCTGATGTATGTCTCCAACGACAACACTCCGGCCACCGAGTACGCCGATTACAAGTTCTTCAGCTTCGCCGAGGACGACGTTCTGTGCGAGGCCATCTACACCTACCAGATCACGCTGGTCGCTCGCTTCCTCAAGAACGCCGGCGCCTTCCCCAAGTACGACACCTTCATGGAGGAGTTTGGCAAGATCGCCCCGTTCCTCATCAAGGCCAAGGACGCCCAGGACGAGCGTTGCGCCGCCATGGCCGAGGACTTCAAGGACACCGACTACCACATGGTAATCGGCTCCGGCATGCTCTGGGGTGAGGCCTACGACTACGCCATGTGCATCCTCGAGGAGATGCAGTGGATCAAGACCAAGTCCATCCACGCCGCCGAGTTCTTCCACGGCACCATCGAGCTGTGCGAGGAGGGCACGAGCCTCATCATGCTCTACGGCGAGGACGACACCCGTAAGCTCATGGACCGCGTGGACAACTTCACTCACATGCTCGCCGACGAGAAGGGCGTCAACGTCCGCGTGAACAAGTTTGACACCGCCGAGGTCGAGCTGCCGTTCAGCGACCCCGAGTTCCGCAAGATCGTCTCCCCGATGGTCACCTATACCATCACCGAGCGTCTGAGCTGCCATCTCGAGCACGTCCGTAACCACCCGCTCACCACGCGTCGTTACTATCACCAGATGAACTACTAATCCTCTCAAATTGCTGCGATTGTCTGCAGGCGAGCTGCGCAGAACGCCTCGCTTGCAGACCTATTTCTGGGGTTGATCGAAATGGTTGTCCAGTATCTTCTAGTTGCACTGGTCGCATTTATTGCGTCCATGGACGAGCAATTATTTGGCATTACGATGCTTGGTCGTCCGCTGTTTACGAGCCTGTTTGTCGGCTTGATCCTTGGCGATGTCCAGCAGGGCGTTATCGTCGGCGCTGCTTTGGAGTCCATGTTCATGGGCGCCATCATGGTCGGCGCGGCGGTTCCTCCAGAGGTCTATGCTTCCGGTGTGCTTGGCTGCGCGTTTGCCGTCATTACGGGTACGGGCACGGCAACTGCCGTCGCGCTCGCCCTTCCCGTCTCCGTCTTCCTTCAGGTGTGGCGCAACTTCTGCTACGCCGTTCCGGGTGCCTTTGCCTGCAAGAAGATTGAGACCGCTCTGGCAAATCGCGATCTTGCCAAGGCGAATCTGTACCATCTGACCATCGTGCCGCTGTCGATTGGCATTCCGTCTGCACTGCTGGTGTTTGGCTCGCTGTTCTTTGGTGCCGACCTCATCAACAATGCGCTCAATGCGATTCCGCAGTTTGTGATGGACGGCCTCAACGTTGCATCCGGCGTCATGGTCTGCATCGGCTTCGCACTTCTTATCAGGACCATGGGCGATAACAAGCTTCTTCCCTAGCTGTTCCTGGGATTCATTATGGTCATCTACCTCAAGATGGACGTTGTCGGCGTCGCCGCAGCTGCCATTTGCGTCGCGCTGCTCCTGGCCTTCCGCGAGGGTTCGTCCGGTCCGCAGGCGGTTGCTGCAGATGAAGAGGAGGACTTCTAATGGCTACCCAGAACACCGACCTCAAAGAGGCCAAGAAGGATGCGATTATGACTCCCGATATGTATCGGAGCATGTTCCTTCGCCAGTTTACGAGCCAGTGCTCGCAGTCGTACGACAAGATGATGGCAATGGGCTTCATGTACACCATTCAGAAGCCCCTGCGAAAGATCTATCCTAACGACGACGATTACTATGCGGCGCTCGATCGCCATACAGAGTTCTTTAACATCACGCCTCATGTGCTTCCGTTTGTAGCCGGCCTAACGGTTTCGATGGAAGAGCAGGCGGCTGCCGATAAGAACTTTGACACGTCCTCGATCAACGCCATGAAGGTTGGTCTCATGGGGCCGCTTTCCGGCATCGGCGATTCGTTCTACTGGGGTACGTTCCGCGTGGTCGCCGCCGGCATTGGTATCGGTATCGCTTCGACGGGCAACCCGCTCGGCCCCATCGTGTATGCGCTCATCTACTCGGTGATTAACTTTGCAACGCGTATCGTCGCCGCCCATCTGGGATACGACTTGGGAACCAAGTTCCTGCAGCAGTCCGAAGAGAACAACCTTATGTCTCGCATGACGCATGCAGCCGGTGTCCTCGGAATGACCGTTATCGGCGCCATGATTGCGGCGCAGGTCTCGCTGTCCACGGCTTTGACCTTTGACGTGGGTGGTTCGGAGATTGTCCTGCAGGATCTGTTCGATTCGATCTTCCCCGGTCTGCTGCCCTTGCTGGCAACGTTCGCTTGCGTTGCCCTGTACAAAAAGGGCGTCAAGACCATTTGGATTATTATTGGTATCTTCGCGATCTGCATCATCGGAACGGGTTTGGGAGTGTTCGCAGCGGCGTAATGTTGACTGCCATGCTCGCGCGTTGGATAACTAACTGACCGTTTGATAACGGGGCTCGGCGTAAGGCCGGCCCCGTTTTTTGTTTGAGGGATTTTCCGACCGTCCAATAGTCCAGGCCCATGCATCACTCACGTATCTCTCATCTCTCATTCGTCTCTAATACGAGAGATAACAGATAGATGAGAGATAAATATGAGAGATAAATATGAGAGATAACAATGCTGCAAAGAGACGGGCAACCATGGTATTGTCTCAATATAGATTGTTTTACCAGCAACAACATGTTTAAATGAAACAGATGACAGACATCTTATCTTTCATCTCTCACTCATCTCTAATATGAGAGATAACAGAAAGATGAGAGATAATTACGAGAGATAACTGAGAGACGAGGGAAATCTATCCGCGGCATTCTTCGCAGAACCGAGCGAAAGGACGTGTAGATGAACGAAAACGAACTGACCGGTCTGCTCGAGTCTTTAAGGCGCATGGGCTCGGACGATCTTAACGTCGAGGTCAAGGAGAGCGCCACGACACTTTCCCGCGACGTATGGGAAACGGTCAGCGCTTTCGCAAACACCGCCGGCGGCATCATCGTACTCGGAGTGAGCGAGCACGCGGGTTTTGTCCCAGTTACAAACTTTGAGACCGAGAAAGTGCTCAACCAATTCGTGGCGGGCATGGGCGATGCCGGCGGTCGCGGAAAGCTGGCCAATCCGCCCAAATACACTATTGAGCGCGTGGAGCTCCAGGGCACCGTGGTTCTGGTCATCACGATTGAGGAGCTCGACCCGTCGAGCAAGCCTTGCTATGTCATAGAGCGGGGCGCTCAAGGTGGCAGCTACAAACGCATCGATGACAAAGATGTCCCGCTTTCGTCGACCGAGGTTTTGGCACTGTCGTCATATGAACGGACGAGTCCTAGCGATCGCGATGCGGTGCCCGGTACGAGTGTGGGCGATCTCGACGAGTCGATGGTCGACCGCACGATAGAGCGTGCCTATTCGCTGACGCCTCGAGCGATGCGCGGTGCGGCGGACAAGAAGACAAAGATGGAGCGTCTGAATTTCCTCGACTTCCAGGGCAATGTTACCAAGGCCGGCCTCCTTGCCGCGGGCGTTTACCCTCAGCAGTTCTATCCCAAGCTCTTCATTGATGTGGCTGTCCACGTGGGAACTCAAAAGGGAGCTGCGGGGCCACTAAGGTTTATGGACCGCACAGTCTGCGAGGGCACCCTAGGCGAGATGATTTCGGATGCCGTCGCAGCTGTCGCCAAAAACCTGCGCCGCATCTCGACCGTCCAAGGCGTCTCGCGTGTCGACTCGCTGGAGATTCCCGAGGAGGTTCTGCGCGAGGCAATCGCCAACGCCGTAATCCATCGAGAATACGGGGATCGGTTCTGTGGACAATCGATTGCCGTCGACGTCTTTGACGATCGTGTCGAGGTAACGAATCCTGGCGGCCTTTACGGGGGAAAGACTCGCGAGAACTTGTTTGACGGCAGCTCCCGATGCCGTAACGCGACGCTCGTGAAACTCATGTCGATTGTCCCGCTTCCGGATGGCGCAGGTTCGCCGGCTGAGGGCAATGGCTCGGGCATCCCGATGATGATCGATGCCATGCGCGCGCATGGTCTGGCCGAGCCCCTGTTCTGCCCGGGGTTCGATCGGTTCAAGGTCGTACTTTACCGTTCAAAGATCGAGCCGGTCGATCATGGCGGGGGCTTAATTGTGACGGCACTCAAACATTACGGCGAGCTGGGGACGCGTGAGCTGGCAGAACGCACGGAGCTTACAATTTCCCAGGTTAGGTCGCGCGTCAACGCGCTCATTGCTCAAGGCGAGCTTGAGCCCACGGCGCCGGCGACGAGCCGCAACCGCAAATATCGACTATCAGAGCGCGTGGAATAAATGCGTTAGTGGACGAGGCAACCCAATAATTGACCCTCAATTGGCGCCCACTAAGGTAAAGCGGTTGTTGCTCAGTCGACGGTGATGCTAAAGACTCGGCTTACGCCGGCATGGCCCCGAACCCGTCCATCAAGAACAGCCTAAGAACCAGCTTGATGACATTTCCCGGTTTGACTTCAGCCGTGCCAAAGACGTGACGCTCGGCGAGCTCACTGCAGTATGCATAGATGTCACGGATAAGGTCCGCGCCCGAAAGCGTAAACATGTAGCCTACGTCCGAAAGCGCATTGGGCGCGGCGGGCAACTTGGCCATGTGGCAGAACGTTTGCAGGTCGGGCGCCATAACATTCTGGTAGTCGAGGTGGCCGCTGGCATCCTGTGCGGCAAGCTCCAATTGGCGCACAAAATCCAGCGCCGCCGCTAACACAAAGCTCGGCGTAGGCGCATTGACGTCCTGAGTGGTCGCCACAAGCCTGCCCGCCGCCTGCGTGACAAGCCAAGCGACCTCGCGCTGGCAACGCACGGCTTTGCGCGTAACCGGCTTGATGGACGAAGAAGAAACACTCCCCTTAGGCGGATTCGAAGCAGCCACAAAAACCTCCCATGAACGACCCGGCCCAACAAGCCCGGATGAAACACGTGCTACATCAGTATACAGGGGAGTGGGGTAGCGGGGTACAAGCGCGCCAGCGGCAAACCGAGAGCATCAACGATGTGCCGATCGCGGAATGAGATCTCGTAATAATTGACTCTCGGCCATATTATTGAGGGGTATGACTCGCGTTCGTATGGTTGTAGGTGCTGGCGATGAACGACATTGACCTTGCTGTTCCGTTGATGGATGGACCAAGCTATGACCGTGCCTGCAGTCTCGTGCCTTCTGAATACGTTGAGGCATGGGAGTGGTTTCTGGGTGAGGAGCAGCGCGGCGGCGTTTGGACCAGCCTTCCGCACCACACCAAGGAAGATAGCCCACAGTATCAGTATCGTTTGAGAATTGGCTCGGACTTCTTTCCCGTAACGCGGGATTCAGGGATCTTCTGGCCGGGCCAGGATCGGGTGAAGCAAGATCCCAATAAGACCTTTGCGCTTTCGGTCCATAACTCTAAAAAGAGCTTCTACACCGATGTGCCTCCGCTCTATTTGGACGATGGTACGTGGGTCATTAAGTACTCGGTTCAAGCGCCGGGTACCGTTGGTTCTCGAGACCAGAATTACAACCGTAAAATGCTCAACTGCATGGAATGTGGCGTTCCAGTCGGAGTCATATTTGCAACCGAGGTGGGCTATAAGGTGCTCGGCCTTGCGTTTGTTGAGCGGTTCGAGCCCGAAAACGGCTGGTTTGTTCTGCATGGTCCCGTTCATAAAGGCGGGCCTGACCCTCGTTTTGCGTCCGACATGAGCTATCTGAAGCGCATACCCGTCGATATTGAGTTTGCCGGACAGGGTGCGACCGACGATGAAATTTGGTTTTGGCGGTCTTTTAAGATCGTGTTGTTTGATCGGATCGCGTGGCGATGCAATTTCGCGCGCACTTGCTGGTGCATGCTCTTCCTGGTTTCAATTACGGGAAGGGAGCGAGCGTGAGCTGGCGAGGCGATGTCGTGATGGGGAAGTACGGAAAACTGCCGCGTGCCCTTATCGACAACAATATGTTTCCGAGCGTAGAGGTTGATTGCGAGTCGTTTGTCGTCGCCTGTCCTTGCTGCGGCTTGCAAATACCGTGTCTCGACATTCGGTTCATCGATGCGCGCGACAGGCTCAGCGACGAAGTGAGAAAACGGACAGGCGTTCATATGCCGGTGTACCCGGAGAAATGCCCTGTTTGTGGCCTCGATATCGTGTACGACGCCGGCGACGAGGGATAGGTGATGCGGAGGAGCTGACTGTGAAGGCCTCTCCGTCCCTACAAATAAATCCCCTCACCGAGCTGCTTGTGGAACTCGGCGTGATGGTCGCGTGCCCAGGTAAAGAGCGCCTGGTCAAAGTCGGTGCGCGTGGCTGGGATGCCAAAGACGCCGGCAACTTCGACGCGCACAAACTCCAGTGCCGGCAGCTTGTTGATGGCAGTGAGGGCAAACGGGGACGAGGGCTCCTCGAACAGATAGCGGCTGCCTTGCAGCGCGTTGCAAATGGTGCACGTGTTGCCGAGCGACGGGGCTTTGGAGGCTCGCGCGCCTACGGGCTTGTAGCCGCAGCGCTTATGAAGGTAGTCGCGGATCTCGCCCGGCACGCAGCCAAGAGCGGGCACGATGGCGAGTGCGTTGGCGTTGGCCGTGTCGATGGCAATGTGCCCGGCTTCGTTGGGCGCGTGAGCGATGGCGATGCCCTTGTCGTCATCGGTTCGATAGGGAATGCCGAAGGCCGCGACCGAGGTCTCTTTGTGACACTTCCAGCACTCGCGCTTGCCCAGTACTAGATATATATACGGCGCTGAGGGGTCGGATCGGTCAACACCGGGCAGCCACTCGGCAAAGGGCTCGGGGTTGACGCCGCTGGGTACATACCAGATCTTCTTGGTCCGGTCCCATTTGGCGCCCAGCGCTTTGGCTTCTTCTTTGTGCGAAAAGGGGACATCGAGCTCGGTGCGCATGGCGGCTCCTTGGTGCTGCGGGTGCAAGTGGCTCAAGGATACCGCAGGGCGCAGACATCGCGGCGTTTTGTTGAGAAGTTGCGGCGCGGACTGCTTGGTTACCCCGTTAGATAAATTGGCAAGTAGATGGTCGGCTTTTGACCAGTTGGGCGGTTGGAGCAGCTTGCGGCGCAGTTTTGTGCCTGGCTATTGTTGATGTTGGGGTATTGAATTTATTTGGCAGCCATTCGTCAGGTGAATTGATGCTATGTTGCGATGGCGATTGGAGCTGCCAGCGGATTTGGCGACATAAAACAAAACAGCCCAGAGACATAGCCTCTGAGCTGTGAACATTTGGTGGGCGTTAGAAGATTTGAACTTCTGACCTCTTCCGTGTCAGGGAAGCGCTCTCCCCCTGAGCTAAACGCCCGATCAAGGGTGCGCAAGCGCGCAAGGGATAATATAACGGAGCCTGAACTCGGTGGCAAGAACATTTTTAAAAATCGCTTGCATTGTGGAATTCGGGGGCTTTGTCATATCCATTTCAAAAGAGCCTGCTGCCGCGATTTGACTGTCGCATAATGCAAGGCCATTGCGGTACCGAGCTATGGAAAGACGCCTGCGGAATTGTCCTACCGATAAGCGGACAAGCCTTCGGCTGGTGCCTTCGCCGTGGTAAGGTAAGCCGAATTGTTTCCAGGTTGCTTCGAGGGAATGGAATGAGCAAAGAGCGTGTCGAGCAGGTCGAAGGCGCAGGGGCTTCGGTGCCGATGACCGATATATCGAACATTGATGTGCCCGAGGGCACCGATGAGCTCAGCCGTAGCACCCGCCGCGCTTGGCGCGAGCGCCTGAACAGCGCTTCGACGCGCAAGATGATCACGGGCGTCTTGGCTACGCTGGTGGGCGGTTCGTTTTGGGGCTTCTCGGGCACCAGCGCGAGCTTTCTGTTCGATACCTACCACGTCGACACCTTGTGGCTTATGAGCGTGCGTCAGATTCTCGCCGGTCTACTCTTTATGGCCGTGGTTGTTACGCGCGACCGCGCACGCCTGGTCAAGCTTTGGACGACGCCCGCTGATCGCAAGCAGCTGCTGCTCTTTACCGCCTTTGGTCTGCTGTTCAACCAGTTTTGCTATCTTTCGGCCGTGCGCCTGACGAACGCCGGAACCGCGACGGTGCTCCAGTGCCTGCAGCTCGTTATCATCATGGGCTACACCTGCGTGACCGATCGCCGCATGCCGCGTACTCGCGAAGTTATCGGCATTGGCCTGGCTCTGGGTGGAACCTTTTTAATCGCCACCGGCGGCGACCCCACCAGCCTGAATATCTCGCCGCTTGGCCTGGCAGCAGGTCTTATGTGTGCGGTCAGCGCCACGTGTATGGCGGTGATTCCCGCCAAGATCCTGCCCGAATACGGCAGCCCCATCGTCACGGGCTCGGCAATGCTCACGGCGGGCGTGGTCTCGTGCGTCTTCGTGCAGCCTTGGACGCATATGCCAGCGCTCGACGCTGCCGGCGTCGAGGCGCTCGCGGTGTTCGTGGTTATCGGATCGTTTTTTGCTTACATGCTCTATATGCAGGGCGTTAAGGACATCGGCTCGGTGCGTGCGAGCCTCATCGGAACTGTGGAGCCGGTTTCGGCGACCATCACCAGCGCCGTTATGCTGGGCACGGTGTTTTTGCCGACCGACCTTATCGGCTTTGCCATGATCATCGTGATGATGTTCCTCACGGTGTAGCTGGCGCCGCCGCCAAGACGGAAAAGGTGTTGTGCCGCATTTTCGCCAATTGATGTCCGTGTCTGGAGTTTAGCTGTCGATGCCCAAAATGCCATAAACTAGTAACGTTATGGACTTTTTCATTGCGACTCAATTGCGAGGATTTCTTTATGGCTGGTAATCACTTTAAGGGCAGCGATAGCGGCCGTCCTGCAGTTCCGCCGCGTCCGAACGGGGCTGGTAAGGCCGGCACGCCGGGCGGCACTGGACAGGGCGGTTCCGGTAAGCGCGTGTCCCCGGGCGAGACGGCGATGTTTACCGCTCTGTACGAGCAGTCACAAAAGGCAAAAAAGACCGGCCGTGCAAGAGGGAATGTCTTTGCGGACGGTGCAACCTCCACGTCGCAGCCGAGTGGGGCTCCTTCGGTACCTGCGAACAACGCAGGTGCTGCCAACGCCGCGAATGCCGCCGGCAACGTTAATGCCGGCAAGGCCGACAACAATACTCCCTCTGCCGGTGGCGCGGGGCTTACGGGTAACCTCGGCACGATTTACACCGGCGCCTCCGAGACTGGCACGTTCGCTCGCCTGGATGATAGCGGTACCGAGTTTGCGGGCTCGGGTTCCAAGGAAGATTATTACGATTTTGGCTTGAACTACGGTAGCGACGCTTCGTCGAGTTCGACCTCTGACGGTCTGGTCCGTCATCGCCATCGCAAGGGCGAGCGCAAAAAGCGTCACACCGGTGCCATTATTGCCGCTGTAGCCGCGGTGCTTCTCGTTGCGCTTGGCGCAAGCGGCTTTATGCTGCTTAACTCGGCAAAGACCGTAAAGAGTGAAGCGAAGGAGGCCGTCGAGATTGTCGGTGGCCTTAAGGACAAGGTCACGTCGGGCGATTTTTCGACGCTGCCTGACGACGCGAAGAAGATTGATGAGCTTTGCGACAGCATGAAGGCGGAGACCTCGAGCCCGCTGTGGACGGCGGCTTCGTTTATCCCGGTGTATGGCAGCGACATCAATGCGGCCCGCACCATGATCGACGCCCTGTCCGATGTCTCGAGCAATGCGCTGGTTCCCATGGCCGATAACCTTTCGCAGGCCACGCCCGGCAAGCTGTTTCAGGACGGCATGATTAACGTGTCCGCGCTGCAGGCGGTCGCCGATTCGCTTTCCAGCAGCTCGAAGGTGTTCAAGAGCGCCAACGAGAAGATCCAGGGCATTGGCGATACTCATATTTCCCAGGTGACCGAGCTGGTCGATAAGGCCAAGGACGGCTTTGCCACCTTCAACGGCGCGGTTGACGCGGCGGAGAAGGTCGCCCCCGTCCTTCCGCAGATGCTCGGCGCCAACGGCCAGACGCGCAACTACCTTGTGTACGCCATGAACAACGTCGAAATTCGTGCCTGCGGCGGCTTTGGCGGTTCGCAAGGTTTGATTTCGGTCACCGACGGCCAGATGTCGATTGGCGAGTTTGTTCCCCGCATTGGGCTCAGTGAGGATGAGGCAGTCGAGAGCGTCGACGAAGAGGATGAGGCGCTGTTCGGCAACCACAGTAACCTGTACAACTCGGGCAATACCTATTCGCCTGATTGGCCCCGCAACTCGCAGCGTGTCGCCGCGCTGTGGAAGTCCCAATATGGGCAGGACGTTGATGGCGTCGTCGGCATCGACCCGGTGTTCCTGCAGTATCTGCTGGGCCTGGTCGGTAACGTGTCGCTGCCCGACGGAACGGTTGTCGACGGCACCAACGCCGCAAAGGTCCTCATGCACGATGTGTACTGGAACTATCCGGTCGAGGAGTCGGACGGCATCTTTGCATCCGTCGCCAGCGCTGCCTTCGACAAGATCCTTGGCGGTATCGGCGATGTCGATGTTACGAAGCTTGTCAGCGCCGTTGAGCGCGGTGCCGAAGAGGGCCGCCTGATCGCGTGGATGAAAAACGATGACGAGCAGAACGCTATCAAGGAGATGAACATCGACGCCTCGCTGCCCGATCCGGATGACCCGAGTGAAGATCCCGTTGCTGGTGTCTACTTTAACAACCTGAGCTTCTCCAAGCTCGACTGGTACCTGAATGCCGATACGCAGATTGGCCAGGGCATCAAGAACGGTGACGGCACATGCTCGTATCGCATCGCCGTTACCCTGACGAACATCATGACGCAGGAGGAGGCCGGCAAGCTGCCCGACTACGTCGCGGCGAGCGCGCCCGATGCCGCGCGCGACGACGAGCGTCTGAATGTCTCGTTGTTTGCCCCGACGGGCGGCAACATTACTGATCTGACCGTCGAGGGCACCCAGTTTGGTCTTGGCGCCGCTACGTGGCATGGAATCCCCTTCTATTCGGGCACCGTTGACCTGCATGCTGGCGAGACGACGACGATCACATATACGCTGACCACGTCAGCCGAGGCGGGGGACAAGCCGCTTACGCTGCGTCAGACTCCTACATGCCAGGCGGCTCGCGACAGCGCGTCGGCGTAGGGTTTTTCTGGTAGCGCAGATAATCGAGTACCATTTTGGGGCGGACAGGCAATCTGTTCGCCCCTATTTTGTAAGGAGAGCGCATGAAGTACTTTGGCACCGACGGCTTTCGCGGTGAGGCTAACGTTGGGCTGACGGTAGAGCACGCTTATAAGATTGGCCGTTTTGTGGGCTGGTATTACGGCGCCAACCGCGAGCGCAAGGCGCGCGTCATCGTGGGTAAGGACACGCGTCGCTCGAGTTATATGTTCGAGGCGGCGCTGGTGAGTGGCCTGGTCGCGAGCGGTGCGGACGCCTATATGCTGCACGTGATCCCCACACCGGGTGTAGCGCATCAGACCGTGGAAGGCTGCTTCGATTGCGGCATCATGATCAGCGCGAGCCACAACCCGTTTTGCGATAACGGCATTAAGCTCGTCAATAGCGACGGTTTTAAGATGGACGAGGACGTACTGGAGCTCATCGAGGACTACGTCGATGGCAAGAGCGAGGTGCCGCTGGCCACGGGCAACCACATCGGCGCCACGGTGGACTACATGCAGGGCCGCAACCGCTACATTGCCTCGCTCATCGCCAGCGCGAACTTTTCGCTGCAGGGCGTCAAGATCGGCATCGACTGCGCCAACGGCTCGGCGTCCTCGGTGGCCAAGCCGGTGTTCGACGCGCTGGGCGCCGACGTGCGCGTGATCAATGCCGCGCCTGATGGTTTTAACATCAACGTCGACTGCGGCTCCACGCATATGGAGCGTCTGCAGCGCCACGTGGTGGAGCAGGGCTTGGACGTGGGCTTTGCCTATGACGGCGATGCCGACCGCTGCCTGGCCGTGGACGAGCGCGGCCGCGTGGTCGATGGCGACCAGATCCTGTACGTGTGCGGCGTGTACCTGAACAAGCACGGTCGCCTTTCGGGCGGTACCGTGGTTCCGACGATTGCCAGCAACTTTGGCCTGATCAAGTCGTTGGAGCTTGCCGGCCTAAGTGCCGTGACCAGCGGTGTGGGCGACCGCCACGTGTATGCCAAGATGCGCGAGGGCGGTTACAGCCTGGGCGGCGAGCAGACGGGCCATACGATCTTTGGCGATATCGAGCGCACGGGCGACGGCATTATGACCTCGCTGCGCGTGATGGAAGTGATCCGCGCCGAGCGCGAGACGCTCTCGCAGCTCACGGCTCCGTGCAAGCTGCTACCGCAGGCGCAGGTGGCCGTGCGCGTGGCGGACAAGGACGCCGCGCTCGAGAACATGGGCGTGCAGAACGCCATCGCCGAGGCCGAGGCTGCGCTGGCAGGCGAGGGCCGCGTGCTCGTACGCAAGAGCGGAACCGAGTCGGTTATCCGCGTGCTGGCCGAGGCGCCCGACCAAGCATCCGCCGATGCCGCCATGAAGCGCATCGCCAACGCACTCGAGGCTCTGTAGTTACGCGGTTTTACCAAACCGCGTAACTGCTCGACGTTGCCAAGACATCGGCGTCAACCTAGTCATTGGGGACACTCTTCGTCATCCGTGCTTCTGGCTGGCAAAGAGTGTCCCAAACGACTAGTCATTAAAGAACGTCCCCAATGACTAGGTGAAAGGGGGGGCGCCGCGGAACCAATTCCGCGGCGCCCCCTTTGCGTTGGCGTGTCGCCTAAGCTTTACAGCTCGTACAGCGTGGTGAACTTGTCCTGGAGGTAGCTGCAGTAGTAGCGGGCATCGAACGCCATACCGCAGGCGCTCTTGATGAGCTCCGGCGCGTCTTTGGCGCGGCCCCACTGCCAAATGTGCTCGCCCAGCCAGGCACGGACGGGCGCCAGATCGCCGCTCGCGCAGGCACCGGTAAGGTCGACGCCGTCGCGGCACATGGCCGGCACGAACATGGCGTCGTAGGCGCTGCCCAGCGCATACGTGGGGAAGTAGCCAAACGAGCCGCCGCTCCAGTGCGTATCCTGTAGGCAGCCGTGCGTGTCGTCGGGAACGGGAATGCCCAGGTACTCATCCATAAAGCGATTCCAAAGCGCGGGGATGTCCTTGGCCGTGGCCTCGCCGGCAAACAGCATGCGCTCGATCTCGTAGCGCACCATAACGTGCAGCGGATAGGTGAGCTCGTCGGCCTCGGTGCGGATCAGCGAAGGCTGCGCGATGTTCACGGCGTGGTAGAGCGTGTCCTCGTCGACGTCGCCGTAGACCTCGGGTGCGTGGCGGCGCAGCACCTCGAGCAGCGGCCCCATAAAGGCACGGCTGCGGCCCACGGTGTTCTCAAAGAAGCGGCTCTGGCTCTCGTGGATGCCCATGGAGGTGCCGCCCTCCAGGCGGGTGCGCGCATAGGCGGGATTGACGCCCAGCTCGTACATGGTGTGCCCCGCCTCGTGGATGATGCTGTAGACGTTGGAGATGCAATCGTCCTCGTAGATGTGTGTCGCGATGCGCGCGTCACCCACGGCAAAGCCCTCGCTAAACGGGTGCTCGGTAAAGGCAAGCGTGGTGTCGTCCAGGTTCAGGCCGACGAGCTTCATCAGGTCGAAGCTCATGGCGCGCTGGGCGGCCTCGGGCACGCGGGCGTGCAAAAAGTCGGCATCGGGCTGCTGGCCGCGCTCGCCGATGGCGTGCACGAGCGGCACGACCGTGGCCTTGACCTCCTCGCAAAACGCGTCGAAGCTCTTGGCGGAAAGGCCGCGCTCGTACTGGTCGAGCCAAACGTCGTATGGGTCGCGCTTGGGGTCCATGAGTTCGGCCTGATGCTTAAGTTGGGCGACGATTCTATCCACATAGGGCTCAAAGCTCGCCCAGTCGTTGGCCGTCTTGGCCTTATGCCACACGGCGTCGGCCTCGCAGGTGAGCCTGGTCCAGGCCTCGGCCTCCTCGGTAGGAATAACGCTTGCCTCGCGCTGGTCGCGGCCGAGCACGCGAATCTCGTCGAGCAGCTGCGGGTCGTCTACGTGTCCGCCTGCAACCGTCTCGCGCGCTAACGAGCGTACGAGCTCAACGGACTTCTCGCTGGTCAGCAGCTTGTGATGCTCGCCGGCAAGCGTGCCCATGGCGTCGGCACGGGCGGCAGCGCCGTTGGCAGGAGCAATCGTCGCTCCATCGAACTCGGCAATCTTGAGCAGGTACTCGCGAGTCCACAGCTTGCCCTCGAGTTTGCGGAACTTTTTGACGGCCTTGTCGACTTTAGCGGCCTTGACGCCCTTGGCGGCCTTTGCCACGGCGGCCTTGGCCTTCTTATCGAGTTTCTTTCCCATACCGTATCCTTAATCTCGCAGGCCGAGCGCCGCAGGCGGGTGCGCGGCCAGTTTGCACAGCTACCTGCCTTGTACCCAGCGCGAACAAAACGGAACGCGGCGATGCGCTCGCGAAATGTGTTATCCTATAGCCCAATGCGTTGACGGAGAGGGTTTTGCCCGCCGCGTCGCCGGCAAGAGAGGGAAGGTCATGGGCTGCAAGCCTTCCTGCGGTGGCAAGGGCCAAGCGTTCACTCCCGAGCAGCGACCTCAACGGGCACGCGGCCAGTGGCAGCAAAGTCCCAGTAGGGAAGCCGTGAGCCTCGCGACAAGAGGCACAGAGTGGGCGCGGCGGGCCAGACATCCGCCGTGTCAAACAAGGTGGTACCGCGGAATTCAACCGTCCTTGGGCAATGTACATGCCCGAGGGCGGTTTTTTTGTTACCGAACCGGGCCGCGCATCCGCAACATCGGGCGGCGTCAGCCGTCCCGGAGCGCGGATGTGCGAGAGACGAAAGGGAAGACATGAGTCTGATTGATGATCTGGTCAAACTCGAGGAAGAGGCCAAGGAGCTCGTCACTAGCGCTGACGACGCCGCCAAGCTCGAGGCCGCGCGCGTTGAGCTGCTCGGCCGCAAGGGCCGTATCACCGGCCTGATGCGCATGATGGGCAAGCTCGCTCCCGAGGATCGTCCCATGATGGGCAAACGCGCCAACGAGATGCGCCAGCTGATCGAGGGCATGCTCGACGAGCGCACCACCGAGATGAAGGCCGCCGCCCTCAAGCACGCACTCGAGCACGAGGCCGTCGACATCACGCTGCCGGGCATCCGTCCGCAGATCGGTCACCAGCACCTGATCAAGCAGATCATCGAGGAGGCCGAGGACATCTTCTGCGGCATCGGCTACACCGTCGAGTCCGGCCCCATGGTCGATACCTCCTACTACAACTTCACCGCGCTCAACGCGCCCATGGATCATCCGAGCCGCTCGGCTCGCGACACGTTCTATGTGGTCGACAACAACCCCGGCAGCGTCGCGCATCCCGAGGCTCACGCTCACGGCGAGTCCGACGTGCTGCTGCGCACCCAGACCTCGGGCGTGCAGATCCACACCATGGAGTCGCAGAAGCCGCCCATCTACATGATCTGCCCGGGCACCGTCTACCGTCCCGACACGGCCGACGCCTGCCACCTGCCGCAGTTCAACCAGATCGAGGGCCTGGTCGTCGACGAGGGTATCACCTTTGGCGATCTTAAGGGCACGCTCGACTACTTTGTTAAGTGCATGTTTGGCGAGGATCGCAAGACGCGCTATCGCCCGCACTTCTTCCCCTTCACCGAGCCTTCCTGCGAGGTGGACGTGAGCTGCCACGTGTGCGGCGGCAAGGGCTGCAACTTCTGCAAGCACAGCGGCTGGATCGAGATCCTGGGCTGCGGCATGGTCGACCCCAACGTCCTGATCAACTGCGGCATCGACCCCGAGAAGTACACCGGCTTCGCCTTTGGTATTGGCGCCGAGCGCGTCGCGGCACTGCGCTACGACCTGCCCGACCTGCGCACGTTGATGACTGGTGACATGAGGTTCTTGAACCAGTTCTAGAACGCTTTCTTCTTAGTTGCAGTTTCCGGCTCAAAGCCGCATTTATGAAAGGAGACCAGTTAGATGCGCGTTTCTTACGACTGGCTCAAGACCATGATCGATATTCCGGAGGATCCCAAGACCCTTTCGGACGAATATATCCGTACCGGCACCGAGGTCGAGGCGATCGACACCGTGGGCGAGTCCTTCGACCACGTGGTGACCGCCAAGGTGCTCACCAAGACCCCGCACCCCGATAGCGACCATATGTATGTGTGCTCGGTCGACGTGGGCGACAAGAACCTCGACGCCGACGGCAACCCCGCTCCGCTGCAGATCGTCTGCGGCGCGCAGAACTTCGAGGCCGGCGACCACATCGTCACGGCCATGATCGGCGCTGTGCTCCCCGGCGACGTCAAGATCAAGAAGAGCAAGCTTCGCGGCGTCGTGTCCATGGGCATGAACTGCTCTGCGCGCGAGCTCGGCCTGGGCGGCGACCACTCCGGCATCATGATCCTGCCCGAGGACACGCCCTGCGGCATGCCGTTTGCCGAGTATGTGGGCTCGAGCGACACCGTGCTCGACTGCGAGATCACGCCCAACCGTCCCGACTGCCTGTCCATGATCGGCATGGCCCGCGAGACCGGCGCCATTTTCGATCGCGATTTCCACGTTGAGCTGCCCGCCATCAAGGCCGAGACCGGCCGCGCGACCGACGACGAGCTTTCGGTCGAGATTGCCGACGAGGGCCTGTGCGACCGCTATGTCGCCCGCATCGTGCGCAACGTGAAGGTCGGCCTCTCGCCCGACTGGATGGTCAAGCGCCTCAACGCCCTGGGCGTGCGTCCGCACAACAACATCGTCGACATCACCAACTACGTGATGATGCTCACCGGTCAGCCGCTGCACGCCTTTGACCTGGACACCTTTGCCGAGCGCGAGGGCAGGCGTCGCGTGGTGGTTCGCGCCGCCCAGCAGGATGAGAAGTTCACGACGCTCGACGGCGAGGAGCGCGTGCTCGACGCCGGCATGGGCCTCATCACCGACGGCGAGCGCCCCGTGGCGCTGGCCGGTGTTATGGGCGGTATGGATTCCGAGATCGAGGACGACACCGTCGATGTGATGGTCGAGAGCGCCTGCTTCAACGCCGGTCGCACCTCGCACACCAGCCGCGACCTGTCGCTGATCTCCGATGCCTCCATTCGCTTTGAGCGCCAGGTTGACGAGACCGGCTGCGTGGACGTCGCCAACGTTACCTGCGCTCTCATCGAACAGATCGCCGGCGGCGAGGTCGCTCCCGGCTATGTCGACGTGTTCCCCGCGCCCAAGACCATCGATAGCATCAAGCTGCGCTTGGCCCGCGTGCACGCCATCTGCGGCGCCGACATCGAGCCCGACTTTATCGAGCGCTCACTCACCCGCCTGGGCTGCACCGTCGAGCGCGACGGCGAGGACTTTATGGTCACCCCGCCGAGCTTCCGTCCCGACCTGCCGCGCGAGATTGACCTGATCGAGGAGGTCCTGCGCCTGTGGGGCATGGGCCGTGTGACGGCGACCATCCCGGCTGCCAAGAACCACATCGGCGGTCTGACGCGCGAGCAGAAGCTTACCCGCAAGGTCGGCGAGATCCTGCGCGCCTGTGGCCTCAACGAGACCACGACCTTTGGCTTTGCCGCCCCGGGCGACCTGGAGAAGATCGGCATGTCCACCGAGGGCCGCGGCTGCCCCGTGGTGCTCATGAACCCGCTGGTGGCCGAGCAGACCGAGATGCGCCGCTCGCTGTTGCCAGGCCTGTTGCAGTCTGTGGCCTACAACGAGGCCCACGGCACGCCCAACGTGCATCTGTACGAGGTCGGCAGCTTGTTCCACGGTCGCGAGAACGCCAGCCTGCCCAAGGAGACCAAGTCCGTGGCGGGCGTGCTCTCGGGCCAGTGGAGCGAGCGGTCTTGGAACATGAAGTACCGCAAGCTGCGTTTCTTCTTTGGCAAGGGCATCGTTGAGGAGCTGCTTGCCCAGCTGCGCATCGAGAAGGTTCGCTTCCGTCCCGTCGAGGGCGAGAGCTATGCCTTCCTGCAACCGGGTCGTGCTGCCGAGGTACTCTCGGGCGGTACCGTGCTGGGCTGGGTTGGCGAGATCCACCCCGAGGCGCGCGAGACTATGGGCATTGACGAGGTCGTCGTTGCCTTTGAGCTCGACCTGGACAAGCTGATCAAGGGCGCCCGCAACCAGGAGAACTACCGTGAGTTCTCGCAGTACCCGGCCGTTGAGCACGACCTTGCTATCGTAGTCGACAACACTGTGACCTGCGAGGATCTTGAGCGTCGTATTACGAGTGCCGGCGGCAAGCTGCTCGAGGGCGTGCGCCTGTTCGATGTCTACCGCGATCCCATCCGTATCGGAGCGGGCAAGAAGTCCATGGCCTTTGCGCTTACGTATCGCTCCGACGACCATACGCTCACCAGCGAAGAGGTCGAAAAAGCGCACCAGAAGATCGTCACCAAGGTGTGCAAGGGCGTAAACGGCGAGGTCCGCGGCTAGGTCCTGCGCTGGGGTATGGGTCAGCGGTGGCTGCTGCCGAGTCCTACGTGACTGCTGTTTTCGGTATAAGGCACCGTTGAGCCTGCATATATGACACGCGCATTACATAACGGCGTGCTGCTTTGTCGGCAGTGCGCCGTTTTGCTATGATAGCCCGCGGCGTGTTACGAATCTGACATTACGTAACACTGGAAAGGTGATTCAAGCGGCGTTGCAATTCCGTGCGCCGATAACCGGGAGGCGTACATGCACATTCCAGATAATTATCTGTCCCCGCAGACCGATGCCGTCATGGCGGTGGCGATGGTGCCCGTCTGGGCTCACTGTATCAAGAAGGTGCGCGCCACGCTCGATCGCGAGCACATGGCTTTCCTGGGCATCTGCGCCGCATTTTCCTTCTTGCTTATGATGTTCAACGTGCCACTGCCCGGCGGCACCACTGGCCACGCCGTTGGTGGCGCACTCATCGCGCTGCTGCTGGGCCCCGAGGCCGCGGCTATCGCGGTTTCGGTCGCGCTGGCGCTGCAAGCGCTGCTGTTTGGCGACGGCGGCATCCTGTCCTTTGGCGCTAACTGCTTTAACATGGCCTTCGTGTTGCCGTTTGCCGCAGCCATCGTGTTCCGCGCGCTTAACAGCCGTTTGCACGACAAGAGCTGGGGCACCTCGGTTTCGGCCATCGTAAGCGGCTGGGTCGGCCTGTGCCTGGCGGCCCTGTGCGCAGCAATCGAATTTGGTATTCAGCCGATGCTTTTCACGAATGCTTCGGGCGCTCCGCTGTACTGCCCCTTCCCGCTGTCCATTGCCATTCCGGCCATGATGATCCCGCATATGTTGGTAGCCGGCGTGGTCGAGGGCGTGGCGACTGCCGCGATCTACGGCTTTATCAAGAAGACGGCGCCGAGCGTTATCGTCGGCCCCGAAGCCGCCGATGGACAGCTTGCTGCCGAGGGCGCTGCTGCAAAGAAGACCTCGCTGGTCCCCACGCTCATCTTGGTTGCCGTGCTTGTCGTGGCCACGCCGCTGGGCCTGCTGGCCACGGGTGACGCCTGGGGTGAGTGGGACGCCGAGGGCGCCGCGACCGCCGTTCAGGAGGCTGGCGACGACAGCCTGCAGGCTTCGGTCGGTCTCGACACCCCGACCTTTGCCGACGCTCTGCCTACGGGTGATTACCTGCAGGCCTATTCCGAGGAGCAGGGTCTCGGCTTTGCCGGTCAGGCTGCCATGTATATCTTGTCCGGCGTGATTGGCGTGGCGGTGCTCACCATCGCATTCCGTCTGATCTCGCTGACGGTCAAGGAAAGCGGAGCCCATGGCGATGGTCGAGCTGCCTAGCTGGCTTGCGGCCGAGGAGCGATACGAGCCCACGGGCGCTCGTCATCGCGTGATGCAAAAGAACGTCCTGCACCTGGCGAGCCTGCTTGAGCGGGTTCGCCTGGGTGGAGGCGCGCACGAGGGCGGGTCGATGGTCGACCGCGCCCTTTCTTGCGTTTCGGCTCCGGTGCGCCTGGTGGGGATATTCGTTTGCGTCCTGTGCGTGTGCCTGACACAAAGCCCGCTGTACCTCATGTTGATGGCGGCCATTGCGCTGGTGCTCGTTGCCGTGCGTCCCATACGCGGGCTGCGCGCGACCTTTGTGCCGGCGCTTGGCGCCGCGGGGCTCGCAGTGGTTTTGGCGCTGCCTGCCCTGCTGCTGGGTGCTTCCGCTACGGGCGCCATGCTCAAGATTGCGCTCAAGACCTTCATTAATGTGTCGCTGGTGCTGGGCGCTTCGTGGACCCTCACGTGGAGCCGCATGTCGGCGGCGCTCAAGATGCTGCATCTACCCGACGAAGTTATCTTTACGTTTGATATGGCGCTCAAGCACATCGAGGTGCTGGGTCGTACGGCGCACGATCTGTGCGAATCGGTCATGCTGCGCAGCGTTGGCCGTGCGCCCGAGGGATTTTCGCGTACCGATTCGATCGCGGGTATCATGGGCATGACCTTTATCAAGGCGATGAAATGCAGCCGCGCGATGGACGAGGCTATGCTTTGCCGCGGCTTTGCCGGTGCGTATCCGGCTCCCGCGCGCGCCAGGTTTGGCTGGCGCGATGCGGCCTATGCGGCCGGCGTGGCGCTGCTGACAGTGTTGTGCGCCGTGCTGTAGGCGCTGCTGGTTCCGACTGGGGATGCAAATGGGGAAGGGCGACGTTTTGACGATCGATATGAATAGTGCGGCGGGCACGAACGGTGTGGGCGGCGCCGAGGTCGTTCCGCTCATCGAGCTGCGCGACGTGGTGTTCTCCTATGCGGGGCATACGGTTGTCGATGGCGTGTCGCTGCAGGTCGATCGTGGTGAACTCGTTGCCCTGCTCGGTCCCAACGGCTGCGGCAAGACGACGATTATGCGTCTTATTAACGGCCTTGAACTCGCGGACGCAGGGGCATACCTGTTTGACGGGCACGTGGTCGATGCGGCGTATCTGAAGGATTCTGCTGCTGCTCAGAAGTTCCACCAGCGCGTGGGCTTCGTGTTCCAAAACGCCGATGCCCAGCTGTTCTGCGCCACGGTGGACGAGGAAGTTGCTTTTGGTCCCGCGCAGATGGGGCTGCCGGCAGACGAGCTCGAGCGCCGCGTGCGCGATGCCATGGGGCTGTTCCAGGTTGCCGACCTTGCCGACGCCTCTCCCTATCAGCTCTCGGGCGGGCAAAAGAAGCGTGTGGCGCTGGCGGCAGTTGTATCGATGAACCCCGATATCCTAGTGCTCGATGAGCCCACCAATGGGCTCGACGAGGATTCATGCGACATCGTGGTCAACTTCTTGCTGGCCTACGTCGCGGCGGGTAAGACGGTCTTGATGAGCACGCATCACCAGGATTTGGTGCGACGCCTGGGTGCCCGTGCAATCTATATCGATCGATATCACCATGTGGTCGAGGCGCCTTCGCCGTCGTATGGAACCGAAAGCGGTACTACGGACTAGTTGCTGCGTAGAGCGTGCGTAGCCGCCCGCGCGGCTTTGCCGTGATGGTATAGTTATCCAGGTTTTTTATGGGGGTGGCTATGCCAAGTTGGAACATTCATATCGCTCAGACGGAGCGTTTGCTGGAGCGCACCGGTGCACTTGCCAATAGCGTGCGCGACCGCAATGCCTTTTTGTTTGGCTGCGTGGTTCCGGATATCTTCGTGGGCTATATGGTCCCTGGCATCGCCGATCCCATCCCGTACCGCATTACGCACTTTGCAAAGCCCGAGCCTATCCCTAAGCCTCGTGAGCATGAGTTCTGGGATACCTATGTGGCACCGTTGCTTAAAAGTTCGCCCACCGGTGCGCCAGCCGCGGCTACCTCGATTGTCGAGGAGCGCGAGCGACTGAATCGCGTGCATTATCCCCAACGTTACAAGGACGCCGAGCCGGTCGCCGGTCCCGGTGCTAGCGAGCTTTCGCTCGCGCCCGATGACGTGGCGCAGTCGCTGCTCGATCTGACGCTGGGCGTTTGGTCGCATCTGGTGGCCGATACCGTATGGAATACGCGTGTGAATCAGTACCTGGAGGCGCACGGCGGCAAGCCGTGCGAGGAATTCCGCATTAAAAAGCAAGGCGACTTTGACTGGTTTGGCAAGACACTCGGCATCGTTTCGATACCGCGCGCGACCGATCGCCTGTATACTGCGGTGACTCGTTTTGGTCAGTATCCCATCCATAAGGAGTATGTGCTCAAGACCATCGGCGTTATGCACGAGATTGTACGCGAAAACCCCGGCGAGTCCGATCATCCGCCGTATCGCCTGCTAACCGAGGAGTTTTTCGATACAACGTTTACCGAGGTCATCGAGCTAACCGAGGCGGGATTTGCGGCTCGCGTCGAATCGCCCGATATGCCTGCGCTTCCCCTGATTGCTAGCTGCTAGCTGGCCGGCTTGGCGGTGAATAGCTCAACCCAATTGACAAGTAGCTCTTGCCGCAGGGTGACTTCGGCGGCGCGCTCCTGTTTGGTCTTTGGGGTGTAGGAAAGTCCAGCCTTTTTATGGATGAGCTCGGCTATGTGGTCGAAGCTCTTCTTATCCTTAATCTGGCCAAAGGTAATTTGGATGACGTCGTAGCCCATGCTTGTGAGCGCGGTGGCGCGCTCGGCATCGGAGAGGCTCGCGGCTTCGCTGTCGTGGGCGGAGCGGCCTTGGCATTCAAGGATGACACCCATGCTGTCGGTGGCGCTTTCGATGAGGATATCGGCGTAGCAGCAGGTTTTGTCATACAGCGAGCGCGCGGCGTCGCTGAGTGGGATGCGCACGTTGTTTGCGATGTTGATGCCCATGCCGCCCTCGTCGCGGGGGAGCGAGATAAGCATGGAGGTCTGTACTTCGAAGGGCGAGGCGGTCTGTCCTGTCATGCGTTCGGCGGCCCAGCGGAGCTGCTTAACACCGCGCAGGCCTGCGGCCTGCTTGGCGAACGCGGCGATATCCGCTGCGGAAAGAAGCGGCGTGCGCTTCCACAGGTTGGTATCCTTGCCGTTGACGTCGATAACCCGCTCCCAGCCGCAGTTGGGTGGAATGAGCTTAAGCGAAATAGCTTCATCAAGTTGCCGTTGCGCTCGTTTGCAGGGTGTATACACAGCAAACGAGCTGCACATCTCATAACACGCCATAAGCAGCTGGTTGCGTGAGACCTGCGTAGCAAGGTTGAGCAGTGTGAACTCGGGCGATGTGACATCAAACCCATGCTCGGTTTGCCTAAACGACCCGGGAGGCGGCTCTTGGGTCAGGAGGTGCGATTTAAACAGGCTTCGCGACCCGGATTGTGCCCGAGTGAATACAATCCTGTGAAGCGGTGCGTGAAGCAGGTCTTTTACAACTGCATGACTTCCGAGGCCGCAACATCTGCGATCCATATTGCCAAGGCTAATGGCAGGGTAAAGGCCTAATATCTGTGGCGGGATACGGTGATAGTAAAAAGCGGATTGACCGCATAGCGTCAGGTCCATGACGTCCTCCTGGTCGAAATATGCTTTTGGACCGTGCGATGCCAGTGTCAATTCGGAAGTATGCGGCAAAATCTAAACCTTGTGAGCAGACCTGGCTTTTGAGGCTAGTTTATCAGGCATTTTGTTGCGAAAAAACGGGGTGTGCTCGGAGGTATCAGAATTTGCCGCATACTTCCGAAAAGCAGGTCAATCCGGCTCTTGCTAAAACGATTTAGCAGCGTCGGTTAAGGTGTGGGTTTGCCACCGGGCGAACACTTTTAGCGCTTGGGACTTTATTCATTGGGTCTCGAAGGGTGGATTTCGCGCTTTTGGTAAAGAAATGAGTGTGTGTTTTGCCGTGCGCCGGCATTGGCACAGAAAAAGGGCCCGGAAGGCTTCGCCTTCCGGGCCCTTTGCGATGCAAGTGTGCTTGCAAGTACGACTTAGCGCACCTGAGCGACGTAAGCGACGTTGGTCGAGGAGACCTTGTCCTCGAGCTGGACGCTCATGCGGGGATCGCCAGCGGTGGCGACGGTCAGGTCGCCGGCCTCGACGTAGCCGAGCTCCTTAGCGGTCTCGATCGCCTTGACGATCGTGCCGTTGACGGTGCCCTGGGTAATCTCGGCCTGGTGCGGGATAACGCCCCAGTACATGATCATCTGCTGGACGGCCCACTCGTGGCGGGAGAACGCGCAGATCGGCATGTTGGGACGGAAGTGCGAGATCAGGCGAGCAGTACGGCCGGTGGTCGTCGGCACGGTGATGCACTTGGCGCCAACGGTGGTGGCCATGTTCACAGCGGACATACCCACAACGTTGTTGACGACGCGGGTGCCGTGAGCGTCAGCCGGAACCTCGAGCGGAGCGTGGGCCGGGAGGTACTTCTCGGTCTCGAGAGCAATGCTGGCCTGCATCTTGACGGCCTCGACCGGGTACTTACCGGCAGCGGACTCGCCAGAGAGCATAACGGCGTCGGTGCCGTCGTAAATGGCGTTAGCAACGTCGGCAACCTCGGCGCGCGTCGGGCGCGGGTTTTGCTGCATGGAGTCGAGCATCTGCGTAGCGGTGATAACGGGCTTGTAGGCCGCGTTGCACTTGGCGATGATCTCCTTCTGGATGTGCGGAACGAGCTCGGGCTTGATCTCGATGCCCAGGTCGCCACGGGCGACCATGATGCCGTCGGAAGCCTCGAGGATCTCGTCGAAGTTCTCGACGCCCAGGGCGCACTCGATCTTCGGGAAGATCGTCACGTGCTCGCCACCGTTCTCGCGGCAAAGCTCGCGGATGCCGCGGACGGACTCGCCGTCACGGATGAAGGAAGCGGCGATGTAGTCGATGTTCTCGGTCAGGCCAAAGAGGATGTCCTGACGATCGCGCTCGGTGATAGCGGGCAACGAGATGTTGACGTTGGGCATGTTGACGCCCTTGCGCTCGCCGATCAGGCCGTCGTTCTTAACGACACAGGTCATGTCCTGGCCGTCGACGGACTCGACCTCGAGGGCAACCAGGCCGTCGTCGATTAGGATAAGGGAGCCCTTCTCGACCTCGGAGGGCAGAGCCAGGTAGTCGAGGGAGATGTGCTCAGAGGTGCCGTGGAAATCCTCGGTCGTGGGCTGAGCGGTGACGACGATCTTGTCGCCGGTCTTGACGGCAACCTTCTTGCCGTCGACCAGAAGGCCGGTGCGGACCTCGGGGCCCTTGGTGTCGAGCAGGATGCCGACGGGCATACCGAGCTCCTTGGAAATACGACGGACGCGCTCGATGCGACCGTGGTGCTCGTCGTAGGAGCCGTGCGAGAAGTTAAAACGGGCGACGTTCATGCCCGCCTTGATCATCTCGCGGATGGTCTCGTCGCTATCGCAGGCGGGACCCATGGTGCATACAATCTTGGTGCGCTTGTACATTCAGACCTCCATCTGACATCGTCTTGCGCTGATAGATAAACCATAAGAAATAAAACCGAGTTGATTATAACGAAATGGCGTCCGAATACCCCAAAAAATCGACCGTATGCCGAATTAGAAGTTCATTTTTTGCGGAAAAACGGTATATGCAAAAACTTTACCAACCGTTCTAACCGCTGCTATCTGGGCGATATTTCAATTTGATGATGCGCCGAAGAAAAAACGTTTTATCAGTATTGAGCATCACACGGTCTGCACCGTTGCTTATGGACCATATTTCCAAATGGATTGTTTTGGCTAGACGCGTCGCTTTGGGGTACCATAGCTCCACTATCAACTGCCGCTCAGCACGGCAGCCTTGATGAGCCCTTGCCCTTCTCCTGGGAATTATGATCGGGCATCAATCTGCTGAGTGGCCCGAATCCCAGGAGGGGACTCTATATGCAAAAGGAATACCTGTCCGCCGCGGCCGAGGTGCTCAGCGACCAAGGTGTCGATGAGAACCTCGGCCTGAGCAACGACGAGGCGTCGTCGCGCCTCGCCAAGACAGGCCCTAACAAGCTTGAGGAAGCCGAGAAGACGCCGCTGTGGAAGCGCTTCTTTGAGCAGATGGCCGACCCTATGGTCATCATGCTGATCGTTGCCGCCGTTATCAGCGCGCTCACGGGCATGGTCAAGGGCGAGCCCGATTTTGCCGATGTCGCCATTATCATGTTCGTCGTTATCGTCAACTCGGTGCTGGGCGTGGTCCAGGAAGCCAAGAGCGAGGAGGCTCTCGAGGCCCTGCAGGAGATGAGCGCGGCGCAGTCCAAGGTGCTGCGCGACGGCAAGCTCGTGCACCTGCCGAGCGCCGAGCTCGTCCCCGGCGACGTGATCATGCTCGAGGCGGGCGACTCCGTCCCGGCCGACTGCCGCGTACTCGAGAGCGCCACGATGAAGATCGAAGAGGCCGCACTGACCGGCGAGTCCGTGCCGGTCGAGAAGCACGCCAACGTGATCGAGCTCGCCGCTGGCACCGACGACGTGCCGCTCGGTGACCGTAAGAACATGTGCTACATGGGCTCCACTGTGGTGTACGGTCGCGGTCGCGCCGTCGTGGTCGGCACCGGTATGAACACCGAGATGGGCAAGATTGCCGGCGCCCTGGCCGAGGCCAAGGAAGAGCTCACGCCGCTGCAGGTGAAGCTCGCCGAGCTCAGCCGCATCCTTACCATCATGGTTATCGTCATCTGCGTCGTCATCTTTGGCGTCGACATCATCCGTCACGGCGTGGGCAACGTTCTCACCGACCCGACTGCCCTGCTCGACACCTTTATGGTCGCCGTTTCGCTCGCCGTCGCTGCCATCCCCGAGGGCCTGGTCGCCGTCGTGACCATCGTGCTGTCGCTTGGCGTGACCAAGATGGCCAAGCGCCAGGCAATCATCCGCAAGCTCTCTGCCGTCGAGACCCTCGGCTGCACACAGACCATCTGCTCCGACAAGACCGGCACCCTTACCCAAAACAAGATGACCGTCGTCAAGCACGAGCTCGCTGCGCCCAAGGAGAAGTTCTTGGCCGGCATGGCGCTGTGCTCCGATGCCCAGTGGGACGAGGAGCTGGGCGAGGCCGTGGGCGAGCCGACCGAGTGTGCACTCGTCAATGATGCCGGCAAGGCTGGTCTTACTGGCCTGACTGCCGAGCACCCGCGCGTGGGCGAGGCCCCGTTCGACTCGGGCCGCAAGATGATGTCCGTGGTCGTCGAGACCCTGGACGGCGAGTACGAGCAGTACACCAAGGGCGCGCCCGACGTGGTAATCGGCCTGTGCACCCATATCTACGAGGGCGATAAGGTCGTTCCGCTGACTGAGGAGCGCCGCGCCGAGCTCGTGGCAGCCAACAAGGCCATGGCCGACGAGGCCCTGCGCGTGCTGGCGCTGGCGAGCCGCACCTACGCTGAGGTTCCCGCCGACTGCAGCCCCGCTGCGCTCGAGCATGACCTGGTCTTCTGCGGCCTGTCCGGCATGATCGACCCGGTCCGTCCCGAGGTGGCCGATGCTATCCGCGAGGCGCACGATGCCGGTATCCGCACCGTCATGATCACGGGCGACCACATCGACACCGCCGTGGCCATCGCCAAGCAGCTGGGCATCGTCGCCGATCGCAGCCAGGCTATCACCGGTGCCGACCTCGACCGCATGAGCGACGAGGAACTCGATGCACACATCGAGGATTACGGCGTGTACGCCCGCGTCCAGCCCGAGCACAAGACCCGCATCGTCGAGGCTTGGAAGTCGCGCGACCAGATCGTCGCCATGACGGGCGACGGCGTCAACGACGCCCCGTCCATCAAGCGCGCCGACATCGGCGTGGGTATGGGCATCACTGGCACCGACGTTACCAAGAACGTCGCCGACATGGTACTTGCCGACGATAACTTCGCCACCATCATCGGTGCCTGCGAAGAGGGCCGTCGTATCTACGACAACATCCGCAAGGTCATCCAGTTCCTGCTTTCGGCTAACCTTGCCGAGGTGTTCTCGGTGTTCATTGCCACGCTTATCGGTTTTACCATCTTCCAGCCGGTGCAGCTGCTGTGGGTGAACCTGGTCACCGACTGCTTCCCCGCGCTCGCGCTGGGCATGGAGGACGCCGAGGGCGACATCATGAAGCGCAAGCCGCGCAACGCCAAGGACGGCGTCTTTGCCGGTCACATGGGCCTGGACTGCGTGGTCCAGGGCCTGATCATCACCGTGCTGGTGCTGGCGAGCTTCTTTGTGGGCGTGTACTTTGACATGGGCTACATCCACATCGCCGATATGATCGCCGGCAATGCCGACGAGGAAGGCGTGATGATGGCCTTCATCACGCTCAACATGGTCGAGATCTTCCACTGCTTCAATATGCGCAGCCGTCGTGCGTCGCTGTTTAGCATGAAGAAGCAGAACAAGTGGCTTTGGGCTTCGGCCGCGCTGGCGCTGGTGCTGACGGTGGTCGTAACCGTACAGCCGACGCTTGCCGAGATGTTCTTTGGCCCTGTGACGCTTGAGCTTAAGGGTGTTGTTGCCGCGCTGGGCCTGGCCTTCCTGATCATCCCGCTGATGGAGATCTACAAGGCGATCATGCGCGCGGTCGAGAAGGAGTAAGCTAACCTGTCCGGGCCCGCCCCTGCGTGTTTTCTTCTTCGCTGGTCCTCGCGCTTCGCGCTGCGGGATCGCTCAGAAGAAAACACTCCCGGGGCGGGCCCTCGGATAACCTCTCGGGACCATTGGCTAAGGGAAAGGGTTGATTTTCAATCTCAACGCAACAGCCTGAACGGGCCCCGCGTTTCCGCAGCTAGCGCAACGCGGAAATAGCCCCCGGCACCTGCTCGTCGCCTCGTTTCCGCAGGTGGAGAGGCTGTGGAGGCCGGTGCCCCCATGCCGCCGCCGCATGCTCCGCCAGCCCGCCGCGCAGCCGTTCCGGACTCAGCGCAACGGGCCCTCCGGCCCATGTCCCGGCCCGCCGCCTATCCCGCCAGCGGCCCCTCGCCCCTCGCGGCCCTGGCCCTGTCGATGCAGCCGGGCGTGAGGTCGAGCTCGCCGGGCGCCAGCTCCTCTATCCCGAACGCGTCCATGAGGGCGGAGGCGTCCTCCCCGAGGGCCGCCCGCAGCACGCGCGCCGGCGTCAGGAACCCGAGCGCCCCCCTCGGCTCGGAGTTCACCTGCGACATGAGCAGCGCGCAGTCCGCCGCCGTCAGCCGGTCGAACCTGGCCCCTGCGCCCTTGGGCAGCAGCTTCCTGATCTCCACGTGGTTCTTCTCGCACGCGCCCTTCTGCTGGCTCTGCCGGGGGTCGCAGTAGAAGAGCCTGGTCTCGCCGTCCCGCTCGCCGAACAGCGCCGCGATGGCGCCCTCGTCGGCGAACTCGCTCCCGTTGTCGGTGAGCACGGCGCCGAAGGCGCGCCTCGCGCCGTCCTCGCCGAGGACCCCGCGCAGGGAGGAGAGCGCCGCCAGGACCGAGGCGCACGTGCCGTCCGGCAGCGGCAGGGCCAGCTGGAAGCGGCTCGGGCGGTGCAGGAGCGTGAGGAGCCTGGCGGAGTCGCCCCTGGGGCCCTCGACGGTGTCCATCTCCCAGGCCGCGGCGCAGGCGTCCTCGCCGAGCGCGAGGAACGACGCGTGCGACCTGCGCGCCGAGTGGGACGTCGCCCTCTTCGGGGCCCGGCGCGACCTCGGCCTGTAGCCGACCTTGCGCCTGAGCTCCATGTTCGTCATGCCGTCGTAGCCGGCGTCCACCCACCTGTAGACGGTGGAGGCGCTGAGCCCGGGGGTCGTCGCCGCTATCTGCTGCGGGGAGAGCCCGCGCGCGAGCCCGTCCCTGATGGCCGCTAGCTTGGCGGCGGCGCCCTCCTCGGTCTCGTCGATCCCGGACCTGCTCGCCGAGAGCTCGGCGTCGGCCGCCTCCTGCGCCCTCCTGGCGCTGTAGAACACCCTGGGCCTCCTCGAGCAGCCGTAGCCCCTCCTGTGCGAGCAGCCGTTGCAGCACCTCGGCCACGCGGAGAGCCTGGGGCAGGCCCCCGACAGGTCCGCGGGCGCGGGCTCGCCGTAGCGCGAGCGCGGCGCGGTGACGTAGCGGTGCGCCGCCACCTCCCTGGTCACGGTCGACGGCGACCTGCCGAGCTCCGCGGCGATCTCGCGGGCGCTGCGGTTGCGGTCGAGCATCCTCTCGACCGTGTTCCTCTCGTGCCTCGTGAGCCTCCCGTACGACCTTCCGGACGGCTTGGGTCTGGACATGCCGGCCTCCCTCCATCGCGGGCCGGGGGATTCCGGCCCCTCTGGGGTTGCCTACCCGGATTCGCGCCTCAGGACTCAGCGCAACGCGTTGCGCTGAGTCCTGAGGCTGTTGCAATGAAAATGAGAATCAAGGGGCTAAGGGAAAGTATGTGAGCTGGTCGAGCGTTTGCTCGACCAGCTCTTTTTTGTGGGTAAAATACCTGCTCAGTTGTGATTTGTGGTGCTGGGAGGCGCTTGTGGGCAAGGCGAAGGCTAAGGCGAAGAAAAAGACGACGGGGGCGCGGGCTAAGCGCGATCGTCGTCGGAAGCTTGCGACCGAAGCTCCCGCGTCTGCCGAGGAGCTGCTGGCAAGCGTGCCGGGACTCGATGCGCTGCAGGATGTTCCGGCGTTCGATGACCTGCCGGTCGATGCGGCTCAGCAGGCTGCATTTGACGACTTTTGCGCACAGGCCGAGGAGCCCGAGCAGATGCAGCTCGGTGCCGTGGTGCGCCTGGACCGCGGGTTTCCGCTGGTAGCAACTGACGATGACACGTTCCGCGCCGAGCACGCCGTAGGGTTTGCCAAGTCGCGTGGCGAGGACGAGGTCTTGCTGCCCGCTGTGGGCGACCGCGTGGCGGTCCGCCGTGCTCCCGGGCACGACATGGGCGTGATCGAGTGCGTATTGCCGCGCCGTACGAGCTTTGAGCGTTGGCGCGGCCGTGCCCGCGGTGAGCGCCAGGTGCTCTGCTCCAACGTTGACAGCGTGCTGATTGTGCAGGCGCTCGGTGCCGGCGAGGTACTGCTCGATCGCGTGGCGCGCTCACTGGTATTGGCGCTCGATTGCGATGCCGAGCCGGTGGTGGTGCTCACCAAGGCCGACCGCTGCGAGGCCGATGAGCTCGAGCGCGATCTGGACCGCGTGCGCCGTCTGGTGGGTCCGGACGTGCGCGTGATCGTGACGTCTTCTGCCGAGGGCCTCGGCCTGGACGAGGTGCGCGCCTGCGTGCCGGCTGGGAGCTGTGCCATGATCTTGGGCGAGTCGGGCGCCGGCAAGTCGACGCTGCTCAATGCGCTGCTGGGCCACGATGCTCTGGCTACTGGCGGCGTGCGCGAGCGTGATGACCAAGGTCGCCACACCACGGTTGCGCGCGTGATGGTGGCGCTGCCGGGCGACGCCGGCGTGATCGCCGATGCCCCGGGCCTGCGCAGCCTGCCGCTTGTGGGACATGAGCGGGGTCTGGCGCGTGCCTTCCCCGAGATCGTCGAGGCGTCGCGTGCGTGCCGGTTTGGCGATTGCACGCACACTCACGAGCCGGGTTGCGCCGTTCGCGAGGCCGAAGATGCCGGACAGATCGACAGCCTGCGTCTGGAGACGTTCCAAAACCTGGCGTCATCCATGCGCGTGAGTGCCCAAATGCTCGATCCCGATGTCCATCTGTAATTGAACTTTCCTATGACAGCCGTCTCCTAACTGCTTGGGAGGCGGCTTTTTTGCTGCCAAAGCGCCTCGAAAAATGCGTTTTGCCGACGTTCTGACCAAAACCTTGCCACGAGCTTGACGGGCTGGTCAGCTTTTGGTCAGCAATTGGTTTGACACGTAAAACCAAGGTAGCGCGCAGAGATGTGGTGTAAGAGGCGGGGCATGCCCCGCCTCCGCCCTTTCTTGAAAGGGAGGGGACACCGCCTAGAATTCGTCGTTGGAGTAATGAAGGTGACGAATGGAAGGAAAGGCGATGCCCCAAGAAGAGAGTGTACTGCGCCTCGGCCGCGACGAGGCCCTCGAGGCGGCGAGGCTTTGGCAGGAGTGCGGCGACGCGCGCGAGTTCGCGTGCAGGGTGCTGGGCAGCGTGATGAACGCGCTGATGGACTCCGAGGCCCAGCAGATGTGCGGCGCGAGCCGCAACGAGCGCAGCGACGGCAGGGAGAACAGCCGCAACGGCTACCGCCCCAGGTCGCTCAAGACCGCCGTGGGCGACGTGGAGCTCGAGATACCCAAGCTCAGGCACGGCACCTACTACCCCGAGGGCATGCTCGCGCGATGGTCGCGCGTCGACACCTCGGTGGCCGCCATCGTGCAGGAGATGTACGTATGCGGCGTGTCCACCCGCAAGGTCGAGCGCGTGGCGTCCAAGCTGGGCATATCCTCGCTGTCGAGCTCGGAGGTCTCGAGCCTCTGCTCCGACCTCGACGCCGAGGTGGCGGAGTTCCGCCGCCGCGACCTGTCGGGCACGCCGTGCTGCTACCTGTGGCTCGACGCCACCTACATGAGCTGCAGGGTCGGCTCGTCGGTCGTCTCGCAGGGCGTCGTGACCGCGATCGGGCTGGGCGCCGACGGGCGCAAGCACTTCCTGGGCTGCGACGTGGTCGACACCGAGAGCGAGGACTCCTGGGCGGCATTCCTCGGCGGGCTGCGCGAGCGCGGGCTGGCCGGCGTTCGCCTCGTGGTCTCCGACAGCCACGCCGGGCTCGTGGCCGCCGTCTCGCGCCTGTTCCAGGGCTGCGCCTGGCAGCGCTGCGTGACGCACCTGCAGCGCAACCTCCAGAGCGCCTGCTCGGGCAGGCCCGAGGACTCCAAGGCGGCCGTCAGGGACCTCGTGCACGCCGCGGTCTACCAGGACGACCCCGACCTCGCGCGCTGCGTGTGGGCCGAGGCGGCGCCCTGGGTGGCGTCGGTGTCCGCCAGGGCCGGCGAGGTCTTCGAGCAGGCCGAGGACTCCGCGCTGGCGTTCACGGCCTTCCCCAGGGCGCACTGGGCCAAGCTCCGCACCAACAACGTCCAGGAGCGCGCCAACCGCGAGATCAAGCGCCGCTACAGGGTCGTGCAGTCCTTCCCCTCGAGGGAGTCGATGCTGCGCCTGACGTGCGCGAGCCTCATGGAGACCGAGGGACAGTGGTCCCAGCAGCGCGTGTTCTCCGAGGCCTCGGCCGCCGAGGGCTTCGCCGAGCCCGCGGACAGGCCGGCCCCGACAGAGGGGAGGCGCCGCGCGCTCGGGCGGCGCGCCAGGGAGATAGTGGACGAGATAGTCGAGAGGCGCGGTCTCAAGAAGGAGTAATATCGGGACTTGCAGCGACGGACCTCAGGACGCTCTTACACCACGTCTGCGCGCGCCACCAAAACCAAGATCGCGATTGCGCCGCTTTGCGCCCTGGTCGCCCAGACAATGGTGGTACGGGCATTTGCCCGGTGCTACCTTGAGAGGAGCGGCCGTGAACAAGAGCAAGCGCATCGCCATCAGTCTGGTCGCGGGCGTGCTTGCCGCGGCGCTCTGCATGGTCTACGGCTCGTCGATCCGCTCGCAAGCCGAGCGGGCCCAGGCCGAGACGTTGGCAAAATACGGCGGCGACCGCGTTGAGGTGTGCGTCGCGGCGCGCGATATCGATGCGGGCGAGACCCTCGACGAGACTAATGTCATAACTCAGGAATGGCTGGCGAGTCAGTTGCCGCGTGATGCGGCGACCGAGCTGCGTCAGGTGCGCGGCGACGTGACGACCTCGCGCATTCCTAAAAACGCCGTGATTTGCAATGTCTACACCAAGGCCGAGAGCCACAAGCTCGAGGTGCCTAAAGGCAAGGTTGCCGTTTCGGTGGCGGTCGATGCCGAGCACTCGGTCGGCGGCGCTACGGGCGTGGGCAGCTATGTGGACGTGTACGTGCAAAAAGATGGCGTGACCGATCGTTTGTGCGGCGCGTACGTGATCGATACCAGCGAAGATGCCGGCACCACGCGTGAAGGCAAGATCGAGTGGGTGACGCTGGCGGCAGACCCCGAAGACGTCAAGGAATTGCTGGGAGCCTCGGGAAAGGGAACGGTCAGCTTGACGATTCCCGCCACGGCGCGCGGCAAAAAGAGCGGAGGCGACGAGTGATGAAGGCGATCTGGCTTGCGTGCTGCGCGTGCGGTGATTACGGGCTGCTACAGCAGGAAGTCGAGGGCCGCGATGTGGGCGCGCAGGTACTTCGCGTGGGCGACCTGGACGGGCTGGTATCCATGGCGCGGGCGTTTCCGTCGCGCCGCGGTGCCGCCATCATCGCGGCGTCTCTGTTCGATACCGAAGACGTGCGGAAGACCGTTGCACGCCTGACGGCCGAGGGCCGTGTGAGTCGCGTCGTCGTGTTGATCGAGACGCTCGACCCGTCGGATATCGAAGGGCTGTTTCGCGCGGGGGCGACCGAGGTCATCGCTGCGCACAGCTTGTGCGGCAACGGGCTCGCGGGCGAGGGAACGGTTGATTCCGATCGGCGCATGACGATTGAGCCCGATGCTTTTGTTGATAGGGAACCCGGGGCGCCTCGCGCTACAAGAGGCCCGCGTGTTGATGAATATGGAAAAGCGGAAGCCGAGCATGGTCGGCGCCCCCGGGACCCCCTTGCATACGATGACGCTGGAAGGCCGGTACCGTATGGCGATGACGTTCTGGCTGAAGATATGGGATACGTGCACGGCGTAAATCTGGCCGATGAACTCGACGAGATCGAGGGTTTTGCCGGGGCTGGCGAGCCGTGTGCCGCTGCGTCTTTGGCTTCGGAGCCGCAGCCCGGGCAGCCTGCCATGCCGGCTTGGGCTCAGCGCGTGACCGCGGCGGGGGAGACGGGGATGTTATCGCCCGCGTTCGTGTCGCCGGTTCCTGCACCGTCAGCCCCCGCGCCGTCGGCGGACGCTTCGATTCCGTCGCGTCGGGCGCCGGTCGTCTGCGCCGTCTCGGGTTCGGGCGGTTGCGGCAAGTCGACGATCGTTGCCACCATGGCGCATGCGGCATCGCTGTTGGGTTTGCGTGCCGCTGTGCTCGACTTGGACCTCATGTTTGGAAACCTATACGATTTGCTGGGTGTCGATGCCCCGCACGATATGGCGACGCTTGTCGAGCCGTCGGCGGCGGGCGCACTTGCCGAGCCGGATATCGTGGCCGCATCGATGCGCGTCGCCCCGGGCGTCACGCTCTGGGGACCTGTCGCGGCCCCCGAGAAGGCCGAGCTCATGGCACGTCCGGTGGAGCTATTGCTCGATGTTTTGCGTCGCGAATCCGACGTGGTCTTTGTCGACACCTCGGTCTTTTGGGGTGATGCCGTGGCCGCCGCGGTGGCGGCGAGCGACCGTTGCCTGGTCGTAGGCGATGCGGCGGTATCGTCCGCGACATCCACTTCGCGCGTCATTGAGCTGGCGAGCCGTGTTGGCGTGCCACGCACGCGCATGAGCGCCGTGTTCAACCGGTTTGGTGCGCGCGGTGCCGACGAGGACGTCGCCATGCGCTTCGAGATCGCCTGCGCACTGAGCTCCAAGATCCGCATTGCCGATGGCGGTCAGGACTTGGTCGCGCTCATGGCATTCGGTCGTGCCGACGAGGCAGTGGGTCAGACGAGTGCTTTTGCGACCAGCGTGCGCGAGGCCACGCGCGAGATGCTCGTGGAGCTGGGCTGCGCCGTCGGTCCCTGGAGCGATATGGTCGCCGACCGCGCGACCCGCACCGAGCGCCCGCGCATCCGTCTTCCCTGGTCGCGTGAGGGTGATTCGCGATGAGTCTGCAGACGAGGATTAAAGCCGCCGGCGCGGCCGCCGCGGCTGCCCCCGTTGATGCGGGACGCCGCCGTGCCGTTAAACGCCGCACCAAGCGTGCGGTGATGGACCGCATGGGCTACGACGAGGTGGCGCGCATCAGTGCCTACGTCGACCCGGCCCTTGCCCGCTCTGAGCTACGTCCGGCGGTGGAAGCGGCGCTCAACGTGGAAGAGTCGACCGACTTGGCGACGCCTGAGCGTGAGACCATCATTGACGAGATTCTAGATGACGTGGTGGGCCTGGGACCGCTGCAGCCGCTCATCGAGGACGACACCGTTACCGAAATCATGATCAACGGCTGTCGCTCTGCCTTTTTTGAGCGCAGTGGCGTTTTGTATCCCATCGAGCACGCGTTTGAGGACGACGAGCAGATCCGTGTGCTCATCGACCGCATCATCTCGCCGCTCGGCCGTCGTATTGACGAGCGTAGCCCCATCGTCAACGCCCGCCTCAAGACGGGTTATCGCGTCAACGCGGTGATTCCACCCGTGGCGATTGACGGGCCAATCCTCACCATTCGTAAGTTCTCGGACCGTATCTGTTCGTTGGACGAGCTTGTGGGGTTGGGGTCACTGCCGCTTTGGTATGCGCAGCTGCTGTCGTGCGCGGTGTCGTTGCGGCAGGACTTGGCGGTTGCAGGAGGCACGGGGTCGGGCAAGACCACGCTGCTCAACGCACTGTCGTGCGAGATTTCCACCGGCGAGCGCATCGTGACGATCGAGGATTCCGCCGAGCTCAAGTTTGCACATCACCCACACGTTGTCCGTCTGGAGGCGCGTGAGGCGTCAATCGAGGGCGAGGGTGCGGTGACGATTCGTGACCTGGTGACCAATGCTCTGCGTATGCGCCCCGACCGCATTGTCGTGGGCGAGGTGCGCGGTGCCGAGTGCTGCGACATGCTGCAGGCCATGAACACGGGCCACGACGGCTCGCTCACCACGCTCCATGCGGGTACCGAGCAGGAGACCGTGGTTCGCCTGACGCTGCTTGCGCGCTACGGCATCGATTTGCCGAGTGAGCTTATCGAAGAGCAGATCGCCATGGCGCTCGACGGCATCGTGATGTCCGAGCGTCATGCAGATGGTAGGCGCTTTGTCGCCTCATATTCGGGGGTTCGCCGCGGCGCGTCGGGCGGTGTTGAGCTCGAACGCTACGTGACTTTTGATGCCGCCGAACGCACCTGGACGCTCGACCGCGAGCCGCCGTTTATTGCGGAGGGCTTGCGGTCGGGAACGCTCACGCAAGAGGAGGTGGACGAATGGAGATCGCTATGCCCCTCGTCGTAGGGGGTTTGGCGGGGCTTTCCGTCGCGACGGCGTGTGGGGCAGAGCCTCGTGTGCCGCGGATGCCGCCGGCGGAGCTGGTGCGCCAGACGCTCGAATCGATGGCGGAGAAGCTGCCGCGTGAGTTGGTGGAAAACGACCTGCTGACAAAGATTGCCCGCTCGTGGGCGTCGCTGATCCCCGCAGATCGCCTTGGGTTTGCTATTGAGGATAACGCGGCTCGTCTGGCATTTCTGCTGCTGTCGAGCGGTATCTGCAGCGTTTTGCTGGCCGTTGCGTCGTTGTCGCCCATCGGCTTTGTCTTGGGGCTGGTGGCGCCGTTTGGCGTGGGTGCCGCGCGTGACACCTTCGATCGCCGACGCGAGCAGCATGATGTAGAAGAGGCCATGCCCGAGGCATTCACGGCGTTATCCATGTCGCTTGCCTCGGGGCATTCGCTGGCACAGGGCATGCGCTTTGTGGGCGCCCATGCGCAAGAACCGGTGCATACCGAGTTTTTGCGGGTGGCGGCGGCAATCGATTGCGGCATCTCGGCGACCGACGCACTCGATGACCTACTCGTTCGCATCGATGCCCCCGGCCTTTCGCTTGTCACCTTGGCGCTCAAAGTATCGCAGCGTACCGGGGCTCCACTTGCTGGCTTGCTGTCCGAGGCGTCGAGCATGGTGGGTGAGCGCATTGAGCTCAAACGCCGTCTGGACGTTAAGACGTCACAGGCGCGTATGTCGGCACACATGGTCGCGGCGATGCCGGCGGGCATGTGCGCGGTGCTGGCTTTGCTTTCGGCAGACTTTCGTCGCGGTCTTGCGACGCCGGCTGGTGCGGGCGCCGTGGTACTGGGACTTGCCCTCAACGTCGTTGCCCTGGTAGTTATCCGGCGCATTATGCGGGTGGAGCTATGAGCGCCCTGGTCGGGGCCGCGGCTTGTCTGTGTGCCCTGAGTGTATTTGCCGCGACAGGTTTGGAGCGTGCGGATGCTTGCAAGATTGCAGAGACGTGCAAGCGTGAAGCGGTACTGGTCATTGCTGCGGGCTACTCGGTGATTGATACCCTGACTGCGCGAATGAAGGGCGCGATTGGGGCGGGCGGCCCGGCGCGGGTGTCGCTCGGTGAGGTGTCCGAGATGATCGACGTGGTGCGCCTGGGTCTTTCTGCCGGCCTTTCGTTTGACGCGGCGCTCGAGATTTTCTGTGCCAATCGTCGGTCGGTGCTGGCCGTTCGTCTTGAACGAGCTTGCATGGCGTGGCAGGTGGGCGTGGGGACGCGCGAGGCCGAGCTGTTGGCTGCCGCGCGTGATTTGGACGTGAGGGCGCTCGAGACCTTTGCCATCACGGTGGGGCAGGCGCTTGCGCTGGGCGCCCCGCTGGCCGAGACGCTGGCTGCTCAAAGTCGCGAGATCCGTGCGGCCCATCGCGCCGCAGTCGAGCGCGAGATCGAGCGCGCGCCGGTCAAGTTGCTGATTCCCACCGGCACGCTCATCTTGCCGGCGTTGCTTCTGTCCATATTGGGCCCGCTGCTGGGAGCAGGCGGGATGATGTAGGGAGGAATACATGAACACGATGACCGACATTGCGGGCAAGGCTTGGAGCTGGGCATTTTGCCGGGCAATCCGCGCTCGCCAGCGTGCCAAGGCGCTGTTGCGGGAGGAGAACGCGCAGGGCACTACCGAATACGCCATCTTGGTCGGTGTGCTCGTAGTGATCGCGATTATCGCCATCGTCGCGTTTAAGAGCAAAGTCGAAGAACTATGGAACGCGATCAAAGACGGCATCAACAGCCTGTAGGAGGCAGGCGGCCTGTTGGTTCGCCGCTGGTGCTCGTCTGTTTGCTCGTGGCAATAGCGGTGACGCTTTGGGGGCTGGGTGTTGCGCGACAGCAGCGTCCAGGCGCTACTGCCGATTTGGGATCGGGTTCGGCGGCGGTGTCACAAGCAGAAGGCGCGGGAGATATGGGCGGTCAGAATGCCGCCGTCACGGCTCGTACCTTTTTGCAGGCGCTCGACGAGCGGGCCGCCAGCGCGACGGAGCCGTCTGCAGACAACGCGATCGCGGTTCGACTCGCATGGTCCGAGGACCGGCCGATGACCGAGGCGGCGGCAGACCTGTTGCGCGCCTACCGTGAGGTGCCCACGGCCCAGCTCGCCCTGAGCGGCTATCTCGATATTAAGGGCAACGTATGGGGCGCCATCGTGCGCGATGGGAGAGGCTGGGTCGACATGGTGACGGTTGCCGCGGATGCCGGCGATGCCTCGTGCCGCCTGCGTGCCGTGCGTCTGGTTCCGCAAACAACGGAGTCAAAGGAGGGGTCGTGAAATGCATGGTGTCCTGTGTGAGGAATCTGCTCAGTCGACCGTCGAATACGCCATCGTCACCGTGGCGCTGTTATCGATTGTGCTGGCGATTGCGGGGCTTTGGCGCGCTGGCACCGATGGGCGCTTGGCGGCACTGGTCGAGCGGGCAGCGTCTCATGGCGTCGCCCCATCGTCGGTTATCGATGCCGCGACGGGTGCCAAGGACATCGCTCTGTATTGATATCGCGTGCGAGGATCGGGCGCAATCTACGGTCGAGGCCGCCTTTTTGCTGCCGACGTTTTTGACACTTATCTTGCTCGCGTTGCAGCCGGTGTGCCTGCTCTATACGCGTGCGGTCATGGAGTCTGCCGCCGCCGAGACCGCGCGGCTTATGACCACGACGACGGTGGAGGACGACGATGACCTTAAGGAGTTCACTCGCCGCAGACTTGCCGCGGTGCCCAACGTCTCGATTTTTCATGCCGGCGGGCCGCTGTCGTGGGATATCGAGTTGGGGCGGGCCGGTGCCGGTGGCGTTTCGTCCGTGTCTGTTGCCGGCGAGGTTAAGCCGCTGCCCGTGATCGGTGCATTTGTGCAGGCCATGGGCAGTGCGGGTGAGGGCGGCTATGTCGAGCTCAAGGTCGACGTCTCGTATCGATCGCGTCCCGAATGGCTGGAGGGAGATTATGATTCATGGATTGCTGCATGGGATTAGGCGCTGCCTGCTGCGGGTGACGCAAGGGTTTGCGGCTCGCCGTCGACCAGGCGCTCGCCGCAAGCGGGGCGGCTTTATGGGCCGTGCCGGTATCGACTTGTTTATCGAAGACGGGGCCTATACCACGCTCTCCTCTGCGGTTGTCATTCTGGCGGTGCTTACGCTGCTGTTTTCGTCGACCGCGGCGATATGGAGCATGTCGCGCGCCGGAGATACCCAGGTGGCGGCCGATAGCGGTGCACTGGCGGGCGCCAACGTGGTGTCGTCCTATCACACGGCCGCCACGGTGGTGGATGCGAGCATTTTGAGTTTGGGCCTGGCGGGGTTTGCCACGATCGGCACCGGCTTGGTTGCCATTCTTATTCCGGGCGCCGAGGTTGTCGGCAGCGATATCATCGATACGGGAACCCAGATCATTAAAACACGTAACAAGTTTGCCAAAAGTGCGGCAAAGGGCCTGCAAAAGATTGAGACCGCCTTGCCGTACCTGGTTGCCGCGCGTGCCATGCAGGCAGTATCGGCGCAGGATACCGACGGTGTGACCTATACCGGTACGGCGCTTGCCGTGCCCAGGACATCCGAGTCGGATTTTGTTGCGCTCGAAGGATCCGAAATCTCGACCGATGCCATTAAAGATGCGTCGGAAGATCTGGAGCGCGCGGCCGAGGAGCTACAAAAAGCATCGGAGGAGACGGCGAAGGCCAAAGAGCGTGCCTGGCTAGCGGATTGCGGTGGATCGGATAAAGGTTCGGTCGGCAGCTGTTCGTGTATGTGGGAGCGCGCAAAAAGCCTAACGGATCTCTCCGGTGTTCAAAATCCGCATTACTCATCGAGCGTTACGTGGGAGCCTCAAGTTGCCCTTGATCGCGCGAAGGACTACTACCATTGGCGTCTGACAAATGAGAAGCCCCAAGGCTCGAGTGTCGAGATGAAGGCCGAGTCTGCGGCGCGTAAGGCGTTTTATACCTATGCGAGCGCGGAGGTCGATCGGGCATATATAACCGAGAACGGAGACAGGGTTTCCTCCTATATTCCGCTGCTGCCGCGTAACTCTGATGAGGTTCGGGCGACGGAACTCTATACCGACGCGGTGTGGCCGACGAGCGTGAACGATGGCAAGGCGTATCTGCATTACGGGACGACCTGTCCTAACTATAAGAAAGGAACGCCGAGCGGATTTGCTTCGGTTGCCGATTACGATGGGCAGGATAAATGCAGCAAATGCCATTTTGGCGTTTCGTCGCTTGGTGCTGTTGCGGCGCCTTCAACCTCTATCGAAAACGGCTTCGAGTATCACTTTGACAAGTTTAAAGACGCCCTGGAGGACTACGTCGACTGTCGCAACAAGGAACTCGAACTCGAGCGTCAGACCGAGGACGAAGCCGACCGTGCGGGCGATGCGTTCGATACCGCCATCAAAGAACTTTCCGGTGAGCGTCCGCGCATCGCCCCGCCCGGTCGCAACGGCGTGGTCGCCTTTGCGGTCTCGGGCGCCATCTCCAGTCCCGACGAGCTCAACTCTTCGTTTAGCACAGCAGTCGAGCTTGGCGATCGTGGTGCAATTTCTGCTGCAGTACTCGCACCCGATGATGCGACGGCACAAAATAACGTTCTCTCGCGGTTTTTCTCGACGCTGGAGGAGCGTTCGGGCGGCGTTGCCGGCGTGCTCGACGGTGTTATGGATGTTTGGGGCCGCCTGCTTGTGGGGTACGGAGACATCCAGGGTGCGGCCGACGAGCTTATGGGAGAGCTGATCGGTGGCTTGGGAGGGGGTAGCGGCGCGTTGGGCTCCATCGCGTCCTGGCTCGGTGACACCGTCTCGTCCTCCGTGGCGGCGCTGGGGCTCGAACCGTGCGATTTGCGTCTGCGAAAACCGGTGCTGACCGATACCGCCAATGTCATCAAAAGTCCGGGGTCCGATATCGCAGGCATCTCCAAAACTCAAGATACCCTGCGAAAAATCCCCTTGGGCGTGACTGACCCCAAGGCACTTTGCGAGGCCTTGGAATATCACGTCGAGCGCACCATCAGCAGCGCGGTGTTCACGCTTGCGGAGATCCCGCTGCCCGGTGGCCGCTCCATCCCGCTCACTGTCGATGTTGCCACGCTGGTGGGAGCTTTTGGCGGTGGGTCGTAATGGGCATTCGCGCGGGCTTGCGCGAGGAGCGTGCCCAGGCGACGGTCGAGATGGCCGTGGTCACGCCTGTCCTGCTCGTGCTGGCTCTCGTCGCGTACAACGTCATGATCTTTGCAGGCGCGGTCGCGCGCTTCGACCGCGTGGTGCCCGACATCGTGCTTGCGCACGCTGTGGCGCCGGGCGGGGAGGGTGACGAGAGCTCCATTGACGCTTCCGCGACCGTTCAAGCTCAGATTCAGGATGCCATGGAGGGATATGACCTACAGGTCGAGGTCTCGAGCGAGCAAGGCACGGCGTCATCGGATGGTAGTCTGCTCTCTCTTTCTGGCACGTTTAGGACCTATACCTGCACCATGCACTACGAGCCGTGGCCGAGTTTGCTGAGCATCGCCGGCGTTTCCCTGGGGGCGCCGGCCGTGCTCACGCATGAACGTGCGGTGACGGTCGATCCATGGCGTCCGGGGGTGGTCATGTGACCGCGGTCTCGTCCTATATCGCCTACGCGCGGGCGCTCAACAGGTTGGGTTGGACGCCGGCCGAGTTTGTGGTGGCGGAGTCGTTTACCGTGCGTCTGCGCGGCATGCTGGGACGGCGGCCAATTGCCGCCAGCGGACTGCCGCTTGTCATGGCGTTTCCGCGCTGTTCCTCGGTTCACACCTGCTTTATGGCCTATCCCATCGACATTGCCTTTATCGATCGCAGCGGCAATGTCCTCGCATGCTACGAAAACGTACGCCCTTGGCGTATGTGTTCCTGTCCCGGTGCCTGGGCGGCACTCGAACGCCCTTCACTCATTGTTTCGCCCCCTGTTCTCCAACGCGTGCCGGCATAAGAATTGGCGACAGTGGACTTTCGTCATACGAAATTGGGTAAGATGGGGGAGGAAATGCATGGATGTCGAGATTCATCCCAACGCCAAAAAGCACCTGACGGAAGGGGTCGATGATGGGCAAGACATATACGACCGCTAGTGGTCAGGTTGTAACGGATGAAATGATTGACGCGTGGTGTGAGTCGTACGAGCGCGGAGAGTTTCCGGATGGCGAACACACCGTTGGCGGAATCGTGCATGGACGGCCTCCACTCTCAGGTGAGGGAACGGCAACGCTATCGGTCAAGATTCCTCTGGGAATGAAGGAGGCTATTCGTCGACGGGCGGCTGCCGAGGGGATGACGCCAAGTGAGTTTGCCCGTGCGGCCCTGAGTGAAAAACTTCTTGCGGCCGGTTGATGCTTCTGACGTGCCGTTCTATAGGAGCGAGATCGTGGCCGATGTCGCGCTGGTTGATTTCCGATCTCAGCCGAACACATTGAGCAAATAGGCCATTCCCGCAGTTAGCTGAACGCCCCCGCGGCCCCTCCTGGGGTCCGGGGGCGCCGTTTTCCCAGTTGAAGGAACGGTGGAGATGTGTTTCGATGGGTCCGGTGGCCATGCTCCGCCCTCCGCCCGGCACCTCTTCCCAGACTCAGCCGGACGGCCGGTCCGTCTATTCCGTTTTTTCCTTCAGGCTAGGACAGCGGGGCATCGCCCCTCTCTGCGCGCGCCCGCCCTATCAGTCCCGGCGTCAGGTCGAGCTCGCCGAGCGGCACGTCCTCCACGCCGTAGGCGTCCAGCAGCGCCGCCGCGTCGTCCCCGAGCATCGCCCTGAAGGCGCGGGCGGGCGTCGTGAAGCCGAGCGCGCCGCGGGGCTCGGAGTTCACGTGCGACATGACCAGCGCCAGGTCGGCCGGGGAGAGCCGGTCGAACCTGATTCCGGCGCCCTTGGGCAGCAGCTTCCTTATCTCGACGTGGTTGCGCTCGCAGGCGCCCTTCTGGTCGCTTCGCCCGGGGTCGCAGTAGAACAGCCTCGTCTCGCCCGGCCCCTCGCCGAGCAGCGCCGCGATCGCCGCCTCGTCGGAGAACTCGGCGCCGTTGTCGGTGAGCACGGCGCGGAAGACCCTGCCCATGCCGTCGGCGCCGAGGACCTCCCTGATATCGCCCAGGGCGTCCGCGACGCACCCGGCGGTCTTCTCCTCCAGCGGCAGCGCGAGCTGGAGCCTGCTGGGGCGGTGCAGCAGCGTGAGCAGGCAGGCGGAGTCCTCCCGCGCGCCCTCGACCGTGTCCATCTCCCAGGCCGCGGCGCACGCGTCCTCCCCGAGGGCGAGGAACGCGGCATGCGACCTGCGGGCGGAGTGGCGCGTGGCCGCCCGGCCGGCGGCGCTCTTCCTCGGCCTGTAGCCGACCTTGCGCCTGAGCTCCATGTTGGTCATGCCGTCGTAGCCCGCCGAGACCCAGCGGTAGATGGTCGACGGCGACAGGTCCACCGGGCCGCCGTTGCGCGCCGCCATCTGCTCGGGCGAGAGCCCCCGGCGCAGGCAGTCCCTTATCGCCTCCAGCCTGGCCGCCGCGGCGGGCTCGTCGGCGTCTATCCCGCGCCTGGACGAGACGAGGACCGAGTCGGCGCACAGCTGCGCGGCCCGGGCCTCGTAGAAGACGTGGGGGCGGCGCTTGCAGCCGATCGCGCGGTACCGGCCGCAGCCGTTGCAGCATCGCGGCCACGCGGCCAGGCGCGGGCAGGCCGCCGACAGGTCGGCGGAGGCGTCCACGCGCTCGCCGCGCCTGGACTTCGGCGCCGTCACGAACCTGTGCGACGCCACCTCGGCGCTCACCGTCGAGGGCGACCTGCCCAGCTCCCTCGCGATCTCCCTGCACGAGGCCCCGCGCTCCAGCATCCTCTGGACCGTGTCCCGCTCGTGCCTCGTGAGCCTTCCGTAGGCCCTCGGGACCGCCCTCGCGGAGCCCCTATTCTTCTTTCCGGACATGCCGTCCTCCGATCTCCCGGGGCCGGCCGGTCCGGCCCTCAGGGTATCGGGTTCCCACATTCATCCGCACATGTGCGGATGAATGTGGGAAGTGTTCGGATGAAGTTGATAATCAAGGCCGATGTCGCGCTCAAAAACTTTTTTAAAATTCTCGGTTGACCGGAGCGCGTCCTTGGTTATACTAATCTAGCCTTGAAACAAGGCACTCCTCAAATGGCTGGGTAGCTCAGTTGGTAGAGCAGAGGACTGAAAATCCTCGTGTCAGGGGTTCGATTCCCTTCCCCGCCACCTTGAATTGACTAGGGCCTCTGCAAAGGGGTCCTTTTCTTTTATTGAGGGCTCTGCGGAAATTGCGTCCCGGAATTTGGCTTCAGAGTGGGATGCGTTTTCCGCTTTGAGGCCGCTTGGGAAAGCGCGACCCGGAATCCGGCGTCAGAATGGGATGTGCTTTCCTTTTGCGGTCTTTGGCGGAAACTGCGTCCCAGATCCCGCGCTCAGAACGGGATGCGCTTTTCGGCCGCCTACTTCCGGCGCATATGTACATCTCGGCGCGCCATCTCGGGCCCGCCCAGATATTCCTCCCGCTTTTGCGCCACTTTACAGACCGTTCGGTCGTCTGTCCGCACGCGCGGGTATACTCAAAACGATACTTTTCCTATGCAATACGATGCAGGTTCGGCCTGCGCGATTCGAAGGGGGCCGTGATGGAGAGGATTCTCGGCGTTAATCTCTCTGGCTGGTTTATTCCCGAGCCCTGGGTGACCCCGTCGCTCTATGCAGCGACCGGAGCATCCAATGCAGCCGAGCTGCAGGAGGCCATGGGCACCGCTGCCTATAACGAGCGCATGCGTCGCCATTACGAGACGTTTGTGAGTGAGGACGATTTTCGTCGTATGGCGCAGATCGGTCTCAACGCCGTGCGCCTGCCGGTGCCGTGGTATGCCTTTGGTTCGCAGGAGTCTGACGCTTCCTACATCTCGGTCGTCGATTATATCGACCGTGCTATTGAGTGGGCCGCCAAGTACAACATCCGCGTACTGCTCGATCTGGCGACTGTACCCGGTGGCCAGGGAGATTCCAACGATTCGCCCACGACGCCGGAGGCTGTTGCCGAGTGGCATTCGTCCACCAACGGCCGTCACGTTGCGCTCGATGTGCTCGAGCGCCTGGCCGATCGCTATGGTGAGGCCGAGAGCCTGCTGGGCATCGAGCTGTTGGATACGCCGCAGATGAGCGTACGCAAGAGCCTCTTTACCATGACGGACGGTATTCCGGCGCACTACCTGCGCAACTTCTATCGCGATGCGTACGAGCTCGTTCGTTCGTATATGCCCGAGGACAAGATTGTCGTCTTTTCCTCTTCGGGACACCCTGGCGAGTGGAAGCACTTTATGCGCGGCGCCAAGTATAGGAACGTCTACATGGACCTTCACCTGTACCATTACCGCGACGAGTATGCGCTCGACATCACGAGCCCCCGCGGTCTGACGACGGCGATTTCGCGCAACAAGCGTGAGCTCAAAGAGGCGGCCGCAACTGGGTTCCCCGTGCTGGTGGGTGAATGGTCGGGTGCGGCGATCTTTGCCAACTCGTCGGTTACGCCCGAGGGCCGCAATGCCTACGAGCGCGTGTTTATCGCCAACCAGCTGGCATCGTTTGCGCCGGCTGCCGGTTGGTTCTTCCAAACGTGGAAGACCGAGAAGCGTATTGCAGCATGGGACGCCCGCGCGGCACTCGGCACGCTCGAGCGCGGCATGATTGAATAGGTTGATATGACGCAAAACAGCGCCCGCACGGGCAAACTTTATGTGGTCGGTACGCCCATCGGTAACCTGGGCGACTTGTCTCCGCGCGTCGGCGAGGCATTTGCCGCCGCCGATGCCATCTGCTGCGAAGACACGCGTGTGACCTCAAAGTTGCTGATGCACCTAGGCATCTCCAAGCCGCTCGTTCGTTGCGACGAGAACGTGATCGCAAGTCGCGCAGCCGGCCTGGTCGACCGCCTGCTGGCGGGGGAGACCCTCGCCTTTGCCTCGGACGCCGGTATGCCGAGTGTGTCTGATCCCGGCCAGGCTTTGGTTGAGGCGGCGCGCGAGGCGGATGTGCCTGTCGAGGTTATTCCCGGCCCCTCTGCTTGCGTCACGGCGCTCGTATCGTCCGGTATTCCCTGCGAGCATTTCTTCTTCGAAGGCTTTTTGGGTCGCAAGCACGGCGACCGCGTGCGCCGACTGCAGCGCCTTGCCGTCGTCCCCGGCGCGCTCATCTTCTACGAGTCTCCACATCGCATCGTCGCGACGCTCGAGGCCGTGGCCGAGGTCTTTCCCCAGCGCGATGTCGCCGTCTGCCGCGAGCTCACCAAACTGCACGAGGAAGTCTTGCGTGGATCCGCCGCCCAGCTAACCGAGGAGCTGCGCGCCCGTGGCGAGGTAAAGGGTGAGATTGCGCTGGTCATCGCGCCGCCGAGCGAGGATGAGGATGCCGGCATTGCGCCGGTTGGAGCCGCAGCGGTAGACCCCGACGAAGCCCTGCGCGAGGACATTCGCACCGCGCTCGAGGAGGGGGAGCCCGCCTCCGCGGTGGCAAAGCGCCTGTCACAGAAGTACTCGCGCCGCAAGCGCGATGTCTATGCCATGGTGCTCGATATGCAATAGATGGAGGATATCCAGCCCTTGCGTTAGAATCATCCCCTGTATGCAACGTTTTTCTGGAGGACAAACCCCATGGATCAAAGCAAGCCTTCGTTCTTTATCACGACGCCCATCTACTACGTCAACGCCGATCCGCACCTGGGCACGGCTTATTCCACCATCATCGCCGACGTCCAGGCTCGCTATCGTCGCTCTGCCGGCTATAACGTCAAGTTCCTGACTGGCATGGACGAGCATGGCGAGAAGGTTGCCGAGGCTGCAGCCAAGCACAACATGACGCCGCAGGAGTGGACCGACAGCCAGGCTCCGCACTTCAAGGAGCTGTGGAGCAAGCTCGAGATCTCCAACGACGACTTCATTCGTACCACCGAGCCGCGCCAGCATCACGCCGTGCAGTATCTGTGGGAGCGCATGAAGGAGTCCGGCTACCTGTATAAGGGCAGCTATGACGGCTGGTACTGCGTGCCCGACGAGACCTACTTTACCGATACGCAGGTCCAGAAGGGCGACGAAGAGTACGGCAGCGTCGGCCAGCACCTGTGCCCCGATTGCCACCGTCCGCTCGAGCGCGTGCAGGAGGAGTCCTACTTCTTTAAGCTCTCTGCGTTCCAGGACAAGCTGCTCAAGCTCTATGACGAGCACCCCGACTTTGTTGAGCCCGCGTTCCGCATGAACGAGGTGCGCAGCTTTGTCGAAGGCGGCCTCAACGACCTTTCCGTGAGCCGCACGAGCTTTGACTGGGGCATTCAGGTCCCGTTTGATGAGGGCCACGTGACCTACGTGTGGTTCGATGCGCTGCTCAACTATATGACGGCTGTCGGCTACGGTGTCGACACCGACGAGGCGCGTGCCGAGCTGGCCTATCGCTGGCCCGCGCAGTTCCACATCGTGGGCAAGGACATCATCCGTTTCCACTGCGTCATTTGGCCCGCCATGCTCATGGCTATCGGCGAAGCCCTGCCCGAGCACGTCTTTGCCCACGGCTTCCTGACCGTGCGCAATGCCGAGACCGGCAAGGCCGAGAAGATGTCCAAGAGCCGCGGCAACGCCATTGCTCCGCAGGACGTTATCGACATGCTGGGCGTCGAGGGCTATCGCTACTACTTTATGACCGACGTCGTCCCCGGCACCGACGGCGCCATCAGCTTCGATCGCATGGAGCAGGTCTACAATGCCGACCTGGCCAACAGCTGGGGCAACCTCATCTCGCGTTCGCTCAACATGAGCGGCAAGTACTTTGACGGCTGCGCGCCCGCCAAGCCCGCATCGTTCGATGCGTTCGACAACCCGCTGGCAAAAATTGCCGATGGCCTGGTCGATCGTTACATGGCCAAGATGGACGTGCTCGATTACGGTGGAGCTAAGGACGAGGTCATGGAGCTCATCCATGCCGCCAACCACTACATCGAGGACTCCGAGCCTTGGGCACTTGCCAAGGACGAGGCCAAGGCTGACGAGCTGGCGTTTGTGATCTACAACCTGCTCGAGGCCATCCGCATTGCCGCTCACCTGCTGATGCCGCTCATGCCCCAGACCTCTGCCGAGGCCCTGCGCCGCCTGTCCTGCGAGGACGAGGCCGCGAGCGACGACCTCAAGGGCATTTGCGCTTGGGGCCTGCTTGCCGGTGGTCAGCCCGTCGAGAAGGGCGAGCCGCTGTTCCCGCGTCTGGGCTAAGCCGCCGCGCGCCATATCGGCAATTTGCTGTTTAGATGTAAGGGCATGGCCGCAACGGTCCATGCCCTTTTGCTTTACGATGCAGCCACCATGTTAAGGAGGCAACCATGACAACTTCGCCTTTGGCAAACCCCACGGCAACTAGGGAGCTGCTAGAGGAGTTTGGCCTTGCGACCAAGCATCGCCTGGGCCAAAACTTCCTGATCGACAACCATGTGATCGAACGTATCTGCGAGCTCGCTGAGCTTACGGGCGATGAGCGCGTGCTCGAGGTCGGCCCGGGTTGCGGCACGCTGACGTTGGCCCTGCTGCAGGAGGCGGCGTGCGTTACGTCGATTGAGGCCGATCCCGAGCTTGAGCCGGTGCTCGACGCCCACGCCGCCGACTATGCCAACTTCCGCTTTATCATGGGCGACGCGCTCAAAGTGACGCCGGAGCAGATTGAGCAGGCCGCCGGTGGTGAACCTACGGTGTTTGTCGCGAACTTGCCCTATAACGTGGCGGCGACGATCACCCTTCAGTTCTTCCAGACGATGCCCGCGCTTAAGCGCGCTGTCGTCATGGTGCAAAAGGAAGTTGCAGATCGTATTGCCGCAACGCCGGGCAACAAGACCTATGGCGGCTACACGGCAAAGCTCGGCCTGTATGCGCAGGTGACGGGGCGCTTTGAGGTGCCGCCGCGCTGCTTTATGCCGGCGCCGCATGTGGATTCTGCCGTGGTGCGCATCGATCGCGTTGACGGTGTGGTACCCGAGGGCATCGACCGCGAGTTTGTGGCCCGTGTGATCGACGCTGCATTTGCCCAGCGCCGCAAGACGATCCGCAACTCCATGAGCGCCAACGGCTTTGCCAAGGACGTGCTCGACGCCGCCTTTGAGGCCTGCGGTATCGCACCTACCACGCGCGCCGAGACGCTCGACGTTGCCGCCTTTGTCCGCTTGGCTCAGGAGCTTTCCCATGACGCCTAATGTCGAACGCGTGACGTTTACCAAAAAGAAGAAAACGGTGGCCTGCCCGGTGCCGCTGGCGCCGCTTGCCGATACGCATGCGCACCTGCTCTCATTTTGGAGCAAGGAAGTGCCCGAGACGCTCGCGCGCGCCAAGGAAGCGGGCATTGACTTGTTGGTGACGGTCTTCGACCCCATTGCCGATAAGCGCAGCGTGGCGGACTATAGCGACTGGCTGGTTCGCGAGATCCTGCCGATGCGGGATATCCCGCAGATCAAGTATCTTGCCGGCGTGCATCCGTATGGCGCACCGGACTATACCGACGACGTTCACGCACAGGTCGTTGCCGCACTCGATGATCCCTTATGCGCCGGTATTGGCGAAATCGGCCTGGACTACCACATGGACTATGACGACGATATCGCGCCGGCGCCCCACGACGTGCAGATCGACTGTATGGCGCGCCAACTCGAGGTCGCCGTACGCCGCAATGTGCCGGTAGAGCTGCATCTGCGTCATGAGGATACGGACGAGGAGCGCACCTCGCATGTGGACGCCTACAACGTGTTGCGCGAGGTCGGCGTGCCCCAGGCCGGTTGCGTACTGCACTGCTTTGGCGAGGACCGAGCCACGATGGAGCGCTTTGTGGATTTGGGTTGTTACATCGCCTATGGCGGCGCGGCTACCTTTAAGCGCAACGACGACGTGCGCGAGGCATTTGCGGCGACCCCGCTCGACCGTATTTTGTTCGAGACGGATTGTCCCTATATGGCGCCGGAGCCCATTCGCGGTCTTGAGTGCGAGCCTGCGATGATTTCCATCACAGCAAACGCGCTGGTCAACGACCGCGTCGATCGTACCGGCGAGGACGCTGAGGCAATCGCTCGAGCCGCCTGGGAAAATGCCTGCCAACTTTTTCAAAAATAGTTCTTGCGTTCGCGGTGGCGCTCCGTTATTCTAATTCCTGCACGCGGGCGTGGCGGAATTGGCAGACGCGTACGGTTCAGGTCCGTATGGGGGCAACCCCATGAAGGTTCAAGTCCTTTCGCCCGCACCATTAAATGAAAGAGCTCCCAGCAATGGGAGCTTTTTTGTTATGGGCCCATCGCAGGGACTTGAACCTGCGAAGGAGCGAGCGTAAAGAAAACGCGGAGCGTTTTTAGCGAGCTGGCGAGGACGCCGTCAGGCGGCCGAAGCCGGTGCGGATCCGCGAAGCGGATACGCGGACGTCCTTTCGCCCGCACCATTAAATGAAAGAGCTCCCAGCAATGGGAGCTTTTTTGTTACGGGCCGTTTTTGGCAGATTTGACCTATCGATTTCGCGCGGTAGATGCCCCCGTGGTCAAAAAGTGGCAAATATGAGTACTGGCACGAAAATAGAGACATTTCACGAAGCCATTTTTGCTCATTTTGCGCAACAGATGTACGCTAATTTGACCCAATCTTGAGACAAAACAAAGTAAATTCGATAGACCTCGGGTGGCGCGCGCAGACGTGGTGTAAGAGCGTCCTGAGGTCCGTCGCTGCAAGTCCCGATATTACTCCTTCTTGAGACCGCGCCTCTCGACTATCTCGTCCACTATCTCCCTGGCGCGCCGCCCGAGCGCGCGGCGCCTCCCCTCTGTCGGGGCCGGCCTGTCCGCGGGCTCGGCGAAGCCCTCGGCGGCCGAGGCCTCGGAGAACACGCGCTGCTGGGACCACTGTCCCTCGGTCTCCATGAGGCTCGCGCACGTCAGGCGCAGCATCGACTCCCTCGAGGGGAAGGACTGCACGACCCTGTAGCGGCGCTTGATCTCGCGGTTGGCGCGCTCCTGGACGTTGTTGGTGCGGAGCTTGGCCCAGTGCGCCCTGGGGAAGGCCGTGAACGCCAGCGCGGAGTCCTCGGCCTGCTCGAAGACCTCGCCGGCCCTGGCGGACACCGACGCCACCCAGGGCGCCGCCTCGGCCCACACGCAGCGCGCGAGGTCGGGGTCGTCCTGGTAGACCGCGGCGTGCACGAGGTCCCTGACGGCCGCCTTGGAGTCCTCGGGCCTGCCCGAGCAGGCGCTCTGGAGGTTGCGCTGCAGGTGCGTCACGCAGCGCTGCCAGGCGCAGCCCTGGAACAGGCGCGAGACGGCGGCCACGAGCCCGGCGTGGCTGTCGGAGACCACGAGGCGAACGCCGGCCAGCCCGCGCTCGCGCAGCCCGCCGAGGAATGCCGCCCAGGAGTCCTCGCTCTCGGTGTCGACCACGTCGCAGCCCAGGAAGTGCTTGCGCCCGTCGGCGCCCAGCCCGATCGCGGTCACGACGCCCTGCGAGACGACCGACGAGCCGACCCTGCAGCTCATGTAGGTGGCGTCGAGCCACAGGTAGCAGCACGGCGTGCCCGACAGGTCGCGGCGGCGGAACTCCGCCACCTCGGCGTCGAGGTCGGAGCAGAGGCTCGAGACCTCCGAGCTCGACAGCGAGGATATGCCCAGCTTGGACGCCACGCGCTCGACCTTGCGGGTGGACACGCCGCATACGTACATCTCCTGCACGATGGCGGCCACCGAGGTGTCGACGCGCGACCATCGCGCGAGCATGCCCTCGGGGTAGTAGGTGCCGTGCCTGAGCTTGGGTATCTCGAGCTCCACGTCGCCCACGGCGGTCTTGAGCGACCTGGGGCGGTAGCCGTTGCGGCTGTTCTCCCTGCCGTCGCTGCGCTCGTTGCGGCTCGCGCCGCACATCTGCTGGGCCTCGGAGTCCATCAGCGCGTTCATCACGCTGCCCAGCACCCTGCACGCGAACTCGCGCGCGTCGCCGCACTCCTGCCAAAGCCTCGCCGCCTCGAGGGCCTCGTCGCGGCCGAGGCGCAGTACACTCTCTTCTTGGGGCATCGCCTTTCCTTCCATTCGTCACCTTCATTACTCCAACGACGAATTCTAGGCGGTGTCCCCTCCCTTTCAAGAAAGGGCGGAGGCGGGGCATGCCCCGCCTCTTACACCACATCTCTGCGCGCTACCTAGACCTCGGGTTCAAAAAGGCGATTTTGACCCAAATACGCTGTTACTAAACTGGTAACAGTACTCATATTTGGCCTTTTTTGACCACGGGTCCTCTTGTTGGTGTCACACAGCTGCTTCGTGCGGGTATCCTAGTCCCAACGCGTACCAATCAGAGGAGAAACCATGCTGTTGTCCGGTATCATCGCTACCCTTACGAGCCTTCTACTCCCCATCATCATTTTGTTGCTACTGCTCCCCAACGCCTGCTATGTCGTTGAACAGCAGCATGCTGTGATCATCGAGCGTCTGGGCAAGTTCAACCGCATCGTCAACGCGGGCTTCCACATGAAGGTGCCCGTGATCGACCGCAAGGCCGCCACGGTGAGTCTGCGCACCATGAAAAACGGCTTCGGCATCGACGTTAAGACCCAGGATAACGTGACCATCGGCCTTGAGGTTTCTGCTCAGTACCACGTGAGCTATGACATGGGCGCCGGTCCGGCAGATTCGGGTATCTACAAGAGCTACTACATGCTGCAGGAGCCCGTCGACCAGATGCGCGATTTCATCACCGATGCCTTACGCTCTTCCATCCCCGTCTACACGCTCGATGAGGTCTTTGCCAAGAAGGATGACATCGCCAAGGACGTCAACGCCACCGTGTCCGAGCAGATGGCTGCCTACGGCTTCACCCTCGTGTCGACACTCATCACCAAGATCGCGCTGCCGACCGAGGTCGAGAACTCCATGAACGACATCAACGCCGCCCAGCGAAAGCGCGCTGCTGCGCAGGAGCTCGCCGAGGCCGACCGCATCAAGCGCGTCACCGAGGCGACCGCCGAGGCCGAGGCGATGGAAAAGGCGGGCGAGGGCATCGCCAACCAGCGCAAAGCCATCGCGCTGGGCATCAAGGATTCGCTCGAGATTATCCAGGAGACGGGTGTCGGCAACGACGAGGCCAACCAGCTGTTCATGTTTACGCAGTGGTCCGAGATGATGACGGAGTTCGCTCGTACGGGAAAAACCTCGACGGTCGTGCTGCCGAGCGATTTCTCGCAGTCGGCCTCGATGTTCGAGCAGATGCTGGCCGCCGGCAAAGTGCAAAACGATTCGAAGGAGTAGACGCGCGTGAAATACACCGTCGTTTGCGTCGGTAAGCTCAAGGAGCGCTTTTGGAAGGATGCTTGCGCCGAGTACACCAAGCGCCTGGGCGCCTATGCCAAAGTGGATATCCGCGAGGTGGCCGATATCGACCCGGCTAAGGCGGGCGGCGTGGATGCCGCGCGCGACAAGGAGGGGGCGGCGATACTTGCAGCCCTGCCACCTCGAGCGCATGTGATCTTGCTGGCCATTGAGGGCAAAGAGCGCTCGAGCGAGGAGCTTTCGGCGCGGCTCGATGATCTTATGCTGCGTGGTAACAGCGACATCGCCTTTGTGATTGGCGGATCGGACGGCGTGAGCGATGATGTGCGCGCACGAGCCGACGAGATGCTCAGCTTTGGACGCATTACCTTGCCGCATAACTTGGCGCGCGTGGTGCTGCTGGAGCAAATCTACCGCGCCTGCAAGATCAGCCGTGGCGAGCCGTATCACAAATAGGTCGGCAATACGAAACAATGCCGTGGGACAATAGCTTTCGTTTTGAAGAACGTGTCTGAGAGGACTATGAGATATGAAGATTGGATTTGTCGGTTTTGGCAATATGGCGAGCGCTATGGCCGATGGCTGGATCGCCGCCGGTGTGGCTGCGAGCGATATGTGCGCCTGCGCGGGCCACTACGACGCCTTGGTTGAGCGTTGTGAGGCGCGTGGGATGGTTGCCTGTCGCGACGCGGCGGAGGTTGTCGCCGCATCCGATATCGTGGTTGCTGCGGTCAAGCCGTACATGATCGAGAAGGTCTTCGCTCCGCTTAAGGACACTCTTGCCGACAAGGTTGTCCTTTCGGTTGCCTGGACTTGGGATAGCGCCAAGTGGGAAAAGGTCCTGCCGGGTGTCGCGCATATCTCGACAGTGCCCAACACGCCGGTTTCGGTGGGCGAGGGTGTTATCGCTTGCGAGAAGTCCTCTACGCTCAATGACGAGCAGCGTGCCGTGGTGCTCGACCTGCTCGGTAAGCTTGGCACTGTCGTCGAGCTCGACACGAGCCTGCTGTTTGTGGGCGGCACCGTGGGCGGTTGCGCCCCGGCATTTGTCGCCATGGCGATTGAGGCCCTGGGCGACGCGGCCGTCAAGCACGGCATTCCGCGCGCCGATGCCTATCGCATTGTGAGCCAGATGGTGTTGGGTACGGCAAAGCTGCAGCTTGCAACAGGGCAGCATCCTGCGGCGATGAAGGATGCCGTATGCTCACCCGGCGGCGCCACCATCAAGGGCGTCGTCGCGCTCGAGGACGCCGGCATGCGCAGCGCCCTGGTCAAGGCCATCGACGCCACCCTCCAGTAAAACCCGCCATTTAGGGACAGGTTTATTTTGGCAGGTTTTTCCTGCGGCTTTATCTCTATAGCAAAAAGCGCCCCGCAACTGGCTCAATTCCAGTTGCGGGGCGCTTGCGTTTGCCCAGATAAAACCGACCAGAAATAACCTGTCCTTTTTTGGCAGATTAGTCCCAGAAGCTGTCTTCTTCGTCCTCGGACTTGGGGCCACGGTCGACATACATCTTATGGGTGCGCTTCTCCATCACAAAGGCAAGAATCGCAAATAGCAGGATGCCGCCGGCGAAAAGGATGGCAAAACCGGTGCGGGTGCCAAACAAAAAGGAAAAAACTGCGTCCATTGGGTGCCTTCTTGCGTAGTTGAGTTGGGTCGTAAACGCTCATAAGTATATACTTGCCCATACATGTACAAGGTTGCAACCTAAATGGAATGTATATCGCCGGAGGATCTAATGCTTGATATCAAGTTTGTTCGCGAGAACCCCGATGCCATCGATACCGCCATGGCAAATCGCCAGACGTCTTGGGATCGCGAGAAGTTCTTTGAACTCGACGACGAGCGCCGTGCCGTCATCACCGAGGTCGAGGAGCTCCAGGCCACGCGTAACGCCGAGTCCAAGAAGATTGGAGCCCTGATGAAGGAGGGCAAGAAGGACGAGGCCGAGGCCGCCAAGGAGGCCGTGCGCGCCGTCAACGAGAAGATCGACGGTCTGGCCGAGCGCCGTACCGCTCTTGAGCAGGAGCAGTACGACTTCATGTCTCACCTGCCCAACATTCCGTGCGAGGCTACCCCGTACGGTAAGGACGAGGGCGAGAACATCGAGCGTCGCCGCTGGGGTACCCCGCGCGAGTTCGACTTCGACTTTAAGCCGCACTGGGATCTGGGCACCGATCTGGACATCCTCGATTTCGAGCGCGGCAACAAGCTCTCCGGCAGCCGCTTCACCGTTCTCGGTGGCGCCGGCGCTCGTCTTGAGCGTGCCCTCATTAACTTCTTCCTGGACACGCACACGAGCCGTGGCTTCAAGGAGTGGTGGCCGCCCATCGTCGTCAAGCGTCAGACCATGTTCGGTACGGGTCAGCTGCCCAAGTTCGAGGACGACGCCTATCACGTCTCGGGCGACAACTTCCTGATCCCTACCGCCGAGGTCGTACTGACTAACCTGCATGCCGGTGAAGTTCTGGACGCCGACACTCTGCCTCGCCGCTACACTGCCTTCACCCCCTGCTTCCGCGAGGAGGCCGGTTCCGCCGGTCGCGACACCCGCGGCATCATTCGCCAGCACGAGTTCGACAAAGTTGAGATGGTCAAGTTTGCCAAGCCGGAGGAGTCCGACGAGGAGCTCGAGAGCATGACCGCCGAGGCCGAGTACCTGCTGCAGCAGCTGGGCCTGCCGTATCGCGTGATTAGCCTGTGCACCGGCGACCTGGGCTTCTCTGCCCGTCAGACCTACGACATCGAGGTTTGGCTGCCGAGCTACAACGCCTACAAGGAGATCAGCTCCTGCTCCAATTGCGGCGACTTCCAGGCCCGTCGCGCCAACATCAAGTATCGCGACCCCGAGAACTTCAAGGGCTCGCGCTACCTGCACACCCTTAACGGTTCCGGCCTGCCGGCTGGTCGTACCATGGCTGCCATTCTAGAGAACTACCAGAACGCCGACGGCACCATCACGATCCCCGAGGTTCTGCGTCCCTACATGGGCGGCCTCGAGAAGATCGAGCCGGTCGCGTAAACTAGCTGCATAGGCGATTTGCGAGGGCGCTCCTTTTAGGGGCGCCCTTTTTGTGTACGGCCATACCATGCCGTGCGGACAGCTCGATAGAAAATACACGAACAAATGTTCTGTGTACATGCATCTACCTGCTATGCTTTTGCTAACTAAGAGCAAGAGAAAGGGGATGTGATGGAGCTGTTCGACGAGCGGGTTGTTTTGTTCCAGAGCGATGAGGGCGGGGAGCACCTGCTGGTAACGTGCGAGCCGTCGGGTATGGGTGGCTTGGTGGTTCGGCAGACGAGTGAGGGACCATTGACGCAATGGTGCTATGAGGAGTCGCCGCATGTGGTCGAGACGTTTGTGGCGCATGAGGCGCTTGTCGTCCTTGAGCACTTCTATGGCGTTGGAACTTCTAATCAGGTGGCCCGAATGCTGAGCATCTCGTTTGCCGACTACGACTGTGCCCAACGGGTGCGGTCACTTCTGGGGGAGCTTGGCGTCGGGTTCGATGTGATTGAAAAGCCAATCGATCGCACGAGAAGCACTGATGCTTGTGGCACAGCGTGACAAATTGAGGCCCGCGCGAAAAAAGTTTGAGATTTTGCTTGACTCTAACGAACTAAAGTGGTTTTATATGTCTTGCGCTGCGGCGTTACCTCAGCTGGATAGAGGGTCTGACTACGAATCAGAACGTCATAGGTTCGAATCCTATACGCCGCACCAATTGAAATTGAAAGCCTCCGGCAACGGGGGCTTTTCTTTTATGCCGGCACCGCATGGATTCGAACCTCGGTCGAGGCGCGAGCGTGAAGCGGACGCGGAGCGTTCGTAGCGAGCGGGCGAGTCCGCCGGCAGGCGGGCGAAGCCGGTGCGGATCCGCGAAGCGGATGCGCGGAATCCTATACGCCGCACCAATTGAAATTGAAAGCCTCCGGCAACGGGGGCTTTTCTTTTACGCCGGCAGGCGGGCGAAGCCGGTGCGGATCAGCACGACAACTTAATCGGCGCTTCGTAAAAATTTTCCAAATTGTTGCTTGACCCATCGAGGGCTCACGTGCATAATAATCCGTGCGTTGCGGCGTTACCTCAGCTGGATAGAGGGTCTGACTACGAATCAGAACGTCATAGGTTCGAATCCTATACGCCGCACCAATTGAGTTTTAAGCCTCCGGAAACGGGGGCTTTTCTTATATCGCGATGCACCGAAGATCGTGCCGAGCCCTCCAAATGAGTAAAAATCAAATTCGATAACTTTTTTTGAAAAAACGCTTGACCATTATTCAGTCCATGTGCATAATAATCAACAAGTCGCGGCGTTACCTCAGCTGGATAGAGGGTCTGACTACGAATCAGAACGTCATAGGTTCGAATCCTATACGCCGCACCATTTGAGATTAAAGCTCCCGGTAACGGGGGCTTTTCTTTTACGTAGGCACCGCATGGATTCGAACCTCGGTCGAGGCGCGAGCGTAAAGAAAACGCGGAGCGTTTTTAGCCCGCGGGCGAGCGCGCCGGCAGGCGGGCGAAGCCGGTGCGGATCCGCGCAGCGGATGCGCGGAATCCTATACGCCGCACCATTTGAGATTAAGGCTCCCGGCAACGGGGGCTTTTCTTTTACGTAAACACCGCATGGATTCGAACCTCGGTCAAAGGGGACTATTTCTCATCGACTCGTGTAAGATTTCGAGTATGCGCCTCGGTGAGTCCGTGGCGCGCTCTTTCTTTAGACGACCGATCAGGGTGATATTTCGTGGCAGAGCGTCCGACATACAAGCTCAGGTTTCTCGATCCCAAAAAGCGCTTTCCGGCCATGCCCGAGCAGCCTGCGGGACGCTCGTATGGCGTGGTTTGGAAGCTCTTTGGCGAGGACCCGCATGAATCATGCTATGTCGTCGAATTCGTCGGCAAAAGCCATGTGTCGCTTTTGGGCTACGTGTGTGTTTCGGGTGAGGTCTATAAGGTGGACCGTCCCGTTAACGAGGCATCGCTGCCCGACGATCCCGACATGCAACTGATTCTTGACGAGTCCGATTCCAACATCGGTGAGATTGCGGTCAGGGGTACCGATGGGACGATGCGCTCCCGGGCGCGAGTCATCGGCTCTCCCGAAGGCACCATGCGCGAACAATCCGATCGCGAGACGTGGAATTCGACGCGCAGCCTTCGCTACGGCGAGTTCATGGCCTCGATGTTCTTGCGTTACGTGATATTCGCCGATTCTGAAAACGCTGTCTCAGGCACGGCGGACGGTGACGGCCTTGACGAGGGCATGAAAAATGCCGTCGACAAGATTAAACTTGTTAAACTCCCCGAGCCGGTTGAGGTGTTGCTGGGTTTTGATTCCACGCCGCTGCCCGATGCAATCGAAACGTTGCTCTACCGCATTGACCATACAGATAATCCAAGTGGCATTGAGCGCTATGCCGCCGCTTTGATGGGCGAAGTTAATCTGCCTCGCCTGCGCACCATCGCGGCCAAAACCGAAATGAGCCTGGCGCGGATCGATCGCTCGAGGCTCTTCTATCTCAATTTTGACCGTAGCCTGCTGGACCAGGACGAGATCGATACCCTGCTTGCCGTCGAGTGCCGCCTGAACCGCCTATCGGGCATTCTTGAGCGTATTGGGGCAGGGTTGGGCCCCGTTGCTTCGTCGCCAAGCTTTGAGGGCTGCTCGCTCTTTGACCTATGGCATATCAGCAAGACGACAAACGACGTTCCTCGCCTGCTCGAAACGCTGCCGAATGACAACCCGTGGGCCAAGCCGGGGACGGTTGCGTGCCAGCCGGGTGGCGAGTGGGACGTTCGCACCCGCTTTGCACGTATCGTAGAAGCGCTCAACGTGGTCACGCGGCTCGACTACACCTATCGAGCGAACGTCGCTGAGGGCATCGTGCTGGTGCGATTTGGCCGCACGGTTGTCGATGCTATGCCGCAGCGCGAATACGATGCTCAAGATGACGCCTGGCGCGAGGTGGATGAGCCTAAGCGCACGGCATGGGCCACCGAGCACGATGCGCGTATTGCGCTTACGCTCGCGGCGGCTTGCTTTGCTTCGGGCGCTCACATCACGCGCTGCTACGTGCAGATTGCGGCTCCCGACGGCGAGCAGGGCGAGCGCGTTGTTAAAACGTATTCCTTTGGCCGTGCGGCCTATCTGGCCGATTGCGTTTCTGTCGCCAAGGATCTTGAGAGCATGGATATGGACGACATGCCCTGCAAGCATTTGCTCGAGGCATATGAGGCAGATGCGCCGGACATGATTGAACCTGCAGAGGTTCACACCCGACCACGTGATGACCATCGTCCATTGCCGCCTGCGCTTCGCGATTTGCTGCTCGCTGATACGGCTGACGAGCTTGAGGTCATGGAGGAGGACAACGATCCGTATGTCGCCCGTGTCGTCGAGTTGCGCGAGCAATCCAAAGTTGACCGAGCCGGTGCTTTCGAGGGCTTTTCTCGCCTTGTCGAGGAGCTGGAAGCCAAGTGTACGGTTGCTGAGCTTTTGGCGACGGGCCCGGTGCAGACCCAGTTCTGCGACAACCAGCTGGTGCGCATGGTGCTGCCGGTGATGGAGGAGGACCGTTCCGTGCGTATCCTTCGCGCTCCCGATGCGCTGTATTTTGCCCAGCACGAGATCTGCAGCTTTTACGCCGAACAAGAGGACTTTGAGCGTGCGCTGCCCGAGGTGCGTCGTCTCTACGATTTGGCGCGCTCGTCCATGCAGTCTCACTTTGCCCTGATCAACGTGCTAGCACGCCTGGAGCGCTATGACGAGATTATCGAGGTAGCACGCCACGGCCTGCGCATTGCCAGTGACCGGCCTTCGATCGGTTACCTGTTCTATCGCCTGGCATTCGCCTACTGGAACTGCGACCAGCTCGAGCTGGCGCTGGCATGTTATCGCCTGGTGCCGCGCGGCGAGGAGTCGGGCGGCAGTGCGCAGGAGGAAATGCAGGGCCTTATGAACGAGATGGGCGTCATCAAGCCGCCCGCGTTTGAGGAGGCTGTCGAGACCATCCGCAAGGCAGGTCTTGAGCTGCCGCCGGTGCCCGCCGTGACCAATCAACTCGCGGATGCCGCCGTGCAACTCGTCGATAACGGCTTCTTTTTCTTGGCGCGCGGCTGCATCTATCAAATGTGGCGCACCATGGGCAACGATGAGCTCGGCTCCCTCAACCGCTCGCTAGGGTAGGCGAAGCTTGCAAGGAGGAAAAGCTGCTGGGCAATTTGAAAATCCCCCTTGCCCATCCTCGACTGTTTGGTTATTATAGAACGGCTGTTACGGAGAGCTGACCGAGAGGCCGAAGGTGCTCGCCTGCTAAGCGAGTATGCCCCAAAAGGGCATCTGGGGTTCGAATCCCCAGCTCTCCGCCAGTACGAATTTGAAAAAGGGTCCCATCTGGGGCCCTTTTTTATTATCAAGAAAGGCGGCTGGGGATTCGAACCCTCAAAAAATGAGGCGCCCCGTTGGACGCCTCATTTGGTTCGATGTGATAACGCTTTGGCCCTACACCTCAGGAGCCTTGGCTACGGTCTCGCTCTCGGCCGTGAGCGGGCGGTTGTCGATGCGGCGACTCAGGCGGTCGAGCTTTACCAGTAGCCACTCGATGGGGTTTGGCCCCGAGCCTTCCTCGTCGGCAACCAAATCAACGACGGCAATCTTGGTGCCTTCTTGCTTGAGCGTGACGCTGCCTACCTTGTCGCCCACGTGCACCGTGCCCGAAAGGTCGTCGTAGCTAACCTTTTCGGTCACTTCGCCGGCGAGTGAGAACACCGTTGCCTGTGCGGCGGGGTCGGCGAGCGTGGCGTCGATCGTCTTGTCCGTCCAATCTGTCTGGCTAATGCGTGCCATGAGCGGGTTGCCGTTGGCGGTCTTCTCCCGCGTGTTGGCGATCGCAACCGCAACTTTGTGACCGTAGTACCAGTTGGCAAGGGCCGCCGTATCGGTAAAGCGCTGGTCGCTGGTGGTGGAGTTCAAAATAACGGTGTAGATCTCGTCGCCGTCGCGGTTGTAGGCGCTCGTAAAGCAATAGCCCGCGTCGTCGGTGGTGCCGGTCTTGCCACCAATGTTTCCGTCCTGACCGAGCAAAACGTTGTGCGTGTCCATGGAATGCGAATGGTCTGAGCCATCGGCGCCCGTGACCTCAATCCAAGAATCCTCGCTCGCGACGACTTCACGAATCGTATCGTCTTTCATGGCTTCCTGCATCATCAGTGCCACGTCATGTGCGGTTGAGTGCATGTCGCCGGCCCACTCATCAAAGTCCAGACCGTGTGGGTTCTCAAAGACCGTGCCGGTGCAGCCGAGCTTTTTGGCGCGCTCGTTCATGGCCTTCACAAAGGTTGCCTCGGCGTCTTTGGTCTTGGGGTCGATCTTTTTGCCCACGTACTCGGCAAGCACGATGGCGGCGTCGTTGCCCGAGGGGATCATCAGGCCGCGTAGTGCCTGCTCTACGGTGAGCTCGTCGCCTTCGAGCAGGCCGGCAGTCGAGTTGCCTACGGTGGCGGCAGCGTTGCTCACCGTGACCTTCTCGTCCATCTTGCAGTTTTCGACGGTCAGGATTGCGGTCATGACCTTGGTGATCGAGGCAATCTTGACCTGTTCATCGGCGCCGCGTCCATAGTAGACGGTGCCGTCCTTGCCCATGACGAGGGCATTGGTCGCATCGATATCGGGCAGGTTTTCTGCCGTGATGCCGCGCGCATCGGCGGTTTTGCCGCAAACATTGTCGGTCGTGAGCACTTGGGCGCCGGCGACGGTGGGCACGCCAGCGGCAAGGGCGATGGCGCAGGCAAAGCCGGCGACAAGTTGGGCGGAGCGCTTTGCAAAAGAGGTGAGGGACTTCACAGATTTCGCTTTCGACGGGATGGTCTCTTCTGGCACTAGAGTATATCGTTTGCCGGCGGCGACGATCGCTGCGTGCGCGCATGGCCCGCATTCGTGCTCGAATGGGCGCAAGGGTGCTTAAGGTCGACTTAATCGCCCACGCTTGTTGTGTGTGGCGGGCGCCGCCTCGGGCATAATGGAGCGCGAGAGGAGCACGCATGAACGAGCGCATATTGGTAGTTGATGACGAGAAAGCCATCGCCGACCTGGTTGGTATCTACCTTACAAAAGAGGGCTTTGACGTCCAGATCGCCTACAGCGGGGCCGATGCGGCCAAGGCAATTCTGGAACAAGAGTTTGACCTGGCACTGCTCGACGTCATGCTGCCCGATATCGACGGCTTTGAGCTGCTGCGTACCATCCGTGCCAGCCATGCCTATCCCGTAATTATGTTGACGGCGCGCGATGCCCAGCAGGATAAAATCGAAGGCCTTTCGCTTGGCGCGGACGATTACGTGGTCAAACCGTTTCGCCCGCTGGAGCTCATTGCGCGCGTGCATGCTCAGCTTCGTCGCTATACCAGCTACGGCAGCCGCGCACAGGCGGCCGAGTCGCCGATCATCCAGCTCGACGGCCTCGAGATCAACCGCGACGCCCGCTCCGTGATGGTGGACGGCGCACCGGTGCGCCTTACGCCCATCGAGTATTCCATCTTGCTGTATCTGGTCGAGCATCGTGGCAGCGTGGTGCCCGTGGAGGACCTGTTCCGCGCGGTGTGGAACGAGGACTTTATGCCCGGCTCCAACAATACGGTTATGGTGCACATTCGCCATCTGCGCGAAAAGATTGGCGACGACGCCCAAAAGCCGCGCTTTATCAAAAACGTCTGGGGCGTCGGCTACATCATCGAATAACGCTTTCCGCTTGTGAGGATCTTGATATGACAAAAGACGATAGGCAGGCGTTCGAGGTGCCCGATCGACTCTTTGAATACGTGAGAGCAGTCGTCGACAACCGCGCGCTCGCGACGGTACTCCTCTTTTTGCTGAGCCTGCTGCTGATCGGCATCGACAACATCGCCGGTATCTTGGCAGTTTTGCTTATCGGGTTTTTGCTGATCGATCGATTCGAGATCGTGCGCCGTTGCGTGGTGATCGGCGGTGCCGCGTGGGCCATGACGCTGGCGATCGGCGCCATGGCGCTCGGTGGCATTGAGGGACCGGTGCTGTTCGATGCCGGCTTTGTATTCAACATGCTTGGCTTTGTCTTGGCGCTCGCCGTGTGCGTCCTGTTCTTTTGCGGCCGCGCTCTGTACTACCAGGGCTATGAGCAGGGTGAGCGGCATTCCGACCGCGTGCTTGCCGCCCGTATTCAGGACCGCCTGATCGATCATCCTGACGCCTGGGATAACATCGACGGCGACTTCCTGGAGGTCGAGGGTGCGCTCAACCGCGTGCGCGATCGCGAGCGTAAGGTGCAGCAGGCCCTACGCGACGAGTCGCATCGCAAGGACGACTTGGTCACATACTTGGCGCATGACCTGCGCACACCGCTTGCCAGCGTGGTGGGCTACCTCTCGCTGTTGCAGGAGGCACCCGACCTGCCGGTTGAGCAGCGCGCACACTTTACGGGCGTGGCGCTCGACAAGGCGCACCGACTCGACGCGCTTATTGAGGAGTTCTTTGATATCACGCGCTTTGACTTCCACGATATTGTGCTTACGCGCGGCTGCGTCGACCTGGGATTGCTACTGGCGCAGGTGGCCGATGAGTTCTATCCCATTCTCAACGAGCAGCACAAAGATGTCCAAGTTGATGTGCGCGAGGATCTGACGGTACTTGTGGATGGCGACAAGATGGCTCGCGTGTTCAACAACATCATGAAAAACGCCATCGCCTATAGCTACGAAGGATCGACCATCACGATTGAGGCTGGGCGCCAAGATGACGGTGGCGTGCGAATTCGCTTTATTAACCATGGTGATCCGATTCCGGCGGCTAAGCTCAAGGTGATCTTTGAGAAGTTCTATCGCCTGGACGCGGCACGTGCGACCAATCGCGGTGGCGCCGGCCTGGGCCTTGCCATCGCCAAGGAGATCGTATGCGCGCACGGCGGTACCGTTGCATGTGAATCGACGCCCGAACACACGATATTCACCATCGAGCTGCCCGCCGCATAGCCAGCGTGCCCTTACAAACACTTGACAATGCGCTCACGTGCATATGAGCCGCGATTCCTACTATCGATACTGCTGAATTGATATCGATGTGGAGGTATGCGGTATGACGGCTGCTGCGGCTGTGGAGCCCACGGAGCTTGAAGAACTCATGAAAGCGCAGGCCGAGGCCGCGCACGAGCGCGAGGTTGGGGATGCGACTCGCCCCACGGCAGAGGATCTTGCCGCCTCGCCGACGCGAATCGATGTTGAGGGCCTCGACCTGTTCTATGGCGACCACCATGCGCTCAAGGACGTGAATATCAAGATCCGCGACAAGCAGATTACCTCGTTCATCGGGCCTTCGGGCTGCGGAAAGTCCACGTTGCTGCGCTGCTTTAACCGCATGAACGACGGCATCAAGGACTGCCGAATCGAGGGCAAGATTGCGCTCGATGGTCAAGATATCCTGGGCGACTACGACATCTGCCGCCTTCGCCAGCGCGTGGGCATGGTGTTCCAGCGCCCCAACCCGTTTCCCATGAGCATCTACGACAACGTCGCCTATGGGCCGCGCGGTATGGGTGTGCGCGATCGCGTCGTGCTCGACGAGCTGGTCGAAGACTCCCTGCGACGCGCCGCCCTGTGGGACGAGGCCAAGGACAAGCTCAAAGAGTCGGGTCTGGGTCTTTCGGGCGGCCAGCAGCAGCGCCTGTGCATCGCCCGCGCACTTGCCGTGCAGCCCGACATTCTGCTGATGGACGAGCCGACCTCGGCACTCGATCCCGTATCGACGCTGGTGGTGGAGCAGCTGGCCTGCGAGCTCAAAGAGACCTGCACGCTCGTGGTCGTTACGCACAATATGCAGCAGGCGGCGCGTATCTCCGATTCGGTCGCATTCTTTTTGCTGGGTGAGCTGGTGGAGCACGCGCCCACCGCGCAACTCTTCAAGAATCCGACCGATCCGCGCACGGCGGATTATTTGACGGGGCGTTTTGGCTGATACCATCTAGTAAAGGTACCTTTAGGGTTAAGATGCGGTCATGCCGGCCGCAAAGGGGTTCAACATGATCTATTACGTCGAGGACGATGACAACATCAGGGATTTGACGGTCTATGCGCTGCGCAAGCAGGGGATTGAGGCCGAAGGCTTTTCGTGCGACGGTGAGTTTAAGGCTGCCGTGGCGCGACGGGTACCCGATGCCGTCCTGCTCGACATCATGCTGCCCGATACCGATGGCTTGGCGATTATGCGTCGACTGCGTGCCGATCGCCTGACGGCGACGGTGCCCATCATGATGCTTACCGCCAAGGATACCGAGCTCGACAAGGTGATGGCGCTCGATGGCGGTGCCGACGATTACCTGACTAAGCCGTTTTCGCTCATGGAGCTCGCCAGCCGCTGCCGCGCACTGCTGCGTCGCGGCGGCATGGTCAAACAGGCAAGCGATGTGCTCAGCGTGGGCGACATCGTGCTCTCGCCCAGCCATCGTGAGGTGACTGTTGCCGGCGAGTCGCTTAAGCTCACCCTGCGCGAGTTCGACCTGCTCGAGTACCTCATGCGCAAGCCCGGCGTGGTCTTTACCCGCGAGTCGTTGCTGCAGAGCGTGTGGGGCTGGGACTTCGACGGCGGTTCGCGCACCGTTGACGTGCACGTGCAGACGCTTCGCCAAAAACTGGGCGAGCATGCCAGCGCCATCGAGACCGTGCGCGGCGTGGGCTACCGCTTGGCCGAGCCTTCTGCCGGTGATGGTGCCGAAGGTGACGACACCGCGGCCACCGCATCGGAGGAGTAACCCGTGGTCTTCGCCCCCCAGGGAAAACATACGCTGTCGCACCGCGTTTTTGTGACGATCTTTGTCTGCGCCATGGCGGTTATCGTGGCGTTTACGGTGCTGGGTGCGTTCTTTGTGCAAAACACCTTGGCGGATGCCACGAGTGCCAACCTGGCGCAAGAAACCGAGCTCATTGCTGCCGCCCTCGACGAGCAGCAGGAGCCCATCCCGTTCTTGCGTAGCCTCGATCGAGAGGACTTGCGCATCACGCTGATTAACAAGGATGGATCGGTTGCCTACGACAACGAGGCGCCGCCTTCCACACTGCCCAACCATGGCGATCGCCCCGAGGTCATCGAGGCCTTTGAGAGTGGTTCGGGTTCCGCGGAGCGCGCAAGCTCTACGCTCGACGAGATTATGCTGTATCGCGCCGTCGCCCTTGATAACGGCCAGGTTGTCCGCTTGGCGCAGGCCCAGCCTGGCGTTGCGGCGATTTTGCTGTCGATGGTGGCGCCGATGCTGCTTATCGCAGCAGCGGGTGCGGTACTCTCGTTTTTTATGGCGCGCCGCGAGTCCCGTGCCATCATCGCGCCTTTGCAAGAGGTGGATTTGGACCACCCACGCCGTAGCTATGAGCACGCCTATGCCGAGATGGTCCCCATGCTTGAGCGTATTGAGTCGCAGCGCCAGGAGCTCAAGCGCCAAATGGCGGTGCTGGCGGACAACGACCGTATGCGCCGCGAGTTCACGGCGAATATCACCCATGAGCTCAAGACGCCGCTTACGGCGATTTCGGGCTATGCCGAGCTCATCGCAAACGGCATGGTCGAGGGCGAGGGCGACCTGCGCAACTTTGGCGGTCGCATCTATCGTGAGGCGGGCCGCTTGGCAGCGCTTGTCAACGATATCCTTACGCTGTCTAACTTGGACGAGGCCGAGCGTGCAACTGAGGGCGAGGCGGTGCCCATTGGTTCCACGGAGCCTATTGAGCTCTCGCGTGCCATCTACGCGGTTGAGCAGCGTCTTGAACAGGTCGCCCGTCAGGCGAATGTGACGATAAGTCATGAGACCAAGCCTGTGGTCATCGAAGGCGTGTCGCGCTTGATTGACGAGCTCATCTATAATCTGGCGAGCAACGCCATCCGCTACAATCGACCCGGCGGTGCGGTTACGCTGCAGTGCGGCACCAACGACGAAGGCCATCCGTTCCTTGCGGTCGCCGACACGGGAATCGGTATCGCGCCTGAAGAACAGGGCAAGGTATTTGAGCGGTTCTATCGCGTGGACAAGAGTAGGTCCAAGGCGCGCGGCGGAACCGGTCTGGGGCTTGCAATTGTCAAGCATGCGGCCCTGTATCATCACGCCACGCTCGATCTGTCGAGCGAGTTGGGCGTGGGAACCACCATTACGGTGACGTTTCCCATACGGCAGGACGAGCCATTCGCATAGCGATACAACATAGATATTGATGCAGACGCCGCATTTGACTTTCGGGTGCGGCGTTGTTGTGCAATTTTACGATTGCTTCCGACATTTTTACAGGAGAGCCTGTTTCTTATGTATAGAGTTTGGTCTCGGTAAAAAGATGCGATAACATACGGACAGTTTTGTCAATCCGAACTGGGGAAATGAAAGGCAAGCTGCATGACCCTTCTCGAACTGTTCCAGCTGCTGAAGAAGCACCTTAAGCTGGTCATCACCCTTCCGGTGGTCTGCGCGATCGCCATGGGCATCGTGTCCTTCGTTGCGATGGGCAACACCTACACCGCGACGACGAGCATGTACATTCTCGCCAAGACCGACGATAGCGGTCAGATGAGCTACAACGATCTCTCGGCGAGCCAGATGCTTTCCAACGATATCGCCACGCTGCTGGATAGCGATAGCGTTAAGAGCGGTGCTGCCAATGAGCTGGGCCTTGCTGACCTGGATGACTACAAGGTGTCTGTTTCCTCCGAGACCACCACGCGTGTCATTACGCTTTCGGTTACCGGCACCGATGCCAAGGAGACGGCTAAGGTCGCAAAGGCCATGGCCAGCTCGGTGAGTACGGTCGCTCAGAACGTCGGCGCTGCCCAGAGCATCAACGTTATCGACGAGGCTAAGACTCCCGAAGTCCCCAGCGGCCCCAAGCGTATGCTGTACGTTGCTGTCGCGTTCCTCGCGGGCATCTTTATCGCAGTTGCCTATGTCGTTTTGGCAGACATGCTCAACACCCGCATCCGCGGTGCCGAAGAGGCAGAAGAGCTCCTGGGCATTCCCGTTGTTGGCCGAATTCCGGCTATGAAAGGTGGTAAATAGGCATGGCTAAGGCAAAGAACACCGATAAGCTCGTTGTACAGAATGCCGCCAAGACCCTTCTGGCCAACATCCGCTTTGCGAGCGTGGACGACCCCATTCGCACCATCACCGTTACGTCCTCGATTCCCAACGAGGGCAAGTCTACGGTTTCCATCAACCTTGCCCAGGCTATCGCCACCAGCGGCAAGAGCGTCCTGCTGGTCGAGGCTGATATGCGTCGCAGGTCCCTTGCCGATATGCTTGGCGTCCGCTCCCGCGGCGGACTCTATGCAGTCCTTTCCGAGCAGGTTTCTATTGACCAGGCGATTGTCGAGACGGGGCAGAAGAACTTCTACTTCCTCGATGCCGAGCCGCATATTCCCAATCCTGCCGACATCATCGTCTCTCACCGCTTTGCCAAGCTGGTAAAGGCACTGTCCGCCAAGTTCCAGTACGTTATCTTTGATGCTCCCCCGGTCGGCACCTTCATCGATGCTGCCGAGATCGCAAGTCTGACCGACGGTGCGCTTTTTGTCGTGCGTGAGGATTTCACCAAGCGCGAGGAGGCGCTCAACGCCATCGGTCAGCTTAAGAAGTCCGAGAAGGTCAAGCTCATCGGTACCGTTATGAACTACTGCGAGACCGAGACCAGCGAGTACTACTACTCCTACTACACCAAGGACGGTAAGAAGGTGAAGAAGGGCTCCGACGATCAGGGGACTTCCAAAAAGGGCATCTTCACCAACCGAGCAAACGTTTAGTTGATTAAGGCTGACCTATGCGTGACATTCATTGCCATATCTTGCCGGGTGTAGACGACGGCGCCGCCGATCTCGATGAGAGCTTGGCGATGCTCGAGGCTGCCAAGCGGGCCGGTGTAACCAGAATCGTTTGCACTCCTCACTGCCGTGATCCCTATTTTGATTACGACAAGATGTGGGATGCCTTTGAGCTGCTGCGTGATAACGCTGACGGTTTTCCGCTCCAGATGGGCTTCGAGGTCAACCATCGAAAGCTCGTTGAGCTTGGTATCGATGCCGCGGAGCACTTGCATTTCGATGGGACCAACGAGTTTCTGCTCGAACTTTCGACGCATGCCGATGCGTATGCGTTTAGAGAGTACGAGAACACGATTTACGATTTGCAGTGCCGTGGCTACCAGGTGATCATCGCTCATCCTGAGCGCTATCGTGCGGTTCAAAAGGATGTAAGCGTGGCGGAGCGTCTGGTCGATATGGGCTGCAAGCTGCAGGCTTCGGCGGACTTTATTGCCGGCGGTCGCTTTGGTCGCGAGAAAAAGCCGGCACAGCGCCTGTTCGATCAGAACCTGTACAGCTTCATCGCGAGCGATGCCCATAACGTGGGTCATTACGACTGCCTGGCGAAGGCTCGCGCGAAGTTTAGCGTACGCGGAGCTCATTTTCGCTAAAATCTGTCCCTAACGTTCGCATTGAATGAAAGGGCAGCCATGGATATCCAACTTAAGACGGGATGCTTTGATGACGCGGCGTTGGTGCGCCGCGTCGTTTTTATGGACGAGCAGGGCTACGAGAATGAGTTCGACGCTATCGACGAGGATCCAAACTGCATTCATGTGACGCTCTATGTAGACGGCGAGCTTGCCGGTTGCTCGCGCGTGTTTCCCGAAGAGCTTGAGCGCGTGGCTGACGCAGAGGCCCCGGTGTTGCCGGCATGCGACATGGACGAAGGCGTTGCGGCGGGGGAGACCTACATTATGGGGCGCGTCGCCGTGCTGCCGGCTATGCGTCGTCGCGGACTGGCGAGTGCGATCGTGGAGACCAGTGCTTCGTGTGCACGCGATGCCGGCGCTAAGCTTATTAAGCTGCATGCGCAGGAATACGTGTTGCCGCTCTATGCAAAGGCGGGCTACACGCAAATTGCCCCGGTAGATTACGAAGACGAGGGCCAGCCCCATGTCTGGATGGCCAAGCGCGTAGATGGCAGATAGGGACGTTCCTTTTCTGCCGGCAGCTGGGGACACTCCTTGGCAATTGACGCATTGGAGCGCTCGGACATACAGTTTTTCGATTCCGTATGTATATATGCGCGCTATTGGGTTATAAAATCTAAGTCTGAACATAGCAGGTCTGCGATGCGGCTCGGGCAACCGGGCCGTTTTTGCGGACGGGGGTAGCGCGAAAGGACTGCACATGCGTCAATTTAAGACCGAGAGCAAAAAACTGCTCGACCTCATGATCAACTCCATCTACACCAATAAGGAAATCTTCCTGCGCGAGCTTATCTCTAACGCGAGCGACGCCGTCGACAAGCTCAACTTTAAGAGCCTGCAGGACCCGAGCGTCAAGATCAACCAGGGCGACCTAGCTATTCGCGTCTCCTTTGATAAAGACGCCCGCACCATTACTATCTCGGATAACGGCATTGGCATGACCGCCGAGGAGCTCGAGCGCAATCTGGGCACCATCGCCCATTCCGGCTCCGAGGAGTTTAAGACCGAGAACGCTGAGCAGCAGGGTTCGGATGTCGACATCATCGGCCAGTTTGGCGTGGGCTTCTACTCGGCTTTTATGGTCGCCAGCCACGTGAAGGTCGTGAGCCGCGCCTATGGCGAGGATGTCGCCCATGTGTGGGAATCCGACGGTCTTGAGGGCTACACCATCGAGGACGGCGAGCGCGCCGAGCACGGTACCGATGTCATCCTGACGCTGCGCGAGAACGAGAAGCTCGATGCCGACGGCGAGGCCGAGACCTACGATCGCTTCCTGACCGAGTGGGGTCTCAAGAGCCTGATTCAGCAGTACAGCAACTATGTGCGCTACCCGATTCAGATGATGGTGTCCAAAAGCCGCCAGAAACCCAAGCCCGAGGACGCCGGCGACGATTACAAGCCCGAGTACGAGGACTACCAGGAGCTTGAGACCGTCAATTCCATGACACCGATCTGGAAGAAGCGCAGCTCCGATGTCGAGCAGAAGGACTACGACGAGTTCTACAAGTCCACGTTCCACGACTTTGACGATCCTGCGCGCACCATCAGCTTCCATGCCGAGGGCACGCTCGAGTATGACGCCCTGCTGTTTGTGCCGGGCCGCGCGCCGTTCGATCTGTACAGCAAGGATTACGAGAAGGGTCTGGCGCTCTACAGCTCCAACGTTCTGATTATGGAGAAGTGCGACGACCTGCTGCCCGACTACTACAACTTTGTCCGCGGCGTCGTGGATTCCGCCGACGTGTCGCTCAACATCTCGCGTGAGACGCTGCAGCAGAACCGTCAGCTCAAGGCCATCGCCAAGCGTGTGGAAAAGAAGATCACCGCTGACCTTGAGGATATGCGTGACAACGACCGCGAGGCCTACGAGAAGTTCTTTGAGAACTTTGGCCGCGGCCTTAAGTACGGCATCTACTCGAGCTATGGCATGAAGGCCGATGAGCTCGCCGACCTGTTGCTGTTCTGGTCTGCCAAGGAACAGAAGATGATTACCCTGGCCGAGTATGCCAAGGGCATGCCCGAGGATCAGAAGGCCATCTACTACGCCGCCGGCGATTCGCGCGAGCGCTTGGCCAAGATGCCCGTGGTAAAGGGCGTGCTCGACCGCGGCTATGACGTGCTGCTGCTGACGCAGGATGTGGATGAGTTCACGTTCCAGGCCATGCGTGAGTACGTTGCCGCCGATATGCCCAAGATCTACGAGGACGATGCTGCCCGCGAGGCTGCCGAGAAGGCTGTGGCCGACGGTGCCGAGCCCGAGGTCGAGGATCGTCATCTGGAGCTCAAGAACGTCGCGACCGGCGATCTTGACCTGGCGACCGAGGACGAGAAGAAGGAGGCCGAGGACGCCACCAAGGAAAACGAGGACCTCTTTAGCGCTATGAAGGAGGCGCTCGGTGACAAGGTCGAGAAAGTTGCCGTCTCCGCGCGCCTGACCGATGCCCCCGCTTGCATCACCACCGAGGGTCCGCTTTCGCTTGAGATGGAGAAGGTGCTCCAGAAGGGACCCGAGGGCGCGCCCGACGGCATGCCCAAGAGCCAACGCGTGCTCGAGCTCAACGCCAAGCACCCGGTCTTTTCCAAGCTCGTCGCCGCTCAGAAGGCGGGCGACGCCGACAAGATCAAGCAGTACTCCGGTTTGCTCTATGACCAGGCCCTGCTGGTCGAGGGCATCCTCCCCGAGGATCCCGTAGCCTTCGCGGCGGCTGTCTGCAACTTGATGTAGTTAGGTAGTTACGCGGTTTTACCAAACCGCGTAACAGCTCGACGCTGCCCTCAGTTCCGCCGTTCTAACGAACGGCGGACCAGTCGACGCTGCGCGGGCGCCAGAGCGACAACTTGTCATTCAAAGAGGACGGCATGACCAGAAGGTCTATGCCGTCCTCTTTTCATGCCAATTTGTTCGCTCTGGCGCCCGCTCGCTGGCATTGCAAAAACATCGACGTTGCCGTGGTCCTAAGTAGTCATTGGGGACGTTTTTGTTTGACTAGTCGTTTAAGAACGTCCCCGATGACTATTTGAATTGCTAATTTGTGCGGGTTGTGGTTTTGTGACCTGCTGAAATTTAGGATACTGTACATCTGTACGTTAACTCATCTTCGTAGTATATTGCTACCCGCAAAACTCAACACCATTGTGCTTTGAGACGTTAAAGCGCCTACTACAATGGTTGTCGATAGTACGATTCGATTTAACGACAGGATGGATGGTCCAAGCGTGAGTCTCGGCAGCAAACTATCCAATGCAAAGGTGTCCTTTGCGATATTTAAGCGCGACATTAAGCGACTGCTTGTGAACCCCGTCGCCCTGGTGGTTACCCTAGGCGTGTGCGTTATTCCCTCGCTGTATGCCTGGTATAACATCGTGGCAAACTGGGATCCGTATGGAAACACCCAAGGCATCAAGATTGCTATCGCCAACAACGATCGAGGCACCCAAAACGACTTGGTGGGTGAGCTCAACGCTGGCGACAAAGTGGTCGACCAGCTCAAGGAGAATCATCAGTTGGGCTGGACGTTCGTCGACTCGACGGCCGATGCCAAGGAGGGCGTCGAGAGCGGCGAGTACTATGCCGCTATCGTGATTCCCAAGAACTTCTCGGATAACCTGGTTTCGATGCTCGACGGCAACTACCATCAGCCCAAGCTCACGTACTACGTCAATGAGAAGAAGAGCGCCATTGCGCCCAAGGTTACCGATACCGGTGCAAACACCATCGAGGAGCAGATCAACTCGGAATTTGTCTCTACGGTAGGCAAGACTGTTGCCGGTATCGCCAAGGATGCCGGTGTCGATTTAAAGGACAAGGCAACCCAGACTCAGGACTCGCTGGCAAGTTCGGTGTCCGAGGCGTCCGACACCTTGGGCGAGGTGCGCGATTCGATTGGCGATATGAATGCCGCCATCGATAAGACGAGCGGCGCTATCGCCTCGGCTGATGCGGCACTTGCCGGCTTGCAAGGCCAGGCACCGTCGCTGACGCAGGCGATCTCCCAGGGCAACGACCTGCTGAGCGAAGCTCGCACCACGGCGGGCAACTCCATCACCTCGCTCTCCAAGGCGCTCTCGGAAGGCAGCCTTGCGCTCACCAAGACGTCGGCCTCTGCGAACGCTGCCATCGGCAAGCTGACGGGCGCGGTCACATCTACGACCACCCGTATCGACAACTCGCTCGAGTCTCTTCAAGCGACGATCGACCACAATAAGGCCGTTATCGGGCACTTGGAGATTCTCGCCAATGACACGTCGACAGGTTCCGAGGAAATTGACGCGCGCATTGTATCGACCATCGATTTGCTTCGAGAGCAGAATGAAAAGCTTCAGAGCATCAAGGACGGTCTGTCCGCGCAGTCGAGCGCCATGGCGAATGACGCAGCGGCTGTTTCGGGTGCCAGTGACGCTATCAATAACGCAATTCATACCGGTGCGACCAACCTTGGCCAAGCCCAGACGGACTTGGGCCAAAACGCGCTGCCGAAGGCCTCGAGCGCGCTCGACTCTTTTGCTGCCGTTTCGGGCGACCTGACCGGTATCGTCTCGGGTATGACACCTACACTTGCAAATGCGCGCGGCACGTTGGCGCAGCTTAGCGCTACGCTCGGCCAGGCCAAGACCACGCTGTCCCAGACCGATTCCTCGCTTGCCAAGGTCCAGGACAAGCTTGCAACCGCCGCCAATGACATCGCGGCGCTGCAGACCTCCGAGTCCATGGGCGAGCTGGCCGATCTGATGGGCGTCGATGTCAATGACGTGGCAGATTTCATGGCATCTCCGGTTGAGCTCGCGTCCAAGTCGATCTATCCGGTTAAGAGCTTCGGCTCGGGCATTGCCCCGTTCTATACCAACCTGGCGCTTTGGGTGGGCGGCTACGTGCTTATCGCCATCTACAAGCTCGAGGTCGATCGCGAAGGCATCGGCAGCTTTACCGCGCGTCAGGGCTACTTTGGCCGCTGGTTGCTCCTGGTGATCCTGGGCGCGTTGCAGGCCATCATCGTTACGGTAGGCGATCTGGTGATTGGCGTGCAGTGCGTCAGCCCGCTGCTGTTCGTGCTGGGCGGCATCGCCATTTCGTTCACCTACGTCAATATCATCTATGCGCTGTCCACCACGTTTAAGCATATCGGCAAGGCTATCGGCGTCATTCTCGTCATCGTGCAGATCCCGGGTTCGTCGGGCATGTACCCCATCGAGATGATGCCCGGCTTCTTCCAGTGGCTGCACCCGCTGCTGCCCTTTACCTACGGCATCAATCTGCTGCGCGAGACGGTCGGCGGCATGTATTCGTTCAACTACCTGTTCAACCTGTGCATTCTGGGCGTGTTCTTGATCGTGGCGCTCTTTATCGGCCTGCAGCTGCGTCCGCTGCTGCTCAACCTTAACCTGCTCTTTGATAAGCAGCTTTCCACGACGGGCCTCATGATCTGCGAGTCCAACGACCTGCCGCGCCAGCGCTATTCGCTGCGCACGGCCATGCGCGTCATGCTCGATTCCGATTCGTACCGTCGCGAGCTGCTCGATCATGCCGTGGCGTTTGAGCATCGCTACCCGTACTACATCAAGGGCGGTTTTGCTGCCGTGGTAGGCGTGCAGGTCCTGCTCTTTGTGCTCTCGACGGTGCTCGATATCGACAATAACGGCAAGATTATCCTGCTCGTTATCTGGATCATTTCGGTTATCGCCATCTGTGGCTGGCTCATCAACATCGAGTACATCCGTGCGAGCCTCAATACCCAGATGCGTATCTCGGCGCTTTCGGACGAGGACCTTCGCCGCGAGATGCGCGAGCACACGGCTGCCATCCCTGCTGCCCGTCGCATGTTTGGTCTCAACGCCAGCGAGCGGGGCACCAAGGACAGCGAACAGCCCACGAGCCGTCTGCCGCATATCGGTGCGCATCGTAAGGCTCAAGATGTCGACGACGTTGACAACGTAAGCGGAAACGACGGGGACACCACCCCGCTTGGCAAGCACTCTAAAGGAGGTGAGGCATAAATGAAAAACATCCTGCACCTGTTTAAGCGCGATGTCCAAAACGTGTCCCGCTCCGTGATCGGCTTGGTTGTTGTGATGGGCCTGATCATCGTGCCGTGCCTGTACGCGTGGTTTAACATCGCCGGAAGCTGGGATCCCTACGGCAATACCGGCAACCTTAAAATTGCAGTGGTCAACACTGACGAGGGCTACGAGAGCGATCTGATTCCCGTCGAGGTCAACGTGGGCGAAAACGTAACCGCCACCCTGCGCGGCAACGAGAACTTCGACTGGGTCGTCCTCAACGACCGCGATAAGGCGATTGAGGGCGTTAAGTCGGGCGCATACTATGCGGCCGTTGTTATCCCTAAAAGTTTTAGCGCAGACATGATGACGCTCTTCTCGACCGACGTGAAGCACGCCGATATCGAGTTCTATGAGAACCAGAAGGCCAACGCCATCGCACAGATCGTGACCGAGAAGGGCTCGAGCGCCGTCCAGAGCCAGGTCAACGAGACCTTTACCAAGACCATTACGACTATCGGCCTTAAGACCGTGTCCAGCCTGCTCGACTATATGAGCACCGACCAGGTGAGCAACTTTATCGCCAATCTGTCCTCTACACTGGGCGATTCGGTCGAGGACCTGCAGGACGTTCAGGCGAGCGCGACGTCACTCGCGGGCATTTTGAGCTCTACGTCCGATTCGTTGACATCGGCGGGTGGCATGCTCAAGCAGACGGGCACCGTTGATGAGTCGACGAAGCAGCTGATGGAGCACGCCAAGAACGGAATCAATGATTCCAAGGAAGCGCTCAAGGCCGCCAGCGATGCCGTTGACGCGGCGATTGACGGAAGCGCGGGCTCGTTCGACAACGTGTCCGCCGAGCTTGCGAAGGCATTCGATGCCGCGAATCAGCATGTTGACCTTACGGTGTCTCAGCTCAACGAAGCCGCAGCGGCGCTCAATACGCGTGCTGACGATATCGATGCGATGGCCGATCGGCTCCGCAACCTTGCCGACCAGGTGAGTGATGACAAGCTCAAAGACGGCCTCAAGTCCGCTGCGACGTCGCTGGGCAGAATTGCCGCGGAGTACCGTAACAATGCGAAGGACCTGACGGCGACCGCAAAGTCCCTTTCGGGCAGCATGGCGGAGGTCAACAATTCGCGTGCCGAGGTCGACCAGGCCATCGCCGATGCCAAGGCGGGTATCTCGGGTGCCAAGTCCGACTACGATTCTACGTTCTCGGTTAAGGCCAAGGAGCTCAAGAAGACCATTTCGGGCGTTCTGGATTCCCTGAACGGTATCTCGGGTGACTTGGATAGCGCCGTGAGCGGTCTGACCGACGCCTCTGGTTCGCTCGCGAAGGGTCTCTCCAAGGCTGCAAAGCTGGTCAACAAGGCTTCCAATCAGCTGGGCGAGGCGTCGGACAAGATCAGTGCCTTTAAGGACGAGCTTGATAGCGCTCTGATCTCGGGTGACCTGGCCATGATTAAGACAATGATTGGCAGCGACCCCGAGGGCCTCGCCGTGTCGCTTTCCGGCCCCGTTGCGCTCGATCGCAAGCCGGTCTATCCGATCCGCAACTACGGCTCGGCTATGGCGCCGTTCTACACGATTCTGTCGCTATGGGTCGGCTCGATCGTACTGGCGGCCATGATGAAGGTTTCGGTTGACGATGAGCTTATCAACGAGCTCATCCCCGTGCGCCTGCACGAGATCTACCTGGGTCGCTACCTGTTCTTTGGCGGTCTGGCTCTGCTGCAGGCAACGCTCGTGTGCGCGGGCGACATTCTGTTCTTTGGCATCCAGTGCGACAATCCCCTGCAGTTTGTGCTGGCGGGCTGGGTCGCGAGTCTAGTGTTCTCCAATATCGTCTACACGCTTACGGTATCGTTTGGAGATATCGGCAAGGCCCTCGCCGTCGTGCTGCTGGTCATGCAGGTCGGCGGTTCGGGCGGTACGTTCCCCATCGAGATGACCGGCCCCGTGTTCCAGGCGATCTACCCGTTCCTGCCGTTTACTCACGGCATCAACGCCATGCACGCCGCCATGGCCGGTGCCTACCATATGGAGTACTGGATTGAGCTGGGTATCTTGGCGAGCTACCTGATTCCGTCGCTGGCCCTGGGCGTCGTCTTCCGCCGTCCGGTTATCAAAGCTAACGACTGGATCATCGAAAAGCTGGAGAGTACTAAATTAATCTAGCGCAACAATGTAAACGCTGATGCTGCGGCAATGTCAGCGAGCGAGCCGCATTTGCGCCAAGGTGACGTGAAATGAAAGGGCGCTGACCTTCTGGTCGCGCCCTTGAAATTGAACGTCAGATTGGTGTGAATGCGGCTCGCGCAGCGTCGGCCGGTCCGCCGTTCGGTAGAACGGCGGAACAAAACGCTTTAGTGGGCTGGATTGCACGGGTTGCTTGGTTGTTGCTACAGTAGCGGGGCGTGCCGGGGGTCCGGCGCGTCCCGTTTTTATTTGACCATGAGGCGGCACGCAGCCTTACGCGTGCGGACACCACGCCCAGTTTGAGTGTGAGGATGTTCCATGGCCCAATACGCTGCCAACGAAATCGAAAACTTGCCCGATAGCCCTGTTGCTCGCGAGGACCTAAGCGCGGGCGGCACCTCCCGCGGCGCCGGCGCTCGCTCGCCGCTGTTCTGGAAAGTTCTGCTGCTTTCGGTGGCGATTATCTGGGGCTACTCCTTTACCACTATGAAGGATGCGCTCGACACCATTCCGGTGTTCGAGCTGCTCTATGTACGCTTTCTGCCCGCAGCGTTGGTCATGTTTGCCGTCTTCCACAAGCGCATCATTGCACATTTCAACGCTCGCAACCTGATCGTTGGCCTGAGTATGGGCGTGCTCATGTGGGCGGCCTATGCGTTGCAGACGGTCGGTCTGGCACATACTACGGCGGGCAAGAATGCTTTTTTGACGGGCACGTACTGCATCCTTGTGCCGTTCGCGAGCTATTTTCTGAGCGGCGAAAAACTCACCCGCTATAACCTGGGCGCGGCACTGCTGTGCTTGGCGGGCATTGGTTTGGTGGCGCTCGATAGCGTTGAATTCAACATCGGTGACGTCATTACGCTGGCGGGTGCGGTCTTTTTCGCCATCCAGATGGCGGTGACTGCCAAGTACGGTCGCAAAATGGACATCAACGTCATCACGTTTTGGATGTTTGTGGGCAACGGCGTGCTGAGCCTGGCAACGTCGCTGCTATTCGAGACCCAAGCGCCTCTGTCCGTGTGGACGCCGAGCTTTATCACTGCGATGGCGTTTCTCTCGGTGGGCTGCACATGCGTGGCTCTGCTCATCCAAAACGTCGGCCTGGCGCATGTCCCGGCCTCGACGGGCTCGCTGCTCCTTTCGATGGAGTCGCCTTCGGGTGTGCTGTTCTCGGTGCTGCTGATGGGGGAGGCGCTCACCTCGCGCCTGCTCGCCGGCTTCGCGCTCATCTTCCTGTCGATTATCTTGAGCGAGACTCACTTCGATTTTTTGCGTCGAAAGCCGCGCCCGCAATTGTAAACAACTTGTTGCGCCGCCCTCCCGGGGCGGCATTTTTTATGCCTCGCCCTTAAAGTAGTACCTTGCACTTTATGCTATCAAAGTGCTTGCTGCAAAAACGATACTGGAGGGCATCTATGGCACCAGCTTTGTCCGATCTTCAACCGCAATCAGCGCCCAAGGCCACCGCAGCGGCGCAGACCGCTATCGGTGACGGTCTTGTTGCAGAAGCTCAGGCTTTTGCAGACGAGCTCGCTGCGTGGCGACACGATCTACACCAGATGCCCGAGCTGGGTAATAGCCTCCCACAGACCTCTGCGTATATCCAAGCGCGCCTGACCGAGATGGACATCCCGTTTGCCACGCTCGTCGATGGTTCCTGCGTTGTGGGCCTTGTCGGCGCCGGTGCCGCCGCGGCCCAGGGTAATGGCGTCTGCACGAATGAGCAGGCCGGTACGGTCATCATGCTCCGTGGCGACATGGACGCCCTGCCCGTTGCCGAGGAATCCGGCGAGCCCTTTGCATCCACCAACGGCTGCATGCACGCTTGCGGTCACGATATGCACGCGACGGCGCTGCTTGGTGCGGCTCGTATGCTCAAAGCGCGCGAGGCAGAGCTTGTTGATGCCAACGCCACGGTTAAGTTGCTGTTCCAGCCGGGCGAGGAAACCTTTGAGGGTGCCCGCGCCGCCATCGCCGACGGTCTGCTGCAGAACCCGCGTCCTCAGGTCGCCTTTGCCATGCATGTCAATAGCCAGTCGCCGCTTGGTTTGGTGCTCTACGGCAGCCCGGCGCTCTCGGGCGTGTACGGTTTTCGCATCACGCTTCAAGGCAAGGGCGGCCATGGCTCGAGCCCCGAGATTTGCATCGACCCCATCACGGCCGGCGTGCATGTGCATCTGGCACTTCAGGAGCTCATCTCCCGCGAGGTGCCGGCGGCCAAGGAAGTCGCACTTACCGTTGGTAAGTTTGCCGGCGGCTTGGCGGCCAACGTCATCCCCGACACCTGCGTGCTTGAGGGAACGCTGCGCGGCTTTGATGTTGAGCTCATGGAGCACCTAAAGACCCGCATCGCGGAGGTCGTTAACGGCGTTGCCGCAACATATCGTACGCCGGCGACCATCGAGACGCTTTCGGATGTTCCGCCGCTTGTACTCGACAGCGATATGACTCAGGCGTCGCTTGGCTACGTGGGCGCAGTGCTGCCCAAGGTGGCTTTCTTGCCGCTTTTCCATGCCATGGCGAGTGAGGACTTTGCGCTTATCTCGAGCGAGATTCCGAGTGCGTACTTTACCGTGGGCGCGGCCGTAACCGACACGGACGAACACTTTGCCCAGCACCATCCCAAGGCACGTTTTAACGATGCCGAGCTTCCTCTCGGCGCCGCGGCCTATACCGCCGTCGCTTTGGGCTATATCGCCGACCACCGGTAGCACCCAACCTTGCCTTTCAAGCCTGCGGGCATGGCCGTAAGGCCTATGCCCTTGTCTTTCAAGGCAATCTTGGGCACTACCGGCGCCCGGCGCCGGCTATTCGTTTGTTAAATAAGGAGCAGTATGTCCCAGCAGCGTAAGTTCTTCCCCGGCTGGCTCGTTGTGACCTCCGGCTTCGTGATCATGGCCACGTGCTACACGATTTTCGTCAACTGCATGAGCCTGTTCCAGCCGCTGATCGTCAGCGACCTGGGCATTTCCCTTGCGCAGTACAACATCTCCAATGCCATCTCCACCGTGGTGAGTGTCGTGGGTTCGCTCGTTATCGGCCATGTTGCCGATAAGGTGAGTGGCCGCGTATTGGGCTCGCTTACCGTTATCGCCACCTCGACGGTGCTCGCGGGCATGAGCTTTGTGGGTGAGCTTTGGCAGGTCTATGTGCTCTTTGCCGTCTCGGGCTCCTTTGCGAGCACCTGGATCGTGTGCCTGGCGTGCTCCGTGGTCATGCTCGTGTTCCTGCTGGCATCCGAGCCCATCGCCGCCAAGCTGCGCGCGAGCGTGGCGGGGGAGTAGGTAGGCCAAAGCGCATCGCCGCTTGTCCGCTTCGTCCGCGGCGGCGCGTCTGGCCGAACGAGTCCCCATACCCTCGTTCGGTCAGGCGCGCCGCCGCGTTGCTGCTTTGTGCCGTATAATGTCCACTACCTATGACGCGATACAAAAGAAAGGTGTTTGCCCATGCAGGCACAGAAGGCGGAGGGAACCCGCGACCTTATCGGCGCCGAGATGCGCGCCTGGCAAAAGATGCAGCAGATTGCGGCCGGCGTGTTCGAGCCGTTTGGTTTTAAACCCATCGAGACGCCCGCGATCGAGCAGGTTGACGTGTTTGTCCACGGTATCGGCCAGTCGACCGACGTCGTGCGCAAGGAAATGTTCCGCGTGTTCAGCGGTGCCAACCTGGAGCGCGTCTTTACCGAGGGCACCGACACCAAACTCAAGCCCAAGCAGCGCCTGGCACTTCGCCCCGAGGGCACGGCCGGCGTGGTGCGCGCCGTCGTCGAGAACAATCTGGTGCCCCAGGGCTCCACGCCGTTTAAGGCTTACTACGCCGAGGCCATGTTCCGCGGCGAGCGTCCCCAGAAGGGCCGCCTGCGCCAGTTCCACCAGGTGGGCATCGAGTGGCTCGGCGCTCCCGATCCGGCGGCAGACGCCGAGTGCATCATCATGCTCATGGAGTTCTACAAGCGCCTGGGCTTCGATCTTTCCAAGCTTCGTCTGCTCATCAACTCGATGGGTGACGCCCAGTGCCGTCCGGCTTACCGCGAGCAGGTCAAGCAGTTCATCCTCGATCACGCAGACGAGATGTGTGACGAGTGCCGCGAGCGCGCCGAGCTCAACCCGCTGCGTGCCTTCGACTGCAAGAACGACCACTGCCGCGAGATCATGGCCGAGGCTCCGCTGATGGGTGACAACCTGTGCGATGAGTGCCGCGAGCACTACGAGCAGGTCAAGCGCTATCTGGATGCCGCCGGTATCGAGTATGTCGAGGATCCCACCTTGGTGCGCGGCCTGGACTACTACACCCGTACTGTCTTTGAGGTCGAGGCCCCTGGCGCCGGCGTCGGCTCCATCGGCGGCGGCGGCCGCTACGATGGCCTGGTCGAGCTCGAGGGTGGCAAGCCCACGGCGGGCGTCGGCTTTGCTGTCGGTTTTGAGCGCGCCCTGCTGGCCCTGCAGGCCTTTGGCAGCGATTTGGGTGCCGATGAGGCCCCGTGCGTCTATGTCGCCAACGCCGGCAAGGAGCTGCGTCAGAACGTCTTTGCCATTACGCAGGAGCTTCGCGCCGCAGGTATCGTGACCGAGGCCGACTATCAGGGTCGTTCGCTCAAGGCCCAGTTTAAGCAAGCCGATAAGGTAGGCGCCAAGCTCATCTTGGTCCTGGGTGGCGACGAGCTTGCCGCCGGCAAGGTCAAAGTGCGCGACATGCAGAGCCATGACGAGGTGCTCGCCGATCTGGACAACGTCGTCGAGGCGGTTCGCGAGCGCCTGTAGCGCATCTTTTTGAGCTTCGGGCCTGCTAACGTGCCCTGCTCATGGAGAGCGATTGTTACGGGGGTGTTTCGCTTTTATGCGGAATGCCCCCGTTTACGTATGCCGCCCACCGAGAAATACGACCATTTAGGGCAAAAACCTTTGCAATGCAGAAAATACTTTTGTGTGGTAAAGCGCAATCAGTGTCGAAAGTATTTCTCAAGCGCCTATAATGAATACCGCATGTTACGTGCATAGAAGGAGGAATGGGAGGAAACGTGGCTGAGAACCTAAGCAACCAGTCTGTACCCGAAGCCGCGGCGCGCGTCGCTGCCGTGGTCAACCGCCTCGTTAACCGAATCGGCTCGAATGCCGAGTCCAGGGAGCGTCTCGCCGAGATCGAGATCCCCGAGGAGCTGCGCGACAATCTGGCGCTGTTCTTGCGCCTGGAGCGCCGTGTGCTTAGCGAGTATGATCCCGAGATCGCGGACCTGTTCGACAAGATTTTGACAGCCGAGATTGTGGTCAATGCCGGCAACCCCGGTACCTGCGCTGCCGACGAAGCCGTCGACGAGCAGGGCGTGCCCACCGCCGACGAGCCCACTGCCGTGGCATTTCGTGAGGTCGTCGATTTGATCGACAGCCTGCCGCTCGATAAGCAGCAGGTCATCGTTCGCGCCTTTACGAGCTTTTTCCATCTGGCAAACCTGTCGGAGGAGAACTACCGTGTGGCGCAGCTGCGCGAGCGCGAGGCCGGTGCGTCGACCGATACCGAGGTCGATCCTGCCAACGAGCTTACCGTTGCCTATCACCAGCTGGTGAATGAGCTGGGTGTCGAGGGTGCCAACGAGCTGCTCGACAAGCTCGAGTTCCACCCTGTCTTTACCGCACATCCCACCGAGGCCCGTCGTAAGGCCGTCGAGGGCAAGATCCGCCGTATCTCCAACCTGCTGGAGGAGCGTCCGCGTCTGGGCGGCTCCGACCTGGTGGAGAACGAGCGCCATATGCTGCAGGAGATCGACGCCCTGGTGCGTACGAGTCCCATCGCGCTCAAGAAGCCCACGCCGGTCGAGGAAGCCGATACCATCATCGACATCTTCGATAACACGCTGTTCGACGTTATCCCCGTTATCTATCGTCGTTTTGACGATTGGGTGCTGGGCGACAAGGCCGGTACTGTGCCGCCGCTGTGCCCGGCGTTCTTCCATCCCGGCAGCTGGATCGGTTCCGACCGCGACGGTAACCCCAACGTCACCGCCAAGGTGAGCCGTGAGGTCGCCGCCAAGTACTTTACGCACATGGTGCTCAAGCTCGAGGACAAGTGCCGCCACATCGGCCGCAACCTCACGCTCGAGGCTACCTACAGCAAGCCGTCGGCCGAGCTCATTAACCTGTGGAACCATCAGGTCGAGATGAGCCCTCGTTACACGGCCCGCGCCGAGCTGATCTCCGAGCACGAGCCGCATCGCGCCGTCATGCTCGTCATGGCCGACCGCCTGAACGCCACCGTCCGTCGTATCACCGACACCATGTACCACAGCGCCGATGAGTTCTTGGAGGACCTGCGCGTCGTCCAGCGCTCGCTGGCCGCCTGCGGTGCCGTCCGTGCTGCCTACGGCCCGGTCCAGACCATCATCTGGCAGGTCGAGTCCTTCGGCTTCCATATGGTCGAGATGGAGTTCCGTCAGCACTCCGTGGTGCATGCCCGCGCCCTTAAGGATATCCACGAGAACGGTATCCATGGCGACCTGCAGCCCATGACGCGCGAGGTCATCGATACCTTCCGCGCTATCGGCTCCATCCAAAAGCGCTACGGCAAGAAGATGGCGCACCGCTACATCATCTCGTTTACCAAGAGCGCTCAGCATGTGGCCGACGTCTTTGAGCTGGCGCACCTGTCCTTTGCACACGAGGAGGATGTCCCCGAGCTCGACGTGATCCCGTTGTTCGAGCAGCTCGAGGACCTCGAGGGCTGCGTCGACGTGCTCGATCAGATGCTTACGCTGCCCGTGGTGCAAAAGCGCCTTGCCCAGACCAACCGCCGCATGGAGGTCATGTTGGGCTATTCCGACTCTTCCAAGGATGCCGGTCCTACCACGGCCATGCTCGCGCTGCACTCCGCGCAGGAGCGCATCGCCAAGTGGGCAGAGAAGAACGATATCGACCTGGTGCTCATGCACGGTCGCGGCGGTGCCGTGGGCCGTGGCGGCGGCCCGGCCAACAAGGCCGTGCTGGCGCAGCCCAAGGGTTCGGTCAACTGCTTCTTTAAGCTTACCGAGCAGGGCGAGGTCATCTTTGCCCGTTACGGTAACCGCACGCTGGCTCAGCGCCATGTTGAGTCCGTTGCTGCCGCAACGCTTTTGCAGTCGGCCCCGAGTGTCGAGAAGACCAACACCGAGACCACGCAGAAGTTCTGGGATATGGCCGAGAAGCTCAACACCGCAAGCCACGAGCGCTATCTGGACCTGCTGAACACCGAGGACTTTACGCCATGGTTCTCGACCGTGACGCCGCTGACCGAGGTCGGTCTGCTGCCGATCGGCTCGCGTCCCGCCAAGCGCGGCTTGGGTGCCAAGTCGCTCGACGACCTGCGTACCATCCCGTGGATCTTCAGCTGGAGCCAGGCGCGCATTAACCTGGCCGCTTGGTACGGTCTGGGCACCGCCTGCGAGCAGCTTGGCGATCTTGACCAGCTCAAGGCTGCCTACCAGGAGTGGCCGTTCTTCCGCACCTTTATCGACAACATCGAGATGTCGATCGCCAAGACCGACCAGCGCATCGCCAAGATGTATCTGCACCTGGGCGATCGCCAGGATCTGTCCGAGAAGGTCTTCACCGAGATGCAGCTCACGCGTAAGTGGGTCCTTGCCATCGTCGGTGATGAGTGGCCGCTGCAGCGTCGCCGCGTGCTCGGTTGCGCCGTCCGCGTGCGCAACCCCTACGTCGACGCCCTGTCCATCGCCCAGGTCCGCGCCCTTCGCGAGGTGCGTATGAACCAGGACGAGATGGCCGAGGAGAAGAAGGCCGAGTACATGAGCCTGATTCTTTCGACTGTGACCGGCGTCTCGGCAGGATTGCAGAACACGGGGTAATCGATAGCCCTGTGGCTCTCACCGGGGCCCGATGGGTTTCCCTCTGAATGCGTCCTCGCACTTGAAGCCCCCTTATCCTGCTCCTTCGGAGCTGCGGATAAGGGGGCTTCGTGCTGCGGAATGCATTCAGAGGGAAACCCATCGGGCCCCTTCGTCCTCGGTCTTCAGGGATTGGGGCTGAAGGGGATAATGGCGCGCTTCGCGCTTAATGTGGAGTGCGGCGAGGGCTTCTTGCGTCCTGCGGAGTGTGCCTAAAAGTAAACTAATGGCGGGCCCTGCGATGTCCGGTCTTCGGCGGATCAGCCGCTGGGTGAGGGTGGTGCTTGGGGCGACGTGCAAAAAACGGAGTTTTCAGCAGCCAAAGATTGATGCATAAGGCCATAGCCGGCTTTCGCTGCCTTTGTTGATGCTTTTGCACGACGATTGGGCTTTGGCGACGATCATATATGGCTGGTTTCTCGCCGCATGCTATCCAGATGGGTCGAGTCATGAGGACTATCTACCTTTTGAAAGATTTTTGGCACCAAAATCTTATCCCGCGATGCTGAATACTCGCAAAAATGCACGCTCCGGAGGGTACTACCCAGTTATGGCCAGAAATCCATGCGCCATCTTATGCAATTAATTAACGAATTTATGCAAAATGGCTTACGTGCGTACGTCTCGGACTAGATGTTTGCCTCGGCGCTGCGTAAATCATCCTGTCTATAGTGTCTTTGACAGGCGGCTGCGGTCCCGTTTGGGATCGTGGCCGTTTTGTTGTGGGTCAAATACGAACGTTGTGTTAATGAGTCGGTGGACGGTGGTGTTTTTCGGTGAGCGGCGTATCCTTCCAACGGTTTATCTAGTGTGTCAGTTGAAAAGGAAGAGGGCGCTCGTCATTGTTTGAATGTGAACTGCCGTTTGACCACAAGACGTTGCATCTGGAGCTCGAGGATAAGAACTTCGCGGGTGTGATGGAAGGTCATCAAAACGAGTTTAAGACCACGAAATCGCAGGAAGAGCTGGTAGAGGAGTCGCTTGCCAACCCTTATGGCTCGCCGTCGCTCGAGGAGCTTTGTGCTGGCAAGAAGGATATTGTCATTATTAGCTCCGATCATACGCGTCCCGTTCCCTCGCGTGTGACGATGCCTATTCTGCTGCATCACATCCATTCCGCTGCGCCCGAGGCTCGCGTGCGCATTTTGGTTGCTACGGGTATGCATCGTCCGTCGACGCATGAGGAACTCGTCAACAAGTACGGCGAGGAGATCGTTGCCAACGAGGAAATCGTTATGCACGTCGCGACTGACGACAGCATGATGAAAAAGATCGGCACCCTGCCTTCTGGTGGCGAGTGCATCATCAACAAGATTGCCGCCGATTGCGATCTGCTGCTTGCCGAGGGCTTTATTGAGCCGCACTTCTTTGCCGGTTTCTCTGGTAGCCGCAAGTCCGTCTTGCCTGGCATCGCCAGCTACAAGACCATCATGTACAACCACAACGGTCAGTTTGTGAACGATTCCCATTCGCGTGCCGGCAACCTGTGCCACAACCACGTGAGCGAGGACATGTTTGCCGCTGCCGAGATGGCTCACCTTGCCTTTGTGCTCAACGTGGTGCTCAACGGCAAGCATGAGGTTATCGGCTCCTTTGCAGGCGACATCCATAAGGCACACGAGGCTGGCTGCGAGTTCGTGAAGAGCCTTGCCGGCGTTGAGCCCGTCGAGTGCGAGATCGCCATCACCACCAACGGCGGCTACCCGCTCGACCAGAACATCTATCAGGCCGTGAAGGGCATGTGCTCTGCCGAGGCCACGCTTCCCGAGGGCGGCGTGATCATCGACGTCGCCGGTTGTGCCGACGGCCACGGTGGCGAGGGCTTCTATCACAACATCGCCGACAACGATCCGGCGGAGTTTGAGCGTGCCTGCATCGACCGTCCTAAGGACGAGACCCTGCCCGACCAGTGGACGAGCCAGATCTTTGCCCGCATCCTGGCGCATCACCCTGTGATCATGGTCACCGACCTGTGCGATCACCAGATGATCAAGGATATGCACATGACGCCGGTCAACACCCTCGATGAGGCGCTCAAGCTCGCCTTTGAGATGAAGGGTGCCGATGCCAAGGTGGCCGTCATTCCCGATGGCCTGGGCGTTGTCGTCGCTCAGCACTAGTACGCGGCCTAAACGAATCGTTTATAACCGACAAGAAAGATAAGGTTTTATGCTTACCAAACTCCTCTGCGAATTCGGCGCAACGGCCCTCATGATCATCTTTGGCGTGGGCGTGCACTGCGATACCGTGCTCAAGGGCACCAAGTATCAGGGCTCCGGTCACATGTTTGCCATCACCACCTGGTCTTTTGGCATCTCGGTCTGCCTGTTTGTCTTTGGCGGCGCCGTGTGCATGAACCCCGCCATGGTGCTTGCCCAGTGCATCGTAGGCCTGGTGCCGTGGAGCAGCTGCATCCCCTTCATGATTGCCGATATGCTCGGCGGCTTTGCGGGTGCCGTGATCGCGTGGTTGATGTATGCCGATGAGTTCAAGGCTTCCGAGGGCGTCGTCGACCCTATTGCCCAGCGCAACATCTTCTCGACCAACCCTACTACCGAGGGCACGAACTATGCTCGCAACTTCTTCTGCGAGGCCATCTGCACCTTTGTGTTCATCAGCGCCATCCTTGCTGCCGCTAGCCGCGCCGGCGAGAACGTTTTGATGCTCGCCATCTGCGTCGGTCTGATCGTTTGGGCTGTTGGCATGGGCATGGGCGGCATCACCGGCTTCGCCATGAACCAGGCTCGTGACCTTGGTCCTCGCATGGCCTATCAGGTGCTGCCGATTAAGAACAAGGCTGACAACAACTGGAAGTACGGCCTGCTCGTTCCTGGCATCGCACCGTTTATCGGTGCCGCTCTGGCCGCGCTGTTTGTGCACGGTTTCTTGGGCATGTTCTAGTCTGAGGCTACATAGTTGTCCGCTGGCCGCATGGGGTAACTTCCCAGCGCGTCCTCGGACATGAAAGAACCCCCGCTGCGCACTGAACTGCCTCCCATTTCTTGGACATGAGAAATGGGAGGCTTTTTATGCGTGTCGACTTGAGGGTGAAGCACGACATCGAGGCCAGGAAGGCGGCGATCGGGCTCTTCGAGCGAGGCCACGGCTCCGAGTCGGCGGCGAAGGCGCTGTCGGTCCCGCGCGACACCGTGAGACAATGGCTCTACGTATACCGGTCGTTCGGAAGCGAGGTGCTGCTATCCATGGACGGCAAGCAGGCCAGGTACACATACGAGCAGAAGGTCGCCGCCGCCTCGGCCGTGGTCGACGGCGGCATGAGCAAGCGGGACGCCATGGAGGCGTTCGGGGTCATGTCCTTGGCACCGCTCAAGAGATGGTGCGCGCTCTACCGCGAGGGCGGCGCCGAGGCGCTCAGGCCCAGGCCCAAGGGCCGGCCGAGCGGTTCCAAGGCGAGGCCGCGGACCCGCGAGGAGGAGCTCGAGGAGCGCTGCCGAAGGCTCGAGACCGAGGTGGCCTACCTAAAAAAATTGCGTGCCCTGGTCGGGAGGGACGGGCTCTGACCAGGGCGAAGGTCGAGGCCGTGAGGGTCCTGCGCGAAGAGGGGCACGGGCTGGGGCGCCTGCTGGAGTGCGCCGGCATGGCCCGGTCCAGCTACTACTACGCGCTGTCGCACCCGAAGGCTCCCACCAGGCCCGAGCTCTGGGAGGCCGCCGCCGAGATATTCTCGCGCACGGCCAACGGGTGCGGCCACAGGCAGATCGCCATGTGCCTGCGCGCCGAGCGGGCGCGCGCATAGCCTACAAGACCGTGCTGAAGATGATGCGCGAGATGGGCATCAGCTGCGGGATTCGCCGCGAGACCGACTACCACAGGTACAACTCGTACAGGGGCAAGGTCGGAAAGACCTTCGAGAACGTCATCGGGCGCGACTTCGCCGCCGACGGGCCGTGGGAGAAGATGGGCACCGACGTCACCGAGTTCAAGCAGCCCTGGGGCAAGGCCTACTTCGCGCCGGTCTACGACTTCGGCAGCAAGGAGATCGTCGCCTGGTCCACGTCGCTGCACCCCAACATGGCTCAGCAGCACGAGCTGCTCGACCAGCTCGTGTCCAGGAAGCCCAAGGGCTCCAGGCCGATCCTGCACTCGGACATGGGCTGGCAGTACCAGCAGGCCGGTTGGTGCAGGCGGTTGGAGGAGGCCGGCGTGGTGCAGAGCATGTCCCGGAAGGGCAACTGCATCGACAACGGCGCGACGGAGCAGGTGTTCGGCCACATCAAGGACGAGTTCTTCCGCGGAAGGACGTGGCCGGACTTCGAGTCCTTCAAGGCGGACCTCGACGACTTCGTGGTCCATTGGAACACGAGGAGGCGCCAGGTTAAACTGAAGGGACTGACCCCGGAGGAGTTCCGGAGACAGTCCCTTGCGGCGTAGTTCTTATTTAAGCCGTCCAAGTTTTGGGGCGCAGTTCACACTACGTGCGGCGGGGGTTCTTTCATGTCCGAGGACGCGCTGGGAAGTTACCCCATGCGGCCAGCTGCGGGATCTTGGCCGCGTTGGAACAAGCAGCCCAACATATAAATCTGAATTTGGATTTGGATGGGAGGGGCTTGTTGCTGGTAGGGGCGTTGGGCTGCTGTCGACACTTTGGGATGGATTGTGCTTTGGGTTCGGGTCTTTGAGATGAGGGCGGAACTTTGGGATAAGGGGTTTACTTAGTTGAAGAGGGGCTTTATGGCTGATAAGTAGTCTTTGGCTACGTCGGCTTTGTCTGCTTGGAAGTTGTGCCAGGCCCACCATTGGACGGTGGCTACGAAGCTTGAGGCTATGTGGTGTAGTAAGAAACTGCGGTCCATGGTGCCAGCGGGGCCTGTGGAGTCGGCGGGGACGGTTTCGGCTGCTCGTGACATGATGGTCTTGCGTAAGCAGTCGGCGAAGACGCGGGAGCCGGCGCCGGCTACGAGGGCTCGAACGCCCTGGCGGCGCTCCCAGAGGTTGTTGAGGATATGCTCGACCTGCACGAGTGGGTCGTCGAGCGGTGTGCCATCGTCGTCGAGGGCGTGGGTACAGATGTCGCTCACGAGCTCGGACAGTAGGTCGTCTTTGCTCTTAAAGAGGCCGTAGAATGTCGCGCGGCCTACGTGAGCGCGCGCGATGATGTCGCCGACGGTAATCTTGCCGTAGTCCACTTCGCGTAGCAGCTCGGAGAACGCCGCAACGATGGCAGCGCGGCTTTTTTCTTTGCGGGCATCCATGGCTATGCATCCACGTGAACGAGCAGACAACGGAGCGTGCCGGAGCAACCCTCGTAGGGGCGCTTACCGGCGCCGTAGCCGACGGCCTCGATGCGGTAGCGGGCCGGTAGGTGCTCGGACGTGCGCAGTGCGGCGACGATGGCGGCGCCCGTGGGCGTCACGAGCTCGCCGGCGACCGGTGCGGGCGTGAGGGCGATATTGCCTGCTTGGCATAGGTTGACGACGGCGGGCACCGGGATGGGCATAAGGCCGTGGGCACAGTGGATGGTGCCGTGACCCTCGGAGAGCGACTCGACGACAATGTCCTCGATACCCAGGTCATCGAGACAGATGGCGACCGAGCAGATGTCGACGATGGAGTCGATGGCGCCTACCTCGTGGAACATGACGGTCTCGGGCGTTTTGCCGTGGGCCTTGGCCTCGGCGGCGGCGAGCGCGGTAAAGATGGCGAGCGCGCGGCGCTTGGCGCCATCGCTTAACTGCGAGCCATCGATGATGGCGGCGACATCCGCCAAAGAACGGTGGTGATGGTGGTGGGTGTGGTGATGATCTTCGTGCTCATGGGCGTGGCCCTCATGGTCGTGCTCATGGCAGTGCTCGTGTTCGTGCCCGCCATGATCATGATGGTGATGCTCATGCCCGTGCTCGTGCGTGTGCTCGTGCGTGTGCTCGACAGCTGTTTCGTTGCCGTAGAGCCAGGCCATATCGTGGTCGTGGTTCTCGAGTCCCTCTGCAAGCTGGACGTCGAAATCGCAGGCGTCGATGCCATGCTTGTTTGCACGCGTGACGGCGATCGTAAAGCCGTCGACCGGCAGTGTGGCGAGCTGTTCGCGCAGGTGCTCCTCGCTGGCGCCCAGATCGAGCAGGGCCGCGACGGTCATATCGCCGCTGATGCCTGAGGTGCCGTCGATGATAAGCGTGTGCTGATGATTGGACATGGAATGCTCCTTAGCGGGCGCGGGGTGTGCCGGCGCTCAGATGATTGATAAGACTTGCCTGGTAGGCGGCGCCAAAGCCGTTGTCGATATTGACGACCGAAACGCCGCTGGCACAGGAGTTGAGCATGGCGAGCAGCGCAGCTACGCCACCAAAACTTGCGCCGTAGCCAACGCTGGTGGGAACGGCGATGACCGGACAGCTCACCAGACCGCCGATAACGCTCGCCAGCGCGCCCTCCATGCCGGCGATGGCGATGACCACCTGCGCCTGGGCAAGTTCCTCGGCATGCGCGAGCAGGCGGTGCAGGCCGGCGACACCTACGTCGTAGAGGCGGTCGACCTCGTTGCCATAGAACTCGGCCGTCAACGCGGCTTCTTCGGCGACGGGTAAGTCGCTCGTGCCGGCGCAGGCGACGACGATGCGTCCGTTGCCGGTAGGGGAGGGCTTGCCGCCCACGAGGGCGAGCTGTGCGTCCGGGACATATCCCAGGTCGATGCCGTTGTCGAGGAGCTCCGAGGTACGGGCTGCTTTTTCGGCATCCAGGCGCGTGACCAGGATGCGCTCCTGGCCGGCATCGCGCAGCGCTTCGATAATGGCGGCAATTTGCTCGGCGGTTTTACCGGCACCGTAGACAACCTCGCCGGCTCCCTGGCGCACTCCGCGCGAAAGATCGAGCTGTGCAAAACCCAGATCGGCGGTTGGCGCCGTCTGGATGCGTGTGAGGGCGACTGCCGGGGCGACTGCTCCGTCGGCAACATCGCTCAGCAACTGCTCAAGATCTCGCTTATCCATATATGTTCCCTTCGACGGCGCAAAGTCTAGCACTCAAAGGTATGTTTCCGAACACTAAAACAAAATTGTTCGGAAACTATAGGACAGACTGATTCAATTGTTAGACGGATCGACTAGTCGCGCAGGATGATGTCCATGGCGAGCATCAGGTTGCGCTCGTCGATGGCAAACGGGGCGGCTTCGCGCGTCTTGGGCTTGGCACAAAACGCGATGCCCGTGCCCGCGGCCTGAATCATAGGGATATCGTTTGCCCCGTCGCCGATCGCGACGGTGTGGGCCATATCGACACCGCACTCGACTGCCCAATCCAGCAGCCGGATGAGCTTGGATTCCTTGGTCACGATGTCTGCCGCCAGCTTACCGGTGAGCTTGCCGTCCACGACCTCTAGGCGGTTAGCCAGGCAAAAATCGATGCCCGCGGCGGCCACGATCTTGTCGGCGACCTCGTGGAAGCCGCCGCTTACCACGCCGACCTTCCAGCCCTTGCTGTGCGCCGAGCGCACAAGCTCCAGCGCGCCAGGAGTAAACGTCACGCGCTCAAAGGTACGCTCGAACACACTCTCGTCCAAGCCGGCAAGCAGCCCAACGCGCTCCTCGAGCGCCTGCTTAAAGTCCAGTTCGCCGCGCATGGCGCGCTCAGTGATCTTCGCCACTTGCTCGCCTACGCCGGCCTCCTCGCCCAACAGGTCGATGACCTCCTGGTCGATGAGCGTGGAGTCGATATCCATAACGATGAGGCGTGCAGTCATGGCGGGCCTTTCCGAGTGCAGTTGTATTGGGACACATTGTCGCACGTGGCGCGCCTTGGCGACGGCCGCGGTGCGTCAATTGTTTCGTCTCCGTCAAGTCTTTGGGCAGGAGCTACTTTTCCGCGGCACATCGACGCAGGTGCGATAAGATAGAACGCCATGTCCGGCTGCGCGGTTTACGCAGGCAGGGCAAATCTGTACGACGCCGCCCGGAACGACACGGGGCGGCACAGATCCATAAAGGAGGATCACTGGTATGAGCCAGACCCGTCCCATTGACGAGCATTCCATGCACACCCGTACCTGCGGCGAGCTTCGCTTCGAGAACGTGGGCGAAGAGGTCACCCTCACCGGTTGGGTGAGCCGTCGCCGCGACCACGGCGGCCTTATCTTCTGCGACCTTCGCGACCGCGAGGGCATCACGCAGCTCACCTTCGACCCCGAGCACTCCGACGGCGATGCCTTTAAGATCGCCGAGACCATGCGTCCCGAGTGGCCCATCAAGATCCACGGCGTCGTGCGCGCTCGTGGCGAGGAGACCACCAACACCAAGCTCGCGACCGGCGAGATCGAGGTCCTGACCGATCATGCTGAGGTGCTCAACACGTCCGTCACCCCGCCGTTCCAGATCGAGGACGGCATCGAGACCAGCGAGGACACCCGCCTGCGCTATCGCTATCTGGACCTCCGCCGTCCCGAGATGATGGCCAACCTCAAGCTGCGTTCCGACTTTACCTTTGCCATTCGTGAGGCGCTGCACAACCGTGAGTTCATGGAGGTCGAGACGCCCTCCCTGTTTAAGTCCACGCCCGAGGGCGCTCGCGACTTCATCGTTCCCAGCCGTATTCAGCCGGGCAACTTCTACGCCCTGCCGCAGTCCCCGCAGCTCCTGAAGCAGCTGCTCATGGTCGGTGGCGTCGAGCGCTACTACCAGGTTGCCAAGTGCTTCCGCGACGAGGATCTGCGCGCCGACCGTCAGCCCGAGTTCACCCAGGTCGATATCGAGATGTCCTTCGTGGACCAGAACGATGTCATGAGCGCGCTCGAGGAGGTTCTTGCCGATGCCTTCGGTCGCATGGGTGTCGAGATGCCCACGCCGCTGCGTCGCATGAACTACTGGGAGGCCATGGACACCTATGGCTCCGACAAGCCCGATACCCGCTACGGCATGCACCTGGTCGACCTGACCGACATCTTTGCCAACTCCAAGTTCAAGGTCTTCGCGACCGCTGCGAACGAGGAGGGCTCTGTCGTCAAGGCCATCAACGCCAAGGGCGCCGGTGCCTGGGCGCGTGCCAAGATCGATAAGCTCGCCGGCGTGGCCTCCACGTTTGGCGCCAAGGGCCTGGCCTGGATCGCCTTCCGCGAGGACGGTTCCATCAACAGCCCCATCGTCAAGTTCTTCTCGGACGAGGAGATGGCGGCTCTGCGCGAGCGCATGGACGTCGAGCCCGGCGACCTTGTGATGTTCGCCGCCGGCCCGCGCCTGCTTTCTGATGAGATCCTGGGCGGTATGCGTTCGCACATGGCCAATGCGCTCGAGATCAAGCGCGAGGGTCACGACTTCCTGTGGGTCGTCAACTTCCCGCTGTTCCATTGGGACGAGGATCGCAAGGCCTATGCAGCCGAGCACCAGCCCTTTACCCTGCCGACCGAGACCGACATCGCCAAGATCGAGGCCGACCCGTTGGCAGCTGGTTCTTGCACCTATGACTTTGTCATGGACGGTTTTGAGGCCGGCGGCGGCGGTATGCGTATCCACAACGCCGAGATGCAGATGTCCATGCTCAAGCTCCTGGGCTTTACCGAGGAGCGCGCCGAGTCTCAGTTTGGCTTCCTCATGGAGGCCCTCAAGTTTGGTGCGCCCCCGATGGGCGGTTTCGCTCTGGGCCTGGACCGCGTGTGCATGCTGCTCACCGGCTCCGACTCCATCCGCGACGTCATGGCGTTCCCCAAGACGGCCAGCGGCTCCGACCTCATGTCGGGCGCCCCGAGTGCCGTTAGTGGCGCCCAGCTCAAGGACGTCAGCCTGCGCCTGATGTAGGCAAGCGGCTACATATTGCCCGTAACGAGGGAAGGACGCGTGCCTTCCCTCGTTTTTTATGCGCCGAGGTTGTGAGGGCATGGGGTGACCGGACGTCGAGGAAACTGCGTCCCGGAATTTGCGTCCAGAATGGGATGTACTTTCCGCCAGGGTCGCTCAGCGGAAACTGCGTCCCAGAATCCAGCCAAATAACGGGTCGCACTTTCCGGTTGAGCCTTCTGGCGGAAACTGTGTCCCATCATTGACGCTCGAAATGGGATGCGATTTCCGTCCCGCCCTCAACAAGCATCTAACGCTACAATAACTACCACGTGGCTGGGTTTGCCGGCCGAATGTGTGATGTCGTGGGAGGGGACATGGTCGAGTTTACAAAGACGATTAAAGATCCGTTGGGACTACACGCCCGCCCGGTTGCGCTGCTCTATGACATCATTGCCAAGCACCGTAGCGACGTGTCGGTCAGCATCGGCGACCGCCATACCGACGGTCGCGATGTCATGGGCCTCATGGCTCTCTACGGCGAGTGCGGCGAGGACATCATCTTTCGCGTTTCGGGCGTAGACGAGGCTTCCTGCGTTACGTCGATCAGAAACCTCTCGCTCTAAGCATGACAGGGCGCGGCAAAGGACAGCTCTTTGCCGCGCCTTTTTGTTTCATATAGGAAACTTTTTCGAAATCTGAATAGGGACCCTTTCCAAAAAGTTAACCACGTGCTAGTTTACTAAAGCGAACATAGACGTGGTTAACTTTTATCGCGTCGATGTTGAGGACGAACTGACGTTAGGAGCAACTCATGTCTTGCGGACCGCAGATGCCGGCCATGCCGCTTTCGATGGTAAAAGCGGGCGAAACCGTACGCGTGTCCCGTGTAAAGGGCAATGAGGACATGAAACACCACCTCAAGGACCTCGGCTTTGTCGAGGGCAGCGAAATCCACGTGGTGAGCTCGAGTGGCGCCAATATCATCGTCACTGTGCTGGGCGCACGCTTTGGTATCGATTCCAAGGTTGCCATGCACATCATGACCGTCGGCTAGTCTGCAGCATTTCATAAAAACCGAAAGGGGGACAAGAGGATGAAGACGTTGGGTGACGTTAAGGTGGGCGAGAGCTCTACCATCGTCAAGCTTCACGGTGAGGGTGCGCTTCGCCGCCACCTTATGGACCTGGGGCTCATCAAGGGCACTTCGTTCAAGGTCGTGAAGGTTGCACCGCTCGGCGATCCGGTCGAGATCAACGTGCGCGGCTACGAGCTTTCCATCCGCAAGGAGGAGGCGGCCGTCGTCGAGGTCCAATAAGGGCTCGCGGCGTATGTTTCTGCAGATAAAGTTAGGTTTTTCTAACTTAATGCAGCGTCTTTGAAGCACATTATCCAGCCTGCGCGGAGAAAGCAGCGCGGGCACACAAGGAAGAAGGATTGAATGGCGGATTCTCAGATCCATGTCGCGTTGGCGGGTAACCCCAACTGCGGCAAGACCACGCTTTTCAACCTGATCACCGGCGCCAACGGCTACGTTGGCAACTGGCCCGGCGTCACGGTTGAGAAAAAGGAGGCCAAGCTCCTAAGCGACAAGAACGTTACCATCACGGACCTCCCTGGCATCTACTCGCTTTCCCCCTACAGCCCCGAGGAGCAATGCTCGCGCGATTACCTCATGAGCGGCGAGCCCGATGTTGTCGTCCAAGTCGTCGATGCCACCAACCTCGAGCGTAACCTGTACCTGGCGCTTCAGGTTATCGAGACCGGCCTGCCCGTGGTCGTTGCCCTCAACATGGCCGACCTGGTCGAGAAGAACGGCGATAAGATCGACACGGACAAGCTCTCCAAGAAGCTCGGCTGCCCGGTCATGATGATCTCGGCTCTTAAGAACAAGGGCATCAAGGAGCTCTTCGAGCAGGTCAAGAAGTCCGCTGCTTCTAAGGGCCAGGTGCCGGAGCACAAGTTCGATTCCTCCATCGAGGACGTTCTGGACCACATCGAGAATAACCTGCCTGCGAGCGTTCCCGCCAACAAGCGTCGCTACTACGCGGTCAAACTGTTTGAGCGCGACGCGGACGCCTGCAAGCTCATCAACCTCACCAAGGAGAAGGCCGCTCGCGTGGAGGAGCTGGTCGCCCAGTGCGAGCAGGACTGCGACGACGATGCCGAGTCCATCATCACCGGTGAGCGCTATGGCGTCATCGCGCACATCATCGACGAGTGCATGACCAAGGCTCCGGCAAAGATGAGCACCTCCGAGAAGATCGACCGCGTGGTTACCAACCGTATCCTGGGCCTGCCGATCTTTGTGGTCATCATGTTCTGCGTGTACTACATCGCCGTTTCTACCTTGGGCGGCACGGTGACCGACTTCACCAACGACCAGCTCTTCGGCACCGACGGCTGGTACGTGCTCGGTCAGGGCCGCGACGCCTACGACGCGGCCGTCGAGGCTGCGGGCGACAATGCCGACTCGGTCGACCCGGCGCAGTACGGCCCCTATGTCCCGGGTATCACCACCGTGGTGCACGACGCCCTTGTGGCGGGCGGTACCGAGGACGGTGGCCTGGTCGATTCGCTGGTCTGCGACGGTATCGTCGGCGGCCTTGGCGCCATCTTCGGTTTTGTGCCGCAGATGTTCCTGCTCTTTGTGATGCTGTCCTTCCTGGAGGACTGCGGCTATATGGCCCGCGTCGCCTTCATCATGGACCGCGTGTTCCGCCGCTTTGGCCTGTCCGGTAAGTCCTTTATCCCCATGCTCGTGTCCTCGGGCTGCGGCGTTCCCGGCGTCATGGCTACCAAGACCATCGAGAACGAGAAGGACCGCCGCATGACGGTCATGACCACCACGTTCATTCCCTGTGGCGCTAAGCTGCCGATCATCGCCCTGCTCATGGGTTCCATCATCGGCGATTCTTCTACCACTGCCGCATGGATCAGCCCGCTCTTCTACTTCCTGGGTGTCTTTGCCGTCATCGCCTCGGGCCTCATGCTCAAAAAGACCAAGCTCTTCGCCGGCCGCCCGACGCCGTTCGTTATGGAGCTTCCTGCCTACCACTTCCCGGCGATCCGCTCTTGGGCGCTGCACGTGTGGGAGCGCTGCTGGGCCTTTATCAAGAAGGCCGGCACGGTCATCTTCGCGTCCACTGTCGTGGTTTGGTTCCTGTCTAACTTTGGTAGCTACAACGGTTCCTTTGGCTTCCTGCCTGCGATGGACGGCATCCCCGAGGAGTTTATGGACTACTCCGTGCTTGCCATGCTCGGCAACCTGGTCGCTTGGATCTTCGCCCCGCTCGGCTTTAGCACCTGGCAGGCAACCGCGCTGACCGTCTCGGGCCTCGTCGCCAAGGAGAACGTCGTCGCCACTGCTGGCTCGCTGCTGTCCGTTGCCGATGCCGGCGAGACCGATCCGAGCCTGTGGACCGCATTTGCCGGTATGTTCCCGACCATGGGCGCTTGCGTGGCATTCGGTGCCTTCAACCTGCTGTGCGCTCCGTGCTTTGCCGCCATGGGTACCATCCGCAACCAAATGGACTCCGGCAAGTGGACCGCGATTGCTATCGGCTACGAGTGCCTCTTCGCTTGGGTGATCGGCCTGTTCATCAATCAGTTCTACAACCTGTTCGTGCTGGGACAGTTTGGTTTCTGGACGATTGTCGCCGTTGTACTGCTGGTTGCGATGCTCTTACAGATCTTCCGTCCCATGCCCAAGCATGCTTGGACCGACGAGGACGAGACCAACACTGCTTCCGCCGCAGTTTCCGCTTAAGTCCGAATAAGGATTAACCCCTTTCCACGAGCCCGGGTGTCCCAGCGACACTCGGGCTTTTTGGTGGGGGAGATGTGGCGTTTCCGCAGATAAAACCAACCAAAATAAACCTGTCCCGTTTTGGTAGGTGGAGAATAGGGTAAAGTAAGTGATGGTTAACTAGAGGAGGCTTGCTATGGCACCTATCGATATTGTTGTACTGGCTGTTATCGGTATTGCGTTTGTCGCGGTATGCGTGCGCATCTACCGCAAGGGCACTTGCGCCGACTGCGCTCAGGGCGGCGCTTGCACGGGGCATTGCTCCAACAAAAAGACGTGCGCCGCGCTGAAAGGCGTCGACAAAGTGGCCGAGAATTTAGGCCGCGGTGTCAAATAAACAACTGGGTATCTTGAACGCCCCGCGAGCATCCGTTCGCGGGGCTTTTTACACATTCGAGCGTGAGTGCGGCGAGTAGACATGCATTTTTTGGGGTATCGTTAACTGAATTGTTTATTAGCTGCCCGTCTGTACCGGAGTAACCCTATGAGCGCACGCGTCACCATGAAGGACATAGCCGCCGAGCTTGGCGTTTCCATTAACACCGTGCATAAGGCCCTTACGGGCAAGGCCGGCGTGAGCGAGTCTGTGCGTGCCAAGGTTAATGCTAAGGCTGAGGAGATGGGCTATCACCGCAACACGAGTGCTTCGAGCCTGCGTCGTAAGGACATCAATCTGCTGTTTTGTCTGCCGTGCGCATCGCGTGAGGGCGCTTATTTCTATCGTTACCTATGGGAAGGCTGCAATCGCTTTGAGCAAGAGGTCATCGACCAGGGCATTACCGTTGAACGCGTTGAATTTGGCGTGGGCGGCTACGCTGATGCACTCGAGCAAATCGACGAGCGTCTGCAGGTGGGCGAGAAGATTGATGGTTTGCTCGCCTATGCGCCGGGCGACGATCGTGCGACTGAGCTTTTGGGGCAGATCGCCGAGGCGGGCGTGACGATTGAGCTCGTTGACGGCGACCGCCCTCACCTCGATCGTCTGGGCGCTAGTTTGGCCGACTACTCCACAGCGGGAAGCCTGATGGCCGAGCAGGCAGCCAACCTGGTTCACGCTTCTGGGATCGATACCCGCGTGCTTTTATTGGCGGGCGACCCCTATACCGACTCGCACTATTTGACCGCTCGTGCCTTCCACAATTACCTTCGCGAGCACAATGTTCCCTGGCAGGTCGAGGATCTGACCGGTGCTCATGCCCAGGTCAAGCAGCTCGAGCACGAGCTCAACCAGCGTCTAAGGTCATCGGAAGCCCCCGAGTTGATCTGCAGCGTGTTCGCCGTGGGCTCTGAGCTGATTGCCGATGCGCTTGTCTCGGCTAACAAGGCCGGCGAAGTAATGGTGATTGGCAACGACCTGTTCCCAGAAAGTGCGCTGGCTTTGCGTCGGGGCATCTTTACCAACATCGTCTACAAGGACCCGGTGAGTCTGGCATATCGTGGCGCCAAGACCTTAGGCGATTACCTGCTGTGGGGGAAGACACCGGCGGAGCCTGTGCAAAAGGGGGCTGTTGAGATGGTGTTTGCCAGCAACGTCGATCGTTACTGCGAGCTCGCCGGAATCTAATGCGTTTAGGGAGTTCCCTACTTGCCGCGTATTTTTTGGCAGGGGATCGAAAAATTGTTTCGAAGGCCGCTGATGGCGAATCTGCCGTCAGCGGCCTTTCTTTGTGCCGCTTCAACGCAGGATCCATGGCTCGGCAACCGTTAATCGGTCAAAACCTACCGTTTACCCCATGGTAGTTAGGTGAACGTTCACCTTTTGAGTCGTAATGGATTAGTATGGTGAACGTTCACCTAGAGGATGACGAGCGTATTGTGCGCCCGCTCCGCAAACAAAGGGGTTGTTTGATGAAAAACTTCATGGACGATCAGGATTTCCTGCTGAGCACCAAGACCGGCGAGGAACTGTTCCACAGCTTTGCCGAGGGCATGCCCATCGTTGACTACCATTGCCACATTTCTCCCAAGGAGATCTGGGAGGACAAGCGTTTCGAGAACATCACCGAGGTTTGGCTGGGCGGCGACCACTACAAGTGGCGCCTGATGCGCGCCAACGGCGTCGACGAGCGTTTTATCACTGGCGACGCCCCTGCTCGCGAGAAGTTCCAAAAGTGGGCCGAGACCCTGGGTCGCTGCGTTGGCAACCCCGTCTTTGAGTGGAGCCACCTGGAGCTTAAGCGCTACTTTGGCTACGAGGGCGTCCTCAACGGCAAGACTGCCCAGGAGGTCTGGGACCTTGCCAACGCCAAGCTCGCCGAGGCCAGCTTTACCTGCCGCAACCTGATCAAGCAGTCCAACGTCCGCATGATCTGCACTACCGACGACCCCGCCGACAGCTTTGAGTGGCACAAGAAGATTGCCGCCGATGACAGTTTTGACGTTCAGGTCGTTCCCGCCATGCGCCCCGACGCCGCTCTGCGCATCGAGCGCGGCCAGGAGTTCGCCGACTACTGCAAGCACCTTTCCGAGGTTGCCGGCGTTGAGGTCAGCGACTTTGAGGGCATGAAGTCCGCCATCTCCAAGCGCTACGATGTTGCCCACGAGCTGGGCTGCCGCGCCTCCGACCACGCACTCGATTACGTTATGTATGTCCCGGCTACCGCCGATGAGATTGAGGCCATCTTTGCCAAGGGCCTGGCTGCCGAGCCGCTCACCGAGGAAGAGGTCCTCAAGTACAAGACCGCCTTTATGCAGTTTGTCGCGGGCGAGTATGTCCGCCTGGGCTGGGTCATGCAACTGCACTTTGGCTGCAAGCGCGACAACAACCGTGCCATGTTCGCCAAGCTCGGTCCCGACACCGGTTACGACTGCATCTCCAACTACACGCCGTCCGACCAGCTCGCCGATTTCCTCAACTCCATCCAGGAGACCTGCGGCTTGCCCAAGACCATCCTGTATAGCTTGAACCCCATCGACAACACCATGATCGATACCGTGATGGGCTGTTTCCAGGAGGCTCCGACCGCCGGTAAGATCCAGAACGGTTCCGCCTGGTGGTTCAACGACAACGAGGTCGGTATGCGCGAGCAGCTCACGGCTCTGGCTAACGAGGGCGTCCTGGGCAACTTTGTCGGCATGCTCACCGACTCCCGCTCCTTCCTGTCCTACCCGCGCCACGAGTATTTCCGTCGCGTGCTGTGTAGCGTGATCGGCGAGTGGGTTGAGCAGGGCAAGTATCCGGCCGACATGGAGCTGCTGGGCACCATCGTGCGCGATATCAGCTACAACAATTCCGTTCGCTACTTTGGCTTCGATCTGGACACCGCCGAGGCATAGATCTGTATGTGCTCCGATTGGTGAAATCGGTTGCAAAGGGGAGGGACCATATGGTAACAGGGCAACAGAAAAACGAGCAGATCGTGTCTGCTCAGGCGGATTCGAGATCGATGCAGAGCTCGCAGGATATCAAGCTGAGCTGGCGTGAGAAAATCTGCTATGGCTTTGGCGATTTGGGCAACGGATTCATGTTCGATCTTGGTCAAGCATATCTGACCAAGTTCTACACTGACATCTGTCTGATTTCGCCAGGCGTAGTGAACCTGATTTTCGCCGTCACCAAGATTTTCGATGCGTTCATGGACCCGATTGCCGGTGCATTCGTCGACGGTAGAAAGAAGATTGGCAAGCACGGTCGGTTTCGTCCGGTCATGATGGTTTCGGCCGTGATCCTTGCCGTTCTAACCGTGGTGACCTTCACTGCGTCCGATATTCCCATGGCAGGTAAAATTGCCTATGCGCTGATAACTTACATGATCTGGGGCGTCGTATACAGCTTCACTAACGTGCCGTACGGATCTCTGGCCACGGTAATGACGCGTGACGTCGATGACCGCGCGCACATGGCGTCAACGCGCCAGGCCGGTTCGCTTTGCGCACAGCTCATCACGGGCGTAGCGTTCATCCCATTGGTCCTGTTCTTTGCGGGTGGCGACACGCTCGACGGCAATCCGCACGGCTATACGATTGCAGCTGTCGTCATGGGACTGTGCGGCATCGCCGGATTCGCCATCTGCTTTTTAGGAACGCGCGAGCATATCCGTATCGATCGACAGGCCGAGGAGAAGGCTGCGGGAAAGGCCGGCAAGAAGTCGAGCGCATTCAGCACGTATTTCAAGGTCGTTTTCACCAACAAGAACCTGGGAGCAGTTATCCTGCTTACGCTGTTTACCATTTCGGCCATGAACACCAACAACACCATGATGGTGTATTTCTGCCAGTACAACCTGGGTAACATCGCGTTGCAGCCCGTTGTCAACGGCATCATGATCGGAACGTCGGTTGTCGCCATTCTCGCCATCCCGACGCTCGTCAAGCATTTCGGTAAGAAGCGCACGTGCGTCGCCTGCTTTATCGTCGGCGCTGTGGCAAACGGCCTCAACTTCATCCTGCCGACCAATACCGTGACGTTCATCATCTTCGTCACCATCGGCTACGTCGCGCTTGCCATCCCCAACGGTATCACCTGGAACCTGGTTTCCGATGTTATCGATTACGGTGAATGGCACACGGGAATCCGCAAGGAGGGTACGACCTACGCCGCGTTCAACTTTTCTCGTAAGCTTGCGCAATCCCTTGCCGCGATCATTTCCGGCGGCATCCTTGCCCTTACCGGATATGTGGCAAATAAGCCCCAGACGGCTGCCACGCTGCTTGGCATCAAGGGCGCTCTGACGATTTATCCCGCCTGCGCCCTTCTGGTAGCAGCCTTGATTATCTTCGCTCTCTACGACATTACCGAGAAGAAGTTCAATTCCATTTCCAACGACCTGTCGAATGGTCGCTGGGAGCGCGGCAAGATCGGCGAGAGCACTATCGAGACGATCGATAAATAGCCCCGCTGCTTGAAAAATCATGAATGCAACCCGGTGCGGCGATGCCGTACCGGGACTTGAGTTGAGAGGAAAACCTCTATGAATAACATCAGCTACGAGACGCTCGAGAAGATCGGCTACGAGGGCTACGTGCTGCCCAAGGACGCCCCCGAGAAGGTCCTACAGTTTGGCGAGGGCAATTTCCTGCGCGCCTTCGTCGATCGTTTCTTCGATATGGGCAACGAGGCCACCGGTTGGAACGGCAAGGTCGTCATGGTGCAGCCCATCAGCGGCGCCTTCGATTTCGCCGATGGTATCAATGCCCAGGATGGCCTGTACACCGTACTGGTGCGCGGCAAGGAGAACGGTGACACGGTTGACGATTCCCGCGTGATCAGCGCCTGCAGCCGTTGCCTCAATCCGTATCGCGAGGCTGACTACCGTGCCATGATGGAGGTCGCCGTTTCCGACGACCTGGAGATTATCGTCTCCAACACCACCGAGGCCGGTATCGCCTACGATCCGTCCTGCAAGGCCGACGACATGCCCCCCGCGAGCTTCCCTGCCAAGCTTGCCCAGGTGCTCCATGCCCGCTGGGCTGCCGGCAAGCAGGGCGTCATCGTGCTCGCCTGCGAGCTCATCGACCATAACGGCGAGGAGCTGCTGCGCATCATGAACCAGTACGTGAGCGACTGGGGCTGGGAGGACGAGTTTTCGCAGTGGATGGCCAACGACTGCACCGTCTGCACCACGCTCGTCGACACCATCGTTCCGGGTCGCATCCGCGATCCCAAGGAGGCCGCTGCCGTGGCCGAGCGCTTGGGCTATGAAGATCCGTTCTTGGCCGTGCGTGAGCCCTTCCAGATGTGGGGCATCCAGGGTGACGAATCGCTCAAGGAGCGTCTGCCCTTCGTGAAGGCCGGTCTGCCGGGTGTCTTTGTGACCCCCGACGTCACCCCGTACAAGAAGCGCAAGGTCCGCATCCTCAACGGCGCCCACACCGCCTTTGTCCCGGGTTCCTGGGTTGCCGGCTTTGATATCGTGCGCGATTGCATGCACGACGAGACCGTCCGCGGCTTCATGAACACTATGCTCTACGACGAGGTCATTCCGACGCTTGCCGCCGACCTGGATGTCGAGGACTGCAAGGCCTTTGCCGCCGCTGTTGAGAACCGCTTCGACAACCCGTTTATCGACCACGCGCTGCTCTCCATCTGCCTCAACTCCACGGCTAAGTGGCGTGCCCGCGACCTGCCTACGCTCAAGGACTACGCTGCCGAGACCGGCAACCTGCCCAAGTGCCTGGCGACGAGCCTGGCCACGCTCATCTCCTTCTACACGCAGGAGCTCGTGTCCCGCGAGGGCGACGGCCTGCACCTGCGTCGCTCCGACGGCACCGAGTTCACCGCTCAGGACGACGCCTTTGTGCTCGACTTCTACGCTGCTCACGCCGGCGCCGACGACGCCGAGCTGGTGCACGATGTGCTCTCCAACGAGCAAATGTGGGGCGAGGATCTTACGCAGATCGCCGGCCTGGAGGAGTTTGTCGTCAACGCTCTCGCCGTCGTGCGCTCCGAGGGCGTCAAGCAGGCGTTCGCGAACGCTCAGGCCTAAATCCTTCTGTACGCCCGCCGGGTAACTGGCGGGCGTCACTCGACTTCTGCTCAACCTGTAGGGTTAGGACTCTTTGTAATGAACACTATCCAGATCAATCCGGCCGACAACGTCATCGTTGCGCTGTCGCCGCTCGCCAAGGGTGCTGCCGTCGAGGTTCCCGGCGTGGGCGAGGTCGTTGCCGCGGAGGATATCCCGCAGGGTCACAAGATGGCCGTGCGCGCCATTGCAGCCGGTGAGGATGTCATCAAGTACGGTCTTCCCATCGGCCACGTGACGAAGGACATTCAGCCCGGCCAGTGGCTGCACACGCACAACGTGAAGACCAACCTCTCGGGTGAGATCGAGTACGCCTACAATCCGACACATCCGGTCGTTGAGCCGGTCGAGGCCGAGACCTTTATGGGCTTCCGCCGTGCCGACGGTCGTGCCGCCACGCGCAATGAGCTTTGGATCATTCCCACCGTCGGTTGCGTCAACGAAGTCGCTCGTGCCATGTGCGAGCAGACTCAGGACCTGGTCGAGGGCTCGTTGGAGGGCGTCTATTACTTCCCGCATCCGTTCGGTTGCTCACAGACCGGCGCCGACCATGCCCAGACCCGTCGTCTGTTGGTGGCGCTGTCGCGTCACGCAAACGCCGCGGGCGTGCTGTTCTTGTCGCTCGGTTGCGAGAACTGCACGCATCAGCAGGTGCTCGACGAGCTCGGTGACTTCGATCACGAGCGCGTTCGTTTTCTCACCTGCCAGGATGTAGCCGACGAGCAGATCGAGGGCCACAAGATTCTGTCCGAGCTGGCTGACCTGGCCAAGCAGGCCAAGCGTGAGCCCATTCCGGCCTCAGAGCTGGTTATTGGTCTTAAGTGCGGCGGCTCTGACGGTCTTTCGGGCATTACCGCCAACCCCACGATCGGTCGCGTGAGCGATATGGTCGTCGCCCGTGGCGGCACGTCGGTGCTCACCGAAGTGCCCGAGATGTTTGGCGCGGAGAGCATCCTGCTCGATCGCTGCGAGAACGAGCAGGTCTTTAACGCTGCCTCTGACATGCTTAACGGTTTTAAGGATTACTTTATTAGCCATGGTGAGGTGGTCTACGAGAACCCGAGTCCCGGTAACAAGGACGGTGGCATCACCACGCTCGAGGACAAGAGTTGCGGCTGCGTGCAAAAGGGCGGCTCCGCACCCATCGTCGACGTGCTGCCGTATGCCGGTCAGGTCACCAAGCATGGCCTGAACATGCTGTGCGGCCCGGGCAACGATATGGTATCCACCACGGCGTTGACGGCTGCTGGCTGTCACGTGATTCTGTTCTCGACTGGACGCGGCACGCCGTTTGGTGCACCGGCGCCCACCCTCAAGGTGTTCACCAATCAGCGTCTGTGCGACCACAAGGCCAACTGGATGGACTTTAACGCCGGCGTGATTGCCACAGGCGAACGCACACTCGACGAGGCTGCCCGCGACCTGTATCAGCTGGTACTGGATACAGCGAGCGGTAAGCTAACGAGTGCCGAGCGCCGCGGCTGCCACGAGATCAGTATCTGGAAAGACGGCGTCTGCCTGTAGAGAGATTCGCCATTCGTAGGGGTGGCGAATCTTTTGATCTCGATGACGGGGCTGCACAGTGGCTCCGTGCGAGGGAAGGGTTGCTACTGCGCGTTTGTGAGATGCTTTTCGGTGCCCTTTTCCGCACTGTTGACGTATCTATGGTTATTAATTCGGGCAAATTGGTTTAAGAAGCCGATTTCGTCCAGGTCGATAGAGGGGAATTGCGTGCCTATCCACATCGTTGAGGAAGCAAATCGCTGTCTGGGCTGCAAAAAGGCGTTCTGTCAAATAAAGGGCTGTCCGGTGCAGACGCCCATTCCGCAGGTTATCGACCTCTTTAAGCAGCGCCGTCTGCAAGAGGCGGGCGAGCTGCTGTTCCAGAATAACCCGTTGAGTGCGGTCTGCTCCATGGTTTGCAACCATTCGGGCCAGTGCGAGGGCGCGTGCATCCAGGGCCGCAAGGGCGCGCCCGTGCATTTTTCGAGCATCGAGAACTATATCTCCACGGCGTATTTGGACCGCAAAGAGTGGAAACCCGCGCCGTCGTGCGGCAAACAGGTCGCTGTGGTCGGCTCCGGCCCCGCCGGTATGACCGTGGCCATTAAGATGGCGCAGCTGGGTTGCGCCGTCACCGTTTTTGAGCAGCGGCCCGAGATCGGCGGCGTGCTGGAGTACGGTATCCCCGAGTTCCGCCTGCCGCGCTCGCTCGTGCAAAAGTACCGCCACGTGATGTGCTCGCTCGGCGTGCGCGTTCGCCCCTCGACCACCATCGGCGGTGCGCTCCACATCGACGACTTGCTGCGCGACGGCTACGATGCGGTCTTTGTTGGTACCGGCACCTGGCGAGCTCGAAAGCTGGGTATTCCCGGCGAGTCGCGCGGCAATGTGCTCTTTGGCATCGACTACCTCGTTGACCCCACGAGCGTGGCGATCGGCGAAAACGTGGCCGTAATCGGTGCCGGCAACGTAGCCATGGATGTGGCCCGTACGGCGCTTCGCTCGGGTGCCCGCAAGGTCACTGTGTATGCCCGTTCGCGCCATATCTCTGCGATTGACGACGAGGTGGAGTTGACCGAGCTTGACGGTGCCGAGATTGTGCGCGGCAAGGCGATCTGCGCCATCGATGATAACGGTCCGGTGTTCGAGACGGCTGTCTTTGACGAGGACAACAATGTGGTGGGCTACGAGGAAGAGCTCGACCGCGTGTCCGCCGACACGGTTGTGATTGCGGCGTCTCAGGTGCCCAAGGACAAGCTCGTGCTTACAACGGGCGGTCTGGAGACCGACCATCGCGGCCTGCTTTCGGTCGACGAGCATGGCATGACCACCGTGCCTGGCGTCTTTGCCGCCGGCGACGTGGTCAACGGCCCGCTCACCGTGGTCCATGCCGTAGCTGGTGCCAAGCTCGCCGTCGAAGGCATGACCACCTACCTGGGCCTTTAACTCCATCCCGCCCATCAGTTGCGGTGAAATACGGACTGTTTTGGCTGTCAAAGGCCTTATCTACTCCGTATTCCACCGCAACTTTTTGTGGGGTGGGCTAGAGACGCTGCATGCGGTACCCGACACCCATGTGCGTCTGAATCATTTTGGGGTGAGAGGGGTCTGCCTCGATCTTCTTACGCAGGGTGCGCATGAACACGCGCAGGCTCGCCAGATCGCTGTCCCAGCTCGTGCCCCATATCTCGCGGGTGATGAAGGTGTGGGTGAGCACCTTGTCGACGTTTTTCGCCAGAAGGACGAGCAATTTGTACTCGGTTGGGGTGAGCGAGAGCTCGCGTCCGTCTTTCGTCGCGTATCCCGCGGCGTAGTCGATATGCAGCGGACCGTTGTCGAACGTGCTCGCTTCTGTCGACTCGCTCGACGCCATCGAGGAGCGCCTCAAATTCGCACGGACGCGCGCGAGCAACTCATCCACAGAAAAGGGCTTGGTGAGGTAGTCGTCTGCCCCTGCGTCAAGTGCTGCAATCTTGTCGGAATCTTCGGTGCGCGCCGAAATGACGATAATGGGGACTGCCGACCAGCTTCGGATCTTCGTGATGACCTCGATACCGTCAATGTCGGGAAGGCCGAGGTCGAGCATGATGAGGCTGGGGCCGTGCGACACCGCATCCATGATGGCGGCTTGGCCGTTGCAAACCTTGCTCACGACATAGCCGTGGAGGTCAAGCGCGGTCGAAACGAGGTTTTGAACGGTCGGGTCATCTTCGACCAGGAGGATGCGTGGCTTAGCGGCATTATTCATGAATCTCAATCTCCTCGGCGGGCAGGGTAAAACGGAAGACGGCCCCATGGGGGTGGTTGTCGCGAACTTCGATGACGCCGCCATGCGCCTCCACGATGGAGCGGCAGAGCGACAGGCCAAGGCCGATGCTTCGACGCGAATCCACGGGCCGCGTATTGCTTGAGGTGAAGAAGCGCTCAAAGATATGAGGCTTGTCGCAGTCTGCCACACCCGGCCCATCGTCTGCGACGTCCACCACGACGAACGCGCCCTCGCGACGTGCGCTGATGGTGACAGACGAGTCCTCGGGCGTGTATTTGAAGGCGTTCATGATGAGATTCGTAAGCACCTGCATGATGAGATGGACGTCGATGCGTACCAGCAGGATGTCGTCAGTGTGCTCGATGGTGACGGCACGTCCATGCGATGCTTGGGCGACATGGCTGAGGGCGGCCTCGATGACCTCGTCGATGAGCTCGGATGTTAAGTTGAGGCGAATGGTGCCGTCCTCGACGCGTGTGATGGCGAGGAGGTTCTCCACGGTATCGATAAGCCAGAGGGAGTCGTCGTAGATGGCATCGGCAAGATCGCAGCGTTGTTCGAGGCTGAGCTTCTCGTCGCTCTTCCGAAGGATTGCCGCAGATCCGGATATAGCCGTGAGGGGTGTCCTCAAATCGTGGCCGATGGAGCGTAAAAGGTTGGCGCGCAGCTGCTCGTTTTTCGCCAAGACCGCAGCCTCTTCGCGCTCTTGCGCCGCCCGGTCGCTTTCGAGCGCCAAGGCGCATTCACCTACGATAGATAGGACGATCGAATGCTCGAAGGCTTCGATCTCGCGCCCCTCCAGGGCGATGCCGATGACACCGAATACCTTGTCGCCGGTGCGAACCGCGAGGTAGAGACAGCGCGCCTCAGGCAGGGTCCGCGTGCTTGCGCCCGCGCGCTTGTTGTTGGTGTAGGTCCAGGTTGCAACGGCGCGCTCGTAGTCGGTGAGCAGCGACGCGGATCGGTTTTCGGTGCCAGCGGACTCATAGAGCGCCTTGCCGAGCGTGCCGTGTTCGGCGGGGTAGAAGACCACGTCGAGTTTTAGCAGTTTGACGAGTTGGTTCATGGCGACGCGGGCGCACTCCTCCGCGCTATGGGCTTGCTGCAAGAGCTGGTTCGTTTCGAGGAGTACGCGCGTTTTGAATGCGCTCTCGGCGGATGTACGGGCGTTGTCGGCGATGCGCGCAGTTAACTCGCCGGCGACCATAGCGGTGGCGAACATGATGCCGAACGTGACCAGATAGCTTCGGTCGTAGCTGGCGAGCGAAAACAGAGGCGTGACAAAGCAGAAGTTGTAAAGCACTACAGAGAGCACGCTCGATACGATCGTGCAGATACGCCCCGTCGTGGTGACGGCGGTCAGCAGGGCCGTGAAGATATAGAGGGATATGATGCTGGAGTCGGCAAATCCCAGATGGCGGAAAGCCGTGCCGATCGCCGTGGCGGCAAGAGAGAGGGCCAGCGTGCGAAGCACGTTTCGGCTGCTGGGCGGCTGCAGGGCGAGCGCATGGCGGCGTCCTTTGGGTCGGGAGGGCGGAGTCGACTGTTCTGGAATGATGTAAATGTCGAGGTTCGGGGCGAATGTTATGAGCTGTTCTACGAGAGATTTGCGGCCGAAGAGGGCCTGACGGACGCTGCTGCGCTCGCCCGTGCGCCCCATGACGATCTTCGAAATACCCGACAGGCGCGCGAACTCGGAGATCTGAAACGCGATGTCGTCGCCATAGACGGTTTCCATATGTGCTCCGAGCTGCTCGGCTAGGGCGATATTGGCTGCAAGCTTGGCGCGCTCATCATCGCTCATGGCTTGCGTGCGCGGGCTCTCTACGAACAGGGCGACGAGTTCGCTGCGAAACGCTTTCGCCATGCGTGCGGCGGCACGGATGATGCGGGGATTGGTCGGCGCCGGGGAGACACAGACTAAGATACGCTCCCTGGTGTAGTAGTCACGGTTTCCCAGCACGCGTGCGGCGTCTGTGAGGTGACCGGTGCGATCGGCGCAGCGGCGCAGCGCGATTTCTCGGAGTGCGGTGAGGTTCTCGACGGTAAAAAAATGCTGTTGCGCTCGGTCGGCTTGTGCGGGACGGTAGACGAGGCCGGCGCGAAGGCGCTCAAGTAGGTCTTCGGGCTCTATGTCGACGAGCTCGACCTGGTCGGCATCATCGAAGATACGGTCGGGGATTCGTTCGCTCACGACAACGCCGGTGATGGATGCAACCATGTCGTTTAGGCTCTCGATATGCTGAACGTTCACGGTCGTATAGACGTCGATGCCCGCATGTAGAAGTTCCTCGACGTCTTGATAGCGTTTGTCGTGGCGAGACCCCGGCGCATTCGTATGGGCGAGCTCGTCGACAAGGATGAGCTGAGGGGCGCGCTCGATAGCCGCATCTAGATCGAACTCGCTGAGCGCAATGCCGTTGTGCTCGATGAGTTTACAGGGCACGTTCTCAAGCCCTTGTGCAAGATGGGCAGTTGCCGGACGTTCGTGCGGCTCGATGTATCCCGCGACGACGTCGACACCTCGCCGCTTGGCGGCGTGGGCGGCTTGAAGCATTGCATAGGTTTTGCCTGTACCAGCAGCGTAGCCAAAGATAATTTTGAGGTGTCCCCGGCTGGTTCGAGTGTCATCGGCGACCTCGTCTTTCTCAATTGCCTTGAGGATGAGGTCTGGATTGACGCGAGTGTCCGATGCGTCGCGCTGCATAGCGTAGCCTTTCTGAAGCGTTGTCCATGCGTGCATACGCGGTGAAGACACCACTGTATGCTCGCGAGGTCGAGTATAGGCGCACTGCAGCTGCAATAGTGCTTTCTACCTGCATCTTTACGGCATCTTAAGGACGTGAGCCCCGGCCCTCACGCCTCTTTAATCCCTAGAAGCGTTTACTGTCCCCAGACGCTTGCGAGGGCAGGCGTCCGAGACATCGGACCGCGTGTGAAAGGGGCGGTAAATGGACATCCTCATTCCCATCATCGGAGTCGTCTGCATTGGACTTCTTATCTATTACATCTACATTCTGATGAGGAGTGATTCGTAAACTATGGACGCTGCGATTCAGTACATCTTGTACTTTGCCGTACTCGTCGTCCTGGCCGTTCCGCTCGGTCGGTTCATGGCCCATATCATGGATGGTGAGCATACGTTCCTGTCGCCTGTGATTGCTCCTGTGGAGCGTGGCGTCTATCGTCTGCTTCGCATCGACGCGGCAGAACAGATGGGGTGTAGGCGCTATCTGGCGAGCGTGCTGGTCTTTTCGGGGATCGGCCTCGTGGCTCTTGTGGCACTCCAGGCGCTTCAGTCCTTCTTGCCAGGCAATCCCCAGCACCTGCCGGGTGTGTCATGGAACCTGTCGTTCAATACGGCTGCTTCCTTCATAACCAACACCAACTGGCAGTCCTACTCCGGTGAGACCACCCTGTCCTACCTTGTGCAGTTCATGGGTCTCACTGTGCAGAACTTCGTTTCCGCTGGCACCGGTATCGCGGTCATGTTCGCGCTGATCCGCGGCTTCCGTCAGGTCAAGGAGCAGGGTCTGGGTTCCTTCTGGGTCGACCTCACCCGCACCGTCCTGTATGTGCTCATTCCGCTGAACCTCGTGTTCGGCATCTGCCTGGCTGCCGGTGGCGTCATCTCCAACTTCCAGCCGGCTCAGAAGGCTGAGCTCGTAGAACCCGTCGCTGTTCAGCCTAATGCAGACGGCGGCTGGAGCGTCATCGACGGCGCCCAGATCGAGGGCGACACGGTCAAGGTCGACGGCAAGGTTGTCGAGGGCGCGCGCGTGGTCACCGAGCAGTTCCTGCCCCAGGGTCCCGCGGCTCCTCAGGTCGCCATCAAGCAGTCCGGCACCAACGGCGGCGGCTTCTTCGGCGTGAACTCCGCCCATCCGTATGAGAACCCCAGTGCCTTCACCAACATCATCGAGATGACTAGCCTGCTGCTGATCCCGGCCGCCTGTTGCTTCGCCTTCGGTATCGGCGTCAAGAACACCAAGCAGGGCAAGGCCATCTTTGCCGCCATGTTCATCCTGCTGGTGATCTTCACCGGCATCATCGCCGTCAACGAGCATGCGGGCACCCCGCAGCTGGCCGATGGCGGAGCGGTCAATATCGAGATGACCGACGGCCAGGCCGGCGGCAACATGGAGGGCAAGGAGAGCCGTTTCGGTATCGCCTCCTCTTCTACCTGGTCTGCTTTCACGACGGCTGCTTCCAACGGCTCGGTTAACTCCATGCACGACTCCTACACCCCGCTGGGCGGTTTTGTCCAGATGCTCCAGATTGCTCTGGGCGAGGTCGTCTTCGGCGGCGTGGGCTGCGGCCTGTACGGCATGATCGGCTTCGCCATCCTCACAGTGTTCATCGCCGGCCTCATGGTCGGACGCACGCCTGAGTTCCTGGGCAAGAAGATCGAGCCGGGCGAGATGCGCTGGGCAGTTGTCCTGTGCTTGGCAACTCCGTTTGCCATTCTGGTGTGCTCGGCCATCGCCTGCATGGTGCCCGGTCTTGCCGACCAGCTCAACAATGGTGGCGCGCACGGCTTCTCCGAGGCGCTGTATGCCTTCACCTCATGCGGCGGCAACAACGGCTCGGCGTTTGCAGGCATGAACTGCAACATTCCCTGGATCAACGTCATGCTCGGCCTCGAGATGCTGTTCGCCCGCTTCATGCCCATCATCGGTACGCTGGCTATCGCCGGCTCGCTGGCCAAGAAGGGTAAGGTCGCCGAGAGCGCCGGTACCTTGTCTACCACCAACGGCATGTTCGTATTCCTGCTCGTGTTCATCGTTCTGCTGATCGGTGCCCTGAGCTTCTTCCCGGCCCTGGCGCTTGGCCCCGTTGCCGAGTTCTTCCAGATGATTGCGTAAAGGAGGGTGCAGATTTATGACTATGCAAAAAGACATGATGGGCCGCGCGGTCCGCGACTCGTTTGCCAAGCTGGATCCTCGCGTCCAGATTCAAAACCCGGTCATGTTCCTGGTGTGGCTTTCCGCCGTCATGACCTCCGTCCTGGCCGTCGCTTCCATTTTCGGTGTGCAGGACGCGGGTGTGCCCACCTACTATGTGGTCGCCATTGCGGTCATCCTGTGGCTTACCGACCTGTTCTCGAACTTCGCCGAGGCGCTTGCCGAGGGCCGCGGTAAGGCCCAGGCCGATTCCCTGCGTGCGGCCAAGAAGGATGTCGAGGCCCATCGCATCGAGTCCGTTGAGGACAAGGAGCACTTCACCGTCGTTCCCGGCACCGAGCTCGCGCGCGGCGACCTGGTGATCGTACGCGCCGGCGAGCAGATTCCCGGCGACGGCGACGTCATCGAGGGCGCTGCCTCCGTTGACGAGTCCGCCATCACCGGCGAGTCCGCCCCCGTGGTCCGCGAGGCCGGCGGCGACCGCTCTGCCGTTACCGGCGGTACCACGGTGCTGTCCGACTGGATCATCGTCAAGATCTCCAGTGAGCCCGGCCAGAGCTTCCTGGACAAGATGATCGCGATGGTTGAGGGTGCCGCGCGCAAGAAGACCCCTAACGAGATCGCTCTGGAGATCTTCCTGGTGGCCCTCTCCATCGTCTTTATCCTGGTCACGCTGGCCCTGTATTGTTACTCCTGCTTCTCGGTCGGTCTTAACGACATGGACAACCCCACGGCCGTAACCACGCTCGTGGCGCTGCTCGTGTGCCTGGCTCCTACTACCATCGGCGCCCTTCTTTCCGCCATCGGCATCGCCGGCATGAGCCGTCTGAACGAGGCCAACGTGCTGGCCATGTCCGGCCGCGCCATCGAGGCCGCCGGCGACGTCGACATCCTCATGCTCGACAAGACCGGCACCATCACCTTGGGTAACCGCCAAGCCGCCGAGTTCATCCCGGTCGACGGCGTCGATCCCGCGGAGCTGGCCGATGCCGCCCAGCTTTCCTCGCTGGCCGACGAGACCCCCGAGGGCCGCTCCATCGTCGTCCTCGCCAAGGAGCAGTTCGGTCTGCGCGGCCGCACACTCGAGGATAAGGGTATGGAGTTTATCCCGTTCACCGCGGCAACGCGTATGTCCGGCGTGAACTACGAGGGCAATGAGATCCGCAAAGGCGCTGCCGATTCCGTGCGCACCTATGTGGAGGCAGCCGGCGGCGTGTTCTCAAAGGAGTGCGACGAGGCCGTCGAACGCATCGCCAAGGCCGGCGGCACCCCGCTGGTCGTGACAAAGAACTGCCGCGTGCTGGGCGTTGTGTACCTCAAGGACATCATCAAGTCCGGCGTTAAGGAGAAGTTCGCCGACCTGCGCAAGATGGGCATCAAGACCATCATGGTGACGGGCGACAACCCGCTCACCGCCGCGGCAATCGCCGCCGAGGCCGGCGTTGACGACTTCCTGGCCGAGGCCACCCCTGAAGGCAAGCTCGAGAAGATCCGCGAGTTCCAGCGTGAGGGGCACCTGGTCGCCATGACCGGCGACGGCACCAACGACGCGCCCGCTCTGGCCCAGGCCGACGTCGCCGTGGCCATGAACACGGGCACCCAGGCTGCCAAGGAGGCCGGCAACATGGTCGACCTCGACTCCAGCCCCACCAAGCTCATCGAGGTCGTGCGTATCGGCAAGCAGCTGCTCATGACCCGCGGTTCGCTCACGACCTTCTCGGTGGCCAACGACATGGCGAAGTACTTCGCTATCATCCCGGCCCTGTTCTCGCCGATCTACCCCGGGTTGGACGCCCTCAACATCCTCGGTCTGGCAAGCCCGCTGTCCGCGGTTCTTTCGGCCATCATCTATAACGCGCTCGTTATCGTCGCGCTGATCCCGGCCGCGCTGAAGGGCGTTAAGTACCGCGAGGTCCCGTCCGGACAGCTGCTGACCCACAACCTGCTCGTGTGGGGTCTGGGCGGCATCGTTGCCCCGTTCGTATTCATCAAGCTCATCGACATGCTGCTCGCGTTCTGCGGCATTATGTAAGTGGAGGTTTGTATGTTCAAAGGTGTTGCATCGCGCGCACTGGGCGTGTTCGCGCTGTTTACCGTTGTCTGCGGCCTGGGCTATACGCTTGTCGTGACCGGCATTGCCCAGGTTGCGTTCCCGTATCAGGCGAACGGTTCGCTCATTACGGTCGACGGCAAGGTTGTGGGTTCCGAGCTCATCGGCCAGAACTTCGAGGATGAGGACCACATGTGGGGCCGCATCCAGAACGTGTCAATTTTCGAAGGCGAAGATGGCGAGCTCATGGCGTATGGTGCCCCATCCAACCTGTCCCCGGCGAGTGAGGAGTATCGGCAGCTTGTGGATGCGCGCGTGAAGAAGATCCGCGCCGCCAACCCCGATGCCGATATGGACGCTGTGCCCGTCGACCTGGTGACGTGTTCCGGCTCAGGGCTCGACCCCGAGATCTCTCCCGATGCCGCCGAGTACCAGGTCCCGCGCCTTGCCAAGGCCACGGGCAAAAGTGAGGACGAGGTGCGCGACATCATTGCCGCGTGCACCAAGGGCCGTTTCCTCGGCGTGTTCGGCGAGCCCACGGTCAACGTGCTCAAGGTGAACCTTATGCTGGACGGCGCGCTGTAGGTGAGGGAGTGGCGGATGAGGGCATGACTGACTATCTGAGCCCTCAAGTCCACCCCGCCCATCAGTTGCGGTGAAATACGGACTGTTTTGGCTGGCAAAAGTCTCATCTACTCCGTATTCCACCGCAACTTTTTGTGGGGATTGGATTAAAGGCGGGGGAGTGCGAGCGGGTACGGACGCGGCGGTTGCTGATACGATAAGTACGTTAGCAACTGCCGCCGAGCGGCTTAAACGAAAGGAAGCCTGTATGGAGTCATCCGCCTACCCGATGCTCTTTAGCCCGATCAAGGTCGGTACGACCGAGGTCAAGAACCGCGTCTTTATGCCGCCGGTATCCACGAACCTGGCCGATCATGGCTATGTGACCGACGACTTGGTCGATCATTACCGTGCCCGTGCCAAGGGCGGCGTTGGCCTCATCATTACCGAGGTCGTGACGGTCGAGCCCACCTATACCTATCTGCCGGGTGACATGTGCTGCTACGACGACACGTTTATCCCCGGCTGGGAAAAGCTCGCCGCGGCCGTCCACGAGTATGGCTGCAAGATCATGCCGCAGCTCTTCCACCCCGCCTACATGGCCTTTAACATTCCGGGCACGCCTCGCCTGATCGCTCCGTCCTTTGTGGGCCCGTCTTACGCCCGCGAGGCACCGCGCCCCATCACGGTCGACGAGATTCACGAGCTCACGCATCAGTTTGGCGACGCTGCCGTGCGTATGCAGAAGGCTGGCGTCGATGGCGTCGAGGTCCATGCGGCGCATGCCCACGGCATGCTTGGCGGCTTTTTGACCCCGCTCTACAACAAGCGTACCGATGAGTACGGCGGCTCGCTCGACGCCCGCATGCGCTTTTTGCTCGAGGTCATCGCCGAGATTCGCGAGCGCTGCGGCAAGGACTTTATCATCGACGTCCGCATCTCGGGCGATGAGTACACTGATGGCGGCCTGACCCTCAACGACATGATCTACGTCTCGCGTCGCCTGGAGAAGGCCGGCGTCGACATGATTCATGTGTCGGGTGGCACCACCATCAAGCGCGGCTCCGCAATTCCCGCCGCCGGTACCCAGCAGGCCTCGCATGCCGCCTGCTCGCGCGAGATCAAAAAGCACGTCAACATTCCCGTCGCCACCGTCGGTCGCATTAACGAGGCCTGGATCGCCGAGGAGCTGATCGAGGACGGCGCTGCCGACATCTGCATGATGGGCCGCGCCAATCTGTGCGATGCCGAGTTCTGCAATAAGGCCGCTGCCGGCAACGCCGACGATATCCGCCCCTGCATTGGCTGCCTGCGCTGCCTGAACGGCATCATGTTCGGCAAGCGCATCTCCTGTACCGTCAACCCGGACGTGGAGCGCGACGAGGCTGGCTACGAGCCTGCCGCCGAGGCCAAGAACGTGCTCGTTGTGGGCGCTGGTCCTGCGGGCATGGAGGCAGCCTACATTGCCGCCAAGCGCGGCCACAACGTGGTGCTCGTGGACAAGCAGGATGAGCCGGGCGGCGAGATGCGTATCGCGGCCGTTCCGCCGGCAAAGCAGGAACTCACCCGCGTGATCAAGTATCAGTACCGTCGTCTGGCCGAGGCCGGCGTGAAGTGCGTATTTGGCACCGAGCTTACTGCCGAGGACATTCAGCATGACTACGCGGGTTACGAGGTTGTCCTGGCTTATGGCGCCGAGCCCATCGCTCCGGCCTTCATGCAAGGCTTTAAGCAGGTTATGACAGCTGACGACCTACTGGGTGGCAAGGCTTTCCCGGGCAAGAAGATCGTCATCGTGGGCGGCGGCACCGTTGGCTGCGAGACGGCCGATTACCTGGCCCCGCTGGTCAACGACCTGTCGCCGGCCAACCGCGATGTCACCGTCATCGAGATGACCAAGACGCTCGCCGCCAACGAGGGCGGTGCCGATCGCGCGGTGCTCATCACGCGCATGCTCTCCAAGGGCGTTCACGTGCTGACCGAGGCCAAGGTGACCGAGATTACCGAGGACACTATCAGCTACGAAAAGGACGGCGAGGTCCACACCATCACCGGTGCCGATACGCTGGTGCTTGCCATGGGCTATCGTCCCAATACCAAGCTGGCCGACGACCTGGCTGCAGCCGGTGTTGCCACCCACGTGCTGGGCGATGCCCAGAAGTGCGGCAACATCCGCGATGCCATCGGCGATGGCTACAAGGTTGCCTGCGAGCTCTAGTCAACCCCTTTGCACCAATCGATTGCAAAAAGCGGCGGCTGCCCTGTGTGTTGGGCAGCCGCCGCCTGCGTTTTGCCAAAGAAAGATTATTGTCGGGCCCTAAATGCCTTTTGCTTCTGCTCCCTCCGCAATCATGTTGCGGTTATACACCAGGTGCAGATACATCGCGTCGTGCGCGGCGGTGGGATTGCGCGAGGCGATGGCGTCGGCCACATCGCGGTGCGTGCGGATAGTTTCCTCGACGAGCTTTTTGCCAGTCACGTCGATAAAGAGGGGGACGGATGCCTTGAGCACGCCCATCAGGCGGGGAACGACGAGGTTTCCGGAGCTCTCGGCAATGGCATTGTGGAACGCGGTGTCGGCGGCGGAGTAATCCTCACCGGCCTCGGCCAGGCGCTCGGATTCGTCGCAGAGCTCTTCGATACAGACGACCTGATCGTTGGTTGCGTGCTCGGCCGCCATGCGTGCCATCTGCGGCTCGATCATAAAGCGCACCTCGAGTAGGTCGCGCGCCAGACGCTGCTTGTCGTCAATAAAGGTAAAGCCCAGCGGGTCGTCGGCAACGCCGGGGTTTGACGCCACATAGGTGCCCGAACCCTGCTTAATGCGCACGATATTGCGCGACTGCAGCAACTTCATGGCTTCGCGCACGGTGCTCCTGCCGGCGCCCAAGCGCTCGACCAGCACGGTTTCCTTAGGCAGGCGATCGCCTTGCTCAAGGTGTTCATCCAGAATCAATTGAATGATTTTCTCCGATATTTGCTCGGGGAGTCCCGATTCGCCGCGGGCCATAGCTATACCTTTCAATACAGAATTCATCTGAGCTATTTTAGCGCACCACGGATGCGATATTGGCCGATGGATTTGAGTCGGGCGGCTTAGATATACCGTTCGCAGCGCAAATACGACCGTTTACCAAATACATCAGATGTATTTCGGACAAATTTCAAAATGAAACATCAGACTATTCCAAAACACGCTATAGTCATCAGACGAATTCAAAAGGTCTGATGAATTGGAGGAAAGATGTCAGACCCAACGTTTATGGCTGATCCCACCAGGCTGGTCATCGCCGCCATCGTGGGCATCGCGCTGCTGCTTGCGCTCATCATCAAGTTCAAGCTGCACCCCGTGCTGTCGATGATGGTCTCGGCGCTCGTGATCGGTATCGGTGCCGGCATGCCGCTCGACATGGTGGCAGACACCGTCACCAAGGGCGTGGGCACCACGCTGCAAAACATCGCCTTGCTCATTGGCCTGGGATCGATGTTTGGCCAGATTTTGGAGGAGAGCGGCGGCGCCAAGAAGATCGCCCAGACCTTCATTGACGCCTTTGGCCAGGGCCACTCCAGCTGGGCGCTGGGCATCACCGGTTTGGTCATCGGCACCACGGTGTTCTTTGAGGCGGGCGTAGTCGTTTTGATTCCGCCTGCGTTTAGCGTGGCATCGCAGACCAAAAAGTCGACGCTCTACTACGGCATCGCGCTGCTCGCGGGACTTGCCGCTGGCTATGCGTTTGTGCCGCCATCCGCCGGGTCGGTTCTGGTCGCCGGCACGCTCGGTGTCGACCTGGGCACCATGATCCTCGTCGGTATCCCCACCGCCTTTATCGCTATGGCGATTGCCGGCGTCGTGTGGGGCCGCAACGTGGGCGGTCGCATTTTTACCGATGTTCCGGAGCACTTTACCTCTGCCGAGGGTGCGAGCGATGAAAAAGAGCTTCCCTCCTTTGGCATGGTGCTTGCCATCGTGCTCACGCCGCTTTGTCTGATTTTGCTGGGCACGTTGTCCTCTTATATCCCCATGCCCGCCGAGCTCGCCTCGATTCTCGCCTTCCTGGGCAAGCCGTTCGTCGCTTTGACGCTTGCCACGCTCGTCGCGATGTATCTGCTGGGCGCGCGCCGCGGCTACTCCGGCGCCGAGCTCAAGGCCCTGCTCGACCGCTCTCTTAAGCCCGTCGGCATGATCTTGCTGGTTATCGCCTGTGGCGGCGTCATTCGCTGGATGCTGCAGGACTGCGGCTTGGGCCAGGTTATCGGCCCTATGCTCGAGGCCTCACCGCTGCCTTTGGTGGTCGTTGCCTTTTTGATTGCCGTCATGGTGCGTGCCTCTGTCGGCAGCTCCATCGTCGCTATGACCATGGCATCGGGCATTATGGCCGCCATGCCTGCGGTTTCCGGAGCCTCAGTGCTCATGCGTGCCGCTATCTGTCTTGCTATCTGCGGCGGTGCCACGGCCCTCTCGCACGTCAACGATGCCGGTTTTTGGATGTGCTCCTCGTTCCTGGAGATTGACGAGAAGACCACCCTCAAGTCCTGGACCGTTATGGAGACGCTCATCGGCCTTTCGGGTCTTGCCTGCGCCCTGGTGATTTCGTTCTTCGCCTAGTTCGTGTAGCTAAGCATCTTTTGCCGAGTGCATCGCTCGGTACCCATTTACACCTGATTCATTAACCAACGATTGGTACAACCGTTCAAACCAAAAGAGGAGAGCACCATGGACGAGAAGACCAAGGCACAGATTCAGCAGGAGGCAGCCGACCTGGTTGCCAAGCTGCAGCCGCGTTCCGGCAAGTTTCGCACCATCAGCCCCGAGATGGACCCGCTGCGCCTGGGCTCTGGCTGGTCTATCGAGGATCTGGACAAGCCGCAGGTCATTATCGAGTCGACCTTTGGCGATTCGCACCCGGGTTCTGCCGGCCTGTTCGAGCTGGTCGAGGAGGTCCGTGCCGGCGTTGCCGAGGCTGGCGGTCACGGTGCCCGTTACTTCTGCACCGATATCTGCGACGGCGAGGCCCAGGGACACGACGGCATTAACTACTCGCTGCCCAGCCGCGACATGATCGCCAACATGATCGAGATCCATGCCAAGGCCACCCCGTTCGACGCCGGCGTCTTTGTCGCCAGCTGCGATAAGGGCCTGCCTGCGAACCTCATGGCCATGGGCCGCATCAACATCCCCTCCATCGTCGTTACCGGCGGCGTCATGGATGCCGGTCCCGATCTGCTGACCTTGGAGCAGCTCGGCGCGATTTCTGCCCGCTACGAGCGCGGCGAGATCTCCCGCGAGGAGCTTGAGTTTGCCAAGCACAACGCATGCCCCAGCTGCGGCGCCTGCTCCTTTATGGGTACCGCCTCGACCATGCAGGTCACGGCCGAGGCCCTGGGCCTTATGCTCCCCGGCACGGCTCTGCTGCCCGCCATCAGCTCCGACCTGCGCGAGTTCGCCCGCGAGGCCGGCCGTCAGTCCGTGTGGCTCTCCGAGCACAACCTGTGCCCCCGCGACATCGTGACCAAGGAGTCCTTCGAGAACCTCATCATGGTCCACGGCGCCATTTCGGGCTCCACCAACTCGCTGCTGCATATCCCCGCGATTGCCCGCGAGTTTGGCATCGAGATGTCCGCCGACGACTTCGATCGTCTGCACCGTGGCGCTCACTACCTGCTTAACGTCCGTCCCGCAGGCGAGTGGCCGGCGCAGTTCTTTTACTATGCGGGTGGCGTGCCGCGCATCATGGAGGAGATCAAGTCGATGCTCCACCTCGATGTCATGACCGTCACCGGCAAGACCCTCGGCGAAAACCTCGAGGACCTTAAGAACAACGGTTACTACGAGAAGTGCGGTCGTTACCTTGAGAAGTGGAATCTCAAGCGCGAGGACATCATCCGTCCGTTTGACCAGGCCTTCGGCACCGACGGTTCCATCGCCATCCTCCACGGCAATCTTGCTCCCGAGGGCGCGGTCGTCAAGCACACCGTCGTTCCGCGCGAGATGTTCCAGGCTACGCTCAAGGCCCGTCCGTTCGACTGCGAGGAGGACGCCATTCACGCCGTCCTGACGCACGAGGTCAAGCCCGGCGATGCCGTTATCATTCGCTATGAGGGACCCAAGGGTTCCGGTATGCCCGAGATGTTCTACACCACCGAAGCTATCGCCAGCGACCCCGAGCTGGGCGCGAGCATTGCCCTGATCACTGACGGCCGCTTCTCCGGCGCCTCCAAGGGCCCGGCTATCGGTCACGTTTCGCCCGAGGCCGCTGTGGGCGGTCCGATTGCCCTGATTGAGGAGGGCGACCTTATCCGAATCAACATCCCCGAGCGCTCGCTGTCCATCGTGGGCATCGCCGGCAAGGAGATGGAGCCGGCCGAGGTCGACGCCGTCCTGGCCGAGCGCCGAGCCGCTTGGAAGCCCAAGGCTAATCGTTACACCTCCGGCACGCTCAAGTTCTTTATCGAGCATGCAGTTTCCGCCATTCAGGGTGGCTACATGGAGTAGCGCCCATGCGCATCAAATATCTCCTCTCATAGATGCGCGGTACAAAGAGCCCCGAGCCACGTCACCGGGGCGCGTTGTTCAGCGCCGCCGGGGCGCTCCACTCAAACGACAAGAGACGTCTTACGCAAGCGCCCGCGTCCGTGGATAAAACCACGGGCGTGGGCGCTTCACTTTATTCCCAGCCGCTTTATTCCCAGCCCTTCCACACGTCAGGCTCGTAGCCAACGGTTGCCTGGCGGCCGTTGCGAACGATGGGCTCACGAAGAATCTGCTGGTTATCGAGCACCTTTTCGAACTTCTGGTCGGCAGCAAGATACTGTACGAGCGCAACCGTGTCGGCATCTTTCGCCTTTGGATCGATCACAGCGTCGATCCCGCCGACGGCGCGCGCCACGCTTTCGAGCTCGCCTTTGCTCATCCCCTTTTCCTTCAAGTCGATGAACTGGAACTTCACACGACGTTCCTTGAAATAGCGCTGCGCCTTCTTAGTATCGAAGCTTTTCTTCGTGCCGAATATCTGGATGTTCATACGTACCGCCTTCGCTCAATTCTCGTCCGTTCATGATACGACAAGGGAGCCGAGCAAAAACAGAGCAGGCGGAGATGGAGGAGGACGGCGACCGACCGTCGGCAAGAGTCGGCCGGATCGGACTGGCGCCCAGCGCGCGCCGGCGACACGCTCGCAGCTGCACACATAGCCGATGTACAAGCTCGCCGCGGCGTTCCCTCGCCCCGCGGTGTGGCGATAGAGAAGCACGCCACCCGTCAACGATGGCGCCTCGGTGAAGAAAATCAACGTCTGGGTTACATCCCTTGAAAGGGGCGAAGACGGCTGCTAGAATGCCTCCCCGCTATGAAGGATTTGACCAAAGCATACATCGCAATTCGGCGGCCCCTGGTATACGGGGCCTCTCCTGTTGTTCCCCAAGTGCGCTCTGAGCAGCCGCTTTCTTCCTGTCGTATCTGATGCACGCATAGCACGTGCATGTTATTTCGCCCGTGGGCCGGCGCGCCTTCGGCGAAGAATCGAATAGATACGAAGGAAGCTTATGTCTGATAATTGTACGGTCGCGCCCGCCAATGGGCGCATTACCGGTACCCAGATCAGCATCGTCGCGGTCGTCGTCCTGGGTGCCTTCTTGGCGCTACTGAACCAAACGGTGATGTCGCCTGCGCTGCCGGTCATCATGTCCGATTTCGCCATCGATGCCTCGACTGCCCAGTGGATCATGTCCATATACCCGCTGGTGAGCGGCATCATGGTCCCCGTTTCGGCGTTCCTTATCGACAAGTTCAGCACCCGCGCGCTATTCTTCGGGGCGACGCTGGTGTTCGCGCTGGGCACGCTGCTGTGCGCCGCAGCCCCTGATTTCCTGTTCCTCATCATCGGTCGCGTGTTGCAAGCGGCGGGCTCAGGCGTGCTCATGCCGCTTGTCTCGGTGGTTCCCATGCTGGTGTTCCCCGTCGAGAAACGAGGAACGGCTATGGGCATGGCGGGCATCGTCATGTCGGCGGGTCCCGCGGTCGGCCCCGTCGTAGGCGGCGCGGTGATCGACACGTACGGCTGGCGCACCATGATCGGCGCCATCGTCCCCCTCGCAATTCTCGTGCTGGTGCTGGGCGTGTTCATGCTGAAAAACGTGGGCGAGCTGAAGAACCCCAAGCTCGACCTGCCCTCGGTCGTCCTCTCCACCATCGCCTTCGGCGGACTTCTCTACGGGTTCTCGAGCGCCTCGTCGATGGGTTGGGGCAACCCCGTGGTGCTCGGCTCGATCGTCGCGGGTGTCGTGTGCTTGGTGCTGTTCGTCGTACGCCAGGGCAAAATCGAGGACCCGCTGCTTCAACTGGGCACGCTCAAGACGCGCGAGTTCCGCGTGGCCGCCATCATCGTCACGCTCATCAACGCCGCATGCCTGGTCACCAACACGCTGTTGCCGTTGCTGCTGCAAACCTCGCTTGGCGCTTCGGCCTTCGAAACCGGCATGGCCATGCTTCCCGCCGCGGCGGTGGGCATCATCATCAGCCCTATCTCCGGCGTGGTGTTCGACAAGTTCGGTCCGCGTGCCATCTCGATCGTCGGCCTGGCCCTCATGACCGGCGCCCTGTTCCTGCTCTCGCTTTCGACGGTAAACACGCCCATCTTGGTGGTTGCGCTGTTCTGCATGCTGCAGTCCGCCGGCCAGTCGCTCGCGAACATGCCGGTGAACACATGGGGTGTCAATGCCTTGAAAAATGACATGATCGCCCACGGCAACGCCATCGCGAACACCGGCCGCCAGGTCGCCGGCGGTTTGTGCACGGCGCTCATCATCACGGTCATGACAGGCGTCACCGCGTCGGCCGGCGTCGATGCGAGCATCCAAGTAGCCACCGCCGTGGGCGCGGGCGTCGCTTACAAGGTGTGCGCGGCAATCGGCCTCGTTTCCCTTATCTGCGCCATATTCAGCGTGCGCACCAAGAAAACCGCACCGAAAACGAAGGAGGCATAAGCGATGTCCGAGATTCTGTCCGAGCGCATCCCGCTCGAGCTCGAGGGGACGCCCGTTTCGAGCATCATGATTGAAGAGCCGTTCACCTGCACGCAGGATTGCACGATTTCCGACGTGGTGCGCATGCTCGCCGAAAACGAGGTGAGCAGCATGCCCGTAATCGATGAGCGCAACCAGGTGGTCGGGTTCATCTCCGACGGCGATGTCATGGGAGCCATCGCGCAGCATCGCGCTCACACCATCTTCACGGGCGGCGACGCGTCCATGCTGTACTTCGACGATCAGAGCCTTGAGCAGCGCATCGAAGACCTGAAGGATCGCTGCGTCATGGATTTCGCGACGCGCCAGGTAGTGTGTGCCCGTCCCGAGCAGAGCATCGCCCGCGTCGCCGCGCTGCTGGCGAAGAAGAAGTTCAAGAAGCTTCCTGTGGTTGATGACGAGGGCAAACTCGTGGGGGTCATCCGCCGCTCCGCCATCACCAAATACATCTTCGGCATCCTTTTCCAATAGGGGCAGGTCGCACTTGAGGCGAACATCTCGAGGCATCGAGCCAGCAACTGGACTAGACAACCTTGACACGCACGCGCTTTCCCTCGATGCTTCGGTAAGGGGAGCTGCGAAAATCGCAGTACGGGTGATCGGTGCCGCGCCCCCGAAGGCAAAAGCGAACACGGGAGCGATACGATGGGAAAAGTCCTGGACGAAGATTTGGTTTATGAGATTCTCTCCGTCGTGGCAGAGATTCCGGCGGGATGCGTCGCCTCGTACGGTCAGATAGCGCGCCTCATCGGCAGGGAGAAAAACTCTCGCCTGGTCGGAGCGGTGCTGAGCGAGGCGGATCGCTACGGAGATTATCCCTGCCACCGCGTCGTCAACCACGCGGGACGCCTCGCGCCAAACTTCCCCGACCAGCGAGCACTACTGACGGAGGAAGGAGTCGCCTTCCGAGACAACGGCTGCGTCGACATGAAAAAGCACCAGTGGAACGAGTAGCCAGGCAGCGTAGCGTCGAAAGGAGCGACGCCACGGGGAACGACCTGCGCCCCGCCGCCGGACAACCTATGGCAAAGTGACACGTCCCACAAAGAGCGGCGCACCAGTACGAGACACGACCGCGACGTAAAAAGACCCTATGATACTCGTAAGCATCTATCTGATTGCCCGCCTCGAGGTACCCAAAGAACGAGAGATGCCGAAACCCCTAGACAAAGAAAAAGGTCGGGAGCTTTTATGCTTCCGACCTGAAGTTTCATGGTCGCGGGGGCGGATTTGAACCACCGACCTTCGGGTTATGAGGTCGCTACGACGTTGTTTCATTCAGACATTTCGACCCAAATTGAAGTCAATATAACTCCAGGTCATTTGATGTTTTCATAGATTTACGAAAGAAAAGTACGCGGAATAATTCGACCCAAATTCGACCCACAACGAGCTTGAAAGCGGTCAGGCGGAGCATTACCCTTGGGGTGTGACCCCACGCAGGGCCCACCACCAAGGGTAATGCCCACTCGCCCCAGCCCTTTGCGCCATTCCGCGCAACCGAGCGCGATTCTCAGGCACTTCAGGCAAGGAACACGATGAACGACCGACCTCTCGTCATAGGCAAAGGAACGAAGCAACGCCGCGACAAATACACGTGGCGCTACCGTCACAGCCTCGGCAAGGATCCGGTCACGGGCAAATACCGCTATTCGCCGTGGCAGACCATACATACCACCAAAAGCCGAGAGGTCGACGCCGCACTCGAAGCCTACAAGGCAGAACTCAACAGCGGCACCTACGTCCAAAAATCGAGGGACACCGTCGGCTCGTACGCAAAAAAGTTCCACGACAACCGCGAAGGAACCATCACGCCGCTCGCCTACTCGACATCCTACTCAATCGAGAACCGGACGCGCACATCACATGCGTGATGCCCATGCTCGACACCGACATGAGAAGGGCAGAAGCCCTCGGGATGACGTGGTCCGATGTCTCCGTCGAGAACAGAAGCATCCTCATTGAGCAGCAGTTCGCGGCCGATCGAAGCGTTCGCTCGCCCAAAAGCAAGAAAAGCGTGCGGAGGATCTCGATAAGCGAGACGCTGACGTCGTATCTCGAATTCTGGAAAAAGGAGCAGGCCCGCGAAATGGAAGCCTTCGGCCTGGAACAAGTCAAAGGCACTCCGCTCGTCCACTCATTCGAACGAACGAAAGACAGGCATCCCCAAGTCAACTTCATGGACCTGAATGGGTTTTCGCGCTGGTTCAGAAACTTCAGCGTCGAGAACGGGTTCGGCAAGTTCGAAGGCGTTCGAACATACCATTATGTGAAGGAAACTGTCGACGGGGAAACGATTTCGAAGCGTTATGAGCATAAAGAGTGGCTCGAATTGAGGGATTACCTCAGGAAGCATCCCAAGGTTCGCGAGGCGAGGCATATCAGCACATATGAGAGCGAGCACCTTCCTTACGGATATTCGGGCCTATCGAGCCACACCGCTACTGCCGCTACTGCCCGCTACTGCCCGCCAGCTTCCGAACCAGCGGGCGGTAGCAGCACCCCGAACATCTCGCCGACAGCGCAGAGAGTCGTCGACCTGGCGGCCAAGGCCGACATCGAGGACGTGATGCTGTGCGACCTGCCCGGCGTCCTGTCCTTCCTAGGGCTGCCACCTGAGACGGAGATGCCACCGGGCAACAAGGGGAAGACGAAGCTCAAGAAGCTCTACAGGAAGGTGGCGCCGAACAAGGCATACCACTCCGGCGAGCGCGCCAAGGATTTGATCTCGCACCTCGACATGGCAGAGATCAGGGCATCGGCGCCCGTCCAAGAATTGGGATGCAGTTCAATACGAGCTCGGGGCTCTTTTCGTCTAGATTGGGGACGCATGGCCGGACGAAAACAATTTGCGTCTGGTAATAAGCGTACGAAAGCGCAATTTACGTCTTAATTCCGTACGCAAATCAAGACGAAAATCGTTTACGTCTGCTTTAATCCGTACGAAAACGGTTTTCGTCTTGCAGGGCAGTTGCCGTTTCTACAGTTCAACTTCCAGTTCGGCTTTGTGCTCGTAGAGGTAGTCGCGCATGTAGGGGATGGCAAATGAGACCTTGCCGTACGAGGGAGCCTCGATAATCGATTCTCTTAACAGGCGGCTGCGGACGGAACTCACCTGTTGAGGCGTTTTGTTTAGGGCATCGGCAACCATGCTGGTCGAGCTCGTCTGCCCCAAAGACGCCATGCTCAGCAGATAAGCGATGCACGTGGGCGGAATGCGCTGCAGCGCGGGCTCAATCACCATGGCACAGAAGCGTTCGCGTGCCGTTGCAATGCCGCGCTCGGCTTCTTCTTCTCCAATAATCGGTGTATGTGCGCGTCTTGCCAACTGCCATGCGTAGTATCCAACGAGTTGGATCATGAAAGGATAACCTTGCGTTGCCTCGGCAAGTTGGCCGGCAATGCCTGGCTGCAACTCCATGCCAGACGCTTCAATGGTTTCCTCGAGGGAGTACGACACTTCGGTTACTGCCACAGCCTTCAGGTCAAAGGGGAGGGCACGGCGCAAAAACGTAAGTGTCTTTCCGTTGATGATGCTTTCAATCATCGAAGGCAGCCCCGCAAAAACAAAGGCGATATCAAGGTCTTCGCCGATAACCTGCTGAATCGCAATGGAGAGCGTTCGGACCTCATCGAGCTCTGCGTCTTGAACCTCGTCGAGAGTGATGAGCAGGCCATTTTCATTCTTGGATATTGTCTGTCTCATGGCGTCGCGTAGCGATGGACCGATTCGCTCAATGTCTATGCTGCCGATGGATATGCCAGCTACGGTGGGCTCAAATCTGGCGTGTTTGGCCTGGAATTTGGGCTGCAGCTGTTCGAGAATGCGTTGGCAAAGTCCCTCGGTTGCGACCTCTTTTATGACCGTCCAGCCACGGCTTTGCGCCAAACGTGAGCACTCGTCAAGGAGGACCGTCTTGCCTGTTCCACGGACGCCGGCTATGCGCATTAGGCGCCCCGGGGCACCAGGCCCGTTGACGAGGCCTTCACTGAATTCTTCGAGCACATCTTCGCGGCCGATAATCGTGGGAGGTGTTTTACCTGCTGTGGGCTTAAAAGGGTTTGTTTGCATGTGAGCCACCTTTGCTCAAGATATAGCAAGATATAGCAAAGTATAGCAAGATATAGCAAAGTAAGCGCTACTCGCGGGTTTTGCGGTGGTGCTATTTTCCAAATGCCGCGCGGATAAAGCGCTGGTCGAACAGCTTGTTGGCAACTCACGAGGGCTCGGGGTGCCAATTTGGGATGGAGTAGTGCTGTGCCACGAATAGGGCCTATCTACTACGTTTAAGCCGCAGAGGTCAACCATAGCCGGCTTTTTCGAAAATCGACAAGCTGTCTACCTGCGGTTTTGTTTTCACGGTTTTCGGTATGGCCGAGGCTATCCGTGTTAACGTAGTAGATGGGCCACTTTTGTGGCAAGGGGGCCGATCTGCGGGCCAGGGTAGCTAAAAGAGCCCCGTCCCAAAAAGACTGATTGGGAGCTGGGGCGTGTCGATGCGATAGTATTGCATGGTGGTATTCGACTAACCGAGGGTTTATCCGAGGGCTTTATGGAACAGCACCAGCATTATCAGAGCCTGCAAGATCAGGCATACAACGCATTGCGCTCCAAGATTATCTATGCCGAGCTCAAGCCCGGCACGCGCCTTTCGGCGATTGGTCTGGAAAAGGAGACGGGAATCGGGCGCACGCCCATTCGCGAGTCATTTGTGCGCCTGCGTGAGCAGGAGCTGGTGGAAACGCGTCCCAAAAGCGGCACCTATGTCTCGAAAATCAGCATGGAGCGCGCCGAGAACGCCTGCTTTTTGCGCGAGAAGCTCGAGAGAAGCGTGCTTATTAAATGCTGTTCGGCCGCCTCGCCCGAGCAAAAGCAGCGGCTTGAGCAGATTCTTACCGAGTCCGAGTCGCTCGACCATGGCGAAACGCGCCGCTTCTTTGACCTGGATAACCTGTTCCATGAGACGTGTTTTGAGATTGCCGGTCGTCACATGTTGTGGGATTGGATGAAGAGCATCAACACGCATTTTGAGCGATACAACTGGTTGCGTATGGTGTCGCAGGACCTGGATTGGGAGCCGATTCGTCGACAGCATCGTCGGATTCTTGAGGCCATTAAGAGGGGCGATACCGACGCGGCGAGCTATCTGGCAGAGACACACTTGCACCTGATGCCCGAGGAGCAGGGCCCGGTTATCGCCTTGCATCCCGACTATTTTGAGCTGTCCAAAGACTCGTTTATCTAATCAATCCCCATATAAGTTGCGGTGAAATAGGGACTGTTTTGCGGCCTAGGTGGCGCAAACAGTCCCTATTTCACCGCAACTGCGTTGGGGCGTAACCGGGGCACAAAGCTGCGGCACCGCTTGGAGGAAAAGACCGGAAGCAAGGGTCCATTCCTCCAGACGGCGCCGCAGCTGTTTTGGTGGCTCGGCTTTTGTCGAAGTGTCTTAGTTGAGCGCGACTGCCAGCCGAGTAGGCAAAGCGGCTCGGGGGCGTGTCGCTTCCGTCACGTTCTATCAGCATACAAGACGGTTTTGGTTCTTGCTCGTGACGGAAACGGCGCGCTTCCGAGCCGCTTTAAAAGAAAGGGGGCGAGGTCTAGGACACGCCCCCTTTCACGATAGAGAGCTAAACCTAGCCGCGGACCTTCTTGACGACGTCCATGGCCTCGCGGGCGATCTGCTCGACCTTGGAGAAGTCGCCGTCAGCGAACAGGGCCGGCTTGACCATCCAAGTGCCACCGCAGGCGATGATGGCGGAGGAGCTCAGGTACTCCTCGACGTTGGCAGTGCTCACGCCGCCGGTGGGCATAAAGCGGTGACCGACAAACGGAGCGGCGAGGGCCTTGATGGTGTTCAGGCCGCCATACTGGGACGCGGGGAAGAACTTGGTGACCTTGAGGCCCAGGTTCTCGGCTGCGGTGACCTCGGAGGGGGTTACGGTGCCGGGAAGGACAGGCAGGTCGATGTTGATGCAGTGCTTCACAACGTCCTCGTTGTAACCCGGGGAGACGATGAACTTGGCACCGGCTGCGCGGGCCTGCTCAACCTGCTCGACGGTCAGGACAGTGCCGGCGCCAACGCACATCTCGGGCTCGGCCTCGGCCATAGCGGCGATGCACTCGGCGGCGCAGGCGGTGCGGAAGGTGACCTCGGCGGACTTCATGCCAGCTGCCATAAGGGCGTGGGCGAGCGGAGCGGCGTCCTCGACCTTGTCGAGCACGACGACCGGCACGATGCCCAGGGACTCAAGCGTGGTGTAGAACTGATCGAACATAATGTTCCTTTCGATGTATGGCGCGCGTGGGCGCGTGATTGCCAAATATGCTGGTCAGGAGCCGATTTTGGATTGGTTATCGGAGGCACTGCTTGGGGTTCAAGCAATTCCAAAACCAGCTGCTCGACCAGTCATGTAGGGAATGCCAGGCAAAACCGGAATGGGACTGGTGGTTTTGTCCGGCCGGAGGAATCGGGGAGCGGGCCGCAGGGGTATGGGATTGGAAAGCTGCGGCCCGCGGAATGGAGACGGACTAGCGCGCGACGCGGGTGCCACCGTCGGCGGCGGATGCCACGGCTGCGATCTCGTCTGCGGTCACCAAGTTGGAATCGCCCTTGATGGTGAGCTTGAGGATCGAGGCTGCAATCGCGTAGTTGACGGCGTCCTGCGGGTCAAAGTCGTTGATGAGGGCATGGACGAGGCCGGCGTTGAAAGCGTCGCCGGCGGCAACGCCCTCGAGCACGTGCACGTCGTGAGCGGGGGAGAACCAGTGCGCGCCGCTCTCGGCGTCATAGAGCATGCCCATCCAGATGGAGCGCTCGACGCAGGAGATGTTGCGGACGACCGAAGCGACCTTCTTGCAGCCGTACTCGGCGCAGATCTGACGGGCCATCTCGACGTAGGTGTCGCGCTCCTCAATGCCGTGGGCAAGGGAGCCGGAGACGCAGGTCATGCCGAGGCCGGCGGGTGCGTCCTCATCGTTGGCGATGCAGACGTCGACGAGCGGCAGGAGTTCCTTCATGGTGGCCTGCGACTTCTCGGGCGACCACATCTTGCCGCGATAGTTGACGTCACACACGGTGGTGATGCCCTTGGCGCGGCAGGCGGTGAGGGCATCCTTGCACGCAGCGGCCATCTCGTCGGAGACAGCGGGCGTCACGCCGGAGAAATAGAAGACATCGATGCCCTTGAGGATCTCGTCCCAGTCAAAGACGTCGCGCTTGGCCATGTTAATGGCAGAGTACTTGCGGTCGTAGACGCAGCCGTTGCCGCGCTGCGAGGCACCGACCTCAAAGACATAGGAGCCCAGGCGATCGCCCTGACGCACGACGCGCGTGGTGTCGACGTCGTAGACCTTCAACGAACGCAGAGCGCACTCGCCCAGACGGTTGGCCGGGACAACGGAGACGTAAGCGGCCTTGTCGCCCTGGTAGGCCAGGGAAAGCGCGGTGTTGGCCTCGGCGCCGCCGTAGCGGACATCAAACTCGGTCGCCTGCTCAATGCGCAGATGGTCTTTGGGCGAGAGCCTCATCATGATCTCGCCGAAGGTAAGAACCGTTTTACCCATGGTTGCGCAGCTCTTTCTTGCTCGTGCGTACACCTTTGATATGGCGTTGGCACGGAGGTGCCAAGACGGTAGGGTACATCTTTGCACCTACGTGCCAACGCTCGCCGAAATCGGTTTACGAAATCGGTTTCGTTTCGAGTTGTAGTATACTCACCTACAGCGTTTTGCAAGCGAGATTTTTAAAAAAAATGCCTAAAATGGCTCAGACTGCTGACAATTGGGAAACGGGGTGCGCCATGGCGCAGATGAGAATCAAGGACATTGCCGCCGAGGCGGGCGTGAGCCCGGCCACGGTCTCGCGCTATCTCAACAACCGCCCCGGGCAGATGACCGAGGAAACCCGCGCTCGCATCGCGGCGGTTATCGAGCGCACCGGCTATCGCCCACGTGCCGCCGCACGCAATCTGCGCAGCTCGCGCACCAACCTCATCGGCGTGATCCTGGCCGACATCGCCAACCCGTTCTCGAGCGCCATGCTCGAAGGACTTTCCGCCAGCGCCGCTGCGCGCGGCTGCTCGCTCATGACGGCCATTAGTGGTAACGACCCCGCTAAGGAAGCGGAGTCGCTCACCAGACTTATCGATGCCGGCGTGGACGGCCTGGTCGTCAACACCTGCGGAGGTAATGACGAGGCGATCGCCGCGGCAGCGGGACGTCTGCCCGTTGTGCTGCTCGACCGCGATGTTGCCGACGGCGGTGTCGATCTGGTGACATCTAACAACCGTGAGCTGGTCGCCGGGTTGGTGGACGCTTTGGCCGCTGCGGGCAGCGAGCGCCTGTGCCTGCTCACTGAGGCAAGCGACGACAGCCCCGTGCGTCGTGAGCGCGCCGAGGCCTTTGCCGACGAGCTTTCGCGACGCGACCTTGCGGGCGAGGTCGTCACCTTGGCCGACGGGGGCGCCGCAGGCGTCGGTCGCTTGGACGAGACCATCCGCGGCTATGCAGGCAAAAAGCTCGGCCTTATCGCCGTCAACGGCCTGGTTTTCCTGCGTCTGACCGAGGCGTTGGCACAGCTGGGACCCTCGTTGCCGGCGGGTCTCAAGATTGCGACGTTTGACGATTACCCCTGGAACCACGTGCTCTTTGGCGGTGTGACCACGGCCGCGCAAGACACCCTTACCATTGCCGAACGCGTGGTCGAGCGCCTGTCCGAGCGCATCGACGTTGTTACCACCACCGTGGGCGAAGCCGCAAAGCTGGCACCCAAACGCATCGAGATCCCCGGCCACATCGAACACCGCGCATCGACCTCGCGCTAGCCGCTCGTTCGCAACTGCCTGTTCGCACACGTTTTTTGAGCGCTTGATACGCTTTAACCCTGCGGAAACATTTTTCTGCGATAGTATCTGCGATATAGACCAGTCGAAACCCGCCCGAAAGAAAGGGGAGCGACATGAACCAGCAGAACATCGATTACGTACTCCGCTCCGTAGAGCAGCGTGACATCCGCTTTGTGCGTCTGTGGTTTGTCGACATTCTCGGCCGCCTCAAGAACTTTGCCATTAGCCCCGAGGACCTCGAGGTCGCTTTTGAGGAGGGTATTGGCTTTGACGGCTCCGCCATCGAGGGCTTTGCCACGCCCGAGGAAGCCGACATGCTGGCGTTTCCCGATGCTTCGACCTTCCAGATTCTGCCGTGGCGCCCGAGCCATAACGGCGTCGCCCGCGTGTTCTGCGACGTGTGCACTCCCGATCGCAAGCCGTTTGCCGGCGACCCGCGCGATGCCCTGCGCCGCATGTTCTACAGGGCCGAGAAGGCCGGCTATCTGCTCAACGTGGGCGCCGAGCTGGAGTACTACTATTTTCCCGACGAGCACACGCCCGAGCCGCTCGACAACGTGGGCTACTTCGATCTTTCGGTGAGCGATGCCGCTCGCGACCTGCGCCGCAACACGGTCCTCACGCTCGAGAAGATGTCCGTGCCCGTGGAGTACACCTTCCACGCCGCCGGCCGCTCGCAGCATGGCATGAGCCTGCGCCACGCCGAGGCCCTGAGCATGTCCGACGCCATCACCACGGCCAAGCTCATCATTAAGCAGCAGGCTTACGAGAGCGGTTGCCACGCCTCCTTTATGCCCAAGCCGTTGGCGGGCGAGGACGGCAGCGCTATGTTCCTGTGCCAGTCGCTATTCGACCACGACGGCAACAACGTCTTTTGGGGCGAGGACGACGAGAAGTACCACCTCTCCGATATCGCCAAGCACTACATGGCCGGCATCCTGGCGCACGCGCGCGAGATCAGCGCCATCACCAACCCCACGGTCAACTCGTACAAGCGCATTACCACGGGCGGCGACTCCGTGCCGCAGTACGCCACGTGGGGCCTGCGTAACCGCGCGAGTATGGTCCGCATTCCGGTCTACAAGCCCGGCAAGCAGCTGTCCACGCGCATCGAGCTGCGCAGTCCCGATCCCATGGCCAATCCGTACCTGGTCAACGCCGTCACGCTGGCGGCTGGTCTGGACGGCCTCGAGCGCAAGCTGGAGCTCCCGCCCGAGGCCACGGCCGAGACGCTCAAGCTCACCGACCGTCAGATGGTCGAGGCCGGCTACACGCCGCTGCCGCGCTCGCTCAAAGAGGCGCTCGACGTCTTTGAGGGCTCGCAGTTTATGAAGGATGCCCTCGGCGAGCACATCCACAGCTTCTTCCTCAAAAAGAAGCGCGACGAATGGCATAAGTTTGAGTCCACGATCACCGAGTGGGAGATCAAGCACTACCTGGCGAACTCCTAATCGCGCTGGCTTGTTCCAGTACGATTGAGCTCATTTCCTTGGAGGCCGATATGTCCGAAAAGAGTGCCCTGTTCATGGCGCGCACGACGCGCTTCCACGAGTTTGCCCGCAGCTTGACGACCACCCTGGGTGTTGAGGTGAGCCTGGCTACCCCCGATTCGCCGACTGCGGCGCACGACTTTGACCTGCTGATCCTCGATTCCGACGGCATCCGCAGCGACCGCATCGATCAGATTGCCAAGTGGCTTGACGATCGCGGCGGCGTCCCCATGTTGGTGATCGTCGACGACGAGGCGCTCGGCACCCTGCGCCTGCCGAATCACGCGCATGCCGACTTTGTATGCCCCACGGCGACGCCCAACGAACTCAAGGCTCGCGCACAGCGCCTGATGGGCGAGGAGGAGACCGTCGCCGCCGATGTGCTCAACATCGATAACCTCGAGATTAACCTTGCCACCTACCAGGTGACGCTCGACGATGAGCCCATCGACCTGACGCTGATGGAGTACTCGCTGCTGAGCTTTTTGGCGACGCACCCCAACCGCGCCTACAGCCGCGAAGTGCTGCTGCACCGCGTGTGGGGCTTTGAGTACTGCGGCGGCACGCGCACCGTCGACGTGCACATTCGACGCATCCGTTCCAAGGTGGGCCCGCAGATCGCGGCACACATCACCACCGTCCGCGGCGTGGGCTATCTGTTTAAGGACTAGATTTCCACCGCAAGGGGGACAGGCGCCTTTGCGGTGGTTTTGCCGCAGGTGCGGGTTCCTTTCGAGTTTGCAGTAGAACTTAAGCCTTCCTAAAAGATTGCGTTCTCATACACGTGCACCCGCATATTGGGGTACAACTCATCGTGAACAATGATGGCCCGCCACGTGTTTGGCGGGCCTTTGGTTATTTGACGAAAGGATTGCAGCTATGAGCGAGAACGATTCCCAGCGTCCCCAGGATGCGGGCCACGCCGGCGAGACTCAGCAGCAACCGCGCGTACAGGTGGAGTCGACGCCTGCCGACGGCAACATTCCCTACGTGCAGGCCTACGACACGCAGACCGGCAAGCCGCTGGGCGGCCAGCAGGTTGTAAACAAGCACACGGTGGTCAAGACCAAAACCAAAAAGCTGCCGATCTTTATTACGGCACTCGCCGGCTGTGCCTGCGGCGCCCTGCTGGTCATTGCGCTCATTATGAGCGGCACGCTCGATATCGGCGGCGGCAGGAACGCCGTGACGGCGGGTGCTTCGGGTTCATCGACGCAAAAGATCACCATCGACTCCGAGGACACCACGCTGGCCGAGGCCGTCTCTGCCAAGGCCCTGCCCTCCGTCGTTTCCATCACCGCTACTTCGAGTGGCAGCCAGAATGGCTCGCTTTCGCAGTCTGCCGACGAGTCGGATAGTTCGGGCAGCGTCGGTTCGGGCGTTGTGCTCGATACCGAGGGCCACATCCTCACCAACAACCACGTGGTCGATGGTTACGACCAGTACGTGGTGACCATGGACGACGGAACCACGTACGAGGCCGAGTTCGTGGGCAACGATGCTTCGAGCGACCTGGCCGTCATCAAGCTCAAGGATGCTGACGCCTCCAAGCTCACGCCGATTGAGATTGGTGATTCCTCCAAGCTCAACGTGGGCGAGTGGGTCATGGCGATCGGCTCGCCGTTCGGCAACGAGCAGTCTGTCTCCACGGGCATTGTGTCGGCGCTCTATCGCTCCACGGCCATGAGCTCTACCAACGGTAACACCATCTATGCCAACATGATCCAGACCGATGCCGCCATCAACCCGGGCAACTCCGGCGGCGCGCTCGTCAACGACAATGGTGAGCTGGTGGGCATTAATTCGCTTATCGAGAGCTATTCGGGCTCCAGCTCGGGCGTGGGCTTTGCCATTCCGGTTAACTACGCCAAGAACATTGCCGACCAGATCATCGACGGTAAGACGCCGGTGCACCCGTACCTGGGCGCCACGCTTTCGAGCGTCAACGCGCTCAACGCCCGCACCAACAAGCTGAGCACCGATAGCGGCGCGTATGTGGCGAGCGTCGTTGAGGATGGCCCTGCTGCCAAGGCCGGCATCCAGGAGGGCGATGTCATTACCAAGCTGGGCGACGACGAGATTACGAGTGCCGATGGCCTGATCATCGCCCTGCGCAGCCACGAGGTGGGCGAGAAGGTCGAGATCACGCTCATGCGCGGCAAGGAAGAGAAGAAGGTCACCGTCGAGCTGGGCTCCGATGAGGAGCTGCAGAACCAGCAGCAGGATGACAGCGCGACCGACACCGGCAACGGCGGTATTACCGACGAGCAGCTGCGCCAGTATCTGGAGGAGCTGTTGGGCCAGCAGGGCCAGGGTCAAGGCTACGGTCAGGGCTACTAGCGAGCCGTATCGCGTATATCGAGGCCAGAGGGGGCTGTCCCATCAACGTGGGGCAGTCCCCTCTTTTCTTATTGATCCGTTGGGGACGGAGGAAAATGGATCATTTAGAGTTGATAAGAGCATGGTTTAATCGCGCAATCCATCCCGGTGCGTCGACTGCCGATTCGATGCGGTTCGAAAGGGTTATTCGGCGCCATGGTGACCGGTGGTACTCTAGTATCCGTTTGAAATCGAGCGAAGGAGTGCCGCTATGGAGCAATCGAGCCTGTTTGGTGACGGCGTGGACATCGATACCGAAACGCCCACGAGCACGGATACCGTTGCGCCGACCGATGCCCGTGCCCAGGCGGCAGCGCGTGCGGCCGAGCTGCGCCACGAGCTCGATTACCACGCCTATCGCTACTACATGCTCGACGCGCCCGAGATCACGGACGCCGCCTTTGACAAAATGCTCGTTGAGCTGCAAGAAATCGAGGCGACCTACCCCGACCTGGTGACGCCCGACAGCTATACCCAGCGCGTTGGCGGCTACGTGAGCGAGCAGTTTACGCCAGTCACGCACATGGCGCGCATGTATTCCATGGACGATGCCATGGACCTGGACGAGCTCGACGCATGGCTCCAACGCGCCGAGGATGCCCTCGGTGCCGGCAATGTCACCTATACCTGCGAGCTTAAGATCGACGGTCTGGGTGTGGCCCTTACCTACCAAAACGGCACCTTTGTGCGCGCCGCTACGCGCGGTGACGGCACAACGGGCGAGGACGTGTCGCTCAACGTCCGTACCATCAAGGACGTGCCTATGCACCTGTCCGAGCCGGCGCTCGCTCACATGGGTGCCGACCGCGAGCGCACCATCGAGGTGCGCGGCGAGGTCTATATGCCCAAAGGCAGCTTTGTTCGTCTGAATGAAGAGGCCGATGCCGAGGGCCGCGACCCCTTCGCCAACCCGCGCAACGCCGCTGCTGGCAGCCTGCGTCAGAAGGATCCCAAGGTTACGGCGCGGCGCGACCTGGCCACCTTTATCTATGCCATCGCCGATACCGATCCACTGCACGTCCACAGCCAGCGCGAGTTCCTCGATTGGCTGCGTAGCGCCGGCTTTAGCGTCAACCCCAACGTGGCTCGCTGTGCCACGCCGGCCGAGGTCCACGAGTTCTGCGCCCAGGCGCTCGAGCATCGCGGCGACCTGGACTACGACATCGACGGCGTGGTCGTAAAGGTCGACAGCTTTCAGCAGCAGCTCGACCTGGGCTTTACCGCCCGCGCACCGCGCTGGGCCATTGCCTTTAAGTTTCCGCCCGAGGAAAAGCAGACCGTCCTGCGCGAGATTCGCATCCAGGTGGGTCGCACCGGTGTGCTCACGCCGGTTGCCGAGTTCGATCCGGTGACGGTTGCCGGCTCCACCATCGCGCGCGCCACGCTGCACAACATCGACGAGATCCGTCGCAAAAACGTGCGCGAGGGCGACACTATTATCGTGCACAAGGCGGGCGACGTAATCCCCGAGGTCGTGGGTCCGGTGCTCGACAAGCGCCCGGCTGATTCGGTCGACTGGCACATGCCCGAGGTCTGCCCCGTGTGCGGCAGCCCCGTGGTTCACGAGGATGGCGAGGTCGCTTACCGCTGTGTCTCCATCGACTGCCCCGCGCAGCTCAAGGAGCGCCTGCTCCACTGGGTGAGCCGCGGCTGCATGGACGTCGACGGCCTGGGCGACGAGATCGTCGACAAGATGATCGCCGCCGGGCTGATTCACGACGTCGCGGACTTCTATCAGCTCACGGTCGACGACATCGCAGGCCTGGACACGGGCCGCGTGTACGCCAGCTCTAACAGCAAAAAGGGCGTCAAGAAGGGCGACCCCATTCCGGTAGGCCTCAAGACGGCCGAGAAAATCATCGCCGAGCTCAACAAGTCCAAGAGCCAGCCGCTCGGTCGCGTGCTATTTGCCCTGGGCATCCGCCACGTGGGCAAGAGCGTGGGCGAGGTCATCGCCGAGCGATTCCTGTCGATTGACAAGCTCATCTTGGCGAGTGAAGAGGACATCGCCGAGTGCGAGGGCATCGGCCCCAAGATTGCGGCGAGCGTCAAGCAGTTCCTGGCCGTGCCCGAGAACCTTGCAGTGCTGGAACGTCTGCGCCAGGCGGGCCTTTCGCTCGAGGTCGACTTGGGCGCTGCGCACGCGCAAGCCGCAGCTGACGCTGGCGTGGCGGGCGAGCTCGCCGACGCACAGCCACTCGCGGGTCTGACCTTCGTGCTGACAGGCACGCTCGTCAACCGCACCCGCGACGAGGCGGGCGCGGCGCTCAAGGTGCTCGGCGCCAAGGTTTCGGGCAGTGTGTCAAAGAAGACGAGCTATCTGGTCGTCGGCCCCAAAGCGGGCTCCAAACTCACCAAGGCCGAGCAGCTGGGCGTACCCGTGCTGGACGAGGACGCGCTCGAGCAGATCCTTGCGACCGGTGAGGTGCCCCAGGCTTAGCGCATCGATAACCAAATTGAAGAACCGCCCGGAAGCACGATGCCTTCCGGGCGGATCTTATTTGGACGGGGCAACCGGCACCGTGATCTGCGTCACGTAGGTTGCCGGATCATCGCTAATGATGTCGTCGATCAGGGCAATCTCGCGCGATGGACCGGCGGGTATCAGGTTATGTTTGCGCATATAGCCGAGCAGCTGCTTATAGCGCGGGCCCGCTTGCCCGTGCGCGCCGCGAAAGCTTATGGCCAGGCAGCGCGCGGTGGATCGCGTCTCGACGTCGCCCACGTAATCATCGGTGTCATCGAGTAGTAGAAAGACCTCGTCGTAGCCATCAAAGTCGCCGGCGGCGAGGCGCTCGGCGCTAATCCCAACGCCCAAGTTGCCCAGAAAGACAAAGGTCTCGTGCTGGCCCTTCTGCAGTTGACGGATCTGCCACTCCAGCGCATAGGCGTCGGTAGGGTTGACGCGTTCGCGCAACACGGCGCAGCGAAGCTCGGGCGCATCGATTGTGCAAATGGTATCGAGCTCGATGTTCAAGGCATTGTGCAGCAGGGCAAGCCGGTTATCGATTTTGCGCGACACACGCTCTAGCTCACGTCGCTTGCGCTCGATGAGCTTTTGCTGCTGAGCCAGCTGCCGCTGCATAAGGTTCACGTCGCGCGTGGTCACAAACTCGCGGATTTGCGCGAGCGGTAAGTCGAGAACACGCAGGCGGCTGATGGTGTTGAGAGTGGAGAGCTGCCGCGATCCGTAGTAGCGGTACCCACTCGCCGGATCGATGTGCGCCGGGTCCAGCAAGCCCATCTGCTCGTAATGACGTAGCGTGCCTACGCTCAGGTTAAACAGGCGTGCCACCTCACCAATGCGGAGCAGGCCCTCGGTATGTTCGGTTGGCATGTCGGTCACAGGACCGCTCCTTTCAATGGGCGGGGAAGGGGCGCCGAGGTCGTGCGGCGCGGCCGTCGTATGACACAAACGATCCGCTACGCTACCAACTTGTCAAAAGCTCCGCGCCGGTTAAGCACGGTAAACGCGACAACACAGATGACTGCCGACAAAATCGATCCGCACGGCGAAGCGATGCCCATGGGAAACAGCGTGTCGGAATAGGCGTTCGACAGCAGCCACGCGCCGGGTACGCGAATGAGCGCCACGGCCAGCACGTTGTGCGCAAAGCCGATGTAGCTCTTGCCGTATGCAGCGAAAAAGCCGCTAAAGCAAATGTGGATGCCGGCAAAGATTGCGTCGAAAATATAACTGTGCATATAGCCGGTACCGGCCGCGACCACCGCGGGGTCCTTGGCAAAAAAGCCGATAAACGCCGGCGCCACCAGCCACATCAGCATCGTGATCAGACAGCCGTACACCACCGAGATCGTCATGGCATCCTTGAGTACCTGACGCGCACGACCGCCCTTTCCTGCACCGGCGTTTTGCGCCGTGAGCGCGCTGACGGTGGCGCCCATGGAACTCGGAACAATGAACAAAAAGCTGATCATCTTCTCGACCAGGCCTACGGCGGCGGCGTCGACGAGCCCTCGGTGGTTGGCGATGACGGTGATAAACATAAACGCCACCTGGATGCAGCCGTCCTGTACAGCCACAGGCACGCCGATCTTAAGAATGCTGCCGAGCACCTCGGGCTGGGGGCGCAGGTCGCTGCGCTTAACGTGGATGTTCGTGCGGCGGCTCTTGAGCCACACGAGCGCGAGGGCAACGCTGGCCGTCTGGGCGGTCACTGTGCCGAGCGCCGCGCCCACGGGGCCGAGCCCCATGTGGCCGATAAATAGAAAGTCGAGCGCGATGTTGATGATGCATGCCACGCCAATCACGTACATAGGCGAGCGCGAATCGCCCAGCCCGCGAAAGATGGCCGAGAGAATGTTGTATGCGGCGATAAACGGAATGCCGACAAAGCAGATACGCAGGTAGGCGGCGGTGCCTTCGACCGCCTCGGGCGGCGTGCCAATGAGCGCCACAACCTGCGGGCAAAGTGCAAACAAGATGACGGCCAGTACTACCGAGACGCCCATAAACAGCGTGATGGTATTGCCGATGGCGGTCTCGGCGCGGTCGAAGCGGCGCGAGCCCACGGCGTGGCCGACGATGACCGTCGTTCCCATGGCCAGGCCCACGAGCGTCACGGTAATGATATAGAGCGTCTGCGCGCCATTGCCCACAGCGGTGATGCCGGCGGCGCCGCTAAACTGCCCCATCATATACAGGTCGGCCATGCCGTAGAGCATCTGCAAAAAGTACGAGAGCATATAGGGCAGGGCAAAGACCGCGATGGTCTTAAGGACATTGCCGCGTGTGAGGTCGTGTTCCATGAGCGGGGGCACTTTCTGGCTGGGTTTGTTTATGTACCAGTGTAGTGAAAACCCTACAACGATTGTAGAGTCAAGGTTTGTGTTGGGTGCCGGGCGAAAAAAGTCACGCGCACCATTATTCCGAGTGAATATGGACACACGTCACGAGAACTCGCCGCCGGCGTTAACCTTGCAGAAAACGATTTCGGAATACTTGACACCATTATTCGGCGCGCAATAATACGTGCGTTTGCGAACAACGTTTGATGGGGGTTGAACCTGCGTGCGCAATCTCAAAATACTGTTTTCTTATCTAGGGGCATACCGTCGCGATGCCATTCTCGGCGTGTTCTTTGTGTCGGTCGAGACGGTGCTCGAGCTGTTTATCCCGGTCATCATGGCCAACATCATCGATGTGGGCGTGCCTGCGGGTGATATCAACTACATGCTGCTGCAGGGCGCGTACATGTTGGTGTGCGCTGCGCTTTCGCTGGTACTGGGCTTGGGTTATGCACACACGTCCGCCCGCGTTGCCTCGGGCCTAGGCGCTAACCTGCGCGAGGCCGAGTACAAAAAGATTCAGACGCTCGCTTTTGGTAACCTGGACAACTACGACGCCAGCTCGCTCGTCACTCGCATGACCACGGACATCACCGTTATCCAAAATGCTGTGAGCAACGGCTTTCGCCCTACGGTGCGCGGCCCGGTGACGCTTATCGTCGGCCTTATCTACGCGCTGATGCTGTCGCGCCCGCTCGCCACCGTCTTTGCGATCATCTTGCCCGTGCTGGCAATCGTGCTGGGTGTCATCACCTATCGCGTCAGTCCGCTCTACCGCCAACTCCAGACCTCGATGGACCACCTTAACGGCGTGGTGCAAGAGGACCTTACCGCCGTGCGCGCAGTGAAGGCTTACGTGCGCGCCGAGCACGAGTGCGACAAGTTTGACACCGTCAATACCGAGCTCGCCGGCACGGCGACCAAGACCTTCGGCACCGCCGTGCTCAACCTGCCGGTGTTTCAGCTGTCGATGTACGTGGCTGCGCTCTCCATCCTGTGGATTGGCGGCCGCATGATTCTCGCCGGCAAGCTGGGCGTGGGCTCTCTCACGGGCTTTATGAGCTACGTGCTGCTGATCATGAACTCGCTCATGATGATTTCCAACGTGTTTTTGCTGCTCACGCGCGCTCTCACGAGTGTGGGCCGTATCGCAGGGGTGCTCGATGAGGAGCCCTTTATCGCCAACCCTGCGGGAGACCTCGCGACTGCGGCGCCAGCGGACGGCAGTGTCGAGTTTCGCGACGTTTCCTTTAAATACCGCGCGGATGCAGCCGAGGATGTGCTCGAGCATATCGACCTTCGCGTCGAGAGCGGCTCGACGGTGGGCATCCTCGGCGGCACGGGCTCGGGTAAGAGCTCGCTTGTGCAGCTGATTGCGCGTCTGTACGACGCCACCGAGGGCGTCGTACTTGTGGGCGGACACGACGTGCGCGACTACGACCTGGTCGCCTTGCGGGACGCCGTGGGCATTGTGCTGCAAAAGAACGTGTTGTTCGCGGGCACCGTGCGCGAGAACCTGCAGTGGGGCAATCCGCAGGCGTCGGACGATGAGCTCCTCGCGGCTTGCCGCGCAGCGTGCGTGGACGAGTTCCTTGATCGCATCGGCGGGCTGGACGGCGAGTTGGGCCAAGGCGGCGCCGGTGTCTCGGGTGGTCAGAAGCAACGTCTGTGCATCGCGCGCACGCTGCTCAAGCATCCGCGCGTGCTCATTTTTGATGACTCCACCAGCGCGGTCGATATGGCGACCGACGCTAAGATTCGCGAGCACATCGCTCGGATCCCCGATACGACCGTGCTCATCATCGCCCAGCGCATCGCGAGCGTTATGGATGCCGATCGCATTGTGGTGCTGGACGACGGTCGTGTCCACGGCGTGGGCACGCACGAGGAACTGCTAGCGGGCGACAACATCTACCAGGAGATTTACGCCTCGCAGATGGAGTTTGCGGGGAACGTAGACGCCGGCGACGGCAGCGACGATGGCTGCGCGAATAATCCGTTTTCCTCCGTCCCCAGCAGATTACCCTTGGAAGGGGGCGAGCGCCATGCCTAAGACCGCAGCCCAAGCGCGCCCGGCCGACCTCAAGCGCACTGTGCGCCGTTTGCTCTCTTACATGGGCCATGCCAAGTTCTCGCTGCTGGCGGTGGGTATGCTTGCCTCCGTCGCGGCCATCGCGAGCCTCGCCGGCACCTACATGGTGCGCCCCATCGTCAACGGCCTGGCCACGGGCGGTGAGGAGCTGCTCGCCAAGCAGGTCATCGTAACGGCGATCATCTACGCCGCGGGCGTGCTCTCGGCCCTAGGCTACTCGCAGATCATGGTGCGCGCGGCCCAACGCGTGGTGTCCGACATCCGTCGCGACCTGTTCGCGCACATTCAGACGCTGCCGCTCAGCTATTTCGACAGTACGCGCTCGGGCGACATCATGAGCTTTTTCACCAACGACGTCGACACCGTCTCCGAGGCGCTCAACAACAGCTTTGCCAACGTGATTCAGGCCGCCATTCAGGTTGTGGGCACTACGGCTATGCTCATCATCCTTAACTGGCAGCTCACGATTATCACGCTCGTGTGCGATGCGGCCATTGTGCTGTATGCGCGCTACTCGGGCGCGCGTTCTAAGCGTTTCTTTGCCGCCCAGCAGGCATCGCTTGGCGACCTGGACGGATATATCGAAGAGATGGTCTCGGGCCAAAAGGTCATCAAGGTCTTTAATCACGAACAGGCCAACGTGGCTGGTTTTGACGTGCGCAACCAAGAACTGCGCCGCACCGGCACCGCCGCCGTGAGCTATGCCAACTCCATGGTGCCCATGACCGTCGTGATTGGCTACGTCAATTATGCCATCGTTGCCGTGGCGGGCGGCATGCTCTGCATCAAGGGACTCGCCGACGTAGGTGCGCTCGCAAGCTACCTGGTCTTTGTGCGTCAGGCTGCCATGCCCATCAACCAGTTTACGCAGCTCGGCAACTTCTTGCTCAACGCGTTGGCCGGTGCCGAGCGCCTGTTTGCGGCTATGGACCTTAAGCCCGAGGTGGACGAGGGCTGCGTGGAGCTGGTGCAGACGGGCGACGCCGCGTGGGCGTGGAAGATTCCCGAGGGCCAGGGCGTGGGCGCGTACGGGCACCTGCATGATGTGGCTGCCGTTGATGAGTCGGGCCGTGCGGTGGCTGCCGACGGCACCGAGCTCACGTGCGGCTTGGTCCCACTTGCCGGCGACGTGCGCTTCCATGCCGTGGACTTTTCCTACGTGCCAGGCACCCGTGTGCTCACGGATCTCAACCTGTTTGCCAAGCCGGGCCAAAAGATCGCCTTTGTGGGCTCCACAGGCGCAGGTAAGACGACCATCACCAACCTCATCAACCGCTTCTACGAGGTCGATGACGGCGAGATCACGTACGACGGCATTGACGTCAAGCACATTGCCAAGGCCAGCCTGCGCGGATCGCTCGGCATTGTGCTGCAGGACACGCACCTGTTTAGCGGCACCATTGCGCAGAACATCCGCTTTGGCAAGCTCGACGCGACCGACGAGGAGGTGCGCGCCGCTGCCGAGGCCGCCTGCGCCGACTCGTTTATCCGCCGCCTGCCGCAGGGCTATGACACGCTCGTGACCGCGGACGGTGCCAACCTGTCGCAGGGTCAGCGTCAGCTGCTCGCCATCGCGCGCGTGGCCGTCGCCGACCCGCCGGTGCTCATCCTGGACGAGGCCACGAGCTCTATCGACACGCGCACCGAAAAGCTCATCGAGCGCGGCATGGACCGCATCATGCGTGGCCGCACCACGTTTATGATCGCGCACCGCCTGTCCACCGTCCGCGACGCCGACGCCATCATGGTCCTCGAACACGGCCGCATCATCGAGCGCGGCACGCACGAAGAGCTGCTCGCCCAGCACGGTGAGTACTGGCAGCTGGCGCATGGCTTAAAAGAGTTGGATTAACCCGTTCGAGCACGATGCTTTGGCCCCTCTATGCTCCTCACCTCGCCTCAAACCATCACAACATTCGAAGTTTTTTGCCAAAAACGGGAAAAGCATCGAATGTTGTGATGGTTTTTCTACCACTCGATCGGGTGGAATCGCTTTCTTGCGCACGAAGGTGTGCGGACCCGTGGGCAGGGGAATAAGGTTGGTTATCTGACTCCATTGGAGGGCTCATGGACCTGCCGATCGTCCTGTCCCATAAGACTGCCTGGCTGTACCACAACGTGGCGCGCCCGTCCGAGCCGCTCTCGCGAGCAAGCAGCCTATACGATGAGGACTCGCTTGCTAGCGAGGCGGAGCCGATTGCGGACCTGCCCAAATTGGGGCTCGATGCCAAGGGGCTGAGGGCTTCAACGGCAGTTGGAATCGTTACCGACTATCTGGTTTCGCTTGGTATTCCACGAGAAGAGCTCGATCATATCGACACGCTCGTCAACTTCGATTTTGAGCGCTCGACGCCGGCTGGATTTAGGTGCCACGTGTTTGGGGCGCCGGTACCTCCAGGCCATCTTATCGAGGTGGCAGAGGGCCTTCTGGTGGTTGATGAGGCCATGTGCTTTGTCCAGGCGGGTTCGTGGATGAGTGAGCCCGAGCAGCTGGAATATGGCTACGAAATCTGCGCCCGATACCATTTGAATCATCTGTCGACAGGCGATTATATCGAGATGGGGCAGAGGTATACCGTTGCCGACTTGATTGCCTATTGCAATGAGAACCGATCTCGTCAGGGGGCTATACGCGCGGCCGCCGTGCTCAAGCGCGTGCACGATGGCGCGCGGTCGCCCATGGAGACGGCCACCGCAATCATGGTCGTAGCAAAACGTTTCCAGGGCGGGCTGGGATACGCCAAAATCGAGCTCAACCATAGGGTCGATGTTCCCAACGAGTTCAAGTGTCTCGCAAAGGCCGGGTATTTCGAGATTGACGTATATGCGCCTGCGAGCGGTACGGGGATTGAATACAACGGCTCGGACCATCTTGATAAACAGCGCAGCGCGTCGGATGCGGAGCGTATGACCGTACTGAGCGCGCTGGACTTTAGGATGATCGTCCTCACCGGGACTCAGTTTGCCCATCAGCTGCAATTGCACCGGGCGATGAACGCCATTGCGCTCGCTATGGGCCTCAAGTGCGACCGAAGCGAAGCGTTCCAAAAGCGGCAGAACGACCTTCGAGAATTCGTGATTCGCCACTGGGACGGCGGCCTCTAGGGGCGCTTTGGTCTTTCTACGGGGTGCCGTGGGGTGGCGCGCGCAGACGTGGTGTAAGAGCGTCCTGAGGTCCGTCGCTGCAAGTCCCGATATTACTCCTTCTTGAGACCGCGCCTCTCGACTATCTCGTCCACTATCTCCCTGGCGCGCCGCCCGAGCGCGCGGCGCCTCCCCTCTGTCGGGGCCGGCCTGTCCGCGGGCTCGGCGAAGCCCTCGGCGGCCGAGGCCTCGGAGAACACGCGCTGCTGGGACCACTGTCCCTCGGTCTCCATGAGGCTCGCGCACGTCAGGCGCAGCATCGACTCCCTCGAGGGGAAGGACTGCACGACCCTGTAGCGGCGCTTGATCTCGCGGTTGGCGCGCTCCTGGACGTTGTTGGTGCGGAGCTTGGCCCAGTGCGCCCTGGGGAAGGCCGTGAACGCCAGCGCGGAGTCCTCGGCCTGCTCGAAGACCTCGCCGGCCCTGGCGGACACCGACGCCACCCAGGGCGCCGCCTCGGCCCACACGCAGCGCGCGAGGTCGGGGTCGTCCTGGTAGACCGCGGCGTGCACGAGGTCCCTGACGGCCGCCTTGGAGTCCTCGGGCCTGCCCGAGCAGGCGCTCTGGAGGTTGCGCTGCAGGTGCGTCACGCAGCGCTGCCAGGCGCAGCCCTGGAACAGGCGCGAGACGGCGGCCACGAGCCCGGCGTGGCTGTCGGAGACCACGAGGCGAACGCCGGCCAGCCCGCGCTCGCGCAGCCCGCCGAGGAATGCCGCCCAGGAGTCCTCGCTCTCGGTGTCGACCACGTCGCAGCCCAGGAAGTGCTTGCGCCCGTCGGCGCCCAGCCCGATCGCGGTCACGACGCCCTGCGAGACGACCGACGAGCCGACCCTGCAGCTCATGTAGGTGGCGTCGAGCCACAGGTAGCAGCACGGCGTGCCCGACAGGTCGCGGCGGCGGAACTCCGCCACCTCGGCGTCGAGGTCGGAGCAGAGGCTCGAGACCTCCGAGCTCGACAGCGAGGATATGCCCAGCTTGGACGCCACGCGCTCGACCTTGCGGGTGGACACGCCGCATACGTACATCTCCTGCACGATGGCGGCCACCGAGGTGTCGACGCGCGACCATCGCGCGAGCATGCCCTCGGGGTAGTAGGTGCCGTGCCTGAGCTTGGGTATCTCGAGCTCCACGTCGCCCACGGCGGTCTTGAGCGACCTGGGGCGGTAGCCGTTGCGGCTGTTCTCCCTGCCGTCGCTGCGCTCGTTGCGGCTCGCGCCGCACATCTGCTGGGCCTCGGAGTCCATCAGCGCGTTCATCACGCTGCCCAGCACCCTGCACGCGAACTCGCGCGCGTCGCCGCACTCCTGCCAAAGCCTCGCCGCCTCGAGGGCCTCGTCGCGGCCGAGGCGCAGTACACTCTCTTCTTGGGGCATCGCCTTTCCTTCCATTCGTCACCTTCATTACTCCAACGACGAATTCTAGGCGGTGTCCCCTCCCTTTCAAGAAAGGGCGGAGGCGGGGCATGCCCCGCCTCTTACACCACATCTCTGCGCGCTACCTACCGTGGGCAGGCAAACCATCACAACATTCGACGTTTTTTGCCAAAAACGGGAAAAGCAACGAATGTTGTGATGGTCTGTGCTGAGGATGGGCTTGGGAAGCCGGTCTTGCTCGAAGCGACCTGTCCTGTCGTACGGGTGTCGGCATGATTCTCCCGTGGGGTATTATGTTTTCCGAAGAATAAAACGCCGCGTGAGGGGAGGGCCGCGTGGACGGGCACGTGCAACATGACGGCTTTGGCCGCGACATTAACTACCTGCGCATTGCCGTTACCGACAAGTGCAATTTCCGCTGCATTTACTGCATGCCGGCCGATGGCGTGGCGCCCCGCGCGCATGACGAGCTGCTCAGCGTCGAGGAAATCGCCCGCTTTGTGCGCTTGGTAGCGGGGGAGGGCATTCGCCGCGTGCGCCTGACGGGCGGCGAGCCGCTGGTCAGCCGCCGTATCATCCCGCTCATTCGTGACATCCGCGCGATTCCGCAGATCGAGGACATCTCGCTCACCACCAACGGCGCCCTGCTGCCCGAGCTGGCGCCGCAGCTCAAAGATGCCGGGCTTAACCGCGTCAACATTTCGCTCGACACACTCGACCCTACGCTCTTTGGAAAGATCACGCGTCTGGGCCGACTCGAGCAGACAATGGCCGGCATCGACGCGGCACTGGCTTGGGGCTTTGAGCCCGTTAAGGTCAACTGCGTTGTTGTGCGCCGGCTCAACCAGGATGTGGCGGCCCTCGCGCGGCTCACGCTTGACCGCCCCATCCACCTGCGCTTTATCGAATACATGCCCATCGGCGACGAGCACACGAGCTCGCATTGCGCTGTGGACCCTCACGCGCCCGCGCTCAATCCCGAGCTGTGGGACGCGAGCGACACCGTGCCGAGTGACGAGCTGCGGGCGCGCATCAATGCCGGGGCAGCCGCGGCGGGGCTGGGCGAGCTCGAGCCGCTCGGCATCAACGACGCTCCTGCCGGCGCGGGCCCTGCGCGCTATTGGCACTTTCCTGGCGCGACGGGAACGGTCGGTTTCATTAGCGCCATGTCCAACCATTTTTGTGCGAATTGCAACCGTCTGCGCCTGACGGCCGATGGCAACGTGCGTCCGTGCCTGTTCAGTGATGCCGAGTATTCGGTGCGCGACGCCCTGCGCCGTGGTGATGATATGCAGGTACTTTCGATTTGGCGCGATGCCGTGGCCCACAAACCGCAGGAACACGCGATAATTGAGGGCACGCAACGATTTATGTCCCAAATCGGAGGATGATCATATGGCCAAGAGCAGGTACGCCGATGCCACCAAGGCCGCTCGCAGGGCCGCGATGTCTGCCCACAAAGGCACGGCTGCGGCGAATGCTGGTAACGCCGACGCGTCCGCACAGCCGACTGCCAGTGCTGCCACCGAGCCCGCCCGCGACGCCCGTCGCGACGAGCTGACGCATGTGGACGCCAAGGGCGAGGTGCGCATGGTCGACGTGTCCGACAAGGCCGAGACCCATCGCATCGCCATCGCCGAGGGCACTATCCTCATGCATCCCGAGACACAGGCCATGGTGCTGCAGGACCGCGCCAAAAAGGGCGATGTGCTCGCCTGCGCGCGCGTGGCGGGCATCATGGCCATCAAGCGCACGAGCGACATCATCCCCATGTGCCATCCGCTGCTCATTACCAAGAGCAAGTGCGACATTGCGCCCATCGCTCCGGCGGGGACGCCGGCCGAGGACGTGCCCGAGGGCTGGGCGCCGGCGCGCGCGGACGGGCAGGTTGGCTTTCACGTACTGGTTACGGCCGGCGTGACTGGCAAGACGGGTATTGAGATGGAGGCGTTGACCGGCGCGAGTGCCGCGTGTCTGACCATCTATGACATGTGCAAGGCGGTCGATCGCGGCATGGAGATTGTCGACGTGCGCCTGCTGCACAAGGAGGGCGGCCGCTCGGGCGTGTGGGACCGCGCAGAGCGTCAGGCCGCTGCTGTTGAGGCCGTGGCCGCTGACGGTGCCGCGCCCGCAAGCGCACCCGTCGCCGTCGCGCCCGCAGCTCCGACACCGGCCGTCCCCGCGATCGCGTTTATCGGCTACCAAAACTCGGGCAAGACCACACTCGTCGAGAAGGTTATCGCCGAGCTCACCCGCCGCGGCCTGCGCGTGGGCTCGCTCAAGCATCACGGGCACCACGGCTTTGATATCGATGTGCCCGCTAAGGATACGTGGCGCCATCACCAGGCCGGATCCAAGCACGTGGGCCTCATCTGCGCCACGCGCTGGGCGGAGTACGCCGACACGCGCGAGGAGGACGAGATGCCCGCGCGCGAGCTGCTGTCGCGTTACAACGATGTCGACGTGGTGATCATCGAGGGCTACAAGACCGAGGGCTTCGACAACATTGTGGTCGCGCGCTCCGGTGTCGACCGTCTGCGCGGCAAGAGCTCGCTCGACCTGGTCGACGGTCACACGCTGGCCCTTGCCTGCAACGAGGCCCTGGCACGCCAGGCCTTCGACGCCGGCTTCGCGACCCGAGCCATCAACATCAACGACGCCCGAGCCATCTGCGATCTGATTCAGGACCATCTGGCCTAAAACCTGCCAAAAAGGGACAGGTTTATTTCGGCAGGTTTTATCTGGGCAAACGTCACTTCCACCACAAAGGGGCCAGGCACCTTTGTGGTGGATTTTGCTTTGCAGTAAAAACCATCACAACATTCGATGAAAATCGCGATTTTGCCGAAAAACGTCGAATGTTGCGATGCTTTGCGCCCCGGGCCAGGCCACCCTACGGGTTCGGCCACCACAGGGGGGCGGGCACCTTTGTGGCGATCGGGTCCCAACGGCCTGCGCCTTGGTATACCATGTACGCCGTTTACGAATACACCCCACACCGCCGCACAACCCAGAAAGGCCCCCCATGGACACCACCTTCAGCCACATCAAAGCCGTGTTCTGCGATATCGACGGCACGCTGCTCACGAGCCAGCACACGGTGTCCCCGCGCACCGTGGCGGCGATCCACGCCCTGCGCGAGCGCGGCGTGCTCTTTGGCCTGTGCACCGGGCGCGACGCCCAGGCGACCGAGGCCATGTACGAGCTCTGGGGTATCGAAGGCCTGGTGGACGTGCTCGTGGGCTGCGGCGGCGCCGAGGTCATCGACCGTGCACACGGCATCAACGAGCTGAGCTACCCGCTGCCGGGCGAGACCATCGCGCGCATCTGCGAGCACATGGCAGACCTGCCGGCAACGCCCGTTTGCCCTCGGGACGGCGTGCTCTATGTGCCCGAGAGCAATGCATGCGTCGAGCACCTGTCGCGTGTCGACGGCGTGCCCTACAAGGTGGTCGACTTTGCCGAGTTTTTGCGCGAGCCGCAGACCAAGGTGATGTTTACCATGGCGCCCGAGGTGATGCCGCAGGTCATCGAGCGAGCGTCGACGTTCGCCGACGACACCGTTAAGGCGGCTGCTCTGCAAACCACGCAGCGACTCTACGAGTTCATGGATCCGCGCGTGTCCAAGACGCGCGGCCTTGTGCGCATGGCGGAGCTCAACGACATGGAGCTCCAGAACATCTGCGTGTTTGGCGATGCCGATAACGACACCTGCATGGTGGCCGACGCCGGCGTGGGTGTGGCCATGGCGAACGGCAGCGATGCCACCCGCGCCGCCGCCGACTTTGTAACCGCGAGCAACGACGAAGACGGCATCGCAATCTTTATCGAGGAACATCTGCTATAGCGCCGGGGGAGAACCACCGCAAAGGGGACAGGCTCCTTTGCGGTGGCCGCTTGATTGCAATTAAACGCTCAGGCGATTTGGGCGAATTGATACCTAAAATCTGCGTGAAAATGCAAATAACGTTGCCTGAACATCACGCTTCTAACTGCCGATGGGTTAAGATATTCTCACCAGTTTGGTAGGATATTCCTTCCGGTTGATGACCTACTGTTCACGGTCGATTTTCGACCGTGAGCGGGATGTTTGCTCTTGAGCAAAAATTTGTGCAAATAATTCTGATGCCATTAAAAAATGATGTGCAACTAAATTACCAGTAGAAACAAAAAATAGATAGCGAATAAACGAAGGTAAATCTGAGCAAATGTCAAGAGAATTGAGAATCCGCTACAAAAATGTCGGTATTGTTGCTCAGATGCCTAAACAATGGTTGATTTCCGATCTCAGCCGAACACATTGAGCAAATAGGCCATTCCCGCAGTTAGCTGAACGCCCCCGCGGCCCCTCCTGGGGTCCGGGGGCGCCGTTTTCCCAGTTGAAGGAACGGTGGAGATGTGTTTCGATGGGTCCGGTGGCCATGCTCCGCCCTCCGCCCGGCACCTCTTCCCAGACTCAGCCGGACGGCCGGTCCGTCTATTCCGTTTTTTCCTTCAGGCTAGGACAGCGGGGCATCGCCCCTCTCTGCGCGCGCCCGCCCTATCAGTCCCGGCGTCAGGTCGAGCTCGCCGAGCGGCACGTCCTCCACGCCGTAGGCGTCCAGCAGCGCCGCCGCGTCGTCCCCGAGCATCGCCCTGAAGGCGCGGGCGGGCGTCGTGAAGCCGAGCGCGCCGCGGGGCTCGGAGTTCACGTGCGACATGGCCAGCGCCAGGTCGGCCGGGGAGAGCCGGTCGAACCTGATTCCGGCGCCCTTGGGCAGCAGCTTCCTTATCTCGACGTGGTTGCGCTCGCAGGCGCCCTTCTGGTCGCTTCGCCCGGGGTCGCAGTAGAACAGCCTCGTCTCGCCCGGCCCCTCGCCGAGCAGCGCCGCGATCGCCGCCTCGTCGGAGAACTCGGCGCCGTTGTCGGTGAGCACGGCGCGGAAGACCCTGCCCATGCCGTCGGCGCCGAGGACCTCCCTGATATCGCCCAGGGCGTCCGCGACGCACCCGGCGGTCTTCTCCTCCAGCGGCAGCGCGAGCTGGAGCCTGCTGGGGCGGTGCAGCAGCGTGAGCAGGCAGGCGGAGTCCTCCCGCGCGCCCTCGACCGTGTCCATCTCCCAGGCCGCGGCGCACGCGTCCTCCCCGAGGGCGAGGAACGCGGCATGCGACCTGCGGGCGGAGTGGCGCGTGGCCGCCCGGCCGGCGGCGCTCTTCCTCGGCCTGTAGCCGACCTTGCGCCTGAGCTCCATGTTGGTCATGCCGTCGTAGCCCGCCGAGACCCAGCGGTAGATGGTCGACGGCGACAGGTCCACCGGGCCGCCGTTGCGCGCCGCCATCTGCTCGGGCGAGAGCCCCCGGCGCAGGCAGTCCCTTATCGCCTCCAGCCTGGCCGCCGCGGCGGGCTCGTCGGCGTCTATCCCGCGCCTGGACGAGACGAGGACCGAGTCGGCGCACAGCTGCGCGGCCCGGGCCTCGTAGAAGACGTGGGGGCGGCGCTTGCAGCCGATCGCGCGGTACCGGCCGCAGCCGTTGCAGCATCGCGGCCACGCGGCCAGGCGCGGGCAGGCCGCCGACAGGTCGGCGGAGGCGTCCACGCGCTCGCCGCGCCTGGACTTCGGCGCCGTCACGAACCTGTGCGACGCCACCTCGGCGCTCACCGTCGAGGGCGACCTGCCCAGCTCCCTCGCGATCTCCCTGCACGAGGCCCCGCGCTCCAGCATCCTCTGGACCGTGTCCCGCTCGTGCCTCGTGAGCCTTCCGTAGGCCCTCGGGACCGCCCTCGCGGAGCCCCTATTCTTCTTTCCGGACATGCCGTCCTCCGATCTCCCGGGGCCGGCCGGTCCGGCCCTCAGGGTATCGGGTTCCCACATTCATCCGCACATGTGCGGATGAATGTGGGAAGTGTTCGGATGAAGTTGATAATCAAGGATGCCTAAACAATCGTTACAATATGTACACTAAACGTGCGCAATTTCAGATTGCGCAGATACGTTTGATAGTGAAAGAGCAAGATCGCGGTCTCTTGGGGAGGAGACATCGATGAAAGCAAATTCAGACAAATCTAAGCAGAGTAAAAAAGCGACGCGCCGTGTACTGGCAGGCGTTTTGTGCGGAGCATCTGTTTTGAGCCTGGTGCTGTCGCTCGTCATGCCTCCGATCTCGCAGGCCATTGCCAACGATGCCCAGACGGTTTCTGCCGAGGAATCCGTTGCGGGCGAAGGCGCTTTGGACGAGGAGGCCGGTGCAGACAGCACCGCAGATAAGGGTACCGAAAACCAGAATGGTGATGACACCGAGCATAGCCAGGGCGAAGACGCCGCTACGACGGACCCGTCTGCCGATGGCGCGGAAGCCAAGGGCGCCGCGCAGCCTTCTGGTGATGAAGCGGATGATGGAGATAGCATCGCTCCCGTTGCAGATGACGAAACTAAATACGATATTCATAGTGGGGAAGAGTTGGCTTCAAAGCTTCAGGACGAGAGCCTTCGCAATGAAAATGGTGCCGCCACTTTTAAGCTTGTTGCCGATATTGAGTACAACGATGAGGTAGGGCTCGTACAAAACAACGAGCACCCCGTCGTCAATATCATCTTGGATTTAAACGGTCACAAGCTTAAGCACTTGAGTAATAGCAATTCATTATTCGATGTTGCCAACGGCGCGACACTTACAATTAAGGATTCTGTGCAGACGGAGGAAAAGGTCAGTAACGGCCAGCAGCTAAATGATCAGGGACAGAAATTAACTCGCGCCAATTATGGCAAGGAAGCCAAACTGTCTTACGACAACGATGGCATTCCGACTTACCTTTCCTACTATGTGACCGAATCGTCCCCAGAAGGAACGGGCACAACCGAGTCGCTTGTAGAGCATGGTGTTGATATTAAAGGTAAAGGCGATATTAAAGGTAAAGGCGCCATTGTGGCTTGCGACGGTTCAAGAGGACTGAAGCTCATCAACATCCATGACGGCGGTCATTTCAGTCTTGAGAGCGGCGTGCTCACGCAAAAGAAAGACAGCAGTGTCCGAAACCTGGTGTACGCGGGGAGCGGCTCGACCGTCAATATGAAGGGCGGTTATGTTTGCGGAGGTTATTGTCCGGACGGTGCTGCCGGCGCAGGAATATCTGTCGAAAATTCGACTCTTAGCATTTCTAACGGCGTAATTGCCGGCAACCGCGCTCCTAGTGGCGGCGGTGTATATGCCAATGGGTCTGCAGTCACGGTGACCGGCGGCGTAATCTCCGGTAATAGCACGCTTGATGGCATGAACGGATTTGGTGGCGGCATCATGGCCGAAGGCGGCAGCGTTACTGTTTCCGGCGGTTACATTACGAACAATTGCTATGCCAAATTCTGCGGCACGGATGGCAACGGTGACCATGGCGGCGCTGGGCTTGCTGCCAAGAACGGTACCCATGTCACCATTTCCGGTGGCCAGATTACTGGCAATTATTCTAAAGAAGCCGGTGGCGGCGTTTACGTTACCGATCAATGGCGAGACGGTTCTCGCAAGGATATGGCATGGCTCAACATTACGGGAGGAATTATTGCCTCTAACGTGAGCTACCGATCTGAAGGTGCCGGCATCCGAGTGGGCCAGAAGGTTGACGCGATGATTAACGGCCCTAAAGAAAGTAACGGCACTAAAGAAAGTATAGTCTACATCACAAACAATCACTGCATGTCTCGCTTCGACTGGGGCGGCGGCGGCATCTTTGTTCAGGGCGATTCAAACACTGCATCTAATGCGGGTAGGCTATTTGTCTATAACTCCTATATAAGCAGTAATGAGGCCGGTGGCTATGGTGGTGGCGTTGCGGTTTGCCCGACGGGTAAGACTTTGGTGACAAACACCGACGGCACGGCGATTTTTGGCAATAGAGCCGCTGACGCGAGCAAGCAATATGACACGACGTACGATTCAGCTAATAATGCGGGCAATAACGGTACGCCCCATCTTTCTGGCGGCGGTCACGGCAAGAACCAAGATATTGATGCCTACAATAAAGATGTATTTCGCACGAACGGCCATGCGGATTTCTTCCTTGCTGCAACGGGACACAGCGATCCAATCGCAGCGGTGATCGGCAAGATGCTTGGTGGCGGTGACGCCAAGTTTTCGGGAAGCATTGAACTTGAAAAGAAGATTAGTATTCCGGCTAATGGTGGTGTTCAGGTCAAGAATAGTATCGGCTTGTCTTCGGGTGTTAATGCCGGAGATGATGCTGCGACGGCTGCGCAGGGTCTTGCCACAACCTTCATCACTGGCAACTATTCCTGGAACCATGGCGGCGGCATCATGTCGAACGGCGACCTGTACTTGGGTCAGCCAGCAGATACGTATGTTTACCCGAGCCTTAAGCTGAAGGCGACCAAGGCGTTGAAAAATACGCAAACCGGAAAAGAAGAAACGCCCGCCCCAGATCAGTTTTCCTTCGCGGTTTATCGCAAGGATTCGGCTACTGCGACGGCGCCTTCTTGGAAAAATGGCACATTCAACGATGGTGGCTGCAACTTTGTTGAGCGTGTCAAGAATGACGCTAACGGCAACATCACGTTTGACCTTGGTGAGCAGTTTGCAGCGAGCGGTACGGCTGACGAGATTACATACTACTTGGTTGAAGATGCTGGCAATGATCACAACATCACGTACGACTCTGCCGTGTACGAGATTGTGGTGACGGCCGAGGACCACACGACTGTGCTCATGTCTGTTCCGACGCAGAAAGATCCGAACTCGACTAAAGATCTCAGAGTTCATAACTACACGATTAATGGCATGACTGTAACCAAGCACTCCGGTGGTTCAACTAGCGAGCCGCGTCCTGTGCAGGCAGATTCTGACGGCTATTATTCCGTCCCTGGCTCCAATGGGAAAAAGACCTTCACCAACGTGTACACTCCGTACGAATCTACCGGCTCCTGGATTCCCAAGGCGACTAAGGTCGTTAAGGGTGGCGAGATGAAGGAGTTTACGCTCGAGTTTGCGGATAACCCGGACTTCAACAGCGCTCAGACGGTTAAGACTCGGGTCGATGGCGACAAGTCCCAGACGCTTTCGTTCTTAAATGCGTCTGGTGAGGGGATTAAGTACTCGCTCTCTGATATCACGAAGAAACCCTTCACTGCCGGTGATCCTACGGGCCGTGGCGCTTCCAAGACCTTCACGTACTACGTGCGCGAGAAGAATGAGAGTTCAATTTTCTCGCATTACAAGTTCGATCGGTCGGTCTATAAGCTTGATGTCACGATGACGGATCAGAAAGATGGCACGATCACTGCCACGAAGGTGACCTACACCCAGATCAAGGATGCTGACGGTAATGCCATCGACGAAGGCAGGCAGACTCCCGTGGATTACAACGATGGATCCGATACTACCAAGCCCGAGTCCACCCCAACCTTCACCAACACCTACTCCACCTCTTTGCCCCTTTCTGGTATGTCGGGCGTCACTCTGACGTACCTTGCCGGCGCGGCGGTGCTTTGCGCTGCTGCGGCCTGGATGCACATTCGTCGCAAGGCGAATGCGAAGGGAGGCGAGCGTCGTGAATAAGAAAGTTTGCTCCTTCCCGATCTTGTTTGCGCTGCTTGCCCTCCTGATCGGCATCTGCGCGGTTGTGTTCCCCGCATCCGCGCAGGCCGCGCCGACCTCGACCGGTTCCATCACGGTGAGCGGTACCGTGGCGCGCAGCTACGACGCCTACCAGATCTTTAGCGCCAACGTCGTCGACGGCGACAGCGACGCCAAGATCGCCACCGACCTCGCCTGGGCAAGCGACGCCGTGCGTGACGCCGCGCTGCTTGTGCTGCACAGCGCCGGCATGCCCAATTCCCAGACCACCGCGCAGGAAGCTGCTGAGTGGCTCAACACCGATTCCCACCTCACGAGCGCGCTGAGCGCACAGCTCGCTCGTTCCCTCCAGAGCTCTGGCGCCGTGTCCGTGGCCCTTAACGCGGGCACGACGGCCGGGCTACCCTGCGGCTACTGGCTCATCGTCGCCAATGACGACGCCATCTCCCAAAACGAGGCCGGCACCGCGCCGGTCATGGTCCTGGTCGGCGGCGCCGCCGTCACCGTCAAGCCCAAGGCGGCGACGCCCAAGGTCCAAAAGCACGTGCTGGAGGACAGCACCGCCGCCTGGGGCAAGGCCGCCGACGCCACGGTCGGCGACGACCTGTACTGGCGCCTCTCGGCCACGGTCCCGGCGGGGCTCACCGCCTACGACACCTATACGGTGCGGTTCGTCGACACCATGGGCGCGGGGCTCGACCCCTCCAAGGTGGCCGCGAGCGTGCGCGTGTACGCGGCGGCGGGCGCGGACGGCGGCTTCGACGCCGTCTCGGCCGGTAAGGACGACCGTGTCGGCACCGAGCCCGCGAAGGGCTGGACCGATATCACGGCCCAGTGCGCCACCAAGGTAGCGGCGGACGGTAAGACCTTCACCGTGCGCACCGGCGACCTGATCGCCGCGCTCGGCGGGGCCGACGCCTTCACCGCGGGCGCCCGCGTGGTCGCCGTGTACAACGCGCCGCTCAACAGCGCATGCAACCACGGTATCGCGAAGGGCAACCCCAACGAGGTCTACCTGCGCTACCCGCGCTCTCCCTTTGCCGACCAGTCCGGCGACGCCGGCTTCACCCACACGCCGAGCGACGACGCGTGCGCCTACACCTGGGATCTCGCGCTCACCAAGCGCGGCAGCGACGGCGACAAGCCGCTTGCCGGGGCGGTCCTGTGCATCGCCGACGACCGCGGTCGCACGCTAGCGGCCGACGGCACGTGGGACGCGGAGGGCAAGGCCACCGTCACCACGGGCGAGGACGGCCGCGTGACCGTCTCGGGCGTGGACTCGGGCAAGCTGGAGGTCCGCGAGCTCAAGGCGCCCAAGGGCTACACCGCCCCTGAGGGCACGCGCTCCGTGACGGTCAAGACCGAGGGCCTGGACGTCGACCAGGTGGCCGCCGCCAAGCCCAAACTCACCATCACGGCCGAGTCGCCCCTGCGCGCCGACAGCGCGGACGGGTCGACGGGCAGCCTGGAGGCGTCGCTCATTAATACGCCCACCAAGGATTCCCCTCGAGGCTTTATGCCCTCGACAGGAGATATGGCAATGTTCGCCGCGGCCGCCGTGGCGGTCGCCGGAGCCGTGCTGATTCTGGCCGCGCTCCTGGTCAAGGGGGGAAGTGGCAACCATAAAGAGTAGCTGTCGCTCCCACCGAGAGCGGGGCGAGACATAACGAAGCAGATGCTAAGGCACAGACAGACAGATTTAGATCAAACGGACTTCAAGCAGAAAGCAGAGGAAAAGAAGATGAGCATGAGCAAGAACATCGCACGCCTGGCAGTAACCGCCGGCCTCACAGCAGCGCTGAGCTTCGGCGGAGTTATGGCGCCGGTGACCATGGCGTTTGCCGAGGGAACGGGGTCGACCGTCACGTTCGAGGACGCCGATTACACTGCGTCCACGACCTATAAGGGTATCCAGATCTTCAAGGCAAAGGTCACGACGACCGGTGGGAATACGACGGTGAGTAGCATCGAATGGGCCAGCTCCGAAGCCCAAACTGCTGTCGTAAACGCCATCAAGACAAAGGATACATCCTACGATAGCGAGAACGCACAGGATGCTGCCGATTGGCTTAGCATCAAATCTGAAGTTACCGGGACCGATTCGAAGGTTGCTAGCGACAACGTTCTCAGTCTAATCGCCGATGGCCTGAAGAGCAGCACCGCCTGGAAGGTGACGAGCGAGGGCAGTGCATCCCTTTCCGGACTCGGCGCCGGCTACTGGCTCTTCCTCACCGCTACTCCCGGTAAGCCTGCTGACAAGTCGACCGATGTGTTCACCTCTCCCGTCTACGCCGTGATCGACGGCGTGAACGCGAAGACCGTTATGCCAAAGAAGGGCGTGCCCACTGTCGAGAAGAAGGTCCTCGACGATGCCGACGCCGCCGATGCCGCCGACATCAAGGGCTCCAACAAATGGAATGATGTCGCCGATTCCCAGATCGGCCAGGAAGTTAACTACAAGCTTACCGGCACGATCGCCAGCAACTACGCTACCTTTGGCACGTATGCTTACAAGTTCACCGACGGGCTTTCCAATGGCCTTGACTATGTCAAAGGCTCGGTTAAGGTGTACGCGCTGAACGGCGAGACTTACAGCGAGATTAAGTCGAGCAATTATACCGTGACGGATGCTGATGCTAGCAACAACAACACGCTGACGGTCGAGTTTAAGACCGGAGACGGCAAGAAGGGCCTCAAGGACGTCAGTGACGTGAACGCCGACACCAAGATCGTTGTCCTTTACAAGGCCAAGCTCAACGGCAACGCCGTGATCGGCAACGCAACCGACGGCAACAAGGGCGGTAACCCCAACACCGTCAAGCTCGAGTACTCCAACAACCCGTATGCCGAGGGCACGGGCGAGACGATCGAGGATACCGTCGCCGACTTCGCGTTCAAGCTCAACCTCAACAAGGTCGACCAGGGCACCGAGAGGGGCCTTGCGGGCGCCGTCTTCACCATCCAGTCCGATGATGCGAACACTCAAGGCCAGTATATCGCCTCGAAGGACGACCCCACCGCGGGCGTCGTCGCGGGCCAGCTCGTGACCGTTGCCGGCACCACCAGCCTTCCCGGTTACGTGAAGTTCACGTCTGGCGATAATGGCCAGATTGCCGTGAAAGGTCTCGATGAAGGCTCCTACAAGGTGACCGAGGTCCAGGCTCCCAATGAGAAGTACACCAAGGCCAACCCCTTCACTTTCACCATCACCGCGACGTATGATGACGCGAGCATGAAGGTGACGGGCCTCACGGCGGCGGTTTCCAAGGCCGACGAGGGCCGCACCGACATCGCCTTCGGTAAGCTCGACGGCAATGACGGAGACAATAAGCTGACCGGTACGGATGGCACCGGCACCAACGCCGCCACCGGTGAGATCACCATCAACGTCGGCAACACCAAGTCCGTCGGCCTCCCGCTGACCGGCCTCAACGGCGTGACCTTCACTTGGATCGCTGGTGGCGCGGTGCTGTGCATCGGCGTGGCGCACCTCATCCGCAGCCGTAAGCAGGCTGAGGAGTCCGAGCAGGAGTAACGCTCGCTCACCCATCCCTTTGGCAGGTGGGATGTGATGGCCATGAGACTTGCGGACACTTTTCTCGTCCATCCACGTTCTTGCTTTGCCATTCACTTTTCGGGGCAGACTCCGCACTGGAGTTTGCCCCGTTTTGTATCTGCGAGCCCGCGCTGCGCTATCCTGCTTGGTGCAGCTCTCTAGCGCAACCTGACGAAAGTGGTGTGGCCGATGTCACGTGCAAACAAACACTCCAAGCCCGCGGGCGGCAAGCGCCGTCGCAAGCGACTGCCGCGCTGGGCCGACCGGCTCATCACCATCGTCATCATCCTTATTGGCGTGGGCCTTATGACCTGGCCGTGGATCTTGGACCGGCTCGAGGCCTCGGGCGTGTTCAACCAGATCAGCACGGTGTCCAGCACCGTGGACGCGCTGTCTGCCGAGGAGCGCGAGCGCATCCTGCTGCAGGCGCGCTCCTTTAACGAGCAGCTGGCGGGCGAGGCCACCGAGCTTCCCGCCGACCAGATCGAGCCCTACGCTCAGCAACTTATCTTTGACCGCGACCCCATGATGAGCTGGGTCGAGATCCCCTCCATCGATGTGAGCATGCCCATCTACCACGGCACGAGCGAGGAGGTCCTTATGGCGGGCGTCGGCCACCTGGAGGGCACGAGCCTGCCGGTGGGTGGCACCTCGACGCATTGCGTGCTCACCGCGCACTCGGGCATGCGCAACCTGAGCATGTTCGACGACATTCACTCGCTGGAGCCCGGTGACCTGGTGCTGCTGCGCACCATGAACAAGACGCTCGCCTATAAGATGGTGGACTCCGAGGTGGTGCTGCCCGAGGAGATGGAGTCGCTGACCATCGAGCCCGGCGCCGACAAGGTGACGCTCGTCACCTGTACGCCCTACGGCGTGAACGACCATCGTCTGCTGGTGCATTGCGTGCGCACCAAGTACAGCAAGAAGGACGTCGACAAGCAAAAGTCGCTGGCTGGCCGCCACTGGGGCAAGCGCGAGTTTGCCGTGCTCATCGTGGTCGTAGCCATTGTGCTGTTGCTGCTGGACATCGTGATCCACGCGGGCCGCAAGCGCCGCAAGGCCAAGGCCTCGGCATAAGATATTCTCCAGAACCACCACAATGGGGACAGGCACCTTTGTGGTGGTCGGGACTTCCAAACCATCACAACATTCGATGATAATCTCGATTTTGGCGAAAAGCGTCGAATGTTGTGATGGTTTTCGTTGCGGGTGGGATGGTTTTCGCTATGGACGGCGCGGTTTTCGCTGCAGAATCGCCAGCCCGCAGCCTGCCAACCCGCCGCCCTCGTTACGTTTTCGCTGCATTTGGGTAAAGCGCCTGCTCCAAGCGGCGTTGCCTTGTATACTAGAGCGGTTTATCTGTTATGCGGAAGGGAGCGCCTATGGCACTCAGCGAGAAAGACGTGCGCGGCATCGCCGAGTACGCAAAGATCGCACTGACCGATGACGAGCTCACCCAGATGACGTCCTACATGAATGACGCCGTCCAGATGCTCGAGCCCGTCCTGCAATATGACTTACCCGACGTGGAGCCCACGTTCCATCCCATCGGAAGCCTGTCCAACGTGATGGGCGACGACCTGCGCGAGCCCGAGCGCGACCTGCCGCTCGACGTCGCGCTTGAAAACGCCGGCAGCGCGCGTGAGCGCTACTTCCGCGTGCCGTCCATTTTGGGAGAGGGGGAGAGCGAATAATGGCGCTAAGCTTCGATTCCCTTACCGCCGCCCAGATCGCCGCGGGCGTTGCCGCCGGCGACTTTACCGCTACCGAGGTGGCCCAGGCCTCCCTTGCTGCCATCGAGGCGCGCGAGGGCGGGGTCCAGGCATTCCTGCAGGTGGCGCCCGAGCTTGCGCTCGAGGCTGCTGCGCGCGTGGATGCCGACCGTGCCGCAGGCAAGCCGCTGCCCCCGCTTGCGGGCGTGCCGCTGGCCATCAAGGACAACATGAACCTCGTGGGCACGCGCACCACCTGCGCTTCCCGCATGCTCGCGGACTACCAGAGCGTTTACACCGCCACCTGCGTCCAGCGCATGCTCGATGCCGGCTGCCTGCCCATGGGCAAGGCCAACATGGACGAGTTTGCCTTTGGCAGCTCCACCGAGAGCTCAGCGTTCCACCGCACCAACAACCCTTGGGATACCGAGCGCGTGCCCGGCGGCTCCTCGGGCGGCTCCGCTGCCGCCGTCGCCGCGGGCGAGGTCGCGCTCTCGCTGGGCTCGGACACCGGCGGCTCCATTCGCCAGCCGGCGTCGCTGTGCGGCGTGGTGGGCTTTAAGCCCACGTATGGCGCCGTGAGCCGTTACGGCGTGGTCGCCTTTGGCTCGTCGCTCGACCAGGTGGGCCCCTTTGGCCGCACGGTCGAGGATGTCGCGCTGGCCATGAACGCGCTTACCGGCGCGGGCCATGATCCGTACGACTGCACCAGCCAGGATTGCGCCGTCGACTTTACCGAGCATCTCAACAACAGCATCGAGGGCAAGCGCGTGGGCATCATCCCCGCATTTATGGAGGCCGAGGGCCTGACGCCCGAGGTCAAGGCCGCTGTTCAGCGCGCCGCCCAGGAGCTGCAGAACCAGGGCGCCGAGCTGGTCGAGGTCGACCTGCCGCACCTGGACGCCGCTATCGCCGCCTACTACGTCATCGGCCCGGCCGAGGCGTTCTCCAACCTGGCCCGCTTCGACGGCATTCGCTACGGCTATCAGGAGGAGGGCTGCGCCAACCTGTCCGACCAGAGCTCGCTTTCGCGCGCCCACGGCTTTGGTGCCGAGGCCAAGCGACGTCAGATGCTCGGCGCCTACCTGCTGAGCTCGGGCGTGTACGACAAGTACTACTACGCTGCGCAAAAGGCCCGCACGCTCATCACGCAGGACTACGACGCCGCGTATGCCAAGGTGGACACTATTCTCATGCCCGCCTCGCCGCGCACGGCCTTTAAGTTTGGCGAGATCAGCGACCCCACGCAGATGTACCTCTCCGACCTGTACACCATCTCGCTCAACATTTGCGGCAACGGTGGTATCTCGGTGCCGCTGGGCCTGGGCGAGGATACTCAGCTGCCCGTTTCTGCCCAGCTGGTGGGTCCGGCGTTTAAGGACCGTCAACTGCTCACGTTTGCCCGCGCCCTGGAGCGCGGCTTTGCCGATGCCGCCACGGGTGCGCCCGCGCTTTCCGTCGCGCCCGAATTTGCCGGGAAGGGAGGCGAGCTGTAATGAAGGAGCTTTCCGAGGTCCTGCAGGATTGGGAGGCCGTGATCGGCCTGGAGATCCATACCGAGCTCACCGCACTCGATACCAAGATGTTCTGCAACTGCAAGCTCAGCCACGATGACGAGCCCAACGCCAACGTGTGCCCGGTGTGCCTGGGCCTGCCCGGCGCCCTGCCGGTGCCCAACAAGCGCGCCATCGAGAGCATCGTCAAGGCCGGCCTCGCCACCAACTGCGAGATCCAGCGCCACTCGATGTTCTACCGCAAGCACTACTTCTACCCCGACATGGCCAAGAACTTCCAAACCACGCAGGGTCCGGTCGCTTTTGCCATGTACGGTCACCTGGACCTGGACGTGACCGGTCGCGGTGCCGCCGAGCGCCCCGACTGCGCATTTGGCGAGGCCGAGGCCCAGAGCCTGGCGAGCGCCTCGGCCAACGCCGAGGGCCTGTCCACGTCCATGACGTCGACCATGCGCGAGGGCACCCAGCGCGCCGGCCACCTGGCCAGCTATGACGCGTCCAACCTGCAGATGCCCGAGCGTCGCGAGGACGGTTCCTACACGGTGCCCATCCGCATCCTGCGCATCCACATGGAGGAGGACGCAGCCAAGATGGTGCACGTGGGCGGTGCCGAGGGCCGCATTACCGCCGCGGCCGAGTCGCTCGTCGACTACAACCGCTGCGGCACGCCTTTGATTGAGCTCGTGACCGAGCCCGACTTGCGTACGCCCGAGGAGGCTCGCCTGTTTATGGAGAAGCTCCGTCGCATCTTTGTGACGCTGGGCATTTCGGACTGCTCCATGGAGAAGGGCTCCATGCGTTGCGACGGCAACGTGTCGCTTCGCCGCCGCGGCGAGACCAAGCTGGGCACCAAGACCGAGCTCAAGAACCTCAACTCATTTAAGAGCCTGCACGACGGCCTTGCCTACGAGATTTGCCGCCAGGCCGAGGTACTCGAGGAGGGCGGCATCATCTATCAAGAGACCCGCCACTGGGAGCCCAGCCGCAAGCGCACCGTGGTCATGCGTGTGAAGGAAACGGCCGACGACTATCGCCTGTTCCCCGACCCCGATCTGGCGCCGTTCGATCTGGACGACGAGTTCATCGACCGTTGCCGTGGCGAGATCCCCGAGCTGCCCGATGCCAAGCGCGCCCGTTTTGAGGCCGACTTTGGCATTAAGGCGGCGGATGCCGAGCAAATCGCCGGCGACCCCGAGTTTGCCGACTTCTTTGAGGCCGCTGCTGCCGGTATGGCCGGCAAAGAGGCCCAGACGGTCGCTAACCTGCTGGTCAACGAGATGATCGCCTACCTTAAGGGCGCGGGCGTGTCGCTCGCCGAATCCGGCATCGCGCCGGCTCAGGTAGCAGCCCTTGCCAAGCTGCTGGCGACCGATGCTATCAGCTCCAACCAGGCGCACGAGGTCTTTGAGGCCATGGCCCAAACCGGCGACGATCCCAACAAGATCGTCGACGAGCGTGGTATGCGTCAGGTGAGCGATGCCGGCGCGCTGCAGCCGATCGTGGACGAAGTCCTGGCAAACTGTGCCGATCAGGCGCAGCAGTATCGTGACGGCAACCAGAAGGTCATCGGCTTTTTGGTGGGCCAGTGTATGAAGGCGAGCCGCGGCAAGGGTAACCCCAAGCTCTTCAACGAGTTGCTGAGAACGTCGCTCTCGTAGCTGCGAGGCCGGGGAAGCCCCGAGTCGCCGGGGTATTTCCTCCAAATTTCAAACAGTCCTATGCAAGACGAAGGCCACATTTAGTGGCCTTCTTTGCATGCGGAACTCATTTGTGTTAGCGCCGGAATAATTTAGCCAAATATAGTCGGCCGAGATTGACCAATCCCGGCCGACCCATTTTAGCCAACACGCCCGCATCTATGACTTTCCTATCGCATTCCTACATCCCCTCGGGCTGGATCCCCCTCACCTTCACCGCCTGGGGGACGGCCTCCACCGAGTAGGTGTCAAGCTCCCTGCCGCGGTAGCTCGGGCCCCGCATCACGAACACCGACGCCTTGTCGAACAGCCTGTCGAGGGCGCAGAGGAGCGTGTCGTCGCCCGTGAAGAACTCATCCCACCCGCTCGGGGCGATGTTGCTCGTGAGGACCATCGCGTTCGGCCCCTCCTTCTCGTAGCGCCTGTCGACGACATCGAAGAACAGGTCGGTGCACGGCCTGTCGTAGACGCATCTCCCCACCTCGTCAACGATGAGGCACGACGGCTTGACGAGCGAGGAGACGACCCGCGAGGTGTTTCCCCGCTGGACGGCCTTCTGGAACCTGTCCCTGAGCTCGGTCGCCTTTATGTAGTAGGTCTTGAGCCCCCGCATGCAGCACTCGCGCCCGTAGGCCTGCGCGAGGTGCGTCTTCCCTATGCCGCCGGGCCCGACGAAGGCGACGTTGCGGTGCGCGTAGAGGTCGGCCAGCGACGGGAGCTTGCCCAGCGCGGCCGCGTCCCGGCCCTGGATCCTGGAGAAGTCGAAGCCCTCGAAGGTCTTGGGCTCGCGCCTGGGCAGCCTGCTCAGCCTCAGCAGCGTCTCGATGGAGGCGAGCCTCCTCTTCTCCGCAAGGTAGGAGAAGGTGGCTGCCACGGCGGCCATCTCCCCGTCGCCGAGGTCGAGGTCCGAGGCGAGGGTCGCGAGCTCCTCCGCCCCGACGGCGATCCCGAGCCTCGACGCGGCGTCGCTCGCGAGCTCGTAGGGGCTCGCCCCCGCGCCCGCCATCATTCGGCCCTCCCGAAGTCGAACCTCTCGAAACCGGGTTTCGTCCTGGGCGGGGCGATTTGCTCGACCACGGTCCCCACCGGCTGGGTCGGCAGCTCCTCGGGCTGCGCCGGCGATGTCTCCCACTGCCCCTCGCACCAGCTGTCGGCGCCGGTGCCGACGGCGTGGGCGACGAGCTCGCGGGAGAGGTCGTCGCTGTATATGTGCACCACGCGCCCCTCCCGGTTCACCCTGCACTCGCGGCGGACGTACCAGTAGGGCACGCCGTAGCGGTGCCCCTCGAAGCTCACGAAGCCGTCGAAGGAGATCTTCCGGCGCGGGCACAGGTACCGCTCGACCTCGGCCGTGACCTCGAGCGGCCTGGTGTTCGCCGAGCACGCCGCCTCGTGCTCGCGCATCGGGACGCATGCCGCCGCGCGCCGCCAGCGGCCTCCCTGCTCGGCGCACCAGAGGGCGGCCTCCCGGTTGAGGGCGTCAAGGTCGGTAAAGGACCTTCCCGCGAGGAAGTTCCCCTTCACGAAGCGGACGAGCCTCTCCACCTTGCCCTTCGTATAGGGGTGGCGCGGCCTGCACAACCTGGTGCGGAAGCCGACGACGCCCATGAACTCGGCGTAGTCGGCCTGCCAGACGGGCCGGCCGTCGGCATCGCGGCGGACGACCACGCTCTTCATGTTGTCGGTGAGCACGGTCGCGGGCACGCCCAGCGCCGAGAACGCGTGCAGCATCCCGATGAGGAGGTTCTCCTGGCGCGCGTTCGGGAAGAACTCGACGTGGGCGCCCCCGCAATGGTGGCAGACCATGGCGAAGCAGGCGATCCGCGCCCGCTCCCCGCCAGGGCGCTCGACCGCGACGAAGCCCCAGTCCATCTGGTAGGCCTCTCCGGGCGCCGTCCTGAAGCGCTGGCCGCGGCAGCCCTGCGGGGCCGCCTGCCGCCTCTTCGCGGGCACGAGGTCCCGGTGCGCGGCGATATAGGTCTTCACCGTGGTGAGGCCGCCGGCGTAGCCCTGGCCGAGCAGCCGCTCGAATATCACCTGCGAGTTGGTGACGCCCTTCCGCAGGAGGTCGTCCACCAGGCCGGTGTGGCCGGCGAGCACGCCCGGCGCGGCCCTCCTCCCGCTGTTCCCGTGGGGCAGGGCCCTGAACCCGTGTGCCCTGACCGTCCTCGCGCGGGAGCGGGTGAGCCCCGTCCTCCTGCAGAACTCCGCGAGGTTGCATGCCTGCGGGTCGAACCCGTCGCCCTCCTCCGCGGCCATCTCCCGGAGCGCCGCGTCTATAATCTCCTGTAGGTCATCGTGTCTCTCGTTCACCTCAATGGTCCTCCTAACGCCGGCGTGTTGGCACCACCAGCGTAGTGGCGGCGGGGAGGCACGGTGGCCATTATTCGGTGACCGGGATTGGTCAAAATAGTTTGACTATTAGCGGCTAAAATCGCCCGGCGCTAACATTTGGAGCAAACACCCCGGCGACTCGGGGCTTCCCCGGCCAGACGACTCGGCCGTTCGGGTCAGGCGGGGCTGAATGGAATAGAGTGAATGGGCGTGCCGTCGGCACGCCCATTGTTTTGAGGGGAACTCATTGAGAGGCAAGGCCCTGCGCCCGGCCCCTCGGTTCCGTGACGACTCGGCCGTTCGGGTCGGGCGGGGCTGAATGGAATTTGGTGAATGAGGGCGCCGATGGCGCTCTCATTCTTTATGGATGTGGCAAACGAAGGTGAATACTTTTCCGCGAAGTGAACGACCTATTTTGGACCCCTGAAACATCAACACTTTTCTGGCTCTGTTTCCTGCGGTTTTGTCGAGTTTTTCCTGCGGTTTTGCTGGCGAAAAATGCAGATGTTTCGGGGGTCCGATTTCACTCGTTCACTTCGCGGAAAAGTATTAGACCTCGATTTGTTGGGTCGGGGGAGAGCCTTTCTTGGATGCCGGAGGTGTACGCTGCGGCAGGCGGATCGCCAGAAGTCGGCTGTTCCGCGCCTCAAGATTTTCAAAGGGTTAACCTTTGTTGACCTTAATAGTTAGATAAACTAAACTATTTTCCAAAAGTGTGCTCGAGCAAACTTATTTACTCGGGTGCTGAGGCACCGTGCCGCGTCTAATGCGGCAAAAGGGAGAAGCAACATGAAGAAGTCGACGTTTAACACCCTGCTTGTTGGTGGCGGTTTTCTGCTCGGCACGGCCGGCATCAAGCTGCTTACCAGCGCTCCGGTCAAGAATGCCTGCGTGCAGGGTATCGCGTGCGGCATGCGCATCAAGAACGGCTACCAGGACATGGTCGAGCAGGCCAAGGCTAATGTCGACGACATGGTTGCCGAGGCTGCCTACATCACCCAGAGCGAGGCCGCTGCTGACGAGGCAGCCGAGTAACGCTCCCAGGCACAAACTATGAGATTCTCGATTATCAGCGAGATCCCCGGCAGGACCCGTCTTCAATTGGCGGGTCCTGTGCCAGAGAGCGATCTCGATGCACTTCTTAAGCTTGGCGGCGAAATCGACGGCGTGCGCAAGGTGCGCGTCTACGGCCGCATCGGCCAGATGGCGCTCGAATATGATGAGCCGCGCCGCGATGCCGTGCTGACCGCCGTCGGTGCGCTCGACGCTCAGGCCATTGCCGACGCAAAGACGGGTTACGTGATGCAGCTTGAGCCACGCAAGCACAAACTCGTTATGGACCTGGCGACACTCGTCGGTGCCCATTACGCACGTCGCTGGTTCTTGCCGACGCCTCTGCGTGCGGTGTTTGTCGTGGCCGGTTACATGGCTTTTTTGCGCGCTGCCCTTCATGAGCTGGCGCAGCCTCGCCTGACCGTTCCCGTGCTCGACGCTTCGGCCATCGGCATTTCGTTCGTCAAGCGTGATGTCGACACCGCGGGCCAGACGATGTTCCTGCTCAACGTGGGTGAGCTGCTCGAGGACTACACGCGCGCCATGAGCGAAAACGAGCTCATCAACTCGCTGCTCGACGTGCCCGATAAGGCACAAAAAGTGGTCGGCGACACCGAGGTAAGCGTTGCCGCGACCGAGCTTGAGCCCGGTGACTTGGTGGCCGTGCGCACCGGCATGTCCATCTGCATTGACGGCGTGGTCGAACAGGGGAGCGCCATGGTCAACCAGGCGACCCTGACCGGCGAGCCGCTTGCCGTCGAGCGCAGCGCAGGCGATGACGTGTTCGCCGGGACCGTCGTGGAAGACGGCAGCATCTTGGTGCGCGTGCGCGCCAACACGGCTCAGACCAAGCTCCGATCGATCGTCTCGCTCGTGCAGACGGCCGATTCACTCAAGTCCGAGGGCCAGTCGCATATGGAGGACCTTGCCAACAAGATCGTCCCGTGGAATTTCTTGCTTGCAGGTCTTGTCGCTCTTACCACGCGCAGCCTCATCAAGACTTCGGCAGCGCTGATGGTCGACTACTCGTGCGCACTCAAGCTTACGGGTTCCGTTGCCGTCATGACTGCCATGAGCGATGCTGCCAAGATGGGCGTTATGGTCAAGGGCGCTAAGTACTTTGAGTCGTTTGCCAAGGCCGATACCATTGTCTTTGACAAGACCGGTACGCTGACCGAGGCCCAGCCGCGCCTAGCTTGCGTGCTCACGACCGACGGCTGGAGCGAGGACGAGGTCCTGCGCCTTTCCGCTTGCTTGGAGGAGCATTTTCCGCATCCGGTGGCGCGTGCCGTGGTCAACGCCGCCCGCGAGCGCGGGCTCGAGCACCGCGAGCGTCATGCCGCCGTCGAGTACATCGTGGCGCACGGCATCGCTTCGTCCATCGAAGGGCGTCGCGCGATTATCGGCTCGGCACACTTTGTGTTTGAGGACGAGAGCGCGCAGCTCGAGGCCGACATTAAGGAGCAAATCGAGTCCCAGATGCAGGGCCTGTCGCCGCTGTATCTGGCGGTCGATGGAAAGGTCGTCGGCGTGCTCGGTATCGAGGACCCGCTCAAGCCCGGGGTCCGCGAGGCAATCGCCGACCTGCATGCGCTGGGCGTCAAGCATGTCGTTATGCTCACGGGCGACTCCGAGCGCACGGCCGAGCGCATTGCGCGAGAGGCGGGCGTCGACGAGTTTAAGGCCGAGCTGCTGCCCGAGGACAAGTACGCGTATGTGGAGCGCATTAAGGGCGAGGGGCGCCACGTTGCCATGGTGGGCGACGGCGTCAACGATTCGCCGGCGCTCGGTTTGGCCGATGTGGGGTTGGCCATGGGCGGCGGAAGCGACATTGCCAAGGAGGTCGCCGATATCATCCTGACCGATACGGATCTTGCCGCGATCGTGCGCCTGCGCCGCATGAGTCAGGGTCTCATCGACCGTCTGACGAGCTCCTATTCTAAGGTGATGCTCACCAACTCAGCGCTCTTGGCACTGGGCATTACCGGCGCGATTACCCCGCAGGCGTCGTCACTGCTGCACAACGGCTCGACGATTGCCTACAGCCTGGGCAACGCAAAGGCTTACCTGCGTTAGCAGACGTGTTCGCCCACGTTATCTGGCCTGCGCCCAGACGGCATCGGTGTCGTCCGGGCGCAGGTCTTTTGCATTTGGATGCCAACGTATGGGTTGATTCGTTTTGCGCCGACCATGCCGAGTCGATTGCCGCGCGTGCGTTTATTGGGCAGGCGACGGAGGCGGGGGCATTGCTGTTCTTTCCGGTGCATATCGCCAAGGACGTACTGTATGTTGTACAGCACGAACTGAAGCGCAGCGTTCTTGCCAGCGGGGGAGCGCTCGGCGAGGCTTCTGCCCGCGCGATTGGCGATGCGGCGCTGGCGTTTGTTCGGAACATGACCGAAAACGCCACGGCCGTGGGTGCAGATGCGTCGGACCTTTGGCTGGCCGACAAATACTTAGCGCTCCATCGCGATTACGAGGACAACTTGGTGCTCGCCGCGTGCAAGCGCGCGCAGGTCGATTACTTGGTGACCAACGATCGCAAACTGCTCGAACATGCCGATCTTGCAGCAAAGACCCCGCGCCAAATGATGCCGATTTTGGCCTTGGCCGAACGCGGCGGGGCGGCTATCGGTTGACGCGAACTGCTTGCGGGCCTCTTGGACGACGATGCGCCAAGGGACCCGCGTGTGCTATTTACAAAAGCTCGGCCTTAATGGCGGGGCTTTCTGCAAGCTGCTCGGCTGCCTTTTCGTCGGAGCTGTCGAGTGCGGCCAGACTGCGGTAGACCCACTCGTTGACCTGGGTGTTCTTGACGCCTGCGGTCTGCATAAGGGCGCCTACCTCGCGGATTGCTGCGAACAGATCGGCCTTGGGACCCGCGAGCTCGACCTCGATACCGTGGTAGGCGGCCACGCCGCGGTTCTCACTCACGTGGTCGATAAAGCCCTCGACGGTCTCAAGCTGCTGGGCGAGAGCCACATCATCGTTAGCGTCCAGCGCGACGAGTGCATTCGATACCGTGAGGGCGGGATGTCCACAGGGGACAAAGCCTTCGATGACATCCATAGCTTCGGTAATGGTTGAGCCCAGGCCTGCGAGGGCATTGACGAGTTGCTGCTTGGTATCCATAACGGTCCTTTCGACGGGGCAGTTGTGCTTGGCGAAAATATACGTGACGCGATCGATAGCAAAAGTGCGAAGTGCGGCGCACATTGGGGTCTTCACAGCTCGTGCATAGAACAGCTGTCCGCTTTCAGAACGTGGTAAGATAACACTCCACAAGCGGGGCTCGTCCCGCATGTTCCTTGAAAAGTCGACGGCTGTTGGGTGCTTTTGTGCCCGATGCCATCCAGACTTTCCCAGCATTCGGGGGCGACTGGTTTCGACACGATAGCTCTGAGAGAGGAAGCAAGCCGAGGTCTCCTCGCCTCGTTAAACAGGGGTACCGTCAAATTGAATTGACAACAACTCTTCTTTTGAGCCTATGGCTCTCGCTGCTTAATTTATAGCGGCGCGTCAACCCGGTGATTTCCCCGACACCGGCGCGACGTCATTTTAGGGGAATGCTCCTGCGCACGTAATCGGTATGGCGCAGGCTAAGACCGAACCGGTTAGGACGCCGCGAGCGTGTCGCTGCGCGCAAAGCGTCCGAGACTAAACCAGCGACTGAGCTTGGAGATGCCAATCAGGGGGCTTTCGTGGACCGGAGTTCGATTCTCCGCGCCTCCACCATAAGTAACAGGCAGGTAGATACTCATATCTACCTGCCTTTTTATTTCTTGTCCGCACCGCGGAGAATCGAACTCTGTGCAGGGCGCGAGCGTTAAGCAAACGCGAAGCGTTTGTAGCGAGCGGGCGAGGACGCCGGCAGGCGGCCGAAGCCGGTGCGTATTTGCGAAGCAAATACGCGGATTCTCCGCGCAAAGCTTCAACCCTATGCAGATGCGATGCCGATCGGACTGCAGCCTGCCATGCCCCGCATCAACGTCGCCCCAGGCGGAAAATCCATCCCAGAATTCCGGCTCAGACTGGGATGCGGTTTCCGGATGACGTTTCAAGCGGAAACCGCATCCCGGAATCTAAGCTCGGAATGGGATACATTTTCCGGATGACGCCTCAAGTGGAAAGTTCATCCCGGAATCCGCGCTCAGACCGGGATACACTTTCCGCTTCACCTGCCGCCTCGAAAAACCTGCGCGCCCTCCATCCCAAAACTGGGTAGAAGAAAGCCAAAACGCAATCGCAGGAGGTCAATATGACTGCAGAAGATAAGGCAAAGAACGCCGGCAAGGTCGCGCTCGTCTTGGAGGGTGGCAGTTTTCGTGGGCAGTTTACCGCCGGCGTGCTCGACGTTCTCATGGAGGCCGGTGTCGAAATTCCGGCGGTGTACGGCGTATCGGCCGGCGCCCTCAACGGCGTGAACTACAAGTCGCACCAGATCGGCCGTGCCAACCGCATCAACCTGGCTTTCTGCAACGACAACCGCTTCATGGGCGCCGCATCGTTTGCGTCCACGGGCTCCATCGTGGGTTACGACTTTATCTTCAACGATGTCCAGGACCGCCTGGACCCCTTTGACAACGAGACGTTCGACGCGAGCCCCATCGAGATGTACGCCGTCGCGACGGACATGCTCTTTGGAACCGCCGCGTACCTCCCGGTCAAAAGCGCCGTGCTCGATCTCGACGCCGTGCGCGCCTCGACCTCGTTGCCGCTGGTGACGCCGCCGGTCGAGATCGATGGGCACAAATACGTCGACGGCGGCGTAGCCGATTCGGTCCCCGTCGAGCACGTGCTGGAGGAGGCGGGCTTCGATCGCGCGGTTGTCATTGTCACGCAGGACCGCTCGTACGAGAAAAAGCCCTACGAGTTTATGCCCGCCGCACGCGCTCGCTATGCCGACTACCCCTACCTGCTCGAGGCTATCGAGACGCGCCACGACCGCTATAACATCCAGCGCATGCATCTATGGAAGTATGAGCGTGAGGGCCGCGCGCTGGTCGTTGCTCCGCAAAAGCCGGTCGAGGTCGGTCACGTTGAGCATGATCCGGCAAAGCTCCTCGACCTGTATATTCAGGGCCGCCAGGAGGCAAAGCGCCTACTGAGTGATATCGAGGCATTTGTCGAGCGCTAGTGTCGCGACGTCATGACCCATGGATGACATGTGCAGAAACTCTGGTCGGAGCCAAAATACCTGTTGACTCGAGCGGCGAGCGGGGTAATATGGACGGGTTACTTGCAGAGCCCCGTGAATCTCTGTAACAACACGTACTGTACATGGAGGAGTCTAAGTGATTTCGAAATCGACTCACTACGCCAAGCAGGGCGAGGTCCAGCGCAACTGGGTTCTCGTCGACGCCGATGGTGCTGTCCTGGGCCGTCTTGCCACCCAGATCGCAATGATCCTGCGCGGTAAGAACAAGCCCCAGTTCACGCCCAACAGCGACTGCGGCGACTTCGTTGTCGTCATCAACGCCGATAAGGTCCAGCTTACCGGTAACAAGGCCGACACGAAGACCTATTATCGCCACAGCGGCTACAACGGCGGCCTCAAGGCTGAGAGCTTCCGCCAGGCTATGGAGAAGCACCCGGAGAAGGTCATCGAGCGCGCCGTTCGCGGCATGCTGCCCAAGACCACCCTCGGCCGTGCCCAGATGACCAAGCTTAAGGTCTACGCTGGTGCCGAGCATCCGCACGCTGCCCAGAACCCCACGAAGATTGAGCTGGAGGCTTAAAGATGGCTGAGAACACCGTTGTCTACCAGGGTACCGGCCGTCGTAAGAACGCCGTCGCCCGCGTCCGTCTCGTCCCCGGCACCGGCAAGGTGACCATCAACAAGCGTGACGCCGAGCAGTATTTCGGCCGTCATCAGCTCGTTGAGAACGCCCTTGCTCCCTTCAAGGTGACCGACACCGCCGGTCAGTTCGACGTTATCGCTCTGTGCGATGGCGGCGGCATCTCCGGTCAGTCCGGCGCTCTGCGCCTGGGCATCGCTCGCGCTCTTCTGAACGCTGGCGACTACCGTGCTGACCTCAAGAAGGCCGGTTTCCTTACGCGCGATGCTCGCGTGGTCGAGCGCAAGAAGTACGGCCTCAAGAAGGCTCGCCGCGCTCCCCAGTTCTCCAAGCGCTAAGGTTTTATCTCCTTACGAGATACAATGTACAAGCGGGGCCTGCCGATTGCTCGGCGGGTCCCGCTTTTCTTTTTCGACTAGGGTGGGCGACTGCGTTTTGCCCACTTGGGAAGGAGCGATCCTATGCCCCAGAACATCTTCGGTACCGATGGCGTCCGCGGCGTCGCCAACGCCGACCTCTCGTGCGACCTCGCGTTTCGTCTTGGCCGTGCGGCGACCAAGTTCCTTGGTCCGGACATTTGCATCGGCCGTGACACGCGTCTTTCGGGCACCATGCTCGAGAGTGCTCTGACCGCCGGCATTATGGCCGAGGGCGGCCGACCGCACTGCTGCGGCGTTATCCCTACGCCGGCCGTGGCGCTGCTCACCGTCCAAAACGAGCTCGACGGCGGTATCGTCATCTCTGCTTCGCACAATCCGCCGGAGTTCAACGGCATCAAGTTCTTTAGCCGCAAGGGCATGAAGCTTCCCGATGCTGTCGAGGAAGAGATCAGCGCCTGGGTCATGTCCGAGGAGGCCATGGCTGCCGACACGCTGCCGACCGGCGCCGGTGTGGGTCACATCATCAAGATGAAGGACGCCCGCAAGGCATATGTCGATCATGCCATCAGCACGCTCGACGGCCTTAAACTCGATGGCCTGGTTGTTGCCGTCGACTGCGGCCACGGTGCTTCTTGCCAGACCACGCCCGCCGCACTGCAGCGCCTGGGCGCCACGGTCCATGCCATCAACACCGATTACTGCGGCACCGACATTAACGTCGAGTGCGGCTCCACTCATCTTGAGCCCCTGCGTGAGCTCGTGCTGCGCACCCACGCCGACATCGGTCTGGCTCACGATGGCGACGCCGATCGCGTGCTGTTCGTGGACAGCGAGGGCAACGAAATCGATGGCGACTACATCCTGGCCATCTGCGGCTCCGACTTGGCCGCTCGCGGCAAGCTCGCCAACTCCGAGATCGTCTCGACCGTTATGTGCAACCTAGGCTTCTCCATCGCCATGAAGGAGCAGGGCTTCGAGATGGTCCAGACCGCCGTGGGCGACCGCTATGTTCTCGAGCGTATGCTCGAGGACGGTGCCGTCATCGGCGGCGAGCAGTCCGGCCACATCATCTTCCTGGAGCACAACACCACCGGCGACGGCTTGGTGACGGCCCTGCAGCTTCTGGCCGTGCTCAAGCGCACCGGCCGCACCCTCACCGACCTTGCCGGCATCATGAAGAAGTACCCGCAGGTACTTATCAACGTACATTCCGACAATAAGGCCGGCCTGGACGATTGTCAGCCCATTTGGGACGCCGTCGCTGCCGCCGAGAAGGAGCTCAACGGTCGCGGCCGCATTCTGGTACGTCCGAGTGGCACCGAGCCGCTGGTCCGTGTGATGGCCGAGGCCGAGACGCACGAGTTGACCCAGCGTGTGGTTGACGACATCGTCGAGGTTGTCAAGCGCGAACTTCCCTAATGGTCAAAAACGGGTGCCAAGTGGTAAACTGTTAAAGTTATTTTGATTGATTGGTATGTCCGAGGGGGAGCATGTTCACTAAAGTCCTGAGGTCTTTTGGTATGCGTGGTCGAGTCCTTACGCTGGATGCTCCCATCTCGGGCGACGTCATTCCGTTATCCGAGGTCAAAGACCAGACGTTTGCTACCGGCCTTTTGGGCCAGGGCGTGGCGATTCAGCCTACGGGTACACGTGTGATTGCTCCGGCTGACGCTAAGGTCGAGGCGATTTTTCCCACGGGTCATGCCGTTGCGCTCAACACGGTCGATGGTCTAGACGTGCTCATCCATGTTGGTTTGGACACTGTCCAGCTTGAGGGCAAGCATTTTAGCGTGCATGCACAGGTGGGTGATGTCGTCCATAAGGGCGACGTGCTCATCGAGTTCGATCGCGAGGCAATTGCTGCCGAGGGTTACGATGTGACGGTTCCCATCTTGGTGTGCAACTCTGTTGAGTTCTCGAGCATCAAGGGCTCCGTTGGCGAGCATGTCGAGGAGATGGACCAGCTCATCGTTGCTCGCGAGCGCTAGTCGCTCCGCTTGGCCTTTAGCCTACAATTCAATCACGTTTACGGAGGGCGCCCTTGAAAGAGGGCGCCCTCCGTGGCAAGATGGGGATTGTCCGAAGCTAAACAGCTTTGGGTCACCGTGGACGGGCAGGGGCCTCGACGCGGTTAGACACGAGACACATATATTACGCGACCTCGCCCTGGTGGCCGCACACGTTGGTTGCGGCCGACGCGGGCCGCGGGCAAGTGCTTGTAAGGGGAGCCTTGCCTCTCTTGTACGAGAAAGGACGCGTAATGAAAATCATTAAAGCTAAAGACTACGAGGATATGAGCCGCAAGGCCGCTAATATCATCTCGGCCCAGGTTATCCTCAAGCCCGATTGCGTGCTGGGTCTTGCCACCGGCTCCACCCCGATTGGCGCTTACAAGCAGCTCGCCGCTTGGTACGAGAAGGGTGACGTCGACTTTGCCGAGGTCAGCACTTATAACCTGGACGAGTATCGTGGTCTTTCGCACGACGATCCCCAGAGCTATCACTACTTTATGCGCGAGAACTTCTTCGATCACATCAATATCGATCTGAACAACACGCACGTGCCCGATGGCTCCAACCCCGATGCCGCTGCTGCCTGCTCAGAGTACGACAAGATCGTCGCTGCCGCCGGTTACCCGGATCTGCAGCTGCTCGGCATTGGTAATAACGGTCATATTGGCTTCAACGAGCCCGATGACCACTTCTCCAAGGGTACGCACTGCGTCGACCTGACCGAGAGCACCATTCAGGCTAACAGCCGCCTGTTCGACAGCATCGATGCTGTGCCCCGTCAGGCTTACACCATGGGCACCCAGACCATCATGTATGCCCGCATGATCCTGGTTGTCGCCAACGGCGAGGCCAAGGCTCAGGCCGTGCACGATATGTGCTATGGTCCGGTTACGCCCAAGTGCCCGGCTTCGATCCTGCAACTGCACACCAACTGCGTCGTCGTTGCCGACGAGGCCGCCCTTTCGCTCTGCGAGTAGCGCGAATCCTGCAGCTCGACATAGCCTTGCCTAAGGCCTCCGCTTTGCGGGGGCCTTTTTGCTATCCCTTTCCGCCCGCTTGACCAAAATCTTGCCGCAAGCTTGACGAATGCCGGATGTCAAACAGCTTGATTCATTCCATACCAGATTCTATGCAAAAATGCCACTAAAAGGTCGTAGACGGTAGCGGGTGCTAGGCGAGTTGAATGACATGGCTGAACCTTGTTCATTTGCGTTACACTGCCGCTTGGATGGGACAAGCTGACAAGCTCATTTACCTGCTTAAAGACCGATTAGTCGGGGGATTAATAACAATCGGCCCTCGCTGTACAAAAACTTGCCGCTTGCGTACCAAAAGACAACCTAAAACACAAGGTCGCTCTATTCATAGCGCGGCTTGTATGGTCTTGCGGTTACAGTGTCCATACGGTCGAGTTGAGGAGCGGGCATGGTAAACGATTTGGGCAGTATAGACGACCTCGAGCTGATGCCGCTGGGCGGAGGCTATATGGTGCGACGCGAACGCTTGATGAATGAGCTTATCGCCAAGGGCCGAAAGGTCGGCATCGTGGTTCTTTATGCGCCCGACGGGTTTGGGAAGACCTCGGTGCTGCTGCAGTACACCCATGAGGTTAAATGCGACCCGACGCGAGGCCCCGTGCGGATTATCGAGGCCGATCGCGCCACTGGGCGCGAGGTGTTTATGCAGCTCGAGGTGGTCACCGAAGAACTCAAAGACAAACCGCACTCCCTTATCGCGATTGATAATGTGCCAAACCTCGATCAGCGCGATACCGAAGACCTCATCGACAGGATTCGCGGCCTGCGCGCTATGGGGGTAGGGGTCTTTATCTCCTGCCGTCCTTCAAATCGTCAGCTGATTCATGGGCTGGGCGATTCGGTTAAGATCAATGCGCAGATGCTCAAGGTGCATGCCTATGAGTATTCGGCGTGGGCATCGGCGTTTTCGATCAGCACATCGCTCGACTTTTATCAGCTCACGCAGGGTGTGCCCGAGCTCGTCTCGGCATTGCAGACGGGTCTGTATGGCCAAGGCGACGTAGCCGGTCTGCTCGAAAACGAGATTGTCAACGTATATGGCGCGGCACTTGTCGACCTGGCTTCGCTCGACAATAATGCGCTGTTTTGCGTGGCATGTCTCATGATTTTGATGGGCGAGGGCAATATCGCAGAACTCGAGGCTTGCGGGGTGAGGCTATCGATGGTCGACCAGTCCTACTTTGTACGCGACTACCCGATCTTTGGCTTGGATCCCGCCGAGCGGAGTTTTACGTGTCTGGGCACGGAGGATAACGGACGATTGCGTTTGCGTAAGTTGGTGGCCGAGGTTCGCCCCGAACTTGTTCCGAGGGCGGCCCGGATTTTGCTTAAAGCGGGCCGATGCGATGCGGCGATGGGCCTGGCGGACGCCTTTTTGGACCGTGGAGCGGTCCTTGAACTTGCTGGGCAGTATGGGGTCGATCTTGCTCTGACGGGGCACGGGGCCGATATCTGCCGAGCAGCGCTGGGTACGATCGATGCCGACGATCCGGCTCCAGAGCCAACGCCTGCCGAGGCGCTCGGCGTGTATTTGGCAGCGGTCAGCGTGTCCAATACAAAGCTCGCTCGCTATATGGCATCGGTCATCGAGCGCGGGGGCGAACGGGCGGCCTGCGAAATAGACCCTGTTTCATGGAGAGTGGCCCAGACACTGACGGCTGTTTGCTATGGGGACAACGGGCTTGGGCTTCCTACGAACCTGGCCGTGCCAGAAATCGAGACATCCCATACCGCACTCGATATGTTGTCCGCGCATATCGAGGTCAAGCGCTGCCTGACCGAGCGGGGAGATGACGGCGGCGTTCTACAGCAGCTCAAAACGAGCAAGGCCTACGACTGTGAGCTCGACATCGCGGGGATTGTTATACGGGCCGATAGCATGCTGGTGGAGCTCTTTGACGGGTCGTTTACGGGAACCGACGAGCGCGACGACGAGATGACGGTGGTGCGGGAGGCGCTCGACGTGCGTGGGCTTAAGGCGATGGCTATCTGGGTGCGCATGGTGCTGGCGGCACGGCGGCTCCTTTCCGGCCTGCCGGTAACCGACGACGCGGCGTTCAACGAGCTCGATCGTTTTGCCGTGCGCATGCGCGATAACCAGATTCAGCTGTTTGGCCTGTTGCTAGAAGGCTGGCAGTCGCTGGCAGAGGGACGGCCGGTTAATGCAAAGTTCCGTGCGGTCCAAGTGCTCAAACTTGCCGAGGAGTCGATTGCGTACATGCGCGATAACGCATTGCTGCTGGAGCGCGCGGCGTATCTGCGTAACACCTCGATGGTTTCGGTACGTGAGGAAGCGGAGTTGCTCGATATAAGCCAGACGCAGGTTGGTGGAGCGGAGGCCTGGATGGTGGCGCTGCATTTGGCCTGTGCGGGCCGAGACAGCGACCTTGCGGCCTGGATGTCCATGAATCGTGCGGGGATTCTGGAGCCATCGTATCGGCTCTTTGCGCGCCTTGCCATGCATTGTCTGGGCGAGCCGGCGACCAGGATTCGCAAGAAGCTTCCCGTGCGCGAGCTGTCGCGGTACTCGCTGCGCGACGATTTGGAAGGGGAGGGCGAGCGCCTGTTCCAGGCCGGCGAGGTTGAAGCCGTTGATACCATTGACCATATCGAGATTCGCATGTTTGGTGCGTTTCGCGCCGAGCGCGACGGGTTTCCCATCACGGACAAAATGTGGCGCCGCAAGAAGGCGGCGACACTTGCCGAGCGGCTTGCGCTGGGCATGGATGCACTCGTCGATCGTGAGACGTTGGCCATGGAGCTGTGGCCCCATGCCGAGTTCAATAGCGCCCGCAACAACCTGTACTCGACGATATCGCGCTTGCGGTCGGCTTTGGGACCGACGCCGGATGGCAAGTCGTGCGTGCTCATCCAAAATGAATGCATCGGACTCAACGGCGACTACGTCAAGACCGATGTACGGCTGTTTGACCAGATAAGCCGCGAGGTTTTGGGAAATCGCACGGGTGCGCGCGGGCCCCATTTAGTTGAGCTGTGCCTTAAGATTGAGCAGCTTTATGCCGGACCGCTGTATGTTCCCAATGGCTGTAATCCCACCTACTTTTTGCGTATGCGACGCATTATGCAGTCAAAGTACATCGATTGCATGATTAAGGGAGCAAATGCCGCTCTAGAAGAAAACGATCTGCAGTCGGCGATTTGGCTGGCGGAGTCGGGTCTTCGACAGGAAACGGCGCGTGAGGATATGGTGCGCTGCGCTATGCGTGTCTACAGTGCGGCGGGGCGGAGGCGCGATATCGTCGAGCTATACAGTGGGCATATGCACCATCTGAGGGAGCAGGTCAATGGCGTGCCCGAGCCCGAGACGCGGCGTCTATACGAGCGCTTGGTGGAGGGGCGGCTCAATCGCGTGCTGGTCGAGCGATAAAAAACGGGCGCCCGAAGTACTTGGGCACCCGTATGCTTGCTATGTGTTGGTTCGCCGGATCATTGACTCTTAGACGAGCTTGATCTTCTCGATGTCCTTGCGCGAGGACTCGCGATACAGCGAGAACTTGCGGCCGATGACCTGGACGACCTCGGCGTGGCAACGCTCAGCGAGCTCTTCGGCGGCCTCGCGGGCGGAAAGACTGGAGCCATCGAGCACGGAGCACTTAACGAGCTCATGCTTCTCCAGGTAGGCGACCGTCTGCTCGACGGTGCCCTCGTTGACATCGGACTTACCGATGATGATGGCGGGGTTGAGGTGATGGGCCATGCTGCGAAGCTGCTTGACCTGGGCTCCTGTCAGTGCCATGGGTTCTCGCTTTCTATGTATGGGGCGCCCCGCGACGGGGCCTTAATCTACGTGAGCTGTCCCACGATAGCGCAGGAGCGGCGCGGTGTGGAGCGCGTTTGCCCAGTTCAAAAAGAATGCGGATGCCGAGGTGATGGGCAGTGCGGGCTGTGAACGGGCTACGAGCGGGATTCAGAGACCGGTTCCCATGCAATAAACGCCCAGCGAACCTTACGGATATGGTCGAGCATATAGCGCCCCTGCGGCACGCCCTTGGAGCCCGGCTCGCCGGCATGGGGGTTTTCGATCATGTGCTGAGCGATATAGTCGCGCAGGCGGTCGATCTTATCCTCGTTGCCATGCTCGAGCATACGGGAAAAATCCGCCACGCCTGCCTCAAGGCTATCGAAGGTATCGCGACGAGGCGATTCAAAGTATGTAACCTGCGGCAACGCACCCATCTGAATGAGGATGTTGAAGGCGTACACAAAGCCATTGCTGCAGGTAACCGAGGCGCCGATAGCGTTCATCAAGTGCAGATCATAGCGCGGGCTGGAGTTAGCGACCATCGTGACAGCACAACGCCGACGAGCCGCACGGTCAAGCTTGGCAAGCGCACCTTTTAGATTGGTCGTCGTAACCGACCGACTGGCAAAGGCAACATCCACCGTTTTCGCGACCGGTCCAACCAAATCCCAATCATCATCCCAAGCAAGCTCAAGCGGCGTAATAAGATCCTCGAGTCCGTAATACTCAATGCCAGCATCAAGGGTGCCCAGCATGGCAGGGGAGAAATCAGCCGCAATCACAGGATGCCCAGCCTGAGCAAGCGGAATAGCAATCGACCCAGCCCCACACCCCATATCGAGCACCGACTCGCCGGGCTCAAGTGCCAACAGCTTTATAAAATCCCGAGCATAAGGGGCAGTCTCAAGAGGTCGAAAATGTCGAGCTCGCTTATCCCATTCAAAAGAATCATCAGCCCGATGCCGAGCGGCCTGCAGACGCATCCATTCGCCATTCCAATCCGCAGCAAGCAGCTCAGAACGAATCTCCCCATCAACCACGGGCCAACCTCCTCACACAACAAAAAAAGCGGCCCCTCCCAAAAGAAGAGCCGCAACAAGCATATATCAGAAAAAGAACCGTTCCAACGCCAAAACGCCGCACCAGCCAAGTGGTGCAGGAGCGAAGCAACTGCAACCGGGATAGAACCCAACTGAGGTCCCGTTGTGCGGGAGCCCCGGGGAGGACAAATATATAAGGTCGATCGCGAGTTCCGCACGAGCCGGAGAGCACTTAATGTGCTCTCCGTGCGAGTCAGGACTGTCCGAGCAGGCGACCTTATATATTTGCCCTCCCCGGGGCTCCTCGCCAGCACCCCTCAGCTAGTTCTTGAGCGAGTTCAGCGGTGCCGGGAAGCGTCCACCGCGATGGGCAAGCACGGTGCCGGCGTTGGGGTTCACCGGCATGATGGGTGCACGGCCGAACAGGCCGCCGTACTCGACGCAGTCGCCCACGCCCTTGCCGATGGCGGGAATCACGCGGACGGCCGTGGTCTTGTTGTTGATGACGCCGATGGCCATCTCGTCGGCGATGATGCCGGCGATGGTCTCGACCGGGGTGTCGCCGGGGATGGCGATCATGTCCAGGCCGACGGAGCACACGCAGGTCATGGCCTCGAGCTTCTCGAGCGAAAGCGCACCGGCCTCGACGGCGGCGATCATGCCGGCGTCCTCGGACACGGGGATAAAGGCGCCGGAAAGACCGCCCACGCTGGAGCTGGCCATGACGCCGCCCTTCTTGACGGCATCGTTGAGCATGGCGAGCGCGCAGGTCGTGCCCGGGCCACCGCAGGTGCCCACGCCGATGATCTCGAGGATGCGCGCGACGGAGTCGCCGATGGCAGGCGTGGGAGCCAGCGACAGGTCGACAATGCCCTTCTCGACACCCAGACGATGGGCGGCCTCGCGGCTCATGAGCTCGCCGGCACGGGTGATCTTAAAGGCGGTCTGCTTAATCTTTTCGGCGACTTCCATCATCGAGGCGGAATCGGGCAGCGTCTCCAAGGCTGCGGCCATAACGCCGGGGCCCGAGACGCCTACGTTGATGACGGCGTCGGCCTCGCCACCGCCGTGGACGGCGCCCGCCATAAACGGGGAGTCCTCGACCATGTTGGCAAAGCAGACAAACTTGGAAGCGCCGACGGAATCCTGGTCGGCCGTGAGTTTAGCGGCATCGATGATGGTCTGGGCGGCCATGAGCACGGCATCCATGTTGATACCGGCGCGCAGGCTGGCGACGTTGACGCTGGAGCAGACGCGGCTCGTGGTGGCGAGCGCCTGGGGGATGGACTGGATAACGCGGCGATCGGCGTCGCCGATGCCCTTCTGGACGAGTGCGGAGAAGCCGCCCAGGTAATCGATGCCGAGTGTCTCGGCCGCGCGGTCGAGGGCGTGCGCGATGGGGGTGAGGTCCTCATCCTTGCAGCACGCGGCGATCTGCGCCACCGGGGTGACGGAAACGCGCTTGTTGACGATGGGGATACCGTACTCGCGCTCGAGGTTCTCGGCGGTCTCGACCAGATGCTCAGCCGTGTGCGTCACGTGGTCGTAGATCTTCGTGCACATGCGGTCGAGGTTCTCGTCACCGCAACCCATGAGCGAAACACCCATGGTGATGGTCCTGATGTCGAGGTTCTGTTCCTCAACCATGCCGCGGGTTTCCGCGATTTCTGCGGGCGTGATCGCCATCCTTGTGCTCCTATCTGCCAAAACGAGCATAGTCTTATCTATTTTAACGTGCCGCACGCGCCAGGTGGCGCGTGCGGCACGTTTTAGTGCTCGGTTGTTTCCGTTGTGTTACTGCCCAAAGACCTCTTCGGCGATACGCGCGCTCTCGGCGGCGTCCTTGGCGTAGTAGTCCGCGCCAATCTGCTTGGCGTATTCGGGGGTGAGCACGGCGCCGCCCACGATGATCTTGACGCCCGGCACCTCGGCATGAAGCAGCTTGATGGTCTCCTCCATGGCCACGACGGTGGTAGTCATAAGCGCCGAGAGGCCGACGAGCTTAATGTCACGCTCCTTGACGGTCTTGAGCACCTCCTGCGGATCGACGTCGCGACCCAGATCAAAGACGGTGTAGCCGTAGTTGTCGAGCAGCATCTTGACGATGTTCTTACCGATGTCGTGGATATCGCCCTTAACGGTGGCCACGCAGATCTTGCCCTTGTCGGCAATCTCGCCGGCGGGCATCAGGCGCTTGATGGTGTCGAAGCCCACGCGCGCGGCCTCGGCCGAGGCCATGAGCTGCGGCAAGAAGAACTTTCCCTGGTCAAAGAGGACTCCGACCTCATCGAGGGCGGGGATAAAGTGGTTGTTGATGAGGTCCATAGCGTCGTGGTCGGCCAGCAGGCGCTCGGTCTCGGCCGCGATCTCGCCTTTGCGGCCCGAGACGACCATGTGGCGGATGGGGTCGTCGTTGCCGTCGGTGCCAGCGGTGCCAGCAGCGGGCACGGTGTCGGTCGATGTGGCCTGAGCCGCTGCCGGGTTGGCGGCGATCTTGTACGGATCGGTCCAGCCGGCATAGCGCTCGATGTATCCGGTCGAGCCCTCGTCCTCAACGCTCAGGACGCGATAGCTGTAGACGGTGTCCATAAAGCGCTTGGAGCCCGGGTTCATGATGGGGGCGTCCAGGCCCGCGCCAAAGGCGGCGGCCAAAAAGACCGAGCCCAGCAGCGGGCGCGCGGGCAGGCCAAAGCTGATATTCGACACGCCAAGCGCGCATTTGACGCCCAGACGCTTCTTGCACAGGGACATGGCGCGCAGGATCTGTTCGGCTTGGCGTTGATTGGTCGAGGCGGTCATGACCAGGCAGTCGATGAGGATGCGGTCCGGGCCGATGCCGTAGCGGGCGGCCTCGGCCACGATGCGCTCGGCGATGGCGAAGCGAGCCTCGGCGGTATCGGGGATGCCGCCTTCGTCGAGCGTGAGGCCGACGACGTTGGTTCCATAGTGGGCGACCAGCGGAAAGATCTCATCCATGATCTGCTGCTTGCCGTTAACCGAGTTGATGATGGGCTTGCCGGCGTAGCGGCGCACGGCGGCCTCGACGGCTGCGGGGTCGGTGGAGTCGATCTGCAACGGCAGCAGTGTGGAACCCTGGAGCTGTTCAGTCGCCTGCTGGATGATCTTGACCTCGTCGATCTCGGGCAGGCCGACGTTGACGTCCAGGATATCGGCGCCCTGTTCCTGCTGGCTGATGCCCTGGCTCACGACGTAGTCAAGGTCGCCGTCGTGCAGGGCCTGCTGTAGGCGCTTTTTGCCGGTGGGATTGATGCGCTCGCCGATGACAGCGATCTTGTGGCCATCGCAGGGGAGGTCCACGACCGTCTGGGCGCTTGTGACCGACATGCTGGGCTTGCGGTGGCGCGGACTGGGCGTGTGGTTATCGATAAGCGTGCGCAGCGCTGCCATGTGCGCCGGCGTGGTGCCGCAGCAGCCGCCCACAACGCTTACGCCGTCCTCGATCATGCCGGCGACGGCCACGGCGTACTCGGGCGCCTGGATATCAAAGACGGTGTTGCCGTCGTCGTCCACGCGGGGCAGTCCCGCGTTAGCCTGCACCATAACGGGCTTATCGGTAACGGTGAGCATGCGTGCGGCGAGCCCTCGGAGCTCGGCCGGTCCCTGGCTGCAGTTAATGCCCAGGACGTCGGTACCGATGGCATCGAGCGTGATGGCGGCCACCTCGGGACTCGTACCCAGGAACGTGCGACCGTCTTCCTCAAAGGTCATGGTGGCAAAGACGGGCAGGTCGGAGTTCTCGCGGCAGGCAAGGACCGCCGCCTTGATCTCGGCCAGGTCGGTCATGGTCTCGATGATAAAGAGGTCCACGCCCGCGGCGACGCCAGCGCGCACCTCCTCGGCAAAGAGGTCGTAGGCCTCGTCGAAGCTCAGGGTACCCAAGGGGCGAAGCAGCGCGCCGATGGGGCCGATATCGCCGGCGACGTAGCGGGCACCGGCCGCGCGGGCGCAGGCGACAGCGGCGGCAAAGACATCTGCCACGGTGGCGGCACCGTCGAGCTTGTGGGCGTTGGCGCCAAAGGTGTTGGCGGTGATCACGTCGCAGCCGGCCTCGACGTACTGACGCTGAATATCGGTAATGACCTGGGGTTCCTCAAAGTTGAGCAGCTCGGGCAGGGCGCCGGCCTTCATGCCGGCCGCCTGCAGCATGGTACCCATGCCGCCGTCGAACAGCAGTTGTCCCGTGCCCTCGATGGCGGCGCGCAGGCGATCGTCCTTAATGCGAAGGTCGTCGATCGTGCGCGTCTTGTATGCAGCCCCGTTGCGGCGCGCAGCATCAACAGGCGCCGCCAGCGCGGCACCGTCCAGATCATGAGTGATAAGTATGTTTGAGCTATTCGCCATGTGCATCCATTTCGTCTAGAGCCCACTGAGGAATTTCTATTTGAAGGGATTTGTCGGGCTCGATATCTTCGATTCGCTTGTTGTAGTGGGCAAGAAGCCGTGCGACATTTAATCGAATTAGGTCTCGCTTGTAGAACGATAATTCTTCAATATTGATGCCGATAAACGATTCGAGCGCGATAACCTGTACGCGATTGCCGAGTCCCTCACTTTCGAACAGTCCGTAAGCGAAGGAAACTTTATCGTGGGGGACAACGACGATGGGCCGAATGCCATTTCGAATGTTATCTCGGCATCGATCGGTCAATTTTGCCATTGGCGATACAGTCACGTGAAATGCAGCATCATTGATTTGGAAATCGCCAGAACGGTCTGTTTGCTGGTCGGCAGCGTTTGAGTTGTCCTTTCCGATTTCTATGGTTGGAAATAACATCTCTAGTTTTGCGCCTACCAGGTGCTGTGCGACGGTACCCGTTGGCTTATCGGACCGTAGGCTTGCTTCGGCTAGGATATCATCGACAATGACAGAAATTGGTTTTTGAAGATCGATTTCGACTTTGATTCTCTGCCGGTTAAAGAAATCGACCTGGATTCGCTCGACGAAGAAATTGGCGATTGCGTTCGCAGCTTCAAGACGAGTGTCTTCGCAAGTGTCGCTGGGTAGGGTAGAGTTGATAATTGTGGCAAGCTCAAGCGCCATCGGGAGTGTGCCGCGTGAGGTTCTGCCGCCCTCTGATGCGAAGGCACGCATTTCCCCATGCCTGGCTAAAACTGTTTTGATGCATGCTCCACTTAGGCCTCGTACTTGGCTCCCCTTGTCCGATTGCACATAATCGTTGGTGAGCGGAAAACGGTTTTGCAACAGCTCGCTTATGCCTATGCCAACCGCCATGACGTTACGGTTGACATTGCCTCGCTTGCTGCGCTTGGATTCGTACCAGAGTTCAATGGCATCCAAGATATCTTTATCGGGCTCGTTCAAGGAGCAATTGGTCATTTCCATTATTGTTCACTCCGTTCCTTGAAGACATAAGCGCGGGTTTGACTGCATTTTTTATAAGCCAAGTGACAACTGGCACGGCAACTGCATCGCCGAATGCGTAGCGAATCTGAGCATCCGAGAAGCCGCTAAACTGACATGAGTCAGCACCTTGGAGACGGGCATATTCGGTTCCAGTCATCCAGCGAACTTCTATCTTTCCGTTTTCGCATATCACGACTGCCTGTCTTGATGAGCCGCCGCGAGCCGTTCTTAGACATCCGGCAATTTCTTCTTCACGGATTTCCCAGCGCACAACGCCTGATCGCGTGCGACGGTAAGCAGTGCGAACAATTTTTCCTTTGGCATTTAAGAAGCGCTGAAGGCGCTCTGCTTGATGCGGTGCAAGTGAGTCGATAAATGCTTGTACTTGGTTTTTGTTCCACCAACGCTTGTCGTCCTCGGGAATATCTTCAACAACCGTTGCAAGGCCCGTCATGCGAAGTGGGCTCGGCTCGTTTAGGTGAGAGACGTGCGTAATGAGTGAAGGGTCGGAGTGAATCCAGGAGACCTTTTCAGGTCGAAGCGAGGAATCGAGTCGGCTGTTGGGAAGAGGGTTTTTTAATCCGACGACAAACATGCGGGGGCGTGACTGGGGAAGCCAGTGCCGTGCATCGATAAAATAAGCGTCGCATGAATAGCCTAAACGATTAAATTCCTGGCAAACGAGTCTAAAGTCATCACTGTTATTAGACGTGGCAAGGCCGATGACGTTTTCGAGAACAAGTGCCCGCGGGGCACGATCGCTCATTCCTTCGATGGCCTTAATAAAGCCAAAGAACGCACTGGACTCTTTGCCAGAGATAAGTCCCTCCCTGTTTCCCGCGAGAGATAAGTTTGTGCAAGGGCTTGACGCCCATGCGATGTCGGCTTGGGGTATTAGGTCGGGGTCGAGTGTGTGGACATCCTGCTCGACTAGATGCTCATCGCCCCAGCACTGGCTGTACATGGCGCATTTAGTATGGTCTATGTCATTTGCCCAGATTGTTTTGATTCCGGCTTTTGCCATGCCGGCACGAGCCAAGCCAATGCCTGAAAAAAACTCAAGCGCGGTTAGTTGTGGCGAGAACTGCAGAATGTTGTGCATGTACTGGCTTTCAGATAGTTGTTATTTGGCATCTTATGGTACTTGTTTGTGAGGACATCCGCTTACTTACGGACGAGATTCCCTCGATACCGTGCCATCAATTGACATTTTATTCAGAATGCGAATAGCAGGTGGTGTGGGCGGCGCGGAAGCGACAGTGCTCGCGCATGCGGCAGATAGTGCAGGTGGGACGGCTCTGGGCGTCGTGGACCTCGCCGTCAAACAGACCGATCACCGCGGTCACGCTCTTTGTGGGCATGAGTAGGCTGGTAGGCGTGACGGTAAGCCCGATGAGCCGCGTGGCGTTGAGCGCATTCACGATCGAGCGTTGTGCCGTAAGCGGGCAGTCGCCGTAGCCGGGACTGAAGCGCCAGTTACCGGCGAGTCCGTGTGCGGCGGCCGCAGCCTTGACCTGCTGATCCATCTGCTCGACGGCAGCTTCCACATAGGCAGAGCACGCGGCATCGAGCACAGCTCCCTCTAGGGGCTGCTGGGCTCCCGTGGTGCGCAGGCGACGCTCGGCGTCCATGCCGAGGGTGCATGCCATGAGCGCGGCAAATCGGGCGTCTTTGAGATGTCGATAGATATCGCGACCGCGCAGCTCAACGTTGGTGCCGACCAGACGGATGCAGGGCTCTCCCTGCTCGTCCACGCCCGTGGCATCGACGGCAAACACGCGTCGCACGCCACGGGGCTCAATGTCCAGTTCCAAACGTTCAACGACAAGCTCAATACGCTGCGACAGTTCGGGCTCAATTTGCTGACCGCTGTAGCCCAGGTAGCGCAGCATCTCGGCACGATCGACGCGGGGATGGTGGGCATCATCGATACGATAAAGCGCCGGCGACGCAAGGTCGGCCGGCACTTCGACAGCGGTTGTATCGATGTGCGGTTTTTCCATTACCCCAGGCGCTCCATAATGGTTGCGGCGATCGCAGGACGATTCATAGTGTACAGGTGCAGACCGGCGGCGCCGTGCTCCTTGAGGTCGCAAAGCTGACGGGCGGCATAATCTACACCGGCTGCCTGCAGGCTCTCGGGATCGTTCTCGTACTTGGCGAGAATCTTGATGACGGGGGAGGGCAGCGATGCGCCGCACATAAAGACCATGCGGCTGATCTGCGACTTGCCCATAAACGGCATGATGCCCGCGGTAATGGGCACGGTGATACCGGCCTTGTCGGCAAGCTCGCGAAAACGGTAGAAGCACTCGTTATCAAAGAAGAGCTGCGTCACAAAGAAGCTCGCGCCGGCGTCCTGTTTTTGCTTGAGGTGTTCGACCGAGACGTTGAGGTCCTCGCAGGCAATGTGGCCCTCGGGGTAGGCTGCGGCGCCCACACAAAAGCCGGCGTCGACGAGCTCGGGGATGAGGTCGCGGGCGTAGGCGTAGTCCGAGGCGGGCTTGTCGTCCTCGGTCGCGCCGGCGGGAAGATCACCGCGCAGGGCCAGCACATTTTCTACACCGGCGGAGCGGTACTCGTCGATCTTGGCGGCAATATCGGCATGCGTGCGGCCAACGCAGGTGAGGTGTGCCACCGAGGGCGTATCGAATTCGCTCGTAATCATATGTGCGATGGGGGCGGTGGCGGCGCCGTTGCCCGAACCGCCGGCCGAGCAGGTGACCGAGACAAAACTCGGCGAAAGATTGCACAGATTGCCTGCCACTTCGCGAGCCGTGTCGAGGGTCAGCTCGCCCTTGGGCGGGAACATCTCAAACGAAACGGGCGCGGTGCCTTGGGATGCTGCCTGCTTAAAAACCTCGTCGACGCGCATATCGTGCTCCTTTAGATGCTTAGTGCGATGTGTTGTAAGGATTCTACAGCACCACTGCGCCACGATGGAGTTTTACTCGCTATTTGGTGATACCAATCGAAAATGCTTCGCTATCGGCATTTCCTATAACAGAGCGGTCAATGTAGAATGGGGGCTCTATTGAATGGTATCTGATGCGAAATACCAGTTAATAGAGCCCCATTCCAAGTTGACTATCCTTAAACCATGGGGAGAGGTCTGCAATTTATACAGTTGATTGGCTGTTGAGGGCAGCAACACCGCCGCGATGCGGTAACCTCATTGATTGGTTTCGCGACAGCAACATAACGGTAATGTCGCGGAAACACGGCGAGTCTAAGCTAGGACTTGTTCGTTAGCAATCAACACCGCTTCTCACGCGGTGCCGATACGAAGGGAGTTCCGTATGGCCGAACTTACTGACCGCTTCGGAACCATGGTGTTCTCTGAGGAAGTCATGAAGGACTACCTCCCCAAGGACATTTGGAAGCGCCTTGCTGCAACCCTCGAGGACGGTGAGCCGCTCGACCTGGACGTGGCCAACGCCGTCGCTCACGCCATGAAGGTCTGGGCCATCTCCAAGGGCGCTACGCACTATGCGCACTGGTTCCAGCCACTTTCGGGCATCACTTCCGAGAAGCACGACAGCTTCCTCGAGCCCAACCACGACGGCACCGCCATTACCAAGTTTACGGGCAAGAACCTCATCCAGGGCGAGCCGGACGCCTCCAGCTTCCCCAACGGCGGCCTGCGTGCCACCTTCGAGGCCCGTGGCTACACCGCTTGGGATCCCACCAGCCCCGCCTTTATCAAGGACGACGTCCTGTGCATCCCCACGGCCTTCTGCTCCTACACGGGCGAGGCCCTGGACAAGAAGACCCCGCTGCTGCGCTCCATGACCGCGCTCTCGCGTGAGTCCAAGCGCGTTTTGGCATTGTTTGGCAAGAGCCCCAAGAAGGTCGTTCCTTCCGTAGGCGACGAGCAGGAGTACTTCCTGATCAAGAAGGACGCCTACCGCAAGCGCAAGGACCTGGTCATCACCGGCCGCACGCTCTTTGGCGCCGCTCCCTGCAAGGGCCAGGAGCTCGAGGAGCACTACTTTGGCGCAATCCGCCCCACCGTCTCGTCCTATATGAAGGACCTGGACAACGAGCTGTGGGCGCTCGGCATTCCCGCCAAGACCAAGCACAACGAGGTTGCCCCCTGCCAGCATGAGCTCGCCCCCGTCTATGGCGAGGTCAACGAGGCCATCGACCAGAACCTGGTCATGATGGAGAAGATGAAGCTCATCGCCTCCCGCCACGATCTGGTCTGCCTGCTGCACGAGAAGCCGTTCGAGGGTATCAACGGTTCGGGCAAGCACAACAACTGGTCGCTTGGCACCGAGTCCGAGAATCTGCTCGATCCGGGCGACACCCCGCTCGACAACCTGCAGTTCATCGTCTTCCTCACTGCGGTGATCGAGGCCGTCGATAACTATCAGGAGCTCCTGCGTGCTTCCGTCGCCTCGGCCGGCAACGACCATCGTCTGGGCGCCAACGAGGCTCCTCCGGCGATTATGTCCATCTTCCTGGGCGACCAGCTTACCGAGGTCGTCGAGAAGATCATCGATGGCAAGGCTTCCGTCCATGCCACGCGCGGCGTGCTCGACCTGGGCGCCGATACCCTGCCCAAGCTGATGCAGGACAACACCGATCGCAACCGCACCTCCCCGTTCGCCTTCACCGGCAACAAGTTCGAGTTCCGTGCCTGCGGCTCCGAGCAGAACGTCTCCGACTCCAACCTGGTGCTCGATGCCGCCGTGGCCAAGTCGCTCAAGTCCTTCGCCGACGCACTCGAGGGTACGCCCGAGGATAAGTTCCAGGACGCCGCGCTTGAGTACTGCAAGAAGGTGCTGACCGATCACCAGCGCATCCTGTTCTCCGGCGACGGTTACTCCGACGAGTGGCCCATCGAGGCCGAGAAGCGCGGCCTTGCCAACAACAAGACCACGGCCGACGCTCTGCCTGCCTTTGTTTCCGATAAGGCCATCGCGCTCTTTGAGGAGACGGGCGTTCTGACCCGCGCCGAGGCCCAGTGCCGCTACGACTGCAAGCTCGAGAAGTACAACAAGCTCATGAACATCGAGGCTACCACGATGATTCGCGAGGCACGTCGTACCTATCGCCCGGTCATCACCGCCTATGCCACCAAGGTCGCTAAGGGTCTGGAGACAATCCGCGCCGCCGGTGCTGACGCTGCCATGCAGTGCGAGCAGAACACGCTCAACAAGCTCTGCAACGGCATCACCGCCATCAACGATTCCATCAAGGCTCTCGATGCCGTACACCAGAAGGCCGAGACCCTCGATGGCCAGGAGCAGGCCAACGTGTACGCGCACGAGGTTGTTCCCGCTATGGATACGCTGCGTGCCGCCGTGGACGCCATGGAGGAGATCGTGGCCGCCGACTACTGGCCGGTTCCGACCTACGATGACATTCTGTTCTACGTGTAGGACTGGGACAACATACCGTCACGGTTGAAAGCCGGGGTCCGCATCGCGCGGGCCCCGGCTTTCTTGTTGAACAAATTTATTAGGGAAGAGTCTGCTCCGTGTCGTTTGCTAGGGTAAGGGCGTGCGCGTTGCCGTGTCATGAAAATGAAAAATGCTTGGAATATAACGTGCCTCGATGTACTCAAATTGAGTTCCGGTTGAGTCGAATGTCTGGCTGGTTACGACTGCCAGATACGAAGAAGAATCGACGCCAAGCAACCGGCAGTCCTCAGCGTCGGGCTGGGCGAGTGTTATCGTTCGTTTGCTCACGGCAATGGTGAGCCCTAGCTCATCCTCGATGTAATGGAAGAGCGACAGGGTGGCATTCTGCTCGTTTAAGCCGGGGACGGAGGAAGTTAGGAAGTAGTGGCGGTCGACAGCGACCGGTTTATCGTCGAGCATGCGGACGAGCTTCAAATGCGTAAGGTCTTCTCCTTCGGGAAATCCCGTCAACTGAGCTAGACACTTATTGGTGCTTACGTGTTCGAAATAGACGATTTTTGACGTTGGGATTGCTCCGATCGCGTGTGCCGATTCGCTGAACGAACAAAGGCCGCTTACGGTGAATGCGCCCTCTTTGCTGGTGCCTGCAACTGACGTCTCGATTACGAGGACTCCCTTGCCTTTAATGGACTGAACTAGACCTTCATTTGCGAGAAGCGAGATAGCCTTGCGCACCGTCATTCGAGAGCAGGAGAACTCTTTGGAAAGATTTTGTTCGGAAGGAAGGAGCGATCCCACGGGATGCTTGCCTTCGACAATCCGCTCTCGAAGGCTGCGGTAAATTTCACTGTACAGGATCCTTGCCAAAATGCTCTCCTTATTGAGGTTGTACGGAATGCGTCGAATCGGCGCGATTATCCACTTCTACCAATTATAGGAAGTGGAGACACTTAAAGTTACCGCTTACCGCCATAAATCAACCGTTCGCCCGTGTGCTTAACATGTCTAGACAGATAGCAAATCAAGTGGCTATAATTCAAGTCGTCAAGTACATGTCTAGACAGGAGGATTGCAATGGCAAAACAGAGCTATGCGGTTACTATCGCGGGAGGCGGGAGCACTTATACGCCGGGCGTTGTTCTGACACTTCTCGCGAAGCGCGATGTGTTCCCTATCAATAGGATTACGCTCTATGACAACGATGCCGAGCGTCAGGGGACAATTGCCAAGGCATGTGCCATCTACATCAGGGAGAATGCTCCAGAGGTAGCCTTCAGCTATACGACCGACCCTGAGGAGGCCTTCACAGGCATCGACTTTGTACTTGCCCAGATTCGCGTTGGCAAGTACGCCATGCGCGATAAGGACGAGAAGATCCCCCTGCGCTATGGCGTTCTTGGCCAAGAGACCTGCGGTCCTGGTGGCATTGCTTATGGCTTGCGCTCCATTGGCGGCGTACTCGAGATCCTTGACTACATGGAGAAATACAGTCCCAACGCATGGATGCTCAACTACTCCAACCCCGCGGCGATCGTTGCTGAGGCGACACGCCGTCTTCGCCCGGATTCAAGGATCATCAACATCTGCGACATGCCAATAGCCCTGATGGATATCATGGCTCAGATGTGTGGTCTCAAGGACCACAACGACCTCGTCGTCGGCTACTACGGTCTCAATCACTTTGGCTGGTGGACAAAGATTCACGACCGTGCTGGCAATGACCTTATGCCCACTATCAAGGCCCAAATGGCTAAAAACGGTTATGCCGGCGAGGATTCCGGCCTTGAATTCGTCGATGCGTCTTGGGACCAGACGTTCCGTAAGGCTAAGGATGTTTACGCGCTCGATCCGAATACCATCCCGAACACCTACCTCAAGTACTATCTCTTCCCGGACTATGTGGTTGAGCACACCGACCCCAACCACACCCGCACCGACGAGGTCCGTGAGGGTCGCGAGAAACGCGTCTTCGGCACCGCCCGCCAGATTATCGAAAAGGGTACGTCTGAGGGTTTCGGCCTTAAGCCAGATACCCACGCTGAGTACATTGTCGATCTTGCTCGCGCTTTGGCAGAGAACACCCGTGAACGTTTCTCGCTGATTGTTCCCAACGACGGGGCTGTGTCCAATTTTGACCCAACGGCTATGGTCGAGATCCCCTGCATCGTCGGCAGCGACGGCTACGAGAAAATTTGCCAAGGTGAGATCCCGCAATTCCAGAAAGGACTTATGGAGGAACAGGTCTCGGTCGAAAAGCTTGCAGTGTCTGCTTGGGTCGACCATTCCTATCAGGAGCTTTGGCAGGCGCTGACGCTTTCGAAGACGGTCCCCTCTGCCTCCGTTGCAAAGAAGATCCTTGACGATCTCATCGAGGCGAATAAGGAGTTCTGGCCAGAACTCCACTAGTATCGGAAATCAATTTAGCGAATGATGGCGGGCGGCCGACCTTGGACAGGTCGCATGGGAGAAAAACCATGAGCGAAAGCAAAGAGCTTGCAAATCGCAAGCTCGGCGAGGACGTAGTTGGCCTCGTCGGCGGTAAGGAAAACATCCTGAGCATCTCGCACTGCATGACGCGTCTACGTTTCAAGCTGCGAGACGATGCGAAGGCCGATACTAAGGCAATTGAATCTCATAAAGGCGTCATTCAGGTAATCAACGCGAATGGCCAGTATCAGGTTGTTGTCGGCATCAATGTGATTGAGGATGTTTACGATGCCGCGGTTGCCGCTTCTGGTGTCGAGGGGCTGGGCGAGGTTAATCTTGATGGTGAGCCCGTCAAGAAAGGAAACGTTGTTAGTGCCCTTATCGATACTATTTCAGGCGTAATCCAGTCGATTCTTGCGGTGCTGTGTGCTGCGGGCATGATCAAGGGTGTTTTGAGTATTCTCGTCGCCCTTGGATGGATTACGGCGACAGATGGCTTGTACCAGATTCTATATGCGGCTGGTGACGGCTTCTTCTACTTCCTGCCGATTATCCTTGGCTATACCGCGGCAAAGAAGTTTGGCTGCAGCGAGTTCGTTGGCATGACGCTCGGTATCGCACTTACGTATCCGGCGATGGTCAATATCACATCGGGTGATGTCTTGGGAACGGTGCTTGCCGGCACTCCCTTTGCCATGAACTATTACACGACATTCCTCGGCATACCCGTCATCATGCCGTCTTCGGGTTATACGAGCTCTGTCATTCCGATTATCATCTCTGTTTGGTTCGCGGCAAAGCTGGAGAAGTGGTGCCGCAAGCATTTCTCTGAGTATGTAAAGTTCTTCTTTGTGCCTACGTGCGTGCTCGTTGTGATGGTCCCCGCTACCTATTTGATTATTGGCCCGATTGCCACCCTGATTACGAACCTCATGAGCCTGCTGTTTAACTCCCTCTACAGCTTGCCTGTCATCGGCGGCGCGCTCGGCGGCATCGTGCTTACTGCCATTTGGCAGCCTATGGTCATCTTCGGCTTCCACTGGAGTGTCATTGCTCTCATGCTTGTGAACATTGCCTCCCAGGGCTGGGATATTGTCATGGCGCCGTACATGGTTTGCTCGTACGCTCAGTCCCTTGCCGTCCTCGCTATCCTTCTGAAGACTAAGGACGTAAAGCTCAAGCAGCTTGCATGGCCGGCGTTCATCTCGGGCTTCTTCTTTGGCATCACCGAACCCTGCATCTACGGCGTGACCCTTCCGCGCAAGAAGCCTTTTATCATGAGCTGCATCGCCTCTGTGCCCGGCGGCCTAATCATCGGCGCTCTTGGCACCAAGATGTTCGCCTTCACCGGCGGCGGCTTCTGCGCCTTCCCGGGCTTCATTGACCCGTCCGGTGCAATGGGCGCGAACTACCTGATTTACGTAATCATAGCCATTGTGGTTTCCAGTGTGATTTCGTTCCTGCTTACGTATGCGACGTACAAGGAGGACGTGCCGGCGGTAGAGGCTGCAAAGTAGCCAAAGAAGCGGAGTGCGGGATATGTATTCCCCGTGCGCCAGCAATCTGACAAGGTCGTCCTTGGATAAGCGCCGAGGGCGACCTTGTCTTGTGCTGGTTTCGTTTGAGAGGCAGTGGTTGAGAGTGTCTAATATTATCTTTGACAATAGGATGGGCGAGGCGTGCCTTGCGGCGTGGAGGTCCGCGGGCGTGGAAGTCCGCTCGGTCGTGGTTCGACAAGATGGTGAAGTCGTCTTTGAGCATGCGGCTGCGCCGTTCGCCCTCGAACACGTTCACCCGCTCTACTCTGTGACTAAGTCCTTTACCTCGGTCGCTGTCGGGATGTTGGTGAATGAAGGGCGGCTGTCGCTGGCTGATCGCTGGATTTCATACTTCCCGGAATATGAAGGCGAGATCGCGGATGAGCGCTTTCGTAATGTGACGGTTCGCAATTTGCTGACTATGACGATGGGGCAGGAGAGTGACCTTTCGTATATTGGCGCGGGAGACGACTGGGCACATGAGGTTCTTCATCGTGAGTTTGACTGGAAGCCGGGCGAGGTCTTTCACTACGATTCGCTGTGTTCACATTTATTGAGCATGCTCGTGCAACGCATAAGTGGAACGAAAGAATCCGATTATCTCGCCGAACGTTTGTTTACGCCGTTAGGCATTAGAAGTTGGTGGTGGGAAGAGGATCAAGCCGGTCATACGACCGGAGGTTTTGGTCTTCACCTTTCGACACCGGATTTGGCTAAGTTTGGTCAATGTTTGCTGGATGGCGGCAAGTGGTGTGGGGAACAGATCATTCCCGCGGAATGGGTTGCCGAGGCGACGAAGATTCAGGTGGAAACGAGCCCCTTTTATCCGTCTGAGGCGACTGAAGACAGCAATGGCTATGGATACCAGTTCTGGATGTGCCGGCGCGGCGGATTCAGATGCTCTGGCCTTTTTGGGCAGCTGTGCTACATACGGCCCACAGATGGCCTTGTCATCGCTTGCTCGAGTTCCACGACAGGAAGTAAGGCGCTGCTTGATCCGCTGTATGAGGTATTGTTCAAAGAGTTTAGTGTTCGGGAAACGGTGGCTTCCGAACGTGACTTCGATAGCATTCCCGTGCCAGTTGGGTTGGCTTCTGGCGGACGTTTGAGTTCATTACGCCTTGAGGGCATTCATCATTGCATTTTCGGGGATTTTGAAGAGATCGATATTCGATTTCATGAGAATGAGCTGGATTTGTCTCTGTTGCGCGATGGTCGCGAGTACGGTGTGAAGGCTGGCTTCGAGTCTTGGGTTTGCAAATCGGGTGATGGGGCCGGAGTCGGAGACCTCTTTCCCTTTGTGACTCATGAAGCTGAGAAGGACGATGCACCCGTATGGGACGTTCGCAAGCTGTTTGCAGCGTATGCCTGGACTTCGCCAACGAATTTACAAATCGAGACCAGGGAGCTGGACTACACTCGGCGCTGCTTTATCGATGTACGGATCGGAGGTCTATATGCTGTGTGCAGAGTACGGGTCGAGGGAATGTGTTGTTTTCCGGCATCCTCGGAACTCACAGCGATTTTGAAGTTGGGGTAATTTTTCAAGACGTGCGATTGATAAGAAAGCTTGCCAACATTACGGCAAATGGAGGCGGAGCTGTCTCCAGGCAATGTTTTTCGATACGGACGTCTCAGATATCGTATTGCCTTTGGAACAAGATAATCACTTGTTGGAGCGCAGCAAAACGCGTTTCCTCGGCTCCGCGTCCTGTTGGGTTCGAATTCCGGCGCGTGGGTAGCAAGAAGCCCGTCACCACGGGGGTGACGGGCTTCTTGGATGCTGTGGTGCCCCCAGCGGGATGTTCGTGTGCGGCTGGCCCCGCCCGCTTCCGCTGCGTCGCTTCGCTCCTTGCGTGCTGCGCTGGAAAACGCTTCGCGTTTCCTCAGATCCGCACCCTGCCGGGTTCGAATCCCGGCATATCGGTAGCAAAAAGCCCGTCACCGCGTGAACTGCCTCCCATTTCTTGGACATGAGAAATGGGAGGCTTTCTTTATGCGCGTTGATTTGAGAGTGAAGCATGATATCGAGGCCAGGAAGGCGGCCATAGGGCTCTTCGAGCTCGGGCACGGGTATAAATCTGCCGCGATCGCCCTTTCGCTTCCCGTGGAAGCCGTGAGAAGATGGCAGGAGATATACCGCGCATTCGGGAGCGAGGTGCTGCTGCGCATGGACGGAAAGCAGGGCAGGTACACATACGAGCAGAAGGTCGCCGCCGCCTCCGCCGTCGTCGACGGCGGCATGACGAAGACCGAGGCGATGGCGGCGTTCGGCATAATGTCGATGTCGCCGCTCAAGAAGTGGTGCGCGCTATACCGCCGGGGCGGCGCGGAGGCCCTGCGCCCGAGGCCCAAGGGCCGGCCGAGCGGTTCCAAGGCGAGGCCGCGGACCCGCGAGGAGGAGCTCGAGGAGCGGTGCCGTAGGCTCGAGGCCGAGGTGGCCTACCTAAAAAAATTACGCGCCCTGGTCGAGAGGGACGGGCTCTGACCAGGGCGAAGGCCGAAGCGGTCGCGGCCCTGCGCGCCGAGGGGCACGCGCTCGGGCACCTGCTCGCATGCGCCGAGCTCAAGCGGTCGACCTACTACTACGCCCTCGCGCACCCGCCGAGGCCCACGCGCCCCGAGCTCTGGGAGGCGGCCGCCGAGATCTTCTCGCGCACCGCCAACGGCTGCGGGCACCGGCAGATAGCGATGTGCCTCAGGGCGGAAGAGGGGACCGTGATAGCCGACAAGACCGTGCTCAAGATGATGCGCGAGATGGGGATTCGCTGCGGTATCAGACGCGAGACGGCCTACCACAGGTACAACTCGTACAGGGGCGTCGTCGGCAGGACGTTCGAGAACGTGATCGCGAGGGATTTCGACGCCGGGGCCCCGTGGCGGAAGCTGGGAACGGACGTCACCGAGTTCAAGGTGGCGGGCGGCAAGGCCTACTGGGCCCCGACGCTGGACTTCTGCACCAAGGAGATCGTGGCGAGCGACATATCGACCACGCCCGACATGGCCCAGCAGGTCAGGATGCTCGACGAGCTGCTGTCCAAGATCCCCGAGGGCGCCGCCCCGACCATGCACTCGGACCGGGGCTGGCAGTACCAGCACGCCTCGTACACATCCAGGCTCGAGGCCGCCGGCATCGTCCAGAGCATGTCCAGGAAGGCGAACTGCATCGACAACGCCGCCACCGAGCAGCTCTTCGGCCACGTCAAGGACGAGTTCTACCGGGGCCGCGAGTGGGAGACGTTCGAGGATTTCAAACGCGACCTGGAGGAATACATAGTCCACTGGAACACGAGCCGGAGGCAGGTAAGATTGAAGGGCCTGACCCCGGAGGAGTTCCGGAATCAGGCCCTCGCGGCCTAGTCGCTATTTAGGGCGTCCAAGATTTGGGACGCAGTTCAGCGAGGGCAACGGGCTTCTCATTTTAAATGGTGCCCCCAGCGGGATTCGAACCCGCGATATCCACCTTGAAAGGGTGGCGTCCTTGGCCGCTAGACGATGGGGACAGCGGGAAAGAGTATAGCAGACTTTTTTGTCGGCGCGTATATCGTTGGCAAACTGGAAAACCACCACACAGGAGCTGGCCCTCTTCCTCGATCTTTAAAAATCTCAATCTGTAACATCTGGGCGGGCAAATCGGCTCTATCTGTTACAGATCGAGATAGACGGCGGGCGTCGGGACGAACATCTCAATCTGTAACAGTAAGACGACTTTTATCGGTCTAGATGTTACAGATTGAGACAAACTGCTGGGACGGGTCAAAACCACCACAAAGGTGCCTGTCCCCTTTGTGGTGGTAGGGCGCTAGGGGAGGAGCTTCATGGCGGCGTCGTGGGCGGCGTGCTCGTAGGTGTCGTCGAGGGGTTTGAGTGGCAGCAGCGCCATGGCCTGTGCGTCGCCGCGGCGCTCGAGAGCGTGGGCGATCAGCCAGTCGGCGAGCTCGGGGTTCTTGGGCAGCGCCGGGCCATGCAGATACGTGCCGATGACGCCCTTGTAGATGAGGCCCTCAAAGCCATCGTCGCCGTTGTTTCCGGTGCCCGTGACAACGGACATTCCGAGCGGTGTGGCGTCGGCGTCCAAAAGCGTGCGGCCGCCGTGGTTCTCGAATCCCACAAAGGGCTCGGGTGCCAGGTCGGTCTTGACGGCGACGTTGCCGATCAGGCGGTCGGAGCCGCGCACGGTCTCGGCGGCAATGATGCCCATGCCTTCGATGCGATCCTCACCCATGTAGTACGAACGACCGAGCAGCTGATAGCTGCCGCAGATGGCGAGTAGCGAACCGCTGTCCTCAACATAGGCCGCGACCTTGTCTTTTTGAGCGAGCACCTCGTGTGCCACAGCCAACTGGTCGCGATCGGAGCCGCCGCCCATCATGACGATATCGGCGTCGGTCAGGTCGAGCACCTCGCCCATGTGGACCTCGTCCACGCGCACGGGAATGCCGCGCCAGGCGCAGCGGCGTTCGAGCGCGATAACGTTGCCGCCGTCGCCATAGAGGTTGAGCGCATCGGGATACAGGTAGACGATGCGCAACGGGCGCGAAAGCTCGACCGGCGCGACGGCGGAAGGGATGGCGTTGCCATCGGCGCGGGCCACGGCGCGCCCGGCAACAACGTCGGCGGTGGCGCCCTTAAGCTCGTCGAGCTCCTTGACCAGCGGCGGGAAGGCCGTGTAGTTAGCGACGACGTAGAAAGTGTCGCCGGCGGCCTCGTCTGCCACGGTGCCAATTGCCTGCGCGACGTCCGAGATAATTGCGGCATTGATGCCGGCGTACTTGAGGCGCACCTGCATATCGTGTGCACGCGTGCCACCGGCAAAGGCGACAAGCCCTGGGGTATCGGCAATGCGCTCGAAGTCGACGTCGTAGATCCACGAAACATCGTGGCCGTCGGCGCTGTTGTCGTTCAGGAAGAAAGCGCAGAGTCTGCCGCCTGCCGTCTTAATGGACTGGATCTGTCGATCGAAGCCCACGGGATTCTTGGCCAGGTTTGCCTCGACGGTACGGCCGGTGATCTCCCAGCGGCCCATGCGTCCGCCGGCGGGCACGTAGGCATCGAGCGTGGGCTGCAGGTGCGCCGTATCCACGCCTAGCTCATGTGCGGCAAAGAATGCGGCGGCAACGTTGTAGACCATGTACAGGCCGTTGTAGCGCGTGGCGATGTGCGCGGCTGGTGCGCTGGAATCAGATCCAAACACCAGGTCAAAACCATAGCCATCGCGACTGAGCTCCACATTCGTTACGCGGCGGACCAGTGCGGGGCGTGCCCAACCGCACGAGGGGCAATGGTAGGCGCCGAGTTGACCATACTGTACGTAGTCGTACTCCAACGGGGCGTTGCACTGCGAGCAAAAACGCGAGTCGCTGATGCGGTCAGACTCGGTGTCGGTGGCGCCATCGATGCCAAAGGCAATACTCGCGTTGGGAACGCGCGCGGCAATCGAGGCGCACAGCGGGTCATCGGCGTTGTAGATGAGTGTCGTTGCCGGCGAAAGCTCCAGCGCGTGGGCGATGACCTCTTGGGTGTGATCGATCTCGCCATAGCGATCTAGCTGGTCACGGAACAGGTTGAGCAGCACGAAGTACGTCGGCTTGAGCTTGGGCAGGACGCGCACGGTGTAGAGCTCGTCGCACTCAAAGACGCCTACGCGCTTGCCGCTGCCGGCACGCTTGAGGCCGATGCGCGCCTCGAGCAGGGCGCCCACCACGCCCGGCTCCATGTTGTTGCCGGCGCGGTTGCATACCACGGTGGCGCCGCTGGCGGCAACGGCGTCGGCGATCAGGTTCGAAGTGGTGGTCTTGCCGTTGGTGCCGGTGATCACCACGCTGCGGTCGACAAGGCCCGCGAGGTCGCTTAACAGCTCGGGATCGATTTTCATGGCGATGCGGCCGGGGAGTACGCCGCCCTGGCGCTTAAGGACAGAGCGCAGCCCCCAGCGGGCGATATCGCTCGAGGTGCAGGCGAGAGATGAGCGGAAGTTCATGAAGCCGTTCCTAACGTGAATGACATGGTCGTGGCGTTTGCGCCGTTAAAAACCGTAACGGCGCGCAAATTCCTGGGCAAGCTGCGACACGTCTTCGCAGGCATTGGCCCAGGGGGCAAAGTCGGGAGTGTCCGAGATAATACCGTCCGCTTCCCAAACGGCCTGGTGCGAAAGATCCCAGGGATCGTGTGGCTCGGGCCGGCAGGGAAGGTATGGCGTCTGATACATGGGGTTCAGCAAAAAGAACGCGCCACCCTCGCAGCGGTTGGCAAACTCGCGCAGGGCGCGTGTCGCCGGGCGCATCTTGTTTGTTTTGAACAGCAGAATCGTACGGGCGAGCAGGTACCAGGGAGAGTTCTCGAGGGCATCGGCCCCTATCTGCTCCTCGAGCTGGTGGGCCAAGGCAAAAAAGTCGTCCTGGTCTTCCAGGCGTGCGAGGGCAAGCAGCACGGTGCCGGCGGCACGGGTGGGATAGCCTTCTGCCTTAAGGACGCGTCGGGCATAGTTGGCGGCAGCGCGGTAGCGGGCGCTCGCCATGCACAGCTGCGAGATGGCCTCGAGCGTGTGGAGCCATCCGATAAGTGCCGGCTCGCTCACGGTGAGATCTGCCGCCGTCACGCCGTCGGCCAAAACATTATTGGCCCAGTAGTGCGGGGCCTCCATATCAAACCCGGGCACGCTCTGTTGCAGGTAGTCGGCCGTGCTCGCCTCGAGCTTCATCAGGTCGCCCAGGCAGGCATCGACGGGCGTGTCCGCCAGGATGATGGCGAGCAGCTGCGCGTCGACGGCCAGTGCATCGACGCGGACAATCTTGAGCAGCTCATCGCGCATGTCGTCGAACAGGCGATTGCGCGTCTGCTCAAACTCCTCGTCGCTGCCCATATCTTCGATGCGATGGAGCTCGTCGAGCAGGTGGCGATGAACACCGGCATAGGACAGCAGCGCCTGGGCATGCTCGGACTGCGCGTACTTTTGGGGATTCGCACTAATGTCGTTATGGACAAGCTCGCGTGCTGCATCGGTGAGCTCGGGGTGCGACGCCAGATAGGTGCGCTCCAGGTAGGCGGGGATGTAGACGCTCGGATCCATTAGAGGTCTCCTCCCTTAAATGGAAGCCCCTGCTCGGCTGCGCGCAGGATGCGCTCGTCGATTTGGGAGCGCACGATGTCGTTGGTGGCGACCCAGGCGGCAAAGCTGGCGTTGTCGGGGGCGCCCAGGCCCTCCTGCAGTACCGGCGTCGCCTCGGACAGCGCAAGGACAAGCTCGTCGGTGGAGCCCACACCCACGTTGACGCGGGCATAGACGCCATCGGGAAACTCGGTTTGGAAGTAGAGTGCCTCGGCTGCGTGCGGACACGAGCGCACCAGGATGCGCAGGTAGTGCTCGGCGCCCTCGTAATCCAGCTCGCGCCAGGCTGCGCTCATCAGTGCGATGAGCGTCCACGGGTCCAGGTCGCGCTCCGCATCTTTGGGACGGCGGCGCAGCGGCGCGTTGGCAAGATAGGGCACGGAGTGGGCGGAACGAAAACGCTTGAGCTCCTCGGCAGGGTATTCGAGCTTTGCCATGGCAAGCATCGCAGTATGGCGGACGCCGGCGGGGTCGTTGGGCGCAAAGTCCAAGCTGCGATTCGCGGCTTCGAGCGACATGCGGTAGCGTCCGCTAATGAGCGCGCGCGATACCAAGGCGGCAAGCCAGCGCAGGTAGGGGCGGCGCATAAGGTCGCCTGCGGCCTCACGCTCGTAGGGGTCCTGCGCCGAGGCGGTCTTGAGCGCCAGATCGTGCTCCACCTCGTCGCACTTGGACACCAGATACTGCACGTATTCCTCGTTGGAGCCGGCGGTGAGGGCGGTCAGCATGCGCTGAGCGTCCCAGTTGGTCGGGTCGAGCGCGGCTGCCTCGCGGAGCATGTTCTCGGCAGCTGCCTCTTCTTGCTCTGCCTGGGTATCGTCAGGGATAAAGGGAATGCGGTAGTCGACAGCCTCGACCACCTTGGCAATGAGGTGCCCGGCGCGGTCGCGGTCGTGCACGATGAGCGGTGCGGGGTTGCGGGTGAATTGTTCCATCAGACGCTCTACGGCGGCACCGTCGGTGAGCGGGATATTGTCGCGGCGCAAGGCCTCAAGAACGAGGCGATGGCAATCCTCTTGAATGGGATCGAATGCCATGGGGCCTCCTTTGCTGCGGTTAGGGTTCAAATGTTTCTATATAAGGTTCTAGTTTACCCGCATGTGGCACGCCGGGGGTGCCGCACTTGGACTTGCACCTTTGCACCACGAAGACGGATGTCGCACAAATGTCGGCACCTTGGACGACCGAGTGGTATCACGGTGCCGCAAACGGTCGATTTTTGGCGGCGAACGGTGCATATTTTGGAGGGGCACAGTCCTGCCCGGGATATGTGGTCAACCTTGATAAAACGTTTGCCCAGCTTGGGAGTATGAATGCCGCACAAGGGTCTTCAGGGATAGAAAAAACGTTTCATCATTGGCGGCTTTAGGTGAATAACTGACCAACCAGAACGGTAAAATAGTGTTTGTCTGAGCGTTGAGACGTTTAGACATCGCGCATTGTCATCGCCGGCAACGCGCAAACCGGTCCTAACGGAGCCAATTGGGTGCTCCGTTATATACGCAAGTCTAAGAGGGGCTTGTTTAGGAGGCACAGTATGGGACGTTTTACCAATCCTCGCGATTTGTACTTTGGTGAGGGCGCTCGCCACGAGGTGAAGAACCTCAAGGGCAAGAAGGCCATCATCGTTTCTGGCGGCAGCTCTATGCGCCGCGGCGGGTTCCTGCAGGACGTCGAGAACGACCTTAAGGAAGGCGGTTTCGAGGTCAAGCTGTTCGAGGGCGTCGAGTCCGACCCGTCCATCGAGACGGTCATGAAGGGCGCCGAGGCCATGCGCGAGTTCGAGCCCGACTGGATTATCGCCATCGGTGGCGGCTCGCCCATCGATGCCGCTAAGGCCATGTGGGTCTTCTACGAGTATCCCGAGGAGTCCTTCGATAACATCATCCAGCCGTTCAGCTTCCCCGAGCTGCGTCAGAAGGCTCATTTCTGCGCCATCTCCTCTACCTCCGGCACCGCTACCGAGGTCACCGCGTTCTCCGTCATTACCGACTACGCCAAGGGCATCAAGTACCCGCTGGCCGACTTCAACATCACCCCTGATGTCGCCATCGTCGACCCCGAGCTCACCTACACCATGCCCGCCAAGCTGTGCGCTCACACCGGCATGGATGCTCTGACCCACTGCATGGAGGCCTACGTTTCCACCTGCGCCTCTATGTTCACCGACGCCAACGCTCTGCACGGCATCCGCGAGATCGTCGAGTGGCTGCCCAAGTCCTATGCTGGCGACCATGAGGCCCGTCAGCACATGCACGAGGCTCAGTGCATCGCCGGTATCGCCTTCTCCTCGGGCCTGCTTGGCATCGTTCACTCCATGGCTCACAAGACCGGTGCTGCCTTTGAGAACGGCCACATCATCCACGGTGCTGCTAACGCCATGTACCTGGGCAAGGTCATCCAGTGGAACTCCAAGGATCCCCGTGCTGCCGAGCGTTACGCTTACGTGGCCAAGGAGATCCTGCACCTTCCCGGCGAGACCAACGAGGAGCTCATCGCTGCACTCGTCCAGAAGATTCGCGACCTCAACGACCAGCTCAACATTCCGCAGTCCATCAAGGATTACGCGAATGGTGGCGTGAAGGTCGACGCCGAGAACCCGCAGATGGTTTCCGAGGAGGAGTTCCTCGCCAAGCTGCCCGAGATCGCCGCGAACGCCGAGCAGGACGCCTGCACGCCCGAGAACCCGCGTGAGACCAAGGCTGCCGACTTCGAGAAGATCCTCAAGGCCTGCTACTACGACACCGACATCGATTTCTAATCGACTCTTGTTATCGTAACGAGGGGCTCCGCACGTATCTGTACGGAGCCCCTTTCTTTTTTCTTTTAGAGAATGGGATAGTTATGGCTGCAATTTTCAATAGCCCCAGCAAGTACATCCAGGGTCCGGACGAGCTCGCCAAGCTCGGCTCTTACGTTGAGCAGCTCGGCGCTAAGGCCCTCGTCATCGTGACGCCTTCGGGCAAGAAGCGCGTCGGTGCCAAGATCGAGGGCGGTTTTACCGAGGCTAAGGCCGAGCTGCTGTTTGAGGACTTTAACGGCGAGTGCTCCAAGGGCGAGGTCGATCGCCTGGTTGCGCTCGCCCGTGACAACGGTTGCGACATCATCGTCGGCGTCGGTGGCGGCAAGATCCTCGACACCGCGAAGGCCGTTGCCTATTACCTGGAATCCCCGGTTATCATTTGCCCCACCATTGCTTCGACCGATGCCCCGTGCTCGGCGCTTTCGGTGCTCTATACCGATGACGGCCAGTTCGACAAGTACCTCTTCCTGAAGGCAAACCCCAACATTGTCCTGATGGATACGACGGTTATCGCGGCGAGCCCGGTGCGCCTGACGGTTTCCGGTATGGGCGATGCACTCGCAACCTACTTTGAGGCCCAGGCGACGCATGATGCCGACGGTGGCACTTGCGCCGGCGGCAAGGGCGGCATGGCTGGCTTGGCGCTCGCCAAGCTCTGCTACGAGACGCTTATGGCCGATGGCGTCAAGGCCAAGGTCGCGCTGGAGAAGGGTGCGCTCACGCCTGCCGTCGAGCACATCATCGAGGCCAATACGCTGCTTTCGGGCATTGGCTTTGAGAGCTCGGGCCTTGCTGCTGCTCATGCCATCCACAATGGCCTGACGATGCTGCCCGAGTGCCACGGCATGTATCACGGCGAGAAGGTCGCCTTTGGCACTATCGTCCAGCTGGTACTCGAAGATGCTCCGACTGAGAAACTCGAGGAAGTCTTGGGCTTCTGCATTGAGCTGGGCCTACCGGTCACGATGAAGGAACTTGGCGTTGCCGAGCTTACGCGCGAGCAGGTCATGATTGTTGCCGAGGCCGCGTGCGCGCCCGAGGACACCATGTGCAACATGCCGTTTGAGGTGACGCCCGAGATGGTCGCAAACGCCATCCTGGGTGCCGACGCGCTGGGCCACTACTATCTCATGGATGAGTAAATCAAGCTAAGGAAGGGGCAAAGCCAGCAGGTGGCTTTGCCCCTTTTTGCTATGGTGCAAAGGGGTCAGGTTGCTTTGCACCAATTATTGTTGATGAAAGGGCGGATTCTCGTATGGCGCTTCCCATGGTTTATGGCGGTCCCGGACGATATGTTCAGGGGCCGGGTGAGCTCTCGCGTCAGGGCAGGTATTTGTCATGGTTGGGCTGCGCTGCCTATGTCTTGTTTGACCAGGGCACCGAGGATCGGCTGTGCAGGCAGATCGTCGATGGATTTCTGGATGAAGATCTAAGCGAGCCGTTCTTTAAGATTTACAACGGTCCGTGTACGGAAGATGCCGTTGTCGAAATGGCCAAGGAAGCCCGGGCCGAGTATTGCGACATGGTGGTGGGCATTGGCGGCGGCAAGATGCTCGATATCGCCAAGGCCGTTGCGTTTTATGCCGAGTTGCCGTTGTGCGTATGTCCCACGGCGGCGTCGATGGACGGTCCGTGCAGCGAGATTTCCGATGCCGATCTGCAGGGTGTTGCAAATGCGGTCTTTAGAAACGAGCGCAATATGGCCAACGAGCAGGCCAAGGTGACCAAACAGAAGCTCGTGCAGCTCATGTGCGAGGCATAGCTTGGCGCTTGATTGACCTTGTGCAATCGGGGCGGCGATAGGCCATGGGTTATTTCCCTCAAGGTGCACCGCGTGTAATTTGCCCGAGGCGTGGGCCGATGGCGTATCATTATCTCTTGCTTGTTTGCACTGCTCAGGGAGGGGCCGCGCATGGCGCAGGAACACGATCTGTTTGATGACATTATCGAGATCAGCAAGGGTTTCGACTTTCTTAAAAACCCGCTTGGCGGTGTGACCGATGCACTCGATCCCTCGGCGCCTCAATGGAATCCTGCTGACTACAAGGAGCGCCCGCGCGGCAACACCATTCCGTGCCTGACCTGCAAAAACGAAAAGAGCGGCTGCACCGCGTGCATGGACGTGTGCCCGGTCAACGCTATCGAGGTCGAGGAAGACGCCATCGAGATCCTCGACTCCTGTCGCAAGTGCGGCCTGTGCGCCGCTGCCTGTCCGACCGAGGCGATCATCTCGCCGCGCCTGGCGCCCAAAAACGTCTACGACGACATTGTCTCGGCGGCTACGAGCCACGAGACCGCCTACGTCACCTGCACGCGTGCCCTTAAGCGCATGCCGCGCGAGAACGAAGTCGTCGTTGCCTGCGTGGGCGATATTACGGCCGAGACCTGGTTCTCGGTACTGGCAGACTATCCCAACGTGAGTGTGTACCTGCCGTTGGGCGTGTGCGATAAATGCCGCAACACCGGCGGTGAGGACATTCTGGGCGAGGCGATTGCGAAGGCCGAAGAGTGGTCTGGCACGGGTATGGGCCTGGAGGTCGATCCCAAAAGCCTCAAATGCCATAAGCGCCGCGAGTACGAGCGCAAGGAGTACATGGATAAGATCGCCCGCACCACGGGCCTGACGGTGACCAAGCTCAATCCGGCGACGGCGGCGCTGGCCTCGGTGACGCAGAAGCTCAAGGCCCATCGCCATCAGATTACCCAGCTGGAGCGCACGCTCAACACCATGTGCGGCACCACGACGACCAAGCGTCGCCGTTCGCTCACGCACGGGCGTCAACTGGTGCTCTCGACGTTGCAAAACCACCCCGAGCTTGCCCAGAACATGCAGGTGAGCACACCGGAGTGCGATTTTGACAAGTGTACGTCGTGCGGCGAGTGCGTCAACGTGTGCCCCACGTTTGCCTGCGATCTGGTGGGAAGCGGCCGCTTTGCGTTGGAGTCCACGTATTGTTTAGGCTGCGGCGCCTGTGTCAAGGTTTGTCCCGAGCATGCGCTCAAGCTGGTCGAGCACGATGCGTCCAATCTGGTCGTCGTCGACCCCGAGGCCGAGGAAAAGGCCGCTCAGAAGGCCAAGGCCCACGAAGAGGCCCAGAAGGCCAAGGCCGAAGCAAAGGCCAAGCTCGACAAGATGCTCGATCAGGTGGAGAAGCTCGCGGACTAGCCAGCGACCCCAATCTTTGCTTCATTTGCGCCGCCGCGGTGTCCGGATTCGCCCGGATGCTGCGGCGGCGCTATACTTATGCAGTTTGAAGTACCTGTACCAAAAGGAGCTGTCGTGTCCCTTTCCATCGGTATCGTGGGCCTGCCCAACGTGGGCAAGTCGACGTTGTTCACCGCGCTTACCAAAAAGACCGGCCTTGCCGCCAACTACCCGTTTGCCACGATCGACCCCAACGTGGGTATCGTCGACGTGCCCGATAGCCGCTTGCAAAAGCTTGCCGACATCGTTAACCCGGGTCGCATTGTGCCGGCGACGGTCGAGTTCGTCGACATCGCAGGTCTGGTGAAGGGCGCTAACGAGGGCGAGGGCCTGGGCAACCAGTTCCTGGCCAACATTCGCGAGACCGACGCCATCTGCGAGGTCGTGCGCTACTTTAAGGACCCCAACGTCATGCGTGAGGTGGGCCGCACGGGCGAGTTCGTCGATCCCGCCGGCGATGCCGACACCATCATGACCGAGCTCATCCTGGCCGACATGGGCACGCTCGAGAAGCAGCTGCCTAAGCTCGAGAAGGAGGCCAAGCGCGACAAGGAGCTCATGCCCAAGTTCGAGGTTGCCAAGCGCCTGCTTGCCTGGCTCAACGAGGGCAAGCGCGCCGCATCCATGGAGATGACCGACGAGGAGCGTGCCGCCGCCAAGGGGCTGTTCCTGCTCACCATGAAGCCCATCCTGTATGTGGCCAACGTGGACGAGGATATGCTCAACGACGATCTGGCGCCCATCGATGGTGTCAAGCCGCTGCCCATCTGCGCCAAGATCGAGGCAGAGCTTTCCGAGCTCGATCCCGAGGACGCCGCCGACTACCTGGAGAGCCTGGGCCTGGAGCAGCCCGGCCTGGACGTGCTCGCTCAGGCTGCCTACAAGCTGCTCGGCCTGCAGTCGTTCTTTACGGCCGGCGAGATGGAGGTCAAGGCCTGGACGGTTCGTCAGGGCGCGACCGCCCCGCAGGCCGCCGGCGTCATCCACACCGATTTTGAGCGCGGCTTTATTAAGGCCGAGGTCATTGGCTACGACGACTACATCGAGCTCGGCGGCGAGCAGGGCGCCAAGGCCGCCGGCAAGCTGCGTATTGAGGGCAAGGACTATGTCATGGCCGATGGCGACGTCGTGCACTTCCGCTTTAACGTGTAAGGGCGACGCATATGTTTAAATATGGCAAAAAAGCTGGGTACATGGGTATTGCGCTGCTCGTACTTGCGGTGATCCCGCTGGTGGTTGCAGCGTGTGTTATCCCCAACATTGGCCCCGAGGTGGCAACGAAGTTTAACGCCGCCGGCGAGGTGACGCGCTGGGGCAAGAGCTACGAGCTGTTGGCGCTGCCGGTACTCAATCTGCTGCTGAGCGTGGCGACGTACTTTACGGCGGGACGCCAGGCAAAAAATAATGATGACTCCGCCGCCATGGCGCGCATCGTGTGTGAGCGCTACCTGCGCAACGGTTGCATCACGGGTGTGTTCCTCAACGTGATCAACGTTTACTTTATGTACTCGGCGATTACTGGAACGGGCTTTGGCTTTGGTTTCTAGCTTGTCCTTTTAGGCAACGAGCCTGCACGCATATTCAATGGCTGCTGCGAGGCCGCCGCTCGATCGTGGTTTAAAGACCATGTCGGCGGCGGCCTCGTTTTCGTATCCGGCGCCGCGAAGGGCGAGTGCGATACCGGCTTCCAGGAGAAGGGGCAGACCGCGTTGGCTGGTTGCGATCACGGCAGCCTGATTGAGCGAGCAGCTGTGCGCTTGGCATTGGATGGCAAGTTCACCTTGCGCCGGGCAAGGGACCAGAATGGCGGCGACGCGACTTGATAGCAATGCAAATGCCGTGCGCTCATCGGGCGAAAGGGCTTCTGCTTCAACGACGACGAGCTTGGGCGGTGCGCTGTTTGTGCGAAGCGTGGCTCGGTACATGCGGACCGAAGAACCCGACATAGAAAACTCCTGTGTATTCGGCAAAACGTAAACTATAGTTTACGTTTATGTTCGGCTCCATTTCAACTCGGCTGCATGGACGAACGTGCGAAACAGATTCTTGGCAGGCGGGTCGAAGAGACACGCAGGGACCTTGGTATCTCCAAGGTTGATTTTTGTGTGGCGACAGGAATCAGCCGACCCTACCTCGACCGAATCGAAGATGGGACGGCAAATTTCACGCTCAAGGTTCTATTTAAGATCGCGCCCGCACTCGGCATGACGGTGTCAGAGCTTCTCGAGGGCATCGAATAGGGGATACCCGTCGACAACTGAATTACGCCATCGGGATACGGTCGTGGTTGACTTGGCTGTAGAACAGGCGCTGGATCTCGGCGGCATCGCGTGACTGGCCGAGCGCCCACATGGTTTTGGCCACGAGCGTCTCGGTGGTCATATCGTCGCCGCGCAAAATACCCGGATGATCGGCGTAAGCTCGGCCGACCTCATAAACACCCAGGTCAAGGCCCTCCTCGGGGACCTGCGTGGTCATAACGACGGTGCGACCCGAATCGACCCAGCGGAAAATTGCCTCTTGGAACGAATCGCCGGACTCGCCAAACTCGGGAATACCGCCAATGCCAAAGGTCTCAAGAATTACAGCATCGTAGCTATCGGCTAGGGCGTCCAGGATACCCGGGTTCACGCCGGGCGTCAGCTTAAGGACAAATACGCGCGGATCGATACTGTCGTAGAAACGCACCGGGCTCTCATTCTGATGAGTGCCGTGAAGCCCGTTGCGCACAATGCGGTCGTTGCGGATGTAGGCAATGGGCGGATAGTTGACGCTAATGAACGCGTTAAAGCTCATGGTGCGCTGCTTGCGGGCGCGCGTGCCAGCAATGGCGACGCCGCCAAACACGATCGAGACGTCGTGCGAATGCTCGTCGAGTGCATAGAGCAGACTCTGGTACAGGTTGAGCTTGGCATCGGTAAAGGGGTTGCCCATGGGCTTTTGCGAGCCGGTGAGCACGATGGGCTTGGGGCTGTCCTGAATCAGATAGGAAAGCGCCGCCGCGGTGTAGCTCATGGTGTCGGTGCCGTGCAGAATCACGAAGCCGTCGTGGTCGGAATAACCTTCGACGATGACATCGCGGATGCGCATCCAGTCGCTCGGGCGCATATTGGTGCTGTCGATGTTCATGGGCTGCACGACGTCGAGCTCGCAGAGGCCCGAGATCTCGGGGACGCTCTGGGCGAGTTCCTCACCGGTCAGGGCGGGGGAGAGGCCGTTGCCGTCCTCGGTCGATGCGATGGTGCCGCCCGTGGCGATGAGAAGGATGCGCTTCATGCTGGTATTCCTATCGTATTTGCCGCCGCAGAGGCGGAGTCGTTCGGCAGTATTGTGGCACAGAGCGTTCAATGTTCAAACGTATTACATCATCTGTAACGTCTGGTAACACTTCAATTGCCGTCAAATAGGGGCCCAGGTCGTGCGTTTGCCGTGCGCTGATGGCTGCGAGGGACGAGAAACCCCATATAACGTGTACACTATGGAGGTTATTTTCGTTCATTCACGCGGGTGGGCACCGGCTCCCCGCCAACAAGAGGGGGATACCATGGATCAAAAGGCTTCCGCAAAGGTCCTCGTACTCGACTTTGGTGCGCAGTACGGTCAGCTCATTGCCCGTCGCGTCCGCGACCTCAACGTGTATTCCGAGATTGTCCCCTGCGACATCTCGGCCGACGAGATTCGCGAGATGAACGCCTCTGCGCTCATCCTTTCCGGCGGTCCGGCTTCCGTGTATGCCGAGGACGCTCCGTCTATAGATCCCGCCATCTTTGACCTGGGCCTTCCCGTCCTGGGCTTCTGCTACGGCCATCAGATCACGGCCGTGACGCTCGGCGGCAAGGTCGGCCACTCCGAGGTGGGCGAGTACGGCCGCGCCACCATCACGCGCACGGCCGGCGCCAAGCTCTTTAACTCCACGCCCATGGAGCAGACCGTGTGGATGAGCCACCGCGACGCCGTTTCCGAGGTGCCCGAGGGCTTTACCGTTACCGCCAGCACTGACGTGTGCCCGGTTGCCGCCATGGAGTGCGTCGAGCGCAAGATTTTCACCACGCAGTTCCACCCCGAGGTCAAGCACTCCGAGTATGGTCAGCAGCTGCTGAGCAACTTCCTGTTTGAGATCTGCGGCCTGGAGCCCAACTGGAGCATGGACAACCTGGTCGAGACCATGACGGCCGAGTTCCGCGAGAAGGTCGGCGACGACCGCGTGATTCTGGCCCTGTCCGGTGGCGTCGACTCCTCCGTCGTGGCTGCGCTGGGCGCTCGCGCCGTGGGCAAGCAGATGACCTGCGTGTTCATCAACCACGGCCTGCTGCGCAAGGGCGAGCCTGAGCAGGTGGAGGAGGTCTTCACCAAGCAGTTTGACGTCGACTTTATCCACGTCCACGCCGAGGAGCGTTATGCCGAGCTTCTGGCCGGTGTGACCGAGCCCGAGGAGAAGCGCCGCATCATCGGCACGCAGTTCTGGAAGGAATTCTTTGCCGTGGCACAGCAGCTCGAGACCGACGGCAAGCCGGTGAAGTACCTGGCCCAGGGCACCATCTACCCCGACATCATCGAGTCTGGCGCGCGCAAGACGGGCGGCAAGGCGAGCACCATCAAGAGCCACCACAACCTCATTCCGTTCCCGGACGGTGTGCACTTTGACCTTATCGAGCCGCTCGACCACTTCTTCAAGGACGAGGTGCGTGCGTTGGGCCTGGCTCTGGGCCTGCCCGAGCACATCGTGTTCCGTCAGCCGTTCCCGGGCCCGGGCCTTGCCATCCGCATCATCGGCGCGGTGGACAAGGAGAAGCTCGAGATCCTGAAGAACGCCGACGCCATCGTGCGCGAGGAGCTTGACGCCTACAACCAGAGACTGTTCGAGGAGACGGGCGACCGCAACTCCGAGCACAGCTGCTGGCAGTACTTCGCCGTGCTGCCCGACATCAAGAGCGTGGGCGTCATGGGCGACGAGCGCACCTACCAGCGCCCGATCATCCTGCGCGCCGTCGAGTCCAGCGACGCCATGACGGCCGACTGGGCGAAGCTGCCCTACGACGTGCTGGCGAGGATCTCTGGCCGCATCGTGGCCGAGGTCCCCGGCGCCAACCGCGTGTGCTACGACATCACGAGCAAGCCTCCTGCGACGATCGAGTGGGAATAGAAAATTCCTTAGTTATGGGGGCATAAATTTGATTTCCTTTAGGATAAACCCCCATAACTATATGAATTGACCAGCTGACTCCAATGAAGATTGGAGGGTAACTGCCAGGGGTGACGGCCCAGCGAGTGTTATTTTGCGAGCTATGCGCATTGAAATCGACCTTTCGTGGTATAAACTACTCGCCGGAAGCCGCGGCTTTCAGAGTACGGCTTACGTGTACGTTTAACCTCCGTGGGCGACGGGGTGCCGCAAGGCGTAGAATATCGCCCACCTGTAGGGGCCTGCAACGATGCGGGCCCCGCTTCGTATGAAGGGGGCGTAACCGATGAAGATCGTATCCATCCCCAGGACTTCTTCGACCTCGTCGAGGGCGACCGCGAGCCCATGCTTAAGCACAATCGCCCCTGCATCGTGGTGGTGAGGCTGCGTTTCCGCGGGAAGCGCAGGGACTTCGCCGTGCCGCTGCGCTCCAACATCGCCCCTAACGTGCCCAAAGACCAGTACTTTGCGTTGCCACCCCGCCCCACGACGCGCCCCGGCTGCCGCCACGGCATCCACTACATCAAGATGTTCCCCATAACCAAGGCCTACCAGCGCCGCTTCAGGACCTAGGGCTCGGCCTACTACGAGACGTTCCGGCGCATCATCGATGGCAACACCAAGCGCATTGTCTCCGAGTGCCAGGCGTACCTCGACCGCTACGAGCGCGAGGGAAGGCCTCGCTTTGCCGTCGACATCGACCGCATCGTGGGGCTGCTGGAGGGCGAGAAGTAGGGCACCTCGGCTCAGTCTCGAGCCATGCGGAGTCGCTCCGCATTTTTGAACGCCGCGTGTGCGTCCCAAATACTTGAGAAACAAGCTGTGAAGTGCGGTGGCGCGCCCGTGCCCGTGCATAGCCGTCACCATCAGCGCCTACGCGGCGTCGGCTTCAAGTGGAACTGGCGCCGCTGCTGTATATGGTTTGCCTTGCTGCAAATAGCGATCAATGCCCGCGATGTTTCTGCTTGCGCTTCAGTTTTCTCTGTTCGTAGCGCGCATCAGCCTTTTCCACACGGCGTCGGCTTCTTGCTTGAGCCGACTCCCGCTTCATCGCTTCCCGCTGTGCCGCGAGCGCCTGTTGTGCCTTGGTGCTCACCGCGGGCCGTTTAAGGGCTTTCGCTGCCTCGCGAGCGCGCCGCTTGGGGTTCTTCGCGGGCTTGCTTGTTTCAGTGGCCTTGTCGCCGAAGAACGAGAGCTTCTCCCATTCGCTTGTAACGAATCGCAGAATCTCCTCATCGGACGGCTCCGCGCCGAAGACGATGCGGGCGACGCCATACCTTCCGCCCTCGACGTGCTCCGCCAGCCCGACCCAGAATTGACCGTCGTGATATACGGTCAGGGTGGACGACACGCTGATCTGCATGGTTGGTTCCTCCTTTATGTAGATGACCATGCAGAGAAGGGACAACCAAGGAGGCAGGTTACTGATGCGGACTAGCGCACGCCCACGACTACCCGACGGGGACTGTGTTTTCATCTCTGATGGCCGCATTGTGGCACGCGCGGACGCGCCCTTCGTCGCTGCCGACATGACATGGCTGGGATTCGTTTCTCGACACATCCTTTTGTATATTGCTTTCCCGGTTTCGAAACTTTAAATAAATTCGAGTTTCGAAACCGGGAAGGAGAGTGTATGTGAGAGGCGATATGAGCATCAACTTGATGCTCGAGGGGGAGCTCGCGTCGCTTCTGTCCATCGGGGACGTGTTCCCGAAGGTCCTCATCTCCTGCATAGGGCATGAGCCCTGCACCCGGGAAAGCGTACTCGTTCTAGACCTCGCGTGGTGCTGCTCGGTGAGCAGGGATTCTGAACACTACGTAGGGATATAGCGCGACAGGGGGGGTGCAGCACCGTTTGCGCCTTGTCTAGAGAGCACGAACGAGAGATGTGGTTTGCGGACGACTGAATAGCTCCATCTGTTTTGGTTACAACGAAATGTGTGCCGTGCGCCCGCGGCATGAAGGAGGGAGATTTCTATGAATATCGTTGTATTGAGTGGTAGCCCGCGCAAGGGCGCCAATACCGACACCATGGTCGAGGCGTTTGCCGAGACCGCGCGCGAGGCCGGCCATACAGTCGAGGTCATCCGCGTTGCCAGCAAGAAGATCGCTGGTTGTCTGGGATGCCAGTACTGCTTTACCCATGAGGGCACCTGTGTGCAGAAGGATGACATGGCCAACGTGATTGAGCCGCTGAAAGGCGCCGACATGGTTGTCTTCGCTTCGCCCATCTACTGGTTTGATATCACCGCGCAGGAGAAGGCCGCCATCGACCGCCTGTACGCCTTCGGTGCCACGGGCTTCCCGTTCACCAAGACGGCCCTTTTGCTCGATAGCCACAGCGAGGGCGTCTATGATGCGGCGATCGCTATGTACAAGTCGACCTGCGCGTACTGCAAGTGGGAGGACCAGGGCATTGTCACCATCAGCGGTATGACCGAGCGCGACAGCATGGCATCGTCGCCCAAGTTGGAAGAGGTGCGAGAGCTCGCTCGCAAGCTCGCCTAAGGACAAGAAGAACGCATGGCAATCAGCGTTATTGGAAGTACTTGCCGTCCTTGCCGGGTGAATCGTTGATTGCCATGCACCGTTGCCCTTGTGGACAATCTCCGCGTGCTAGGAGACTTTCTCGCTCAGGAACTCCCTGAACGCGGGTATGTCAAAGCCGACGAGGCCACGTCCACGTTCCCCGATAACGCCGTCCTCGAGGAGGCGGCGTTTGTATTGGCTTGCGTAGTTGCTGGCGACGCCCATGCGTTTGGCTATCTCCGAGGTCCTGCTGGGGCCAGAATCGGGCAGCATCGCGAGCAAAAACTCAATGTCTTTATCGGAAAGCTCCCGATAGGTCGTTTCGAGAGAAGCCCGATGCCATGCTTCTCGAGTTGCCTGAAGATGCCATTCATGCACGTGCGCCAGTTGCCCTGGGCTTCTTGAACATATGTCCAATTGATGCCCACTGGACCAATTTGAACGCCGTTCATGCGCGCGTGAGACTGTGAAAGGTAGCTATCTGCCGCTTCTTTGGTTCGCTCGATAATATCTTCGAGCATGCCTGGCATGGCGGAGACATTTGCTGCGATCCATGGTGGCCCCTTTGCAGGTTTTGCTACTTTTTGCAACTTTTGCTAATTTTTGCAAGTTTTGCTAACGGTTTAACATGTCTTGTGCCGCGGGATTGCAGGAGTGAAAAACGGGGATTCCTATTATTCCGACTACGTTGCAACGAGCGGGGCCCGGAGCGCGATGTTGCTGCGCTCCGGGCCCCGCTGCATTGTAAAACCATGACGGTTTGGCTGCCGTTGTTTTAGTCAAACAGACTCGGCATGTCGTTTTCTTTCATGAGGGCACCGGCGGAGGGCAGACTCTGCGCGGTGAACTTTTCGGCCGAGACGCCGGCGCCAAGGATCTCCTCGGTTGTGCCGACGGTGGTGACCGAGCGGCCCTTCTTGGCGGTAAAGGCTTGGACGCCCTGCGTGTTGGTGGTCGTCTTGGTCTTGAGCAACGACGTGTTGAAGTTCATCAGACGGTAGTCGCTCGAGACCAGCGCGATGTCGCGATCTTCCTTGAGCACCTGGGCATACAGCAGCTTACTGCCGCCATAGATTGCGTTCTTAAGGCGCTTACGGTTGGTCTTGGTGACGTATCCAGAAAGCGCGACGCGTACCACGCGGCCGTTCTCAAAGACAAACAGCACATCGGCCTTGTAATCCTCGGGGTCGATGACCCAGATGACGCTCTCGTCGGGGTCCATCTCAAGATCGGTCGGCAGGTACGAGCCCAGCTGGGCCGACTTGGTGTCCTCAAACGCCGCAACCTTGCACTTGTACACCTGGCTCTTGTTGGTAAAGACCAGCAGCTCGTGGGTGTTGGAGGACGGGAACTCGATAAAGGGTTTGTCGCCGTCCTTGTACTTGAGCGTGGTCGCCTTCTTGAGTACGCGGTCCGTCATCTTCTTAAGGTAGCCATCGCGCGAGAGCATGATGGTGACCGGGTACTCCTCGACCTCGGGCTCCAGGCTCACCTCGATGACCTCGTGGGGCTCAATCCTGCCCGTGCGGCGCGGCATCACGTACTTCTTGTTGACCGCGGCCAGCTCGTCGCTGATGACCTTCTTGATGTTGTCTTCGCTCGAGAGAATCTCCTCCAGCTCGGCAATCTCACCCTCGAGCTTGGCGATGTCCTTGGTGCGGTTGAGGATGTACTCCTCGTTGATGTTGCGGAGCTTAAGTTCGGCAACAAACTCGGCCTGGGTCTCATCGATGTCGAAACCCTTCATAAGGTTTGGCACGACCTCGGCCTCGAGCTTGGTGCCGCGGATGATGGCGATGGCCTTGTCGATGTCGAGCAGGATCGCCTCAAGGCCGTGCAACAGGTGCAGGCGCTCGGACTTTTTGCCCAGGTCAAAGTTAATGCGGCGACGCGTGGACTCAATACGCCACTTGACCCACTCGTGCAGAATCTGGCGCACGCCCATAACGCGGGGATAGCCGTCGACCAGCACGTTAAAGTTGCACGAGAACGAATCCTGCAGCGTGGTCGAGCGATAGAGCTTGGCCATGAGCTTGTCGGGGTCGACACCGCGCTTAAGGTCGATGGCGATGCGCAGACCCGACAGGTCGGTCTCGTCACGGATGTCAGCGATCTCCTTGACCTTGCCCTCTTTGGAAAGCTTGACGATGCGCTCGATGATGACATCGGTCTTGGTGGTGTAGGGGATTTCGTAGACCTCGATGATGCGCTCTTCGGGAATCCAGCGCCAGCGGGAGCGGATCTGGAAGCTGCCAAGGCCGGTCTCGATAATCTTTTCCATCTCCTCGCGGCGGTAGATGATCTCGCCGCCGGTCGAGAAGTCGGGCATGGGCATGTATTCGAGCAGGTCGCAGTCGGGGTCCTGCAGGTAGTGCATTGTGGCAGTGCAGACCTCGTTGAGGTTGAAACCGCAGATGTCGGACGCCATGGCGACGCCGATGCCCTTATTGGCTGAGACGAGGATATTGGGGAACGTGGTGGGCAGCAGGCGCGGCTCCTTCATGGCGCCGTCGTAGCTGTCGACGAAGTCGACCGGGTCCTTGTCGATGTCCTTGAAGATCTCGGCGCTGATGGGGGAGAGCTTGGCCTCGGTGTAACGCGAGGCGGCGTAGCTCAGGTCGCCCGAATAGTACTTGCCAAAGTTGCCCTTCGACTCCACGAAGGGGGCGAGCAGTGCCTCGTTGCCGGTGGCAAGACGCACCATCGTCTCGTAGATCGCGGCGTCGCCGTGCGGATTGAGCTTCATGGTCTGGCCCACGATGTTGGCGCTCTTCTGGCGCTCGCCCTTGAGCAGACCCATCTTGTACATGGTGTAGAGCAGCTTGCGGTGCGAGGGCTTAAAGCCGTCGATCTCGGGGAACGCACGCGAGACGTTGACGCTCATGGCGTAGGGCATGTAGTTGACCTCGAGCGTCTGCGTGATCGGCTGGTCGGTGACCTCGGAGTGCAGGCCGATGACGTTCTCGGCGTTGACCTGCTTTTTCTTTGGCTGGTTCTTCGTCTTTTTCTTTGCCACGATATCCTCTTGAACTTCTTATGAGCCGTCGTTATCGATTTGCTGCTATTGCAGGTCCAGCTGGTCCAGGTATTCCTTGCCGTGCTCGGAGATATGGCGCTTGCGGCCTGCCTCGTCGTTGCCCAGCAGCAGGTTGAACATGGTCTCCATCTTGGTGACGTCCTCGGGCTCCACCTTGATCAGGCGACGCGTCTCGGGGTTCATGGTGGTGAGCCACATCATGTCCGGGTCGTTCTCACCAAGACCCTTGGAGCGGTTGATGGAGCACTTCTGGTCGCCGATCTCCTTAAGGATGCCGTTCTTTTCGAGCTCGGTGTAGGCAAAGTAGGTCTTTTCTTTGCAATTGATCTCGTAGAGCGGCGACTCGGCGATATACACGTAACCCTCGTCGATGAGCGTGGGCACCAGGCGATAGAGCATGGTGAGCACAAGCGTGCGGATGTGGTAACCGTCGACGTCGGCGTCCGTACAGATAATGACCTTGTTCCAGTTGAGGTTGTCCAGGTCAAAGGCGCCAAGGTTCTTGATGCGCTTGTCTTTGATCTCCACGCCGCAGCCCAGCACGCGCATGAGGTCCATGATGATGTCGGACTTAAAGATGCGCGGGTAGTCCTCCTTCAGGCAGTTGAGGATCTTGCCGCGGACGGGCATAACACCCTGGAACTCGGCATCGCGCGACGTGCGAATGGCGCCTGCTGCCGAGTCACCCTCTACGATGTAGATCTCGCGGCGGCTCTTGTCCTTGGAGCGGCAATCGATGAACTTTTGCACACGGTTGGCCATGTCGGTCTTCTGCTGCAGGTTGGTCTTGATGCTCTGGCGCGTCTTCTCGGCGTTCTCGCGCGAGCGCTTGTTGATGAGCACCTGCTCCATGATCTTGTTGGCGGCATCTTTGTTCTCGATCAAGTAGGTCGAGAGGCGCTCCTTAAAGAATGCCGTCATGGCCTGCTGGATAAAGCGGTTATTGATGGCCTTCTTGGTCTGGTTTTCGTAGGACGTCTGGGTGGAGAAGCAGTTGGTCACCAGTACCAGGCAGTCCTGGACATCTTGCCACTTAATGCCGCTCTCGTTTTTGTTGTACTTGCCCTGTTGCTTGATGTAGGCATCGATGGCGCTGGTCAGAGCACTGCGGGCGGCCTTCTCGGGTGAGCCGCCGTTCTCGAGCCACGATGAGTTGTGGTAGTACTCTTGCATCGTGAAGGTGCGCGAGAAGCACATGCAAGCAGTGATTTTTACGTTGTAGTCGGGCAGGTCCTCGCGATCGCGACCGCGACGGTCAGCCTCGATAAAGAAGGGCTCGGTGAGGTAGTCGGTACCGACCTTCTCGAGCACGTAGTCCTCGATGCCCTTGGGATAGCAAAAGTCCTCTTCGGAAAACTCGCCATCGTCGCCCTCGATGCGCAGGCGGAAGGTCACGTTGGCGTTGACCACGGCCTGGCGGCGCATGGTCTCGCGATACCACTCGTGGGGGATGCTGATGGAGGTAAAGACCTCAAGATCGGGGCGCCATTTGATGGTGGTGCCGGTACGGTCCTCGTCGCTGGGCTCAATCTCGAGTGCCTTCTTTTTGGCACCGACGACCTTGCCCTTCTTAAAGTGCAGGGAGTACTTGTTGCCGTCGCGCCAAACCGTGACGTCCATGTACTCGGATGCGTACTGGGTTGCGCACGAGCCCAGGCCGTTGGTACCGAGCGAGAAGTCGTAGTCGCCGCCCTGGTTGTTATTGTATTTGCCACCGGCGTAGAGCTCGCAAAAAACGAGTTCCCAATTAAAGCGCTTCTCGGAGGGGTTCCAGTCGAGCGGGCAGCCGCGGCCGTTGTCCTCTACCTGAATGGAACCATCGCGAAAGGCGGTAAGGGTGATGAGCTTGCCGTGGCCCTGGCGCGCCTCGTCAACGGCGTTGGACAGGATCTCGAAGGCGGCATGCGCGCAACCGTCGAGTCCGTCTGAGCCAAAGATGACGGCGGGACGCAGACGTACGCGCTCCTCGTCCTTGAGCTGGCGGATACTGTCGTTACCATAGTTTGCGGTGTTTTTTGCCATACTCGCTCTCTCGGTGCTCCTTTGCTGCGTTTAAGTCATATAGATAGTCAAGGTAGCATAGCCCGGCCCACAGACGATTCCACCCAACACGAAATCCATCGAACAATCGTTCGATTAGATAATGAATGCTTGGAATCGGGAGGGACCTGTCCTGTCCTATTCAAACATCTGCGGCAGGTCGATGAAGACGGTTCGATCGCTTTCGCCAGCTTCGAAGCCCGAACGGGAGAAGAATCCATAGCGATGGCACTTGAGTCCCGTTGCCTCGACTTGGGCGATTTCCTCGTCGACCATTTTTTGCGTGATGGGGGATTTGCGGAACTTTGCTTCGTAGAATGCGTAGCCCTCGGGGTCTTGCGTTACCACATCGAATTCGCCGCTCGTTTTGTTTGCGGGGTCGTCGTACCAGTACTTGCCTATGGCGTCGAAAGCCGGTTCGATCTTGCCGGTCCTGTTCTGCCGCACGAGGTATTGACGGCAGATCTCCTCGAACATATGAGGAACGTAGTTTTCCTCGAAGTCTTGGAAGACGTGACGATCATAGAAGACTTCCGGGTCGAGCAGCTGACGCGCTGAGGCATTGCGGAAAACATAGCGATAGTAAAAGAGCGAAAGCGGATCCACTACAAAGTAGCCAGACTTGCGCTTGTTCGTAGGGTCGTTGATGGGTGCACGCTTTTGGACGATTTCGAGTGACATGAGCTTGTCGAGCACGTCTGCCATGGCCGGACCGCTCGAGACGTGCGACTGTGCCAGCACGTCCCCCCAACGGGAGTAGCCTTGTGCGAGAGCCCCGAAAACTTCGTTGGCGTTGGTCATCTTCGAGATCTCGGCGTTGAGATAGGACGGCACCTCGCTTTCTAAGCGGGCGCCAGGTTCCGTGACGAGCTCGATGATGTTGTCGCGTACGCTTTGGGATTGATCGATGAGGCGATTGTAAAAGGGGATACCGCCAAAAACGCTATAGAGCCGCACCTTGTCCTCGGGCGAGAACGCGGGATAGAACTTCGCAGCGTCAAAGTAATCCATGGGCTTAAGCTCAAGCGCGAGATCAATTCGCCCGTAGAGGGGGCTTTCATGCTCGATGAGGGATTTCATAATCTCAACGTAGGAGCCGCACAGGACAATGTTTAAACGTGAGTCTTCCCTGCGGGCGTCGATTGAGGTCTGAAGAATGCTGTCTAGGCCTTTAACCGCATCTCTCAAGTAGGGGTATTCGTCGAGAACGAGGGTAATGTTCTTGTCTTTAGCTTGGGCAAACAGAAATTCGATGAGCTCGCGGATGCCTGTGAAGGCGAGCGGAGGAAAGCTCAGCGCTTCAGCAACAAGGACGGACAGACTCTCGAGGTTGTCTGCCTCGGAGGTTTGGCGGCACTCGTAATAGACCGTTGCGACGTCCGACAAATCGGTTAGCGCCTGCTTGATGAGCTCACTTTTTCCGACGCGACGCCTGCCGTAAATGAGAACATTGCGCTGCTCGGGTGCTTTGAGCGTTTTCTTAATACGGGCGAGCTCACGCTCCCTGCCAATAAATTCCACTTACTCGGTTCCTTCCGACTCGGTTTTGTCCGAGTTAATTGTATCGCATGGATCAGTTTATGCTCGAGTTTACTCGGACAAAACCGAGTCGGTTCTGTCCGAGTAAGTTTGAATAGTGAACCGAAGTTGTAATGTCCGCATGGCGATGACGAATATGGTTTTCATAATGACAGATATAGTTGACATTGTATGATATATGCAATATATTTCTGTCATGTTGCAACGGATATCTGTCCATTACTACGAAAGGAACTCCATGCCGGGCAAAAAGAACCTCCGCATGAAGGCGGCGCGCGCGGCGGTTGGCCTTTCGCAAGCTGACTTGGCCGAGGCCGTGGGCGTTACGCGCCAGACCATCGGCCTGATCGAGGCGGGCGGCTACAACCCCACGCTCAATTTGTGCGTGGCGATCTGCAAAGCGCTACGCGTTACGTTGAACGATCTGTTTTGGGAAGACGGGATCGACGTCGACCCTAACGCTCTTTAGGAGTTCGCTATGAAATTTGAAGATTTAAAACTCGTGCAAAAGTGGTGCGAATATGCCGGCCCAAAGGATGAGCGCCTGGAGGCTGAGAGCGCAAAAATCTACAAGATTGGTTTCGTGCTGCTTTCGTTTGGCATGCTGATGATCTTTTTCTACCAGTTTATAGCTCGACAGGTTGCGTGGGTTCACAGCGACGCCAGTGAAATGCCGCAAGGCTTTGCAACGCCGTTCGAGGCAGCCATGTATTTGTGGCTCGTTCTCGTGATGTTGATTTGCGCAGGACTGCAAACGCGGAAGGGCTATGTCGATACCAATCGTTTTGGGCAAACCGAGCATCTTCCTGTTGGATATTTCCTGCTTGTCAGCGGTCTTAGCGGCGCCGCGTTCGCGCTTGTTATTGCTGCAATGCGCTGTATCGCTGAGGCGCAGATCGTACCGCTCGAAAGCGTCTTTTGGTTGGCGAATCTGGCCACGGGCGTGTTCTGCGGTGCGACGATTTTCGCGGCCACGTTTGCTGTCCTGTGCGCAACGTTTTTCACGGCGAAAAGACGCCGTGCCAAGCTCGAGGCAGAACTCGACTCCACTGACGATAACTAATGCGCAATGGGCTGGCTCTGGGTATCCAGAACCAGCCCATTTGATGTTCGACGAGCCGAGTTGGCGTCTCTCACAAAAGTAACTAGGAGCTAGCGAGGCTTATCAGAATTGACCTCATCGGCGGTGTCTTTTTCGAGCGCCGTGCGGCGGGCGCTGTAGGCGATGAGGCCGGCGCCTGCCGCGGCGAGTGCTGCAGCGGCTGCCGTAAGGGGAGCGTTGACATCGCCCGTGCCAGCGAGCGCGCCCGCTTTTCCGGAGCGCTTGTTATTGCCGTGATCCTTGCCACTGCCGGAGCGGCTTCCGCCGGAGCCGCCGCCCTCGTCGGTACCGCCGCCACTCGAGCCACCATCGTCGTCTGCTGTCATCGGGGCGTCGTGAAGTCCTGTCGTATCCGCGCTGTCGCATACGCCGACCTGAACTTCTGAGCGTTCGCATGCCGCGTCGGGCACATGAAGCTCGTGCAGTACGGCACCCAGCGCTGAGTTTGCGCCCGGTCGAATTTCCTCGAGCGTTACGGGATCGAGTGCCACCAGGTCACGCGCCTTCGCATACAGCGTGACGCGTTTGCCCACCTCGTCGCCCCAGCTCTCCGGGATGGCAAAGCTCATGCGGAATTGTGCCGTGCAGCCCGGTGCCAGCACGGCGTTTCCATTGTCGGCAACCAGCGGGTGCGTTGCAAAACGTGTGTCCAGCGTCTCGAGCGCGTACTTCACGTGTGCCATGTCGTTGGCCGAAGCGTCCTCGGCAAGCTCCGGATCGTAGATCGATGCCGTGCGTGCGTTCGCTCCGAATCCGATGGATGCGCTGGAGAACGGCTGGTTGAAACCCTCTCGGTACAGATCGATCGTTCCGGCGGTCAGCAAGGTGTTGCCGTCGTTTCGTACCGTGACCATGAAGGATTCGCCTGCTGCTCCGGGCACCACTGCGCCCGAGGTGGCGACCGCGCCCGTCGGAGTGGCACACGCCACCAAGGGTACTTCGATGCCGTGCAGCTCTGCCTCGCTCTTCTCCGCGCTTACAATGTGCGTGGCGAGTGCGGAGAGCATGCCTCCCGACGTCAAAAAAGTCGTTATCTGATCGACGGGATGGTCCAGCTCGCACATCACGAACGGCTCCGTAAACAGATCGCCTGCCAAGGTGCTGGCGAAGATGCGGAAGTGCTTGCCCATCACTGCTACCGGGTTGCCTTCTTCGTCGTAGGTTTGCCCCACCTTGCCATCGGTGTTCTCTACATAGAGCACGCACCTGCCGTTGTTGCTTACGCTAAACGATGCCGGGCCACAGCCTGCGGCACCCACGGGCTGCGTTGCAAATGCCGATGCGCCTCGCGTCCAAGTAATATGCTGCAGTTGCTCGTTGACGGTAGCCAAAAAGCCCGTGTGCTGCGGCCACGGCACCGCGTGGGGTACTGTGGCATCTGGCGACATAACGCCCCAGCTCGCAATGGACTGGCCGATCACGGCGTACGATGCACAGCCACAACCGCCTGCGGTCTCGTATGCAATGGGCACCACCATTTTGCCGTTGATATTCTCGGGCGCGCCGAGCTCGATGCTCGACGGTGCCTGCGGAAAGCGGAGGACCTGACGGAACGTGAGACTGTCGCCCGAAACGTCCGACCACAGGGTAAAGCACTCCAGCGCAACCTCGGCCTCGCTGCCGAGCGTCTTTTCTGCGGTGGTTCCGCGGCGGTGGAGGTAGGCGCCCGACAGGCGCCCGTCGACAAGTGTCTTGCCCACCGTGATGCGTGGGCACTGCAGGCAATGGTAGCCATCCTCCTGAAGGCGGCCGCGCGAGATGCTGCGCCACGACGTGTGCGATACCACGCGAACTCCGTCGTTGCTTATGCGCAGGCGCACAACGGACAGTATGCCGGCTGTGCTTGCCATATCGAAAAGGGTGTCGTCGCCGGCGGGGCGCTCGCCCGAGACCAGCAGCACGTAGGCGTCCTGGTTTCCTCTTCCGTCCGTATATTCCACTACGTCGAAGTCGTAATCGTATATGCTGTCGCGCTCCACGTCGCCCTCGCCAAACCCAAGGGGAAAGTCCACAGGCGTGGGAGCGGACCACGTTCCGTTTGCCTTTGTGTGTACCACCAGGCGCGAGCGACCATTGTCGCCGTAACGCACCGAGGCGATACGGAACAGGCATTCTACGCCGGCAATCATTGCCAGCTTCATGTGGGCTTCGCTGAGCACGCCAGCAAACAGCACGTTGTCGCTCGAGGGCTTGATGCCGCCACGCTCGTCCTCCGACACGCCGGCAGAATCGGCGTTCGGGTCGGCAGCGGTGTTCGTTGCCTGACCGATGTAGGTGTACTCATACATCGGCGCGGCGTTTTCGTCGTTCTCTATCAGTGCATGGACGAAATGCTCGATCTGTCCCGTGTCGTCGCTTTCTGCATCCGCCTCGAGCTCAATGCGCGTGACCGCCCGATCCCAATCGCGCACGACAGGCGCGGCGTTTATCGCGGTGGCTGCAACCTCGGCGCGTGCGAGCAGCTCGGCGTTGGTGACGATGGTGGCCGATGCGATAAATTGCGGCACGTCGCCCGCCTCGATGTTGCCGGGCGTGCCGAAGCGGGCATCCAGCGTGTAAGGCGTATCTCCACCCAATGCGAGCTCAGAGCGCTGGAGCACATACTGGTTGCCATTGTTCACCGACATATTCCACGAATCGAGGAGTGTGGGCCACGACCCCGACCAAGCCTTGGTGGTCCACTTGAACATTACAAACTGGAGTATCACATCGACATCGACGTCTGCACCTACGCGCAGTCGCGGAAGCTGGTGTCCATCTGCCTTCTCATACCCAATGAACAGCGTGAGGGATGCGGCGCCGCGCACGGCAGACGAAGCGACGCCTGCAACGCCGGCGCCAAAGGTGACGGCAAGCCCGATCTGGATGGTGAACGAGCCCGAGGTGTTTGAATAGTCGAGCGAAATGTTTTTAAAAAACGCCGCGCCGCTGCCGTGCGTGTGGGCGCCCACGGCGAGCGCCAGTTTTGCCAGCACCCAGGGGTTGACGTTTAGGAAAAACGGCACCGGTCCCAAGGTGAACTGTTCGGTCCAGTTGAGGTCGGTTTTTACCTGGAAGAGGGCCTTAATATTGCCGTATGCGGGGTCGTTGTTGTTACCCCAGGTTTTGCCCACCCAATCGTAGGCGAGCGAGCCGTACAGCTGTGTGGCGATATCCATCGTGAACAGCGGCGTGCAACGGTGGCGAAGGAGCTTAGTGTTTCTTGGATCGGTGCCCGAACCGGCACTCATACTCTTGTACTGATTCCACTTCCCCTCCATCTCGTCGAGGTAGCGGTTTGCCTGCTTGGCGCCCGATTCACGCGGCGATTTCTTCCAGTATTCCGGATCAGGGTTGCCCGAATCGTTCATATAGCTGGCTGGTTTGTATCCTCCGCCAAACAGCACGTATCCGGCAAACGAGAAATCGAACATAATGGGGAACGAGGGCATCCAGCAGGTGAACTTGTTGCCGCCGATGCCGGGAAACGCCGCTGGGAAATCAAACGGAGTGACCTCTTGGTCCATGGTGGTGGGGACGATAGTGGTCGAGCCCGATTCCGCCTTTGCCGCCGGCGCGGTGACAACGGCCATGGGGGAGGAGAGCGTGTAGGTTTTGCCCTGATAGTCGAGGACAAAGCGCAGCTTGCACCCTTCCTCCAGAAGGACCGAAGCTGCATCGAGGAACTTGTCTTCGAGCGTGAACGTCGCCAGATTATCCGCGCCCGATGCGCTGGCCTTGACTTGGCCAATCTGTGTGACGGTTTCGGGCGAGCTGCCCGTGGCGGGCATTACCTTGTTGATGTGCAGCGTTGCCTGTCCACCCTGTGGCAGATGTGCCTGCACGGTAAAGGCGTGCGTGTCGGGTTGGTCGTTTCCGGCGTCGTCCTTCGGCAATGCCATGAACGTAGCGTCGGCGTACTGGATGTCCCATTCATCGAATGTGAGCTGGCGAAAGTACGGCTCGCCATCGGAGAGCGGACGTGTGGGTGCGGTAATGGCGGTGCCGCCTTGGACACGCGCGAGGGGAATCTCGACATCGCGGTAGCCCGCCATGCTAATGGAGATGCCGCCGTTAAAGTCGTACGCGTCGAGAAGCGTTGCCTCGTCCACGTAGCCTTCCGAAAGCGGTGCGACCTCAAAGATGGCTGTGCCTTCGTCATCGGTCGTGGCGGTGAGCTGCTTGCCTGCGGCATAGCGCGATGTGAGCGTGACCTGGGCACCCGTGATGGGCGTATTCTTGTTGGCGACGTCGACCACGACCACACCGAACATGGTGCGCGGGAGAACGAGCGCCCTGAAGGGGTCTTTTTCGTCGGCATAGGCTTCGGTGGGCGCGAACGGCAATATGAAGGCGTTTGCGCTTCCCGGCGCGCGCGGCAACATAATGCTCGCCAGCGAGGACGCTCCGGCAACGAGTAGCGAACGGCGATTAAGCATTTTGGGCTCCCATCCCGCAGGTATCGGTGGAAATAATCCAATTTTGCGAGAAGGTGCCCCGTGGTGGTAGTGCCGTTCAAGGGTCAAAATGTCCAAATTGATCGAGCGAAGCGCCGGGTTCCGGAACGCGTTCGATGCGCTTGGCAGCCCGGTTGTTAACGCAACATATGCGCGACCAGCTCGGCGCGTGTGCCGATACCAAGCTTTGCGTATACGCCGGATAGGCGGTTTTTGACGGTGCCCGGCGATACTCCCATATGGCGTGCGATTTCGGCGTTGGTCCACCCACGACAGGCGAGCATGGCCATGGTGAATTCCGTGGTCGTTAGATCGTCGGCCACGTCCTCGCCCGAATCAGGGTTGTGGATGCGCCGCCAGCCGTAGCTGAAGCGGTACGTGATCTCGATGATGCGCGCGAAGTCGTCTGGGTATTGCGTTTTTAGGCACGCCTCGATGAGCCCCTGTAAAAGGCCGTGGTGCTCGCCAATGAGCTCGATAAGGCCGTCGGGGCGCGCAATGCCCCAAGCGGCTCCGAAGTGTGCCTTTGCGGCGTCGATGTCCTTGAGGCTCATGCATGCCATGGAGGCTGCCAGGTGCAGGAACAGTTCCGAGATCGGATAACTTCCCTGTTTCATAATCAGGGCGTTTTCCGCCATGCCCAGGCTGCGGCCGTATTCGCCGCGCAGATACAAGGCGTGCGCCATCACGTAGCTGGCGAACAGGCGCAGGCCTTCGGGCAGATGCGCCGCAAGTGGATAAAACTCTTCGGCAGAATACGGGGAAGGCAAGTGCAGCAGGACGCTTGCGGCCGAGGCGAACAGGATATGCGTGGCGTGGATAGCGGATGATTCCTCGTCGGCCGGCGTATCGAGGATGCCCGCAAGGCACCGGCGGGCGTCGGCGATACGGTTGAGCGACAGGCTGGCATATCCGCAGATAAAGCATGCGGAATAGCGCAGTGCGGGATCGGTGGCGTCAAGATAGGAGCGCGCCGTCTTGGCAGCGAGGGCGGCCTGTCCGCGAAAGTACAGCGCTTCTGCCGTGGCGATGGTGCGTGAATCGGGGTCGGAAATGCCTGCAACCGCAGCGTCAATCTGCCCTGGCACAAAGGCAGTGCACATCAACGGCATGGGAACGCATGGGTAGCCATCGCAGTCCATCTTCCATCTCCCAACAGCTGGCAACAATAGCAGCAATTGTACTCCTGTTGCTCGGGACCCCTTTCGTTTTACTGCTCGGTTGACGCTGCAGATCGTTTTGGAAGGCTTACGAGCATGGTAGTCCCGTTCTCGGAACTTGTTTCGACCTCTACCGTGCCACCGTGAAGCGCTGCAATCTCCCAAACGAGTGCTAGTCCGAGTCCTGCGCCGCCGTACGCCCTGCTGCGGGATTTATCCAGGCGAAAGAACGGTTGGAAGATGCTCTCACGGTACTGCTGGGGTATTCCCGGGCCCTGGTCCTCGACTCGCAGGAACACGTGGTTGTCGCTGTCGCTGATGGAGACGTTGACAGTTGAGCCGGAGCGGCTGTAACGGATAGCGTTTTCGGTCAAGTTAAACACCAGCCGATAGAGGAGCGCATCGTTCCCGATTACTAAAGCGTCTCCAGCACAATTGAGGGCTATGCCCTTATTCTCGGCAAGTGGCGCAAGGTCGGTGAGGACCTCTTCGGACAAGGGACCAAGTTCCACATCGTCCTCGCAAGGAACGCTGCGGAGCTCACTCATCTCGAGCAACACCTTGGTCATCCGCGACATTCGCTCAGTTTGTTCTTGTAGTAGGCCGAGCAACTCGGCTGTTTCGGGTTGTAAGTTGGAGCGCTCGGAGACAAACAGTTCGATCTGTGCTTGCATAAGGGCGAGCGGGGTGCGCAGCTCGTGTGCGGCGTTGCCGGTAAACTGACGCTGTGCAGAGAACCCTTCGCCAAGACGGGCGATCATGTCGTTGAAAGAGGCGCTGCATCGTTGTAGCTCGGTGGGCATATCTTCACTGAGTCTGATTTCGCTTAGGTTGTCAGGCTGCACACACTCAACCTGGGCTGCAAAAGCTCGTAGCGGTTTGAGTGCACGGCCGCTCACAAAGTATGCCAGCACGCCGCCAAGGAGTGTGACTCCAGCCGTGATGCGCCAGGCTGTCGTGCCAAAAGACTCCTGTGCGTCGTTTACGACGATCGTGACCTCTCGTCATCGAGGGTCGCTTTCGTTGGGTCGAACGCCTGGGGCGATTCTTCGCCGGTTGCGTTAAAGGCCGAGATGTCACTGCCGATGGCATCCATGTAGCGCATGCCCGTATAGCCGACCAGACAGTTCGTCAGCACGCATGCTGCACACGTGAGCAGTGCCGTCATAATCGTTATGCGCCATTGCAGCGAAAGCCTTTTCATTCGCTATCCTCCATAACGTAGCCCTCTCCAATCCGATTGCGAATCGGGTCGTATCCCAAAGCGCTGCGTAGCTTTTTGCGGAGCGACGAGATGTGAACGCGGGTTGCGTTGCTAAAGCTGTTCACGCTGCTATCCCAAACGTGCTCGATAAGCTCCTCTTGGCTTACCGGTCGCCCCTGATTAAGCATCAGGTATTCCAAGATTCCCGTTTCCTTGCGTGTAAGAGATAAGGCCTCGCTGCCCACGGAAGCGATGCGCGCCTTGGTGTCAAAGCTGAGTTTTCCGCAGGTTAATACTATGTCGCTTTGTGCGAAGCGCCTGAGGGTAAGGCTGCGGATCCTTGCCGCAAGTTCGTCCAGATGAAACGGCTTGGTGAGGTAATCGTTGGCGCCGGCATCGAGTCCGGCGACCTTATCGGATACTTCGCCACGCGCGGACAGAATCAGTATCTTGGTCTCGCAGTCGGTTTTCCTAAGTTCCCTGAGCACGGTCATGCCGTCGATACGGGGGAGATTGAGGTCGAGTACCACGAGGTCAAAGACTTCGATGCTCAGCAGATCGAGCGCCTCCCGTCCATCGTGGCAGCAGTCGACGCTGTATGCCATGTTTCGCAAGCTGCGTGCGATCGTGTCGCACAGTGCTCGCTCGTCTTCGACGATCAAAATACGCATAACAGTCTCCTTGCACATTCCAAATCGCGCTTAACACGGATTTTATAGTCGATATGGTCCAATGGTCGCGTAACGAAAGGAGTGGTCGTGTTGTTCAAAGCGGTAAAACCCGTGGTACAGGTCGCTTTGTTGATCGTCGGAATTGCCATGGTGTGCTTTGGCGTTATGCGTGGCGAGGCGGATGCCGTGCTGGCCAAAGCGATTAGGCTGTGCTTGGAGTGTATCGGAATTGGATAAAAGAGAAAACACTGCGTCGCATGTTTTGGCTCGATTTCGCGGATTCATTCAGGCGGCGGCGACGCTCGTCACCAACATTCACCTGCCAAACTTTGCCAAAGGCGGCATCTATCAGGGCGCGGGAAAAACCGTCTGCGTGCCTGGACTTAACTGCTATTCGTGCCCCGCGGCATCGGGTGCGTGCCCCATCGGGTCGTTCCAGTCGGTGGTAGGTTCATCCAGGTTCAACTTTTCTTACTATGTTACCGGTGCGCTCATTTTGCTCGGCGTGCTGCTGGGACGCTTTGTATGCGGCTTTCTGTGCCCGTTTGGCTGGCTGCAGGAGCTGCTTCATAAGATTCCCGGCAAAAAGCTTTCCACGAAAAAGCTTAAGCCGCTCACGTACATCAAGTACGTCGTGCTGCTGTTTGCCGTGGTGCTGCTGCCCGTCTTGATGGTTAACGACGTGGGCATGGGCGACCCATTCTTTTGCAAATACATCTGTCCGCAGGGTGTGCTCGAGGGCGCCATTCCGCTGGCCATCGCCAATGCCGGCATTCGATCTGCGTTGGGACATCTCTTTACTTGGAAACTTGCCGTTCTCATTGCCGTGGTAGTGCTGAGCGTTTTGTTCTACCGCCCCTTCTGCAAATGGATTTGCCCACTCGGCGCATTCTATGCGCTCATGAATAGGGTGTCCTTGTTGGGGATTCAGGTTGACGCGTGCAAATGTGTCTCGTGCGGCAAGTGCTCAAAGGTTTGTCAGATGGACGTTGATGTGGTCCGCGCGCCCAATCATGCCGAATGTATCCGGTGCGGAAAGTGCATCGGGGCCTGTCCCGTCGATGCCATCAGCTATCGCTATGGCCTGGATGTGTCGGCGGAAAAGCTTCCCTTGACCGCTGATAAAAAGTAAACAAGCTTCGACAAAACGGAGGAATGACTATGAAGCTTTCTAAGATTGCGGCCCTGTTTATGGTGCCGGTATTGGCCTTGTGCCTTGTGGCATGTTCGGCGCCCGGTGGCAATGCGAGCGAATCTGCGAGCTCCGATCCTAAGATCGCAGAGCTCACTGCGCAGAAGCCGGCCAATGCCGACGAGGCCGCCGAGTTGTATGCAAAACTCATGCAGAAGGAGAACGAGATCTTTTCGAGTGATAACGCGCTGTGGGAAAAGGTATTCAATGCGGCAAATAAAGACTCGACAATGATTGAGGACGGCAGCAATTACGGCGATTTCCTGCTCAAGACCATCGACGGCGCCAAGGATGAGTTCACGGCGGATGAGCTTAAGACGCTCAAGGCCGGTGCACAGCAGATCAAGGAGATCGAGGACAAGCTCGAGAGCTTGGAGAAGGAGTTCCCCGGCTGTGGAAGCACGCCGAGCGCAGGCGAGAGCGTCGACGCTTCGACCGCTGGCATGACGGCTGGTGCCAATGCTTCGAGCGAGGCGACGAAGTTCCCCAGCTTTACGGGCAAGGACCTGGATGGCAACGACGTGAGCAGCGACGAGCTGTTCTCCAAGAACAAGGTCACCGTCATGAACTTCTGGTTCACCACTTGCAAGCCGTGCGTGGGCGAGCTGGGCGACCTTGAGGACCTGAATAAGGAGCTTGCCAAGAAGGGCGGCCAGGTCGTGGGCGTCAATTCCTTTACGCTCGATGGCAACAAGGGCGAGATTGCAGATGCCAAGGACGTGCTGAGCAAGAAGGGCGTGACATATAAGAACATCTGGTTCAAGTCGGATAGCGAAGCTGGCAAGTTTACGTCAAATCTGTTCTCGTTCCCGACGACGTATGTCATCGATCAGAATGGCAACATCGTAGGGGATCCAATCGTGGGAGCCATCAGCTCCGCCGAGCAGCGCGCAGCACTCAACAAACTTATCGACCAGGCGATTGCAAATAGCGAGTAGTAGAAAACGCGTAAAGCGTAGCGAGAATCGTGTGTAGCTGTGCGAAGTAGTCCGCTACCTTTCAAGATAAGCTCCACCACATAGAGGTCCCGCTCGGGACCTCTTCTTTTGGGCGCCGTCCCGTTCGTTTTTTGGCGCGCTTCGTTACATTCCTCTCTGGCTCCGGCAAAAATGGGGATAGAGTAGGACAAACGCGTCGAATACGAACGGCGGGGGAGAGCGGGCAAGTGCGCCCGCGTGGGAGAGGTTGCCGTCCATGTTGGAGCTCAAAGGTATTTGCAAAAGGTACGTTACGCAGTCGTTTACGCAGGTGGCGCTCGACAACGTAAGCCTGTCTTTTCGCGATAACGAGTTCGTGGCCATTCTGGGACCTTCGGGGTCGGGTAAAACCACGATGCTCAACGTTATCGGTGGGCTCGATCATTTCGATTCCGGTGACTTGCTGATCGACGGCATATCGACCAAGGACTTTCACGATCGCGATTGGGATGCCTACCGCAACAACCGCATCGGCTTTGTGTTCCAGAGCTATAACCTCATTCCGCATCAGACCATTTTGGAAAACGTGGAGCTGGCGCTCACGCTTACGGGCGTGGGACATGCCGAACGCCGCCAGCGTGCGCGCGAGGCGTTGGAGAAAGTCGGCCTGGGCGAGCATGTTAACAAGCGCCCGAGCCAGCTTTCGGGTGGACAGATGCAGCGCGTGGCCATCGCCCGCGCCCTGATCAACGATCCCGAGATCGTGCTGGCAGACGAGCCGACCGGCGCCCTGGACTCAACGACATCCGTACAGGTTATGGATTTGCTCAAGGACGTGGCGCGCGACCGTCTGGTTATTATGGTCACGCACAATCCCGAGCTGGCGTACCAATATGCCACGCGCATCGTCAACCTGGCGGACGGCAAGATCACCGACGATTCCGATCCTTTCGATGTCGCTGACGCCACGCGCCGCGAAGCCAGGCCTACGCGCAAAACCTCGATGAGTTTTGTGACGGCGCTGGGGCTTTCTGCTCGAAACCTCATGACCAAGAAGGGCCGCACGGCCATGACTGCCTTTGCGGGCTCGATTGGCATTATCGGTATCGCGGCGATTCTGGCACTCTCCAATGGCGTAAACGGCTACATCAAGAAGGTCGAGGAGGATACGCTTTCGAGCTACCCGCTCACCATTTCCAAGCAGGATTACGACCTGTCGTCCATGATGGGCGGGCAGGGGGCTGCGGATGATGACTCGTCTGAAAACGTGGATTCGTCCGACGACAGTGCCGGCGGCAAGGCTAAGGGAACCGATAAGATTCCTGTGGTCACGGCCGTAAAGGATATGTTTGCGAGCGTTAAGTCCAACGACATGACGAGCTTTAAGGCATGGCTCGATGCCGGTGGCGACGGCATCGATAAAGAGGTCAACGCCATTCAGTACGGCTACGGTGTATCGCCGGTTGTCTATCGTGCCGGCAAGGGCGATGAGAAGCCTGTCCGGCTGGTGCCCAACGCCATGACCGAGGCCATGAGCGGAGGCGCGAGTTCGGCGGCAACGGTGAGCATGGAATCCATGGGAACCTCGGTCTTTAACGAGATGATTGACGACCAGAGCCTGCTCGACAGCCAGTACGATGTCGTGGCGGGGCATTGGCCTACGTCTGCTAACGAAGCCGTGATGGTGCTTTCGAGCCGCGGTACGGTGGGCGACTATACGCTCTACAGCATCGGTGCGCTGGATATCGATGAGCTCAATGATCTGGTAAACAGCGCTATGACGGCTGACGGTGGGGTCGAAACGCCCGAGACTGGCACCGACTTTACCTACGACGATGTGCTGTCTACCACGTTTAAGGTGCTGTCGCCGGCCGATGCGTATCGCAAAAACGAAGAGACCGGCATGTGGACCGATATGTCTGGCGACACCGACTTTATGGCCGACAAGGTTGTCGACGGTATCGACGTGCACATTGTGGGCGTGGTGCGACCCAACGAGACCGCCAACGCGAGCGCGTTGTCCCCGGGCATTGCCTACACGCATGCGCTGACTCGCCAGCTTATGGAACGCGCCGCAAATTCGCAGATTGTGCAGGAGCAGCTTGCTCACCCCGAGACGGATGTCTTTACGGGCAAAACCTTCGACGAACTGCAAGGCGAGGCCAAACAAGGCGTGGATCTGGGCAGCATGTTCAGCGTTGACGAGGCGGCGCTGAAGAGCGCATTCTCGTTCGATGCGTCTGCGCTCTCGGGTGCGGCCGGCGGTATGGACCTTTCTGGCATCGATCTGTCGGGGCTGGACATTGACCTTTCGGGCGTTGGCAAGGACATTGACTTCAGCGACATCATGGCAAAAGCGCCAACCCCAGATTTCTCGGGTATCTTTGACGGTCTGGAACTCACGCCCGAGCAAATGCAGCAGGTGGGAACACTAGCCAACCAGCTGTTTGAGGGCTTTTTGCAGTCTGATCAGTTTGGGGCGCTGTCACCCGAAGATCTTAAAGACGCGTCAAAGCTCTCTGCCGCATTCTCGACGTATCTTGAGAATGATACGGCAGCCCAGCAAATCCTGGCCCAGCTCAAAGCGTTCGGCGGCGATGCCCTGGCCGAGCGCCTGCAACAGGCGATGAGCGACTATGTGCAAAAGCAGTTGGCTCCGTATCTGCAGCAGGCTATGGATCAGGTGATGAAGTCGATCAGCGATCAGATTGCGGCGACGGTGTCAGCTCAGCTCAAGGCAGGCGCAGCAGGGCTCATGGGCCAGATGGCGACGCAGATGTCGTCGAGTTTTGCTAATCTGGCGAGCGCCATGCGCGTGGATGCGAGTGCCTTTGCTCATGCCATCCACTTCAACATGGACGCCGAGGACCTGAGCTCGCTCATGATGAGCTATGCGAAGGCGTCGAAGCTCACCTACGACAACAATCTGACCACGTTGGGCTATGCGGACGAGGCGGACCCCATCTCGGTCAAGATTTTCCCGCGTGACTTTGAGGCCAAGGAGCGCGTACTCGATCACATCGATGCGTACAACAAGCAGGTCAAAGCCGCTGGCCACGATGATCGGGCAATTTCGTACACAGATTACATGGGCATCATCATGGGTTCGGTGACCGACATCGTGAACACCATCAGCTTGGTGCTCATCGCATTCGTGAGTATCAGCCTGGTGGTGAGCTCCATCATGATCGGCATCATCACCTACATCAGCGTGCTGGAGCGCAAAAAGGAGATTGGCATTCTGCGCGCGATCGGCGCGTCGAAGCGCAACGTGGCCAACGTATTCAATGCCGAGACCTTTATCGAAGGCCTCATCGCCGGCGTCTTTGCCATTATCGTCGTGGTGCTCGTGAGTTTCCCGGTCAATGCCTGGGCGCTTGCGGCCAAAAAGGTCCCCAACCTGATGAGTCTGCCCGTGCAGGATGCGCTGGTGCTCATTGCAATTTCGGTGCTGCTGACGGTTGTTGCCGGCCTGCTGCCGGCCCGTAGCGCATCCAAGAAGGACCCCGTCGAAGCCCTGCGCTCCGAATAATGTGACAAAGGGACAGTCCCTTTGTCACGTTCGTTGATATGAGAGAAGAGTAGATGATTCTATCGTTGGCCCCTATGGAGGGGATTACCGGGCATGTGTTCCGTCGCGTGCATGCGGAGTGCTTCGGTGCACTCGATTGCTATTACACGCCGTTTTTGCCGCCGCCGCGGGTGGGAAACCGCTTTGGCGGCAAGGCGTTTAAGGAGATCGATCCTGCCAACAACCAGGGGCTCAACGTAGTGCCCCAGCTCATGTCCAAGAACGCGGACGAGTTTGTGTGGGCGGCACAGGTGCTCGCCGACATGGGCTACCGCGAGGTCAATCTCAACCTTGGCTGCCCCTCGGGAACGGTTGTCGCCAAGGGCAAGGGCTCGGGTTTCTTGCGCAATCTCGACGAGCTCGAGGCGTTCTTAAGCGATGTGTGCGAGCGGTCGCCGTTGCCGGTATCGGTAAAGACCAGGCTGGGGTTGGAACGCGATGACGAGTATGAACGTGTGCTCGATCTGTATTGCCGCATGCCGTTGGCAGAGCTGATTGTGCACCCGCGCGTACAGAAGGACCGTTATACGGGCTCGCCGCGCAAGGAGTTTTACGGCGAGACGCTGGAGCGTGCGCCGTTTCCGGTGGCCTATAACGGCGACATTTTCGATCTTGAGGATATGGACGCGCTGGCGGAGGCCTATCCCGACACGCGCCATGTAATGCTAGGGCGTGGCCTGCTCGCGAACCCCGCGCTGGCTCGCATGGTTAAGGGCGGTCCTGCTGCCACGGCAGCCGAACTGCAGCGTTTCCACGACACTCTGTTTGCGGTCTATGCAGAAGAGATTGGCGGCAATGCGGTCTTCCGCATGAAGGAGTGGTGGTTCTACGCCAAGTGCGCTTTCGCTGATCCCGCTACCGTCCACAAGATCGTACGCAAGACCAAAAAGGTCGACGAATACCGCGCTGCCGTCGAGCGCGTCTTTCGCGAACAGCCGCTTGCACCCACAGCTCGCTTCCACGGCTAACTAGTCATCGGGGGCGTTCTTTAACGACTGGTCATTTAAGGACGTCCCCAACGACTATGTAGCAAAAAGCTGTACACCAGCATCCAAAGATGTCGAAAAATGTCGACTTTGGATGCTGGCGTACATGTTTGGGTCCGACGGGGGAGCGGGCCTAGGCAATCAGTGCATCAAGTGTAATGAGCTCTCTGAGCCGCTCCGTGCGTGTTTGCCCATGGCGTTTGGCTTTTTCGTCAAACGCCTCAAGAATCGATTCGCCCACACGTGCTGTTATAACGACGCTTGGCTCATCGGAGATCGACGGCCTTCCCAGCTTGATGGTGCGACCCTTCGGCCATTCATCTTTTTCGTATGCCTTCGCGGCTTTCTCCAACTCTCCGGGAGCAAACCCCATCATCTTTTCGAGCTGCTTAGCGTCCATAGCGCCTCCTATCGATCGGCATAATGTCGAGCACAGGTCAACGGATACTCTTTTTGTATACAGTTTTGTAGACAAAAATATAAACAGTTTATCAGGCTAATTAGCTTGTTTTGACCCGCGTGTTCGATAGGAAATGAGCATTGACGGCTTCGATACTCCTTTGCTTTTCAGCTTGGAATTTGGATGCCCATTGAACTTCCGGAGGGGAGCGCTTTATTAAGCTATCGAGATTCTGGGCAGGAGCTCTCACTGGTCTTCGGTAATGGGACCAGCTTAATTCGCGACACAGTGTGTCGCGAATGGGAGTAGTCGTTAGGTGTCCTTCAATGGCTACTCATATAAGAACGTCCAAGTGCCGGATTTTGTCATTTAGTGTCGTTCTCAGCGACTATTCTGGAGGGTCGTGGTCAAAAAAGGGCAAATATGAGTACTGTTGCCATTATGGTTGCATTTATTTTGCTATAAATAGCAGTTCCTGATGAGATTAGTTCCCATTAGGAGCTACTTTTATTGAACATATGAGGAGAAATAACGTCGTCTGCGGACGAGTGGAAGGTGGCGCGCGCAGACGTGGTGTAAGAGCGTCCTGAGGTCCGTCGCTGCAAGTCCCGATATTACTCCTTCTTGAGACCGCGCCTCTCGACTATCTCGTCCACTATCTCCCTGGCGCGCCGCCCGAGCGCGCGGCGCCTCCCCTCTGTCGGGGCCGGCCTGTCCGCGGGCTCGGCGAAGCCCTCGGCGGCCGAGGCCTCGGAGAACACGCGCTGCTGGGACCACTGTCCCTCGGTCTCCATGAGGCTCGCGCACGTCAGGCGCAGCATCGACTCCCTCGAGGGGAAGGACTGCACGACCCTGTAGCGGCGCTTGATCTCGCGGTTGGCGCGCTCCTGGACGTTGTTGGTGCGGAGCTTGGCCCAGTGCGCCCTGGGGAAGGCCGTGAACGCCAGCGCGGAGTCCTCGGCCTGCTCGAAGACCTCGCCGGCCCTGGCGGACACCGACGCCACCCAGGGCGCCGCCTCGGCCCACACGCAGCGCGCGAGGTCGGGGTCGTCCTGGTAGACCGCGGCGTGCACGAGGTCCCTGACGGCCGCCTTGGAGTCCTCGGGCCTGCCCGAGCAGGCGCTCTGGAGGTTGCGCTGCAGGTGCGTCACGCAGCGCTGCCAGGCGCAGCCCTGGAACAGGCGCGAGACGGCGGCCACGAGCCCGGCGTGGCTGTCGGAGACCACGAGGCGAACGCCGGCCAGCCCGCGCTCGCGCAGCCCGCCGAGGAATGCCGCCCAGGAGTCCTCGCTCTCGGTGTCGACCACGTCGCAGCCCAGGAAGTGCTTGCGCCCGTCGGCGCCCAGCCCGATCGCGGTCACGACGCCCTGCGAGACGACCGACGAGCCGACCCTGCAGCTCATGTAGGTGGCGTCGAGCCACAGGTAGCAGCACGGCGTGCCCGACAGGTCGCGGCGGCGGAACTCCGCCACCTCGGCGTCGAGGTCGGAGCAGAGGCTCGAGACCTCCGAGCTCGACAGCGAGGATATGCCCAGCTTGGACGCCACGCGCTCGACCTTGCGGGTGGACACGCCGCATACGTACATCTCCTGCACGATGGCGGCCACCGAGGTGTCGACGCGCGACCATCGCGCGAGCATGCCCTCGGGGTAGTAGGTGCCGTGCCTGAGCTTGGGTATCTCGAGCTCCACGTCGCCCACGGCGGTCTTGAGCGACCTGGGGCGGTAGCCGTTGCGGCTGTTCTCCCTGCCGTCGCTGCGCTCGTTGCGGCTCGCGCCGCACATCTGCTGGGCCTCGGAGTCCATCAGCGCGTTCATCACGCTGCCCAGCACCCTGCACGCGAACTCGCGCGCGTCGCCGCACTCCTGCCAAAGCCTCGCCGCCTCGAGGGCCTCGTCGCGGCCGAGGCGCAGTACACTCTCTTCTTGGGGCATCGCCTTTCCTTCCATTCGTCACCTTCATTACTCCAACGACGAATTCTAGGCGGTGTCCCCTCCCTTTCAAGAAAGGGCGGAGGCGGGGCATGCCCCGCCTCTTACACCACATCTCTGCGCGCTACCGTCGCCTCAAACAATTAGCCGGCTAAGAGCGTCCATGGCTACCCAAAAGCTGTACGCCAGCATCCAAAGATGTCGGAAATGGTCGACTTTGGATGCTGGCGTACATGTTTGGGTCGTATAGGTTGGGGCGAGCCGGTCGCAACGCGAGTGTTAGAGTAGGTTCTCCTGCACCCACGCGATGATGTCGCTCGATTCGTAGAGTGGCTTGCCGTCGATGAATAGGCAGGGAACCTGGCGTTTTCCGCCGACGGCGATGAGCGTCTGCTCGGCCTCGGTATTGGTCGAGATATTGCGCTCGGGGATGGTCACACCGTTATCGGCAAGGAATCGTTTGACTTTTATGCAATACGGGCAGCCGGTCATAACGTACAGCGTGAGCTCATGATTAGTAGCCATAGGTCTCCAATCGGTTGAGGTTTCGATTGAAATACCCAAAGCTGCCGCGGTCTATGCGCGGACCAGTGACGACTCGATGGCCTGAACCAGAAACGCCGTGGCTCCGGTGCCGCAGGGCTTGTCGTAGTAGTCAACAAAGCGCTGGTCGGCAAGATAGCCGTGGGCGAGGCCCAGGTACGCCTCGTCTTGGGGCTCGCATCCCCAGTTGAGAGCAATCCAGCGACGATGCATCGCGACAAGCTTGCGAGCCTCGCTTCCATTCGCATCGCCATCGCCCATGGCAATCGAGAGTTGACCCAGAATAGCGCGTTCAAGTTCCTTCATGTCGTTCCATGTCTCGGGGTCCATATCCAGCAGTGCTTCGTTTGCTGCATCGATAGCCTCATCGCCATAGCGCACCCGCGCTTCGGAGCCGTAGCGCTCCTCGTTTTCCTGCACGGTGCGCCAGCGCTCCAGTTGCGGCAGGACGGCGCCCATGAGCGAGACGGCTTCGTCGAGCGACATGCCGGTGTTTTGCGCCAGCCGCGGGGCGCAATCCTCGATCATCGCCTCCATGGTGGTGTCGTAGGTGTACTTGCCGTGGTCGTAGCACCACTTGCAGTAATGGTCGGTCGTGGCGCCCGTGGCATCGGTGCCGCAGTCGTTGGGCGTGAGTATCATGCCGCAGCTCTGGCAATAATGCTCGGGCATTTCGAACAGGTGGGACAACGGCTCTCCGGTTACGGCGGCAATGAGCTTCATCATGTCGATGCCCGGGGTGACCTCGTCGCGCTCCCAACGGCTGACGGCTTGGCGCGTGACAAAGAGTTTGGCGGCGAGCTGCTCTTGGGTAAGGTGATGGGCGCGACGGATGGCAATGAGCTTTTCTGCAAAGGCCATAGCGGCTCCTTTCTGCTGGTTGATGGCTTAAGCATACGCGGCGGCAGGCGCCCTTCCAAGCAACCGTTGGTTGCATGACAGGAGTCCGCGGCGAAGAATTGCGCGCAACGCCCCACGCCTCCATGCCGTACAATGACCGGCATGGAACCTATTGCACACATACATACCGACCTGCCGCAGAAGTTCGGCATTCCGCGCAACAGCTTTTTGGCGCCCCATCTGCAGGGACGCATCGTTTTTGAGCCGGAATTTGCCTCCAATGCAGCGGTTGAGGGTCTGGACTCCTTCTCTCACCTGTGGCTGCTGTGGCGCTTCGAAAACGGAACGCCCGGCGGCACGGCTAAGGACATAGTTGCCGATGCCAAGTCGCAGGACAGGTCCGGCACCAACGCAAAATGGTCGAAAACTGTGCGTCCGCCGCGCCTGGGTGGAGCCGAGCGTGTGGGCGTCTTCGCCACGCGCAGCCCGTTTCGCCCTAATCCCATCGGTCTCACCTGCGTCAAGCTCGATCGTGTCGAGCTCACCGACGATGGCCCCACCATCTATGTGCTGGGGGCCGATCTGCGCGACGGCACGCCCATCTACGACATTAAGCCCTACATTCCGTTTGCGGACTGCCACTTGGATGCGACCGGCGGCTGGATCGAGGGTGCTCCGTGGCAAGAGCTCGATGTTAAGTTTCCGCGAGCGCTGCAAGATATGGTCCCGCCCGCAAAGCTCCCCGGCTTGGTCGAGGTCCTTCGCCAAGATCCGCGCCGCGCGGGCAGCAAGCACGAGCCAAACCGCGTTTACCACTTGGCTTACGCCGGGCTCGACATATCGTTTACGGTCGACGGAGCCAGGTTGACGGTAACCGCCATCAACGACGCGCGGGACTAACCCGCCATCCGTCCGTATCCGTCAAAATCAACAGCAAACCCCATGCCAAAACCGCCCACGCTGGTGGACAATAACGCCTACCAAAACAATCACTTCGCACGGGAGCTCAGCATGAAATACGACTTTAGCTCGCTTATCGACCGCCACGGCATGGACTCCATCGCCGTTGATTCTTGGGGTGAGATCCCCGGCATGGCTCCAAACGCACCCGACGAGGGCTTCGATCGCATTCCCATGTGGGTGGCGGACATGAACTTCGCCACGGTGCCCACGGTCCAGGAGTACATCATTCAGCGTGCCCAGCACCCCATGTTTGGCTATTTCAATCCGCGCCCCGAGTACTTCGACCGCATCATCGAATGGCAGAGCCGTCGCAACGGCGTTGAGGGCTTGGCGCCGGAGCATATCGGCTACGAAAACGGCGTGCTGGGCGGTGTCGTGTCGACGCTGCGTGCGTATGTTCAGCCGGGCGATGCGGTGCTGGTCCACAGTCCTACCTACATCGGCTTTACCAAGTCCATTGAGGCCGCGGGCTATCGCATTGTCCACAGCCCGCTTAAGCTCGACGACCAAGGCGTGTGGCGTATGGACTTTGAGGACATGGAGCACAAGCTCGCGCAAAACCACATCCATGCCGCGGTGTTCTGCTCGCCGCACAATCCCTGCGGCCGCGTATGGGAGCGCGACGAGATCGAGCGCGCCATGGACATTTATCGCCAGCACGATTGCGTGGTGATCTCGGACGAGATTTGGTCCGATATCATCCTGCCGGGGCACAAGCATATCCCGACGCAGTCGGTGAGCGAGGATGCCCGCATGCGCACGGTTGCCCTCTATGCGCCCAGCAAGACGTTTAATCTGGCGGGCCTGGTCGGCAGCTACCACATCATCTACAACGAGACGCTGCGCGACCGCGTGTGCGCCGTGTCCAACAAGACTCACTACAACGAGATGAACGTCCTCTCCATGCATGCGCTTATCGGTGCCTACCAGCCGCAGGGCTACGAGTGGGTGGACGAGCTCAACCAGGTGCTTGCCGGCAATATCGAGTACTTCTGCGATTACGTGGACGAGCATTTTGAGGGCGTGTCTTATTCGCGTCCGCAGGGCACGTACATGGTGTTTCTGGACTGCACCGAGTGGTGCCGCGAACATGGCCGCGATATTCAGTGGCTGCTCGACGAGGGGGCGCGCGTGGGCGTGGGGTATCAGGACGGTCGTCCGTTCCACGGGCCCTGCCACATTCGCGTGAATCTGGCGCTGCCGCTTTCGCGCGTAAAGGAAGCGTGCGACCGCCTGGACCGCTACGTTTTTAATGCACGGTAAGTGAGCACTGCATGCGGGGTCTTCTGCCAAGTCGGCTGGAAGGCCCCACACGGTAAAGCGTCTGTAACAATTGGGTGCTCGTGTGGTTTTGTTTGCTATTATCTTTAACCATTTCAGTCTGTAAACAGGATCGTATGGAGCTCGATGAAAAGATCCCGTCGCTCGGTTGCCATTTCGTTGTTTGTTGCGCTTGCAGTGGCGAGCGCTTTTGTCGTAGCGATAGCTGGCTGCTCCGGGTCGAATGACGAGGCATCGACGTCTGCATCAAAAGGCCTGGAGGCCTCGCAGGTCCAGGACGACAATCTTAAGACGCTCAACGTTGGCAGCGACCTCTATCCACCGTTTGTGTATACCGACGAGTACGGCGATATCGTTGGCCTGGATGTCGAGATATTGACCGAGGCTTTGGCCCGCATTGGTTACAAGCCAAAATACCAGCTGATTGACTGGGAAAAGAAGGAAGAGCTGCTGGCGAGCGGCGAGCTCGATTGCGTCATGGGTAGCTTTAGCATGACGGGTCGCGAAAACGAGTATCGTTGGGCCGGCCCGTACCTTGCGAGCCGCCAGGTGGTCGCGGTCGATCCCCAGAGCGATATCTACACGCTTGCCGATCTTGAGGATAAGGTCGTGGCGGTCCAGTCCACCACCAAGCCCGAGGACATTTTGCTCAATCGCACAAATGAAAACGTTCCGCAGATCAAGGAACTCTACAGCTTTTCGGACGGTTCATACCTGAACCCGGCGCTCGTCGAGGGCCTGGTCGACGCTATCGCCGCGCATGAGTCCTCGTTCCTCACCTACGAAAAAGACTATGGTGTGACGTATCGCATTTTGGATGAGCCGCTGCTGGAGGTTGGTTTGGGCACCGCTTTCGATCTCAACGATACGCGCGGCATCGACGTTAAGCTCACCCATGCCTACCAAGAAATGCTTGTCGATGGCACCATGGAACGCCTGGTGTCAAAGTACTTTGATGACCCTGCACCATTTTTGAATACGGAGGGCCTGTCATGATCGATGCGCCCGACCACGCCGTAGAGGAGCGGGACGATCGTTCGGCATGGGTATGGCTCATTGCCGCCCTGTTGGGGATAGCGCTCTCGGTTGTTGCCGGCATGATGAGATACGGTTACACGACAGCCCAGGCCGAGCAGCGCTTTGCCGACGTTGTCGATTACGTGGCGACGCAGAGCCTTTCCTACGATGCATTCAATAGCGCCTATACGACCAAAAACCTGATTCGCGTTATGGAGATCGCCGGAGAGGCGGCGCGCGATATGGAGCGCGACGGCTCGGTGGATAACGCCGCGCTGGAGCAATATGCTGACCAGTTCAACGTGAGTGCGCTGATCGTGACGGACGCATCGGGCAACTTGGTGTCCGAGTCCTCGACGGATGGCGTGGGCTACGAGTCGCTTGCTACGTATCTCAAAGAAGCGCCCGTGTTGGAGGTGGCAACCCATCCGCTTAAGTCTTATACCGATAGTATTACGCTTGCGGATGATTCGGTTGCAGACATTGGCTGCGTGACTCGGCAGGATGGCGAGGGCATCGTTATCGCGGTAAGGCATCAGAGCGCGAAAGCGGTTGCAAGCAATACACTCAAACTGCAGAGCCTGCTTGATGGCTATGAAACCATCGATAGCGGCAATATCGTGATCGAAAGCGACGGCAAGGTCGTTGCGACCAATGCCGTTGAACCCACCGTATTGGGCGTGTTCGATCTGCCTGCGACGGATGTCTTTATTGTCGACGGTATTAAGGATCGATGCCTGGCTGGTAAGGTCAGATTGGTTAACGCCGACGGCGAGTGGTATTTGGGCACATTTGGAAAAGCGCACAAATTCTATGTGTACACCTATGCCTCGGCGCAGCGCTACTTTGAGGTCGCCGCGGCTGTTGCCGCCGGCGTGCTGGTGCTCTACGGCGGTGTTATAGCCGTTGTTGTGACGGTGCGTCGCCGCGCTGATCGTCGACGTTTGACGGACTTGCTGCAGCAGGAGCGCGACTATGGCGACAAGCTGGCAAAGGCGGCGCGTGAGGCCTCGTCTGCCAACTCGGCAAAGACGGAGTTTCTGCGTCGCATGAGCCACGATCTGCGCACGCCCATCAACGGCATTCGCGGCATGGTCGAGGTTGGCGATGCCAATGCGGACGATCTGCAAAAGCAGACTGAGTGCCGCTCAAAAATCTGGACGGCATCGGGACTGCTGCTCGACCTTGCCAACGAGGCGCTCGATATGAGTCGCCTGGAGAGCGGGCAGGTCGACCTGAACCTCGTGCCCATAAATTTGGTGGCCCTCAACTGTGAAGTGCGCGATATTCTGGAGCGCCAGGCCGAGGAGCGTCTGGTGACAATTATCTCCGACCAGCAGACGCTTAATCATCCCTATGCGCGGGTGAGCGTGACGCACCTCAAGCGTTTGTTGCTCAATATTGCCGGCAATGCCGTCAAGTACAACCGCCAGGGCGGCTATGTCCGCCTGGTGTGCCGCGAGGTGGAGCCAGCGGATGGCGTCCCCGTCTATGAATACACGATCGCCGACAACGGTATTGGCATGAGCGAGGAGTTCCAAAAGCACCTCTACGAGCCGTTTTGCCGCGAGGAGCAGCAGGTGGAAGGCGCTTCGTCGGGAACTGGCCTGGGCGCGCCTATCGCAAAACAGCTGGTCGAGCTTATGGGCGGAACCATGAGCTTTACGAGTGTCTTGGGGCAGGGGACGACGTTTACCATTCGCCTGCCGTTCGAGAAGTGCGACCGCTCCGAGATTCCTCAGGCAGTTCCCGCGGATGCGGGAGACGGCGATGCGCTCCAGGGCTTGCGCGTTTTGCTCGTAGAGGATAACGATCTGAATGCCGAGATCGCGCAGTTTACGCTCAGCCGTGCCGGTGCCATCGTGACGCATGCTAAGGATGGTGAGTCTGCCGTCGAGATGTTTACCGCGAGCGCACCGCACGAGTACGACGTGGTGTTGATGGACATCATGATGCCTGGCATCGATGGCCTTGAGGCCACGCGTCAGATTCGAGCACTCGATCGCGAGGATGCCGCGACCACGCCGATTATCGCCGTGAGTGCCAACGCCTTTGCCGACGACCGTAGGCTTTCGCGTGAGGCGGGCATGAACGCGCACCTGAGCAAACCTGTGAGCTCGCAAGAGCTCGTCGAGGCGCTAGCGCACATCGCCGCCGACGCTTCGTAAGCATATGGCCCGGTTCCAAGGTGGGTTGGAACCGGGCCATATTATTATTGATGAGGCCTGCTGAGGGGCTTACTTTTCTTGAATCTGCTTGCCGCAAAGATGCTCAATCGAAATCTCGTAGAGCTGGACGCCCTTGATGTCTTTGGCGATTTCCTCTTCGACTTCTTCGGCAGAAGGGTAGTACTTAAGGGCGAGCTGGCGGACTTTGTCCTCGATAAACGCGGGGGTGTCATTCGCCAGGCGACAACGGCCAAAGACGACGGTGCTCATAACGTAGGGAGCCCAGTCACCGTCCTGGTACCACTCGTTGCCGTATACGGTAAAGCAGACCTTGTCATCGCGCTTGAGTGCGTCGACCTTGTGGCCGGCTTTGGCGCCATGGAAATAGATCTTGTCGTGCTCGGCGTCAAAGAAGTAGTTGACGGGAATGGCGTACGGGTAGCCATCGTCGCCGTTGACGGCAAAGACGCCGCGCTTGCAGGTGGCGAGCAGTTCGCGCGCTTCCTCGTCGGTGATAGCGCGTTTCTTTCGACGTAAGGGCCTAAACATCGTTGGCTTCCTTTCTGGTCGTGCGTAGTGGTTGAGCACAAACTATAGCGAAATGGATCCGTTTTTCTTGATGCGGGCGAGTATGTTTTTGAGCTTGTTAAAGTCGAGCGGTTTGGACAGATGGGCGTTCATGCCGGCGTCATGTGCCGCCTTGGCGTCCTCGGCAAAGGCGTTGGCGGTGAGCGCGATGATGGGGATATCGGCTGCATCGACCTTCTCGCTCAGACGAATCACGCGGGTTGCCTCGTAGCCGTCCATGTCCGGCATCATGATGTCCATCAAAATGGCATCGAAGCTGCCGGCGGGATGCGACAGGTACAGATCGACGACTTCGTTGCCGTTGGCGGCGCGGGTGACCACGATGCCCTCGGATTCTAGCAGCGCCTGGGCAATCTCGGCATTCAATTCGTTGTCTTCGGCGAGCAGCACGTTCATGTCGGCGAGCGAGCAGTCGGGCACACTCTCAACCGTATTCGCCCGCGCCTGGGGATTCTCGTCGATATCGAGCGGAATCTCCACGTAGAACGAGGTGCCCACATGGAGCTCACTGGTGACTTCGATAGTGCCGTCCATCAGTTCAATAAGTGACTTGACGATTGGCATGCCCATGCCGGTTCCTTGGAACTTGCTGCGCGCATCGTCACCTTCTTGGGCAAACGGCTCATAGATATGCTTTAAAAACTTGGGAGTCATGCCAATGCCGGTATCCGAAACGCTAAAGCAAAAGAGCGCGCGCCCGTTATCGAGTGGCTTGGTCTTTGAGCTAAAGGTGACGGAGCCGCCGTGCTTGTTGTACTTAATGCTGTTGTCTAACAGGTTGATCATGATCTGTCGGATATGGGTGGGACTGCCGATCATGTATGGCCCCGTGGCGTACGGCAGACTATTGTCCTGCATGGTGATGCCGTTACTGGACGCGCGGAGCTTGCACAGCACCAGCGTATCGTTACAGAGCTCTTTGAGGTTAAAAGGCGCATGCTCCAGTGTTAGCTTGCGGTCTTCGATTTTGCCCATCTCGAGGATGTCGTTAATCAGCGAGAGCAGGTGATTGGCGGCAACGCGCGCCTTGGCACGGCTCTCGCGGGCGACCTGGATATCGCCTTCCTTCAATTCCTCGATCTCGATAAGGCCCAGGATACCGTTGAGCGGCGTACGGATGTCGTGGCTCATGCGCGTGAGGAATGCCGTCTTAGCGGCGTTGGCAGCATCGGCTTTTTTGCGCTCGGTTCGAGCGCGCGCGAGTGCCCAGATGAGCAGGACGATGCCGACCGACAACATACCGATGAGGGTAGCTGCAATGGCGGTGCGGTTGCGATAAAGGAATTGAAGCGTGTTGGATTCCTGGGCCGTGTACGACGTGGAGGAGTAATTGCTTGCGGAGAGCGATTCTCCGGCATTGATGATGCCCTTGTTGATGATTCCCAGCAGCTCGGGCTTTCCGCGCGAAATCCAGCACGAGAGCTCGCAGGTGTCAGGGAGCTCGACCGTCTCGCAGTCTTCGAGATCATAACGATCGCCGAGGGTTTTTACGCGTGAACTGGGAGCGACGACGCAGCGCGCCGTTCCCCTCCTGAGGGCGTCGAACGCTTCATCGTCGGATCGGTATTCGGTCACGGTCGCTGTGGGGAACAGACTTTCAAGTACTTTTCGGTTGATAAACGATGATTTGGTACAGGCGATGTTCTGAAGGTCTTTGTTCAGGTTGCTTCCGCTGTGGATGGCGGTGAGGGATATGGTCCCCAACGATACCGACTGCACAACGCCTGATTGCTCGGCAAACCAGTAATCTCGGTATACCGGCAGCGCGACGTCTACGCTTCCCTTTGACAGGGCCTTTGACATCATCTTGTAGCTATCAAAGGCGACGGTTTTGACCGTAATGCCAAATTTATCGTGCAGTGTCGTCGCAAGCGATGCGAGCGAGCCTTCCATTTTGCCGTCTTCGTCTTCGTTGCAGTAGGGGAGTTTGCCCGTAATGTAGCCGAGCGTGATGGTGTTGTCATTTGCTTTGAGCCAGGAACGTTCGGGGCCGTTGAGCGATGATGAACCGCTGTTTTGGGCCGAGTAGTTAGATTTGACTTCGTCGATATAGCGTGGGTTGACGCGGGCGATTGCCGACATGGCGGCATTGATGTCGTCCATCAGGTCGGGGCGGCTTTTGGGGACGGCAAAATAGTAGTCGCTCGAACCAATGTAGAACATGGGGGAGGCGCTGGGCGACGAGGTCGTGTCGTTCATGATGATGGCATCGACCTCGTTGTTTGTGAGCGCGTCAAAGAGGGCGCTGCCAGTGTCGATTTCTTTATAGGTGCAGGTAATGCCTTCGTTGGCGAGCCACTGCTGGCCAACGAAGGTTTGCATGACGCCGGAGTTGCAACCGATAGTGAGACCCTGGAGCGCTTGGGGGTCACCCTTGGCCAGATCGTCGCGATCGGGCTTGGCGTAGATGTAGTAGCGCTCGGTGCCCTCGGGGTTCGAGGAAAAGAGCAGCTTTTGGGCGCGTTCCTCGGAGTAGGAGATGTTGGGCATGAGGTCGATCTCGCCCGCCTCGAGCATGTCCATAAGCTCGGTGAAGGTGCCGGAGACGTATTCGTACCGCCAGCCGGGCGTGTAGTATGACAGGGTCTGGAGGTACTCGTAACCCCATCCCGAGAGACGCTCGCCGGGGGTGCCGTCTTGGAAGCCCTCGTTGCTGACGAGCCAACCAACGCGGACCGTCTTGACTTGCTGACTAGAGTCATCGGCAAAAGCCTGGACAGGCGCGATAGAACTCAGCACGGCAAGCGCGGCAAGCACAATGGTCAGGGCGCGATATATAACTGAACGAAGGACAGTGGCAGCTCTCACGTGCAATCCTAACGAATCGAGACATTACCGCATAAGGATACCAGCTCAGCCTGCCCAGTCGGCAGCTGCACCGCTAAACGCTCCCGCCCGGCAGTTGGGGACAGTCCCTTTCTGCTGGCACAAAAGGAACGTCCCTAACTGCCGGTTGTGGGACAATACCGAGCGAACGAGATTGGGTGTCTGGGAAAAGGGGTCGCGATGAACAGGTTGAGGACGCTTGCCGATGTGCTGCGACAGGCTGGCTTTGCACGCATCACGGGCCTGTTTCTTATCTTTTACCTGCTGTGCTCGACGGCTGTCTGGCTGTCCGAGCCTACGACCCTCACCTTTGGTGATGGCCTGTGGTTTAGCTTTGAGACGGTCTCGACGATCGGCTTTGGCGATATCCCGGCAGAAACGCCGGTTGCCCGCGGCATTACCGTCATCCTAAGCGTCATCAGTATCTTCTATATCGCCATGCTTACGGGCGTGGCGGTGAACTACTGCAATACGCTCATCAAGCTGCGCCAAAAGGACACCATGGCGCGCTTTATGGACGATCTTGAGCATTTGGAGGAACTCGATCGTGACGAGCTCGCCGACCTGTCGCGCCGCGTGCGCGAATATCGCCGACGCCAACGCTAGAACGGACGTCGCGCGTCACGACGAGGGGGACTGAATATGAATATCACCGTGTATCTGGGTGCCAGCGTCGGTAATGACCCGGCGTTTCTGCCCGCGGTGCAGGAGCTGGGCAACTGGATTGGCGCCAACGGACACGCGCTGGTATACGGCGGGTCCAAGTCGGGACTGATGGGCGCGCTCGCCGATAGCGTACTCGAGGCAGGTGGACATGTGACGGGTGTTGAGCCGAGCTTTTTTATCGAGGCCGAGTTTCAACATGACGGAATCGACGACCTCATCGTGACGAGCGATATGGCCGAGCGTAAAGCCAAGATGATCGAGCTTGGTGATGCCTTCATTGCCTTTCCCGGCGGGACGGGCACGCTCGAGGAGATTGCCGAGGTTATGTCCGCGGTGTCGTTGGGGCACCTGAGTGCTCCGTGCATCCTGTATAACCTGGACGGTTACTACAACGACCTCAAGGCGCTGCTCGGGCACATGATTGATAAAGGGCTTTCGAGCCCGAGGCGCCAGCACGGCATCTACTTTGCCGACGATTTGCGCGAGATCGCCTCGATTATCAACGGATAAGGCTTGAGCCTGCCCCACTATGACTCCCAATGGTGCCGTTTGCAGCGCAGATGGTTGGCTCGTTCGGGCGACGCTCGCTCTACAATAAAACGCATCTATGTCGACTTTGACCGCGGGAGGACCCGATGGATAACCTTGCCAAACCCACAAACCGCGTGCTGTTTTTAGTTAGCGTTGCCGTGACCGGCGCACTCGCGGGCGCCGCAGTCTGGCTGTTCTTCTTTGCGATGGAGCACGGCATCGACTATCTATGGACTGAGATCCCGCACGCACTGGGCGTCGCTTCGCCCGAGCTCGCCAGCGGCCCGTTTGGCTTTCTGCCGTACCCGTTTTTTGTCTGCCTGCTGGGCGGCCTGTTAATCGGTCTGTACGAAAAGCTTACGGGCGCCAAGACCGATAACCTCAATCAGGTGATGGCTAAGGTCAAGCAAGATGGGCGCTACCCGTACGACAACCTGGGCAAGCTTTCGCTCGCGGCATTGCTGCCGCTGCTGTTTGGCGGAAGTATTGGACCGGAGGCGGGCCTGACCGGCGTTATCGCGGGTCTGTGCAGCTGGGTTGGCGACCGCATGCGCCGCTTTGGCGCCGAGTTTAGGGAGCTCACACTGCTGGGTACCCAGGCTGCCCTGACGGCGCTCTTTACCGCGCCCGTCTTTGGCTTTGTGGCGCCGCTCGCCGGTAGCGCTGACGGCCAGGGCGAAGACGCCCACAATGAGTCCGCGTCCGACGAGATCACCATCAAGCTGCCCAAGGCGCAAAAGACGGTGGTCTATGGCATTGCGATTGCCAGCGGTCTGGGTGCCTACCTGCTGCTTGGCCAGCTTGTGGGCGGCGGCATGGGCATGCCCAGGTTCGAGTCCGCCGAGGTGGGCAACCTGGAACTTGCCTGGCTTATCCCCCTGTCGCTCGTCGGTACGGTCTGCGGCTGGCTGTACTTTGTTTCGGAGCACGCGAGCGAGGCCCTGGCGCACGCGATGGGGGAGCGCCCCATCGCCAAGGCAATGCTGGCCGGTCTGGTACTTGCCGCCTGCGGTACGGCTCTGCCCTTCACCATGTTTGCCGGCGAGACGCAGGCCGACGTGCTCATGGAAACCTATCTGACCATCCCCGCCGGCGTGCTCATCGCGACCGGTCTGGTTAAGGCCATGCTGACCCCCGCCCTCATCAATATGGGCTGGCGCGGCGGCCATTTCTTTCCCGTCATCTTCTCGGGCGTAAGCCTGGGCTACGGCCTTGCCATCCTCACCGGCGCCGATCCGGTATTTTGCGTCGCCGTCTGCACGGCATCGACGATGGGTGCGGTCATGCGTCAGCCGGTCATGGTCGTGGGCCTGCTGCTCATGTGCTTCCCACTCAAGGGTATCGTCTGCATGATCATCGCCGCCGTTATCGCCGCTGGCATTCCGCTGCCCAAGCCGCTGCGCAAGTAGTACGGTGGCGCACGCCGGGGACATGCCGTTTGCCACGGATTGGCGGGGAGGGGGCGATCACGCCCTTCGTAGATCGAGACTCGCGTGCTTACAAATCGCGTGCTCGGTAAACCTTGGTGCTGACGGTGCAGCTGATTGCACATAGTGCGAGCGCCAGTACTGCAATTCCTGCACACAGACAGCCAAGGACGGTGGGATCGGGATTTGCCCCGGCATTCGACATAAGCCAGTTGCTGATGGGGTTGGAGGAGCTCAACGTGGCAATGGCAAGGCACCAGAGCAGGGCAAACAGGCCAACGGATAGGCGCAGCGCCTCCATGTGTCCAAATCGAAAGAACAGCGGCTGTGCCAAAAACACCATCATGAGGGAGATGAGCATCGATGCTGCCGAGGCTATTGCGATCTCAAAGACGGTTTGTCCTGTCGAGGTCACGCCCGCACTGTTGAAGAGCGGAAGGACGATGATGTTCAAAAGCACGGCGGCGCAGGCCATGATGGCCGAGAAGACAACGATGCACAGGTAGCGGGCACAAATAATGTCTTTGCGCGAGAAGGGCAACGTCGCCCGATAACGCTCCCAGCCATTTTGATTGTCGAAGCCGGCCAGCGAGCTCATGGCCATGATGGGCGACATGGCACTGACCGCGCAGGCGCCGGCACTCATGCCGGAGTCACCGTCCGATGCGTTGGCGAGGGTCAGTACGACGAATATGAACAGGCCGACGCCCGCGATGCTCGGGACAAGCGTGCGGACGATGGCGAGCTCAGACATAAAGGCACGTTTCATTTTGAAGCCCCTTTCAGCATGAGGCGAAGATAGTCATCAATGGTTGCCCGGTCGCAGGGAATTTCGGGGAAGGCCTCGAGCGCCTCGCGACGGTTGGGCACGAGCACGTCAACGCTATAGGCGTGGTGGGCGGCACGGGCGTCTTCGACGCAAGCCATAAGCTCGACGGCTTGTGCCTGTGTGCAGTGGGCGATGCCGGCTCGGTCGGTAATGTCCTCGCGCGGCAGGTAAAACACAATCGAGCCGTTATCGATGCAGATGACGCGGTCGGCAGCGCGCTCAAGGTCGGAAGTAATATGGCTCGAGAGCAGCACGCTGCGCTGGCCGTCGGAAACAAAGGCGAGCAGCTCGTCGAGCAGCTCCTCGCGCGCCATGGGGTCGAGGCCCGCGGTGGCTTCGTCCAAAATGAGCAGCTTGGCATTGTGGCTGAGTGCGCAGGCAAGCTGCAGCCTCATGCCCATGCCGCGGGAGAGGTCCTTGACCTTTGTCTTGGGATCGAGGCCAAATCGGTCGATGAATCCGGCGAACGTTTTGCGGTCCCACGTGGGGTACGCCGGGCCTACGAGTGCCTCGATCTGGCCCACCTTGAGCGTTGAAGGGAAGGGGCACGTGTCCAGCACGAGGCCGACACGGGCACGTAGACAACGCTGTGTCTCATCGGGCGCGTCGGCGCCACAGCGCTGCCCAAACAGGCGCACCTCGCCGGCATCGAGCTTTATAAGCCCGAGAGCAGCTCGAATCGTCGTTGTTTTGCCAGCACCGTTGGCACCAACAAAGCCGACGATCTGGCCAGGCTCCACGGCAAGCGTGACGTCGCGCAGTGAAAAGCGGTCGCTTACAGTGCGTGAGATGCCTTTGAGTTCAAGCAAGTTTTGCATGGTATAGCCTTTCTTGCAGATGGCTACTGCATGGTTTCGGGGGCTACCAGGTCGAGCATCTCGTGCAGTTTGTCGCGCGTGACGCCCAGGGCTTCGGCTTGTTCTGCCGCCTGCGTAAGCAGCTCTTCGATATGGCAGAGCTGGTTTTCACGCAAGAGTTCTTGGTTGCCGTCGGCAACAAAGCAGCCCTTGCCCTGCACGGTACAGATAAACCCGAGCTGCTCCAGATCGGCGTAGGCGCGCTTGGTGGTGATGACGCTCACGCCCAGGTCGCTCGCGAGTGCGCGGATGCTGGGGAGTTTGGCTCCCGCGGCGAGCGTGCCCGAAAGGATCTGAGCTTTGACCTGCGAGGATATCTGCTCGTAGATGGGCTTGTCGCTCGAATTGGATAGGATAATGTCCACAGCGGCTCCTTAGCTGTTGGGCTACACGTGTATATAACCGGTAAGCACAGTATATATACACTATGCACAGTTACGCAAGAGGCAAATGCTGATTGGGCCGGCTACCCAGGCCCCAACTGATGAATTTGTCCTGATAGGCGCTCTAGAGCGGGATTTCGCGGCTACAATAGTGCGGTTACAACGACGTAATGCACTCAATGCAAGAAAGGATCCGCATGGCAAGCCTGTCGGATGAAATCTCGTCGCGCCGCACATTCGCGATCATCAGCCACCCGGACGCCGGTAAGACCACACTTACCGAGAAGCTGCTGCTCTATACCGGCAGCATCCAGACTGCCGGCTCGGTCAAGGGCAAGAGCTCGGCCAAGCATGCCGTCTCGGACTGGATGGACATCGAGAAGGAGCGCGGTATCTCCGTTACCTCCTCGGTGCTGCAGTTCACCTACAACGGCGCCTGCGTCAACATCCTCGATACCCCCGGCCACCAGGACTTCTCGGAGGATACCTACCGTACCCTTATGGCCGCCGACGCTGCTGTTATGGTCATCGACGGCGCCAAGGGCGTCGAGGCCCAGACCAAAAAGCTCTTTAAGGTCTGTACGCTGCGCCACATTCCCATCTTCACCTTTGTGAACAAGCTCGACCACGAGGCTCGCGATCCGTTTGAGCTCATGGAAGAGATCGAGAACGTCCTGGGTATCAATACGTATCCCATGAACTGGCCGATCGGCAGCGGCCGCAATTTCCGTGGCGTGTTCGACCGTCAGACTCGTCGCGTCATTGCCTTTGAGGGCGACGGCCACGCCAACGCCACCAAGAAGGTCGCCGAGGTCGAGGCCGAGCTGGGCGACCCTGCCATGGATGAGCTCATCGGCGAGGAGAACCATAAGAACCTGATGGACGACATCGAGCTGCTCGATGGCGCCGGCGACGAGCTCGACTTGGATGCCGTGGCCTGCGGCAAGCTGAGCCCGGCGTTCTTTGGCTCGGCGCTCACCAACTTTGGCGTGGAGCCCTTCCTCAAGGAGTTCCTGCGCCTGGCCCCGACGCCGCGTGCCTATACCGATACGCTCACCAGCGAGCCGGTCGATCCCTGCCGCGACGACTTTAGCGGCTTTGTGTTTAAGATCCAGGCCAACATGGACAAGAACCACCGTGACCGCATCGCCTTTGTGCGCATTTGCTCGGGCAAGTTCGAGCGCGGCATGGATGCCTTCCACGTGCAGGGCAACCGCAAACTCAAGCTTGCCACGGGCACGTCGATGATGGCCGACGATCGCGCCATCGTGGACGAGGCGTACGCAGGCGATATCGTGGGCCTGTTCGATCCGGGTATCTTTAGCATCGGCGACACTGTGTGCTCTGGCAAGCGCCACGTGCAGTATCCGCAGATCCCGACGTTTGCCCCCGAGATGTTCGCTCGCATTACGCAGGTCGACACGCTCAAGCGCAAGCAGTTCGTCAAGGGCATGGAGGAGCTTGCCCAGGAGGGTGCCATCCAGATCTTCCGCGAACTGGGTGCCGGCATGGAGAGCGTCATTGTGGGCGTGGTCGGCGTGCTGCAGTTTGAGGTGCTCGAGCGCCGCCTCAAGGCCGAGTACCGTGTTGAGGTTCGTCGCCAGCCGCTGCCCTATACGGACATCCGCTGGATCCAGAACGACCCCGACACCATCGATATCCCGGGCCTTTCGCTCACGCGCGACACGCTGCGTGTCGAGGACATGCGCGGCGGTAAGCTGCTGCTGTTCACGAGTCCGTGGAACGTGGATTGGGCAACCGACCACAATCCCGACCTTATCCTGTCGGAGTTTGGCAACGTAGCCTTTTAACGCATCGGCGCGGTGGCCCTGCGGGGCTGCCGCGCCGTTTGCTTGCCTTATGCCGTGTGAGCGGCTATTATACCCACCGTCGTCTCAAGACCGGGGCGTCCGAGCAGTTCGGGTCCGATATCCTGCTCGTTAAACCTAAAACCAAAGGAGTACATAGTGATCAAGAAGGTCATGGAGGACTACAAGGTCCTGCTGCGGAGCATTCCCGCGGCAACGGTTTCGCTGTTTTTCGTGAGCGTCATCATGATGAACCTGCTGGCCAACAAAGAGCTTATCAGCCTGCCGTATCTGGCACTCGACTGCGGCTTTGTGGTGAGCTGGGTTTCTTTTTTGTGCCAGGACATGATCTGCAAGCGTTTTGGCGCCAAGGCGTCCATTAAAATCTCTATCCTCGCGCTGCTGGTCAACCTCGCTGTCAGCCTGTGCTTTTGGACGTGCTCGCTCACGCCCGGCATGTGGGGCGCTTACTACGACACGGGCATGATCGAGGTCAACAACGCCCTTAACGCCACCATCGGCGGCACCTGGTACGTGGTGTTGGGCTCTTCGCTGGCAATGCTCGTTTCTGCCGTGGTTAACTCCACGCTCAACCAGTCGCTCGGCCGTATGCTCAAAAAGAATAACTTTGCGAGCTTCGCCTTCCGCTCCTATGTGTCTACGGGCGTTGGCCAGTTTATCGACAACCTGGTCTTTGCCATTGTGGTGAGCCACACGTTCTTTGGTTGGACCTGGGTGCAGGTCCTTATGTGCTCGCTGACGGGTGCCGTCGCCGAGCTGCTGTGCGAAGTCTTCCTGAGCCCCGTGGGCTACAAGGTTGTGCGCGGCTGGGAGCGCGAGAATGTGGGCTCCGAGTACCTCGAGCGCCACGCAACCGCCTAAGGAGCAAGTATGCGGGTTTTGATCACGGGCGCTTCGGGCGGTATCGGAGCCGCGTGCGTGCAGCGCTTTTTGGACGAGGGCCACGAGGTCGTGGGCTTTGACCTGCTGCCGGCGGCGATCGAACACGAGCGCTACCGCCATCTGATCGTTGATGTACGCGAGCCTAACTCGTTTCCAGGCGATATTGAACCCCAGGTAATCGTGAACGTTGCCGGTACGCAGGATTCGGCCGACGACATCGCCGCCAACCTGCGTGGCACCATCAACGTGACCGAGCGCTATGCCTTTGTGGGGGAGGGGCTTGCCGCCAAGCCGGCGCCGGCTATTAAATCCGTGGTCAATGTGGGGTCGGCGAGCGGGCATACGGGATCGGAGTTTCCCGCCTATGCCGCCAGCAAGGGCGGCGTTATCGCCTACACCAAGAACCTTGCAAACCGCCTGGCACCGCAGGCCATCGCCAACAGTGTGGACCCGGGCGGCGTTATCACGCCGCTCAACCGTTGTGTGATGGAAGACGAGCACCTGTGGAACCAGATTATGGAGCTCACACCGCTTAAGCGCTGGGCAACCGCCCAAGAGATCGCCGAGTGGATCTACTTTGTGGGCGTGACCAACCGGTTTATGACCGGGCAGAGTCTGTTGATCGATGGCGGCGAGGCTGGCCGCACACAATTTATTTGGCCCGAATAGGAAGCGCGCCCGATGGAAAGCCGTCGGGCGCGTTTTTGATGCATCGATTTTTAGCCGAGGCAAGTCCAGTTGACGGGGGTCAAGCCGTGCTGTTCGAGTAGCCGATTGGCTGCCGAGAAGGGGCGCGACCCTATAAAAGCGGGGAGTTCTGCCGTGGCACGGTTGGCCGAAAGCGGCGAGGGGTGCGTGGAGGCCAGACAGAACTTATCGGTTGCCTTGACCGCACCAGTTGCGACGAGCTTACCTTCGACCATCTGCTGGGCAAAGCGGCCCCATGCCAAAAAGACGACCGGTTGGGGCAGCTGGCAGCAGCGTTCGATAATGTAGTCGGTGAGCGTGTTCCAGCCAAGCTTGGCGTGCGAGTTAGCGGCATGCTCGCGCACGGTGAGCGTAGTGTTGAGGAGCAGGACGCCCTGTTGTGCCCATGGTGTTAGATCTCCCGTGGCGGGAATGGGACAACCCAGATCGGCTTTGAGTTCCTTATAGATGTTGCGCAGGCTCGGTGGCAACTTGGTTTGCGTCGCGGCGACCGAGAACGACAGTCCCATTGCCTGGTTGGGTCCGTGATAGGGGTCCTGACCCAAGATGACAACTTTGACCTGGTCGGCCGGCGTGTAGGCGAGGGCATTGAGGATGTCGTCTTGTGCCGGGTAGATGGTCTGCTCGGCACGCAAAAGGGCGATACGCTCGAGCAGCTGGTTCGTAGTGTCACGTACCGGCTGCGGCGCATCGCCCAACCAAGTTGCTATGTTGCGGTCGCGGGTCGCGGCGTCCATGGGGCTCCTTTACGTCAGATGCTCTGCTGGCATCTATTGTAAAGGCGCACCGGTTGCCTTTATGCCGCGGCTGTATGAAGAGTGGGGTCTACGAGACGTGCTCGGGCGCTCCTGCCATGCGAGCCTGTCCATGTGCGCGGAGGCGCGGAAGCTCGACGGTTGCTACCATGACGCCGGTGAGGATGAGGGCGGCGCCAAAGAAGGCGATGGGGCTTAGGACCTCGCCGACCAGGAAGAAGGAGAAGACGGCAGAGCAGACCGGCTCGAGTGAGAAAGCGAAGCCGGTGGTCTCGGCGGGCACGTGGGGCTGCACGAGCGTCTGGGTGATAAAGCCGTAGGCAGAGCAGATGAGTGCGAGCGCGAAGACAACGACGATCTCGTTAGGCGTGCCGGGAAGCGTGAAGCCGCCAAAGGTGAATGCGGCGATGCCAGAGAACAGGCCGCCAAAGCCCAGCTGCCAAACACCCAGAGCAAGCGGATTGACATCTTCGACAAAGCGCTTCGCCACAATGATATGGCCGGCATAGACAAAAGCGGAGAGCAGCATGATGATCGCGCCGGGATTCAGGCTGGTAAAGTCGGCGCCCGAGAGCAGCAGCATGCCGCAGGTGACGATGGCGGTGCCGACAAGCACTTTGCGTTCGGGGGCGCGGCGCAGCAGGGCGGCGTTGGCAAACGGCACGATCACGACCGTCAGGCTCTGCAAAAAGCCGGCAGTGGAGGCGGAGGTGAGGCTGGAGCCCAGGCACATGCAGGTGAGCTCGGTTGCCATAATGGCGCCGATGATGGCGGCGCGGACCATAAGGTCGCGGTTGATACGGAACGCGCGCTTGTGGAAGAGCAGCAGGCAGGCCACAAAGGCGATGATGCAGCGTAGCGCGACGATACTCGTGGCATTCATGCTGTCCATACCGATCTTCATGAGGGGATACGAAAAGCCCCATGCGACGGGAACGGAAAATGAGAGCGCGATTGCTTTTTTGCGATCCATGGGACTCCTTTTGTTACAGAACGGTTTCGCACAAAGGATTCTGCTCCCAGATTTGGATGTAGTAAAGCGAATGTATCTTCAGTACGATTAAGAAATACTAAAGTGAGTGCGAAAAGCGCTGGCAAAACGTTTTGCGGCTGCATTGATATGGAGGCACGATGGCATCGCGGTATCAGATTGTTTGTATGGTAGTCGATCGCGGCAGCCTTAAAGGCGCGGCGGACGAGCTGGGCTATACGCAAAGCGCGGTGAGCCAAGCCGTCAAGGCACTCGAGCGCGAGCTGGGTACCACGCTTATCGAGCGCGGAAAGCAGGGCGTTTCGCTTACGCGCGACGGTAAACAATATCTGCCGTACCTGCGCCAGATTGTGACCGCCGAGGCCGAGCTCGAGGGCAAGCGCCAGGAGCTGCTGGGGCTTTCGTCGACCGACATTCGCATCGCGACGTTTACCAACGTGAGTCGTACCGTGCTGCCGCGTGTGATCCGCGACTTTGGTGCGCTGCACCCGGGCGTACGCTTCACCCTCAAGCAGGGCGATTACACGCGCAACGCTCAATGGGTGCACGATGGCGTGGTTGATTTTTGTTTTACAGCACGCGGATTTACCGCTGGGCTCGAGAAGCGCGTCGTCTATCACGACGAGTTGGTAGCATTGTTGCCGGCCGCGCATCCGCTGACGGCAAAGGAAAAGGTGACACTCGCTGACCTGGCGTCCGAGCCGTTTGTGCTGCTGGATGAGGGCGAACAGAGTCTGGTACTCGATGCATTCGCAACGCACGGGCTGTCGCCGCACGTGACGAGTGAGGTGACCGACGACTACACCATCATGGCGATGGTGGAGGAGGGCCTAGGCGTGAGCATGCTGTATCGCCGTACCGTTGAGGGCATGCGAGCCGATATTCGTGTGCGGCCCATCGTGCATGCCCCCTCGCGCGACGTGGTGGCCGCCTGGCGCAGCTGGGACACCATGCCCATCGCCACGAGGCGCTTTATCGACTATATGAGCTCACATATTGTCAATTAATGACTGGCGTGGCGTTGAGTGCGGTGTTTAGCGGGCTGTCGCTTTGGCTTGGGTGGCGCGATAGGTGCGTGCCGGGTGGCAGAGTAGTACCGCCACGACCATAAAGAACGCCGTGGTGCCCAGGCTGATGGGATAGACCATCATGATGTTCGCAAAGGTGCGGAAGTGCGGGAACACGCAGAACACCCAATAGAAGCGGATGCCACAGACGCAGATCATGGTGATGAGGGCGGGCGTGAGCGAGATACCAAAGCCGCGCAGGTAGCCTGACATGTTTTCGTAGAACATGCTAAAGGCGTACGCCGGGAAGATCGAGCACACGCGGATATAGCCGATCGAGACGATATTGGGATCGCTGTTGAACAGCGATAGGATCTCGCGCCCCAAGCCGACAATAACGATAATTGTGGTGAGCGCGACGATACCACCTTCGACCAGGCAGACCTTGAGCGTTTTGGTGCAGCGGTCGATCTGGCGGGCACCGTGGTTTTGTCCCACAAAGGTGGTGCAAGCCTGGCTAAAGCTGTTGAGCAGGTTGTAGCACACATACTCTAGACTCATGGCGGCGCTCGATGCCGCCATGACTTCGGTGCCCAGGCTGTTGATGGCAGACTGGATGATGATGTTGGCGACGGCAAAGACGGCGCTTTGGATGCCGGCGGGCAGGCCGATCTTGACGATGCGCTTGAGGGCGACGGGGTCGATAGCCAGGTCGCGTAGGGTGACGCGGACGACGGAGTCGGTCTTGAGCAGGCGGATAAAGAGTGTAGCGGCACTGACGGTGTAGGCGATGGCGGTGGCGATGGCGACGCCCGCGACGCCCCAGTGGAGTACGGGGACAAAGATGAGATCCAGGCCAATGTTGAGGACGGTGGACACGGCAAGCGCCTGCAGCGGCATGCGGGTGATGCCGACGGAGCGGAAGATCGCGGCCTCAAAGTTGTAGAGCAAGATCGAGGGCATGCTCAGCAAAAAGACGCGCAGGTAGAGCGAAGCGAGCGGCATGGTCTCGGCGGGAACGTTGAGCGCGGCGAGCATGGGCTCGGCAAAGATCTCGCCCAGTGCGATGACGACAAAGCCCACGAGCGCCATTAAAATCGAGGTATGGACGGCGCGTTTGACCATGTTCTGATCGTTGCGGCCGATAGCGTTGGCGATGACCACGTTGGAGCCAAGCGACATGCCAATAAACAGGTTGAGCATAAGACTGGTAAGCGGAACATTGGAGCCGACCGCCGCCATGGCGAGGGTTCCCTGGTCGCCCGAGAAGTTACCGATGATGACCGTGGCGATGAGGTTTGACAGCTGCTCCAAGATGCTCGTGGCGGCCACGGGGAAGGCGAACAGGGGAATATTGCGCCACAGCGAGCCGGTGGTCATGTCAATGTGCTTAGATACGGTATCAGCCATACGCTCTCAATCTCTAATATGCTCTTTCGTGCTTATTTGCGCAGATGATGATACTCCTAATCGACTAGTCATTGGGGACGTTCTTAAACGACTAGTCATTCAAAAACGTCCCCAATGACTAGGTGGGGAAGGCGTGAGACAATGGTGGGCGTTGTGTTGTTCGCGCTAAGGAGTTGCCATGTTGTTGTGTCCCGTTTGCCATGAGCCGTTGGTGGACGATGAGCGTGGGGCCGCATGTGCGGGCGGACACCGGTTTGACCGTGCGCGCGAGGGTTATCTATATCTACTGCGCTCGTCCAAGAGCGGCGACTCCATGGGCGATCCCAAGTCGCAGGCGCGCAGCCGTCGTGACTTTTTGAACCGTGGATACTACGCGCCGTTGCGCGATGCGATGGTCGAGCTGGTGCGCAAGCAGGTGTCTGGGCGCGCCACGTCTGCGAACGGCCCCATGACGCTGCTCGATATTTGCTGTGGCGAGGGCTATTACACCAGTGCCATGGGCGCGGCGCCGGGCGTAGATGCTTACGGTTTTGACCTGGGCAAGGAGATGGTGCGCCTGGCCGCCAAGCGCGGCGATGCGACCTACTTCGTGGCCAACATGAAGGACATCCCCGTGGCCGATGGCGCCTTCGATATGGTGACCGAGCTCTTTGCCCCCTTTAACGAACGCGAGTTTGCCCGCGTGCTGGCGCCGGAGGGTTCGCTCTACACCGTGGTGCCGGGTGCTCGTCACCTCTTTGGGCTCAAGGAGGTACTCTACGACACGCCGTACCTTAACGATGAGAAGCTGCCGAAGACCACCGAGCTCGAGTTGGTCGGAACGCAGCGGGTGTCTGCGAATATTACACTTCAGACCCAGGCCGACATCGAGGCGGTGTTCCAGATGACGCCGTACTACTACCGCACGCGCCCCGCCGACAAAGAGCGCTTGGCAAACCTCGATACCCTTCAGACTGACATCGACTTCATCATCGCCGAGTACCGCCACGGCTAACAACCTGCCAAAAAGGGACAGGTTTATTTTGGTAGGTTTTATCTGGGCAAACGCAAAGGGCCGACCGCGGAGATGCGCGATCGGCCCTTTTTAGTTGCTTGGCTGCAGAGGTTATGAGAAGCGAGCGCTTATAGGCGGTCCTTGTTCTCGGCCTTAACGGCGTGTGCCTGCTGAACAAAGAACAGGTCGTACACCACGATGACAAAGGCGCCAAAGTTGATGGCGTCGCCGCCAAACGCGGGAAGCGTGAGCACCGCTTGGGCAAGCGTGGCGACCGCGGCAACAATACCGAGCTTAAACGCGCCGTCCACCTGTGAAGGCTTGTTGGCGCCCTTGATACCGGCGACGCCTGCGGCAAGGTCGACGAGACCCTTGGCGATAAGCACGACCGCTGCGAGCGTGGCGTACGAACCGTACGTGGAATCGAGACCGCCCGTGGCGATGCCGACGCCGGCGGTGACGAGGCTGGCGATGCCCAAAACAAAGTAGATGAGAGCAAGGATTTTGAGAGTCTTGCGAGTGAAGCTCATGGCTGGTCCTTTCGATACGAGTACGCCAACTTGGCGCACCCAATGTACTGCACATATGGTGAAGCACATTGTAGTTCAACGCGGCGATGCATGCGTTTGAAAGCGCATTGAGCCCGCGCAGCCAAACCCAACCTTTCAAAAAGGAAAGCTGGGCGTAAGTCAAATCGATGGCAGCGTATGCGCGGCGCTGCGATGATGGGTCCATGGTAAGAGCTGGACCGAAGGAGGAGCCATGATGTACGGAGCAGGGCAAGTGCATGAGCCGCGGTCGTTGGGAAGGCGCATGGGTGATTCTGTGATCGCTGCCGTGTGCACGGGATTGATGGCGGTGCTTTGCATTGGGATGCTGTGGGCCATGTCGCATGTGGGACAATAGCGGACGGTTGGGTGCCGACATAAACGGCGCTCACGTATTCGTTTTGCTTGTTAAGGAGTACCCATGGGCGTCGTCGATCCCTTTTCTGTTGCTCGGTCCGCGGGGCTTGAGCTGATCGGGAAGTCCGAGGGCCTCACGCTCACCGACGGCACGATGGAGCTGCGTGCCGATTTTGGCCGCATGCTTCCACGGCTCAAGCAGGGCCGTCTGCAGCAAGAACTGCTGGTAAAGGCTGCGCGCGCAAAAGGCATCGAGAGCCCATGGGCGATTGACGCCACGGCAGGCTTTGGCGAGGATTCGCTGCTGCTGGCGGCCGCGGGCTTTACCGTCGATCTGTATGAGCAGGATTGCGTGATCGCGGCGCTCCTCAAGGATGCCTTGGATCGCGCGGCAGATGATCCGGCGCTTGCGACAGCCGTGGCGCGCATGCGCTTACATGCGGGCGAGGACAGCATTGCCGGCCTTCGCCATACAGCTGGGCTGATCGGGCAGGGCGAGCTCACCGCTCCTGACGTGGTGTATCTGGACCCCATGTTTCCCGGACGCACCAAGAGCGCGGCGGTTAAAAAGAAGTTCCAACTCTTGCATCATCTGGAACAGCCGTGCGCCGATGAGGAGACGTTGGTCGAAGCTGCGCTTGCGGTGCACCCGCGCAAGGTCGTTATCAAGCGACCGGTGAAGGGGCCACTGCTTGCCGGCGTTAAGCCGAGCTATCAACTTGCGGGCAAGGCCGTTCGTTACGATGTTTTGGTGCCGCCGCGCCCGTAGCTTGCGTGCGATGGCTGGCGCTCCGTCAATGCCGTGCCGATGCGGCGCCTATTTCCAAGGGTGCGACGTCAGGTGCCATCCACCGCAGTATTCGCATTTGTAGCAGGCCAAACCGCGCCGCCCGCGGCTTTCGCAGTCGGCCATAACTGCCTCGGCCTCGGCGCGCGTGTCGTAACGGTTTTTGCGCTCGCACGATTTGTAGCGCCAGGCCTCATCGCGCTCGGCGTCCAGGGCGTCGCGGCGCTCGTCCTCGCGTGCAAACAGGTCGCTCATATCGCCGCCGGTGGCAGTGCTCAAAAACTCGCTTTTTGCTTTTGACCAGGCGGCTCGCTTTTTGCTTCCCATCTGCTTCGTGCCCCTCTCCAGACGCTGGTATCATTGCCCAATCAAAGTGATACCAATAAACGTGAGGTCGCCGCGTGATGATCAGAAAAACCCTCGATACCGACATTCCCGCCGTCATGGCTATCTATGACACGGCCCGCGCCTTTATGCGCGCGCATGGCAACGCCACGCAGTGGCCCGAGGGCACGCCTTCTGCCGAGCAGCTGGCTGCCGATATCGCCGCCGGTGGCAGCTATGTGTGCGAAGTCGACGGCCGCGTGGTGGCGACGTTTGCCTTTTTGCCGGGTCCGGACGAGTGCTATGACGCAATTGAGGACGGTCAATGGCGTAGCGACGCTCCGTACGCCGTGCTGCACCGTGTGGCATCCGACGGCACCGTGCACGGTATCGCGGCTGCGATGTTTGCCTTTGCCAAGGAGCGTGCCGATCACCTGCGCATCGACACGCATCAGGACAACCTGCCCATGCAGGGTGCCATCTTAAAGGCTGGCTTTGAGCGCGCCGGTATCGTCTATGTGTCCGACGGCACGGCGCGTGTCGCGTTCGATTGGCTGCGCGAGGCGTAAAAGCAGGGGCGCGTGTCAACAATTCGCACGAACGAAAATGGCCCGGGCGGGGCCATTTTCGTTCGCTGCGCTGATTTGCAAGCCGGCTTTCGCAAGGCGCGAACCTACGAAAATCGCCGCGCGGCAACGCGGGGCGATGAGCTCGGTCGGGGGATAGGGCCCGCTTCGCCCGCCGGCCCGTAAATTGTATCATCCAGTGTGGAGCGTGAACGCCCGTTGCCGCGTGCGATGGGCTTGCAATAAGAGGAGAGCCATGTCGAAGCAAGCGGTCGTTGGAATCTTGGCGCATGTCGATGCCGGCAAGACCACGTTGGCCGAGGCCATGCTGTTCAACGCGGGTCGCATCCGCAAGCGCGGCCGCGTGGACGATGGCGATTCGCATCTGGACACTAACGCGATCGAGCGCGAGCGCGGCATTACGATCTTCTCGTCGCAGGCCGTACTCGATCATGGCGATACCCACGTCATGCTCGTGGATGCGCCGGGGCATGTCGATTTTTCTGCCGAGGCGGAGCGCACATTGCGCGCGCTGGACTACGCGATTTTGGTTGTGGGTGCCAACGATGGCGTGCAGGGGCATACCGAAACTCTGTGGCGCCTGCTTGCGCGCTATGACATTCCGACGTTCATCTTTATCAACAAAATTGATTTGGAGAATCCCGGTCGCGATATTTTGCTGGCACAGCTCGGGCAGCGTCTTTCCGAAGGCTGCCTGGATGCCAACGAACTGCTGGCGGGCGGCGCCGTTCAGGAGGACGCTGCTGCGTTGGACGAGGCGGCGCTCGAGGAGTTTCTTGAAGCGGGCGAGCTTTCTGTCGCAACGCTGTCGCGCATGGTTGCCGAGCGCAAGCTCTTTCCCTGCTTTGCCGGCTCGGCGCTCAAGGACCAAGGCGTGGACGAGCTGCTGGATGGCATATGCGCGCTGATGCGTGAACAGGCGTGGCTCCCGGAGTTTGCCGCGCGCGTCTATCGTGTCAGCCGCGGGGATCGCGGCGAGCGCTTGGCATGGCTTAAAGTAACCGGCGGCACACTGCATGCCAAGCAGATGATTGACGGACGTTCCGGTGCCGAGGCATGGGAGCAAAAGGTCGATCAGGTACGCATCTATAACGGCGAGAAGTATGAGCTTGCCCAAGAAGTTGCTGCTGGCGGTATTTGTGCCGTGACGGGTCTTGCGCACGTTCGCCCGGGGGATGCCCTGGGCGCGGAGCCTGCGGGCGATGCGCCCGTCATTGCGCCGGTCCTCACCTATACGGTGCTTCCGGGCGAACACGATGTCCACGCGGTGTTCAAAGCGCTGACTGAGTTGGCGGACGAGGATCCCATGCTCGGCGTAAGCTGGAATACGCATCTTGAGCAGATTCATTTGCAGTTGATGGGCGCCGTGCAACTCGAGGTCGTGCAGCGGGTGCTGGGCGATCGCTTTGGCCTTTCGATTGCGTTTGAGCCCGGCGGCATTCTCTATAAGGAGACTATTTCGCAGCCGGTCGAGGGCGTGGGCCACTTTGAGCCACTGCGCCACTATGCCGAGGTGCATCTACGCCTGGAGCCGTTGCCAGCGGGTTCGGGCGTGCAGTTTGGCACCGTGACCTCGACCGACGAGCTCGATCTTAACTGGCAGCGTTTGGCACTCACCAACGCCATGGAGCGCGATCACCTGGGCGCGCTGACCGGCTCGCCCATCACCGATGTGTGCATTACGCTCACGGGCGGCCGCGCGCATGCCAAACACACCGAGGGCGGCGATTTTCGCCAGGCCACGTACCGCGCGATTCGTCAGGGGCTCATGCAGGCGCGTGAGGCCGGCGCGGCGGTACTGTTGGAGCCGTGGTATCGCTTTGAGCTCGAGGTGCCGGGGGAGTGCGTGGGCCGGGCGCTCTCGGATGCCACGCGTATGGGTGCCGAGTACGAGCCGCCGACGATGGCGGGAGACCGGGCGAAGCTTGTGGGTCGCGTGCCGGCATCCGAAGTGCAGGATTACGCGCTGGAGGTGGCTGCCTACACGAGTGGTCGCGGACATCTGTATCTAGAGTTTGCCGGCTATGCGGCTTGCCATGATGCCGAGCGCGTCATCGAGACGGCCGCCTATGAGCCAGAAGCCGATCTGCCCAACACGCCCGACTCGGTCTTTTGCTCTCACGGCGCCGGTTACACGGTCAAATGGTACGACGTACCCGCCGCGGCGCACGTAAAGATCGATCCCGCCACCTTCCGCCCCTGGCGAGCAGCAGACGCCGAGTTTTTCGGCCACATGTGACAAAGGGACAGTTCCTTTGTCACATGCTATTGGTATAACTCGGTATAAGTTGGTATAACTATTTCCAGGGTTTGCCAATCCGAGGAGGCCGACATGAATCCAAATCCCTTTAAGCCCACGGCTGGCAAGCGGCCTCCGATACTCATCGGTCGCGAGTCGGTCATCGAAGATTTCGAGGAAGGGCTCGATAACGGCGCCGGAGCGCCGGGTAGGCTCATGCTCATTACGGGAAACCGCGGCTGCGGCAAGACGGTTCTCCTGCGGGAGCTGCAGCGTTTAGCTAGCGAGCGCGGATGGGCGGTTGTCTCCGATTCCGCTTCGCTTGGCTTATGCGACCGATTGGCCGACGCGCTTCGCTCGAATAAACCCGTTGTGACGTCAATGGAGTTCGGTCCGTCGTTTGGTCGGATGTCAGTCGAGGCGGCGCGGGCAAAGGGCGAGATGTTGCGAGGGCTGGTCAACGAGCGCCTCAAGAAGCTCGGTCCAGGCAAAGGCATACTGTTTGCGATTGACGAGGCGCAATCGGCGTCTATCGAGGAGCTGGCGGCCCTTGCCGTTCTCTATCAGCAGGTGCTCGGAGACCAGGATGCCACGGGCTTGCCCGATAGCGAGCAGCGTGGTCTTGCGCTGGTGTTCGCCGGCTTACCCAGTATGGTTGACGACCTGCTCGAAGAGCCGAGCGTGACGTTTTTGCGGCGTGCCCAGCAGCGTACGCTGGGGGCGATATCCTTGCCCAAGGTGCGTGATTCATATATCCAGGCGGTCAAAGATGCTGGTCTTTACGTTGACGCGGAGACGGCGGACCTTGCGGCGCGCAAGAGCATGGGGCATCCCTATATGGTTCAGCTGGTGGGCTATTACATGTGGCGGTCTGCTGTCCGGCGTAGCTCGCAGGTCATCGAAAGGCGCGATGTCGAGGATGGCCATGCGGATGCCGTCTCCGAGTTCTACGAAGCGGTTGACGCGCCTCTGTATTACGGGCTGCGCAGTCCACAGCGCCTCTTTATCGAGGCCATGGCGGTTGACGAGGGCAAACCGACGCGCATGGCGGATATCATTGAGCGCTGCGAGCGTACCCAGAGCTGGGCGAGTAAATATCGCGCAAGCCTGATTCGCGAGCGCGTCATCGAAGCTGCCGGATACGGCCTCGTCCGGTTTACCGTGCCCATGCTGGGCGCGTACATTCGCGATCGAGTTTTATGGCATGAGTAGGGTGATAAAGGTGACGGAACAGAAGATGAGCCCGCAGGCTATCGAGGTACGTGGCGCGCGCGTCCATAACCTCAAGGACATCGGTATCGACATTCCGCTGGGAAAGCTCGTGGGTATTGCCGGCGTATCGGGTTCGGGCAAGAGTTCGCTGGCGCTGGGGGTTCTTTATGCTGAGGGCTCGCGTCGCTACTTGGAAGCACTCAGCACCTATACTCGACGTCGCCTAACGCAGGCCGAACACGCCCAGGTGGACGAGGTACTGCACGTGCCGGCGGCGCTCGCATTGCATCAGCGCCCCAGCGTGCCGGGCGTGCGTTCCACCTTTGGCACCATGACCGAGCTCAACAACAGCCTGCGTCTGCTCTTTAGCCGCTGTGCCCATCACGTGTGCCCGCATTGCGGGGCGCGTGTGGAGCCGAGCCTTAATGTGGCTGCGGGCCTGTCGCTCACGTGCCCCGCATGCGGCCGCGAGTTCTACGCGCCGGGTGCCGAGGATTTGGCTTTCAATAGCGGCGGTGCATGCCCCACCTGTGGCGGCACCGGTGTCATGCGCGAGGTGGACGAGGCGAGCCTGGTGCCCGACGAGTCAAAGACCATCAACGAAGGCGCGGTGCTTCCCTGGGGTACGCTCATGTGGGATCTGATGAAGCAGGTAGCCGGCGAGATGGGCGTGCGCACCGACGTGCCGTTTAACCAGCTCACGCCTCAAGAGCGCGATATCGTGTTCCACGGCCCGGCGGTTAAGAAGCACATTCTTTACGTTCCCAAAAACGGCGAGGGCGCCACGCCGCTCGACTTTACCTATTACAACGCCGTCTATACCGTCGAGAATGCACTCGCCAAGGTTAAGGACGACAAGGGCCTCAAGCGCGTTGCGCGCTTTTTACGCGAGGGGCCATGCCGTGACTGCGGCGGCACGCGTCTCTCCGAGGCTGCGTGCCAGCCCCAGGTGCGCGGTATCAATCTGGCGCAGGCGGCGGCCATGACATTGGGCGAGGCGATTGAGTGGGTGCGCGGGGTGCCCGCATCCTTGCCGGCCGAGATGCAACCCATGGCGACGGATATCTGCGAATCGTTTTTGAGCGCGGCCCGTCGTCTGGTCGACCTGGGTCTCGATTATCTTTCGCTCGACCGCGCCGGTGCCACGCTCTCCACGGGTGAGCGCCAGCGTGTGCAGCTCGCCCGTGTGGTGCGCAACCGATCGACGGGCGTGCTTTATGTGCTGGACGAGCCCTCGATTGGCTTGCATCCGGCAAATGTCGACGGTCTGGTAGGCGTGATGCGCGATCTGGTGGATGACGGCAACACCGTGGTTGTTGTCGACCACGATACACGTGTGCTGGCGGAAGCCGACTATCTGGTCGAGATGGGCCCCGTTGCCGGAGCAGGCGGCGGTAATGTGATCGCTGCGGGTACGGTGGACGAGGTCGAACAATCGCAGGGCAGCCGCATCGCCCCGTTTTTGCGCGCAGACCCCAAGCGCTTGCGCCCGCAGGTGACTGACGACGAAATGTTCGACCAGGGTCACATCCGCATGGCAACCGATGCCATCCATACCGTCAAGCCGCTCGAAGTCGATATCCCGCGCGGTCGCCTTGTCGCGGTGACGGGCGTTTCGGGTTCGGGCAAGACGACGTTGGTGCTCGAGACGCTCATCCCGGCACTCAAGGCGCAGGCAGCCGGCGAGCGCTTGCCAAAACATGTGCGTTGGATCGATGCCGAAGGCATTGCCCGCGCAAACCTGATTGACGCTACGCCTATCGGCGCCAACGTGCGCTCGACGGTGGCGACTTATGCCGACATCCATGATGAGCTGCGCCGCGCTTTCGCCCGTACGCCCGAGGCCAAGGCAGCCGGCTACAAGGCGGGTGCCTTTAGCTACAACACTGGCGCCTTGCGCTGCCCTACGTGCGATGGCACGGGCTCGATATCGCTCGACGTGCAGTTTTTGCCCGATGTCGAGATCGTCTGCCCGGCATGTCGCGGCTCACGTTATGCAGACACGGCTTCGCATATCCATCGCGAGGGCAAGGACGGGAGCCTGCTTACGTTGCCGCAGCTTATGGACATGAGTGTGGACGAAGCCCTCGACGCCACGGTGGGACTTAAGAAAGTTCAAGCGCGCTTGCAGACCTTGCACGACCTGGGTTTGGGTTATCTCACGCTTGGCGAGCCAACGCCGGCGCTTTCGGGCGGTGAGGCTCAGCGCCTCAAGCTCGCGAGCGAGATGGGCCGCGTGCAGGATGATGCCGTATTCGTATTCGACGAGCCCACGATTGGCCTGCATCCGCTCGATGTTCAGGTGTTGCTGAGTGTGTTTGACGGCCTCGTTGCCAAGGGCGCCACAGTTGTCGTGATCGAGCATGACCTCGACCTTATCCGTAACGCCGATTACGTAATCGACATGGGCCCGGGCGGTGGCGACGCGGGCGGGCAAATCGTCTGCGCCGGCACGCCGGGCGACATCGCGGCCTGCTCCAAGAGCATTACCGGTCGCTACCTATAGGCAATGTGACAAAGGGACTGCCTCTTTGTCACATTGATTTCTATTTCACGCATTGAGCCGCGAGATAGTCGCGGAAGAATGGCAATTCAAATGCGACGAGCCCTCGTCCTCGTTCTCCGATGATGCCGGCATCTATCATGCGGCGTCGGTAGCGGGAGACCTGCTGCGGCGAACGCTTAAGGCGCTCGATAAGGTCGGCGGTGGTGGACTCTTCTTCGTCATCGAGCATGGCGATGAGGAATCGCTTGTCCTCTGCAGTGAGTTCCCGATAGGTTGCCGCGAGGATTCGGTCGTCCATCTCGTCGCGCGCGATTTTGATTCCCAGGTCAAAGTCGCGTGACGAGATTTCCTTCGAATCGCTTGTGAGATCCCAGGCACGGTAGCCTACGAGTTGCAATAGGAAGGGAAAACCAGAGATCGAGCGAACGGCTCAATCGATTCCCTCGGCATCTGCCAGGCGATCGTTTTCCTGGATTGTGCGAATCAAGGCCTCGCGCACGTCATAGTCGGCAATGCGACCCAGATGATATTGTTGGGCGCGGCGAAGGAACGAGACCGTCTTGTGGTTCAGCAACGTCGAGACATTGTTGGGAAGTCCCGCCATGAGCAGGGCGACGCGTTTCCCATCGGTCACAAAGTGCTGATACGTCGCTGCGAGCTGAATCATCTCGTCGAGTGTCGGGTCCACCTCGTCAACCGTGACGAGCAGACCGGTACCGGCCCCGTTGAGCTGGTCGATGATATCGCTCATGCGATAACGCCAGGTTGAGGCATCGTGAACGCGATTGACCTCGATGCTGCCGAGCGGTGCAATTCCGAGGCCGGTGACTTCGAAGTGGTAGGACGAGTCGATGAGATGGGCTGCGGCGCGTTTCGTCCCGAACTCGATTTCCTCAAGCATTCCCGGGAGCGCGGTCGTCTTTACGGCTATCCAGCCGTGGGATTCCGCCCTTGTCGCGAGCGATGACATGAGAGCGGTTTTACCGGTTCCACGCGCGCCTGAGAAGATCGAGGTCAATTCTGGGCGCCTGCGCTGGCTCAAGAAGGCGCGGTCCAAATCCCGAATAATCTGTTGTCTGCCAGCGAGATGGGCAGGAACCTCACCAAAACTGGGGGTAAACGGGTTCTCGAGATATTTCACACGGCTCTCCTTTCACACCGCCGTTTAACTTCATTTTACTTTAGTTAATTCTGATTAAAAGTGAGGGCCTTTATCTAGAGCATCAATTAGGCGTGTGTGCCATCGACGTGGCGCTCGAATGTGGCAAAAGGATAGTCCCTTTGTCACATTCCCGGAAAGCCTGCCTGGCGTAGGGCCTCGTAGAGGACGATGGCGGCGCTGTTGGAGAGGTTGAGCGCGCTGATGCGGTAGTCGTCGGGGTTAACGAAGTTGCCGCAGATGTCCTGTTGAAGGATGGTCTCGTGGCTGTCCTCGGTATGCCCCAGCGATTCCTCGTGAGCTTCCCAAGCCTCGGCGTTATCGAGTGAGTCGCAATCGCGCAGCATCGGGATGCGCTCGCAGCGCTCGGGCGCCACGGCAAGCAGTGGCTCGGGAATGCCCGAGCTCTCGCTGCCAAAGACCAAGTAGTCACCATCGCGGTAGGTACTCTGCGCATAGGTGCGGCGTGCCTTTTTGGTCAGCAGATGCAGGCGTTCGTCGGCAGGGGAGAGACCGTTGCGCGCAAGGAAATCCTCCCAGCCGGCATAGGTGGTCACGTCCAAGTTTTGCCAGTAGCCCAGGCCGGCGCGACGTACTGTCTTGTCGTCGAGTGAAAACCCCAGCGGCTCCACCAGATGCAGGCGGGCGCCGGCAACCACGCAGGTGCGGCCGATATTGCCCGTATTGGCCGGAATCTCGGGCGCATACAGCACAATGTTGAACATGAATCTCCTTGGCTCAGAACGAAAAACCACCACGAAGAGCACCTTCGTGGTGGTTTGGCGGCTACGTAGGCGGAAAATGCCCGCTTGAATAAACCTAGGCGCGGTGCCAGTCGGTCAGGCAGGCATCGAGGGAGGCGATGAGCGCGTCCTTGTCCATGTGACGGCCGATGATGCACAGGCTTGTCATGCGGTCTCCCGTCTCGTCGTCCCAAATCTGCATGATTTCGGGGTTCTCGTCGATGATCTTCTGCTTCTCGCCCTCGGGCGCCGAATCGACAAACAGGCCGTTCTCCATCAGGCGCATCTGGTGGCCGGCCTGCTCAAACATGTAGCACATGTCCGGATCGCCGGTCTGCCACAGCGGACCCTTGACGCGGATGACCTCGTCGGGCCACTCCTGCTCAACAAAATTGGTGAACTTCTGCAGGTCAAACGGCTTGCGGCGCGAGTACACAAAGGTCTCGATGTCGTACTCGAGCACCTCGGGGTCGTCGTGCTCCTCGGGATGCTCCATGGCCTCGATCCAGGCGGCGGAGTTGTAGGCGCGCATAAAGTCGAAGCGGTCGGTGTCGAGCAGCTCCTCCATGGGGACCTCGCCGTTTTGGGCCTCGACAATCACGGCGTCCTTCTGCAGGCTGCGCACGATGGCCTTGAGCTCGGCGATCTGCTCGGGCGTCACGGTATCGGTCTTGTTGAGGATCAGCGTGGAGCAGAATTCGATCTGCTGGATGAGTAGGCTTTCGATGTCGTCCTCGTCGATATCCTCGGCCAGCAGGTCGCGACCGCCGTTGAACTCGTCGTACATGCGGGCGCAATCGACCACGGCCACGATGTTGTCGAGCGCGAGCTTGGGCTCGCCGCCCACCTTGGCCTCGTCGCAGAAGCTCGAGATGGTGTAGGCGATGGGGATAGGCTCGCAAATGCCCGATGCCTCGATGATGATGTAGTCGAAGTTGCCCGAATCGGCGATGCCCTGCAGCTGGTTGGCCAGGTCGTCCGAAAGCGTGCAGCAGATGCAGCCGTTGGTGAGCGGGATGAGGTCATCGGTCTCGGAAAGGCCGCCGTCGGCGATAAGGCTGGCGTCGACGTTGATCTCGCCGATATCGTTGACGATCACGGCGGCGCGGATGCCGCCGTCGTTAGCGAGGATGTGGTTGAGCAGCGTGGTCTTGCCGGCACCGAGGTATCCGGTAAGCATGATGATCTTCACGGGTTTGTTGGGCATGTGCCCTCCTTTGTTAGACATGGCTTACAGTTGAATCTTATGCCAAACGCCTGCTCTTATACCCACGCGCCGGCAAATAACACAAGCTACTCCCAGGCTCCCCATACATCGGGGCAATAACCGACGGTGGCCTTTTTGCCGTTGCGCACGATGGGCTCGGCTAGAAGCTGCTGGTTCTCGAGCAGCTTGTCGAAGCGCTGACTGGGGGTGAGATGCTGAATGAGCGCGCGCGTCTCCTCGTCCTTGGCCTTGGGGTTGAGCAGCTTGTCGATACCGCCGACCGCCTGCATCACGCTCGTGAGCTCGCCCTTGCTCATCTCCTTTTCCTTAAGGTCAATAAACTGCACCTTAATGCGGCGCTCCTTAAAATAACGCTGCGCCTTCTTGGTGTCGAAGGACTTCTTGGTGCCAAAAATCTGAATCATTTTGTTCCGCCGTTCTACCTGATAAAGTTGGTGCGCTCGCGATCGGCTTCGGGGGCTTCGATGCCGGCGGCCTGTCCTGCCTCGATACAATGCAGGAGCCAGGCCATGTTCTTGCCGATGTTGCGCATGGTGGCCAGGCCCTCGGCGTCTTGGGCGGCCTCGCCCGGCATGGCGCCAAACACGTTGTTCCAGTACGTGGAGGCAACCACGGGCATCTGGTTGATGGTGAAGTACTTGTTGAGTACGTCGAAGGTCGTTGACGTGCCGCCGCGACGGGCGACAGCGACGGCAGCGCCCGGCTTGTGTGCAAAGGCCTTGCTGCCGGCATAGAAGGCGCGATCGAGGGCCGAAAGGATGCGTCCGCTGGGATGCGCGTAGTAGACGGGCGAGCCAAAGACAAAGCCGTCTGCCTGCTCGGCGGCAGCGATGAGCTCGTTCACCACGTCGTCGTCAAAGGTGCAGCGTCCGCCAAGCTTGCCGCACTGACCGCAACCGATGCAATCGCGAATGGGCTTGGCGCCTAGCTGAAACACCTCGGTATCAATGCCTTCGGCATTGAGCTGCTCTGCGATCTCGGCGAGTGCGCGGGCAGTGTTGCCGTTTGCCTTGGGGCTACCGTTGACTAAAAGAACCTTCATCACAAACTCCCTCTGCTATCGGTGAATTCTGCTGAGAATTATCTCACGTTGCGTGCGATGACGTCGGCATGGTGCGGGCGATGTTTATCCCGCAACGTTCTTAAGGGCGTTCATGCCTAAGGCCATCTAGGGGCATTGCGGTACGGCATGGGGAATGCATTGGGAAACGTTCGATAAATGCTTATAAACACGTTTTTGACGGCATACGTTGACAGATATACTTGTTGAGTTCAAAAGCATGGGAACGGAGATGGTTGCATGACACAGCCGGAGACATCACACACGGTGGGGCTTGCGCTCGAGGGAGGCGGCTACCGCGGTATGTATACGGCGGGCGTGCTCGACGTTTGGATGGAGCACGGTTTGACTTGCGACCATATGGTGGGTGTCTCGGCGGGCGCGGCGTTTGGCTACAACTTTAAATCGCGCCAGATCGGCCGCGCCATTCGCTACAACAAAGCCTATTGTGCCGATAAGCGCTATGCGAGCGTGACGAGCTGGTTGCGAACCGGCGACATGTTCAATGCCGATTTTGCCTATCACGAGGTGCCCATCGAGCGCGATCCCATCGATTTGGAGACATATCGCGCCTGCCCCATGCGGTTTACGTGCGTGTGTACCGATATCGAGACGGGCAAGGCCGTCTATCACGATCTGCCGTATGGCGACGAGCGCGATATCGAGTGGATCCGGGCGTCGTCGGCAATTCCCGTGGCGACGCGTCCCGTTGCTATTGACGGGCATAAGTATCTGGATGGTGGCGTGGCTGATTCTATTCCCAGCGCATGGCTGTTTGCGCAGGGGTATGACCGCAATATCGTGGTACTCACGCAGCCAGCGGGCTTTGTGAAGCAGCCCAACAGCGTGATGCCCATGCTGCGACGCGTGTTCCGTCACTATCCGGAGTTTGTCGCAGCGCTTGAGCATCGGCATGAGGTCTACAATACCACGCTCGATGACCTGGCACGTCGCGAGGCTGCCGGCGAGATCTTTGTGGTGCGGCCGAGCGAATCGGTGAAGGTGCCGTCGCTGTGTCGCGAGCCCGATGAACTTGAACGCATCTACCAGATTGGTCGCCGCGATGCGGAGGCGACCTTGCCGGCACTGGAGGCATATCTGGCAGAGTAGGGCAAACTGCCGCGTGCTCAGCGGAAAGCGCATCCCAGAATGGACGTCCAAACTGGGATGCGTTTTCCATTGCTGAAGTTATGGGGCCGCGGAGCAACTGCTCGGCTTATGCCTATGCCTGCTGCCAGGTGTCTACGAGCTCCTTGGCCGCGGCGTAGGGGTCATCGGCGCTGCAGACGGCACTCACCACAAAGAAGCCGTCGACGCCGGTAGCCTTGAGCTGCGGAAGGTCGGCCGTCTTGACGCCGCCGCCCACCACGATGGGCACGGGGCTTGCCGCATGGAGCGCGGCCAGGTCCTCAAAGCTCTTGGTGATGATAGAGCCGTCGGCCGCGCGTCCGCAGTCGCGCTTGGTCTCGGTCTCGTGGAGTGGGCCGATGCCAAGGTAGTCGACCAAACTCATATCGGCGGTCTTGACGTACTTGAGCATCTCCTCGCAACGGGCCGAAAGGCCCACGATGGCGTCGGGGCCCAGCAACTTGCGACAGACCTCGACGGGAATATCGCTTTGGCCCACGTGCACGCCGTCGACAGCAATACCCTGCTCGCGCGCGGCAAGCACACAGTCCAGACGGTCGTCGATCAGCAAGGCGACCTGACCGGTCTTGCCGGCCTGAGCGATTGCCTGCGCGGCGTCGCCGGTCAGCGCAATGATCTCGCGGGCGCTTGCCACCTTGGAGCGCACCTGGATGCAGGTAAAGCCGGCGTCGAGCGCCTGGGCCACCACATCGCCCACGGGGCGCCCGAGCGTGTTTTCGGGGCCGAGTACCAGATAGGCCGAGATATCAAGGTTGTCGCGGATGCTCATCGTGCTTCCTCCTGCTTTTTGATCTGTGCTTCCATGCGCTCGAGTTTGCCGGTCATGGTGTCGGTAAATCCGGGTCGAATATCGGCTTTGAGCACGACTTCGGTGCGGATGCCCTTGCTCGCCAACACAAAGGTTGCGTCGCGCACGACCTGCATGACCTCGTCCCAGTCGCCCTCGATCTCGGTGAACATGGAGGTGGTGCGGTTGGGCAGGCCGCTCTCGCGAATGACACGCACGACCTCGGCGACCTCGGCGGATAGCTCATCGCCGGTGCCGCACGGGGCGATGGCCACGGCGACGAGCGTGTTCATGCCGGCATTGGTTGCGGGCTCGGACATGGCCTATGCCTCCTCGAGCTCGAGTCGGTTATCGGCGATGTCTTGGGCGGTTGCGCGGTAGAGCTCGTCGATAAAGGCGACCTTAAAGCTTGCCGGGGCGTCGGCGACAGCGGCGGCACGCGTACCGGCCACGTTGTAGACGGCGGTGCCGCAGACGGCTGCCGTAAACGGGTCGGCGGCGCAGGCATACACGGCCAGCACGCCGCCCTGCGAGCAGCCGCAGCCGGTGATCTTGGACATGAGCGGGCTGCCGCCGTGAGACTTGGCCACCGTCGTGCCGTCGGTGATTAGGTCGACTTCGCCCGAGACCACAACGGCGCCACCGGTGTGGCGAGCGAGCGCCACGGCGGCATCGCGGGCGGCGTCGACCGTGTCGGTGGTATCGACACCACGCACGCGGCTCAGATCAGCCGCCTCGCCCTCAAGACCCCACAGGCCGGCGAGTGCGATAATCTCGGAGGCGTTGCCGCGCACGATGGCGGGCTTGTACTGCTTGAGCTCGTTTACCAGCTGGGTGCGCAGGCTGCCGATACCCAGGCCCACCGGATCGAGCACCCAGGGCTTGCCGGCGTCGTGTGCCGCCTTCGCCGCGCGGGGAATCGTCTGCTCGTAGATAGGGAAGAGCGTGCCCATGTTGAGATAGATGGCGCCGCCGCCGGCAACGAGCGCTTCGCCCTCGTCGGGCAGATAGACCATGGCGGCCGATCCGCCCACGGCGAGCTGTGCGTTGGCGACAAAGTCGATCGTCACCGTGTTGGTGATGGAGCCGGCCATCGGATTGGTGGCGCGAATTTCCTCTACGGCCTTGACCATATGTTGCTTAAGCTGTTCCGAATCAATCACTGCACATGCCTCCTTGGCATAGAAAAGGGGCGCTGTGCATAGACAGCGCCCCTGTAAAGGCGGCATGCTCCCTACGCCAGCATTAACTGACAGGTTCAAAGGATTGGGCCCCATGCCCTCTCAGCCTTGTGGTTTGCACCGCCGGCACTCCCGCATCGAATCTGTTGTTCCCTATACTAGCGCACCTGCCAAAAAGGGACAGGTTTATTTTGGCAGGTCGTTACAATAGGTAGGACCGATACGAATGGGGGCCTTATGATTAAACTTGTGCTGACCGATATGGACGATACACTGATTCCAGCCGGGCATGACGGCGCCAGCGACTACGCCATTGAGGGTGTTCATGCCATGCAGGCGGCGGGTCTGCACTTTGGGCCGGTTTCGGGTCGTCAGCCGTCCGCGATGGGCTGGATGTTCAAAAACCGTTCCGAGTGTTTTTCGACCGGTGCGTTCTGTAACGGCCAGGTGATGTTTGTCGACGGCGAAGTAGTCGCTTCGCGCGCAATCGACAACGATGCTCTGATGCGTTTGGCTGACTATCTGGAGCAAGAGACCGACGATACATTTCTAAAAGTCTACAGCCTGGGCGATGACTTTTGGGGCAACGATGCCTATTGCGTGACGAGCAATCCCGAGCGTGTGCGTCGCGCTATGGAGTCGGGCGGCAATGCGTGGCTCAAAGGCGAAGAGGCCCCGTGTCGTCCCGTCGTCGATGGCGCGCCGGTGTTTAAGGCGAATATCTGGAGTGCCCGTTCGCGTGAGGAGCTCGCGGAGCTACGCGAGCGCGTTGCCGTTGAGGTGCCGGAACTCTCGCTTGTGTTTCCCAACAACCGAGTGCGCCTGTTCGACATCCTTCCGGATGGTTGGGACAAGGGCTGCGCTGCGCTGGAGCTGGCGCGCGCCTTGAGCCTGACGCCCGACGAGGTGGCCGTATTTGGCGATTCCGATAACGATCTGCCCATGATCGATGCCGTTCCCAACTCCGTTGCAGTCGCCAATGCCAACGAGGCCGTCACGGCTGCCGCGCGCTGGCATATCGGCGCCGCGGTGGATGATGCGGTCGCCGGAGTCCTGCATCAGATTGCCGCCTGCGCCGCGACGGGGGAGATGCCGCCGTTTATGCGCCTGCCGGGTACTGCCGACGCGAATCTCACTAACAGCTAAGGAGACAGCCATGAAGCTCCAGCAGCTCAGATATGTCGTCAAAGTTGCCGAATGCGGCAGCATTACCGAGGCCTCGCGCCGGCTCTTTGTGTCGCAGCCTTCGATTACCGCGTCGATTCGCGATCTCGAAAACGAGATGGGTGTGCACATCTTTGAGCGCACCAACAAGGGCGTCATTGTGTCCGAGGAAGGCGAGACCTTCTTGGGCTATGCGCGCCAGGTACTCGACCAGGCCGACCTGCTCGAGGGCAAGTACAAGGGCGCATCCGAGCAGGTGCCGCACTTTAGTGTGAGCTGCCAGCATTATTCCTTTGCCGTCAACGCGTTTGTCGACGTGATCCGCGAGTTCGATGCCGCGCGCTACGACTTTACCCTGCGCGAGGAACAGACCCACGAGATTATCGAGGATGTCGCGCACATGAAAAGCGAGCTGGGCATCCTATATCTGTCCGAGCACAACCGCGAGGTCATCGAGCGCATGCTGGTGGCCAACGAGCTCGTGTTCGAAGGACTCTTCTGCGCCACGCCGCATGTCTTCGTCTGCGCCGACCATCCGCTGGCGGACCGCTCCAGCGTGACGCTCGAGGATCTGGAAGACTACCCGTTCCTGTCCTACGAGCAGGGCAGCTACAACTCGTTTTACTATTCCGAGGAGCTGACCTCGACGTTCGAGCGTCGCAAAAATATCCGCGTGCGCGACCGTGCGACGTTGTTCAATTTGGCCATGGGCCTCAACGGCTACACGGTATGCTCGGGCGTGATCAGCCACGAGCTCAACGGCCCCGGCATTATCTCGATTCCGCTCGACGTGGACGAGTACATGGAGATTGGCATCATCACGCGCAAGAACACGACGCTTACGCGCTACGGTCGGGCCTATATCGACGCGATTCGTCAGCATATCTAGGCTGCTGTGCTCCGCACGGTTCAAGTCTCTTTATGACAGTCCAGACTGATATAGGAAACATCTATATCAAACTGTTATAAACGTATATTTTACGATGGTCATATGAGCGCTCATACTCTGTCCCGGTAAAGCAACCAATGCAAAGGGAGATATCTATGAGCACTTCGATTCAACCGAACGCGCCGTTTCGCGCCGATATCGTCGGCAGCTTTCTTCGTCCGCAGGCTGTAAAGGACGCCCGTGTCGCCTATGTCGCGGGTAAACTCGACGCTTCCGGCCTTAAGGCCGTCGAGGACGATGCCATTCGCGATTTGGTGGCCAAGCAGAAGGCCGCCGGCCTGCAGGTGATCACCGATGGCGAGTTCCGCCGCAGCTACTGGCACCTCGATTTTATGTGGGGCCTTAACGGCATTGAGCGCCGCACCTCACGCACGGGTTATATGTTCCATGATGAGGAGACGACGGCCGACACCGCCGTGGTTACTGGTCCCATTAGCGGCGAGAACCACCCGTTCGTCGAGCATTTTAAGTTCGTCAAGGCGCTTGAGGGGGAGGGCCAGGTCGCACGCCAGACCATTCCGGCGCCGATCCAGACGTTCTCTGAGGTCACGCTCGATCGCTGCGACGGCCAGCAGGAGAGCCTGCGCGCTGTCTATAAGATCGATGAGGAACTTGCCGACGCCATTGCGGCCGCTTATCGCACGGTGATCGCCGACCTGTACGCAGCAGGCTGCCGCAACATCCAATTTGATGACTGCACCTGGGGCATCTATTGCGATACCGACTTTGTGTCCAAGGCCGGCATGAGCCCGGTTGACCTGCAAAAGGTGAGCGAGCTGGGCGTGGCGCTCAACAATGCCGCCATCGCGGGCAAGCCCGACGATCTGGTTATCAACACGCACGTGTGCCGCGGCAACTATCACTCCACGTATGCCTTCGAGGGTGGTTACGATCCCATTGCGCCGTACCTGTTCGTACATGAGAACGTTGACGCGTTCTACCTTGAGTTCGATACGCCACGCGCCGGTGGCTTTGAGCCGCTCAAGTACGTTGCTCCCGGCAAGAAGGTCGTGCTGGGTCTGGTGACCACCAAGGCGGCTGAGCTTGAGGACGAGGACGTTATCGTCGAACGTATCCACGAGGCCGCAAAGTATGTGCCGCTCGAGAACCTGTACCTGTCGCCCCAGTGCGGCTTTGCCAGCTGCGAGATTGGCAACAAGCTGACCGAGGACGAACAGTGGGCAAAGATCGCGCTGGTCAAGCGCATTGCCGAGCGCGTTTGGAAGTAACGCTACCGCTTGCAGGTGACGGCGCGCGCGAGACATGACGTATCACGTACAATGGTCCGGATCGTATCGTTCGGGCAGGTTATCCGATATGCCTGATCGCCCTTCCATCATGAAAGGACTTCCATGTCCCAATCCTCGACGCCCGCCGTCACCGATGCCATCTACGATGCATCATCGCTCGGCCGCCCGCGCATGTTCGTGTTGGGTTTGCAACACATGTTTGCGATGTTCGGAGCCACGGTGCTCGTGCCCGTGCTCACCGGCCTTTCCGTTTCGGCGACGCTTCTGTTCGCCGGCATCGGCACGCTGCTGTTTCATTTTCTATCGCGTGGTAAGGTGCCCGCGTTTCTGGGCTCGTCGTTTGCCTTTATCGCGGGTTATGCCGCCATTGCACCCAACGGCGAGGCCGAGCTTTTGCCCTACGCTTGCCTGGGCGTTGCCTGCGCCGGCCTGCTCTATCCGGTGCTGGCGGCGCTGTTCCGCGCATTTGGCGCCAAACGTGTCATGCGCTTCTTTCCGCCGGTGGTGACCGGCCCCATCGTCATTTCCATCGGCCTGATCCTAGCGAGCTCTGCCATTGCCAACTGTCAGACCAACTGGCTTGTCGCCGTTATCGCTGTGGCCGTGATCATCATCTGCAACATCTGGGGCCGCGGCATGGTCAAGATCGTGCCGATTCTGCTGGGCGTGGTGGTGAGCTATGCCGTTGCGGCTGCGTTGGGTGAGGTCGACTTCTCTGGCGTCGCAGCTGCCCCCTGGGTTGGCTTGCCCGTCGTGTGGGACAACACCGTGTTTGCGCTCTTTGGACCGCAGTTCGATAGCGGTCTTGCCACGACGGCCATCATCACCATCATGCCGCTGGCCTTTGCAACTATGATCGAGCATATCGGCGATATCTCCGCCATTGGCTCTACCTGCGAACGCAATTACATTGCCGATCCCGGTCTGCACCGTACCTTGCTCGGCGATGGCCTGGCGACCATCTTGGCATCGCTTTTTGGCGCCCCCGCCAATACGACGTATGGCGAGAACACCGGCGTGCTTGCCCTGACGCGCGTGTTCGACCCGCGCGTGATTCGCATTGCCGCCTGCTGCGCCATCGTGCTTTCGTTCTGCCCCAAGTTTGCTGCTGTGATCGCTGCTATGCCGGCGTGTGTAATCGGCGGCGTGTCGCTCGTGCTCTACGGCATGATCAGTGCCGTGGGCGTTCGCAACCTTATCGAGAATCAGGTTGATTTCCAGAACAACCGCAATGTGCTGGTTGCGGCTTTGGTGCTCGTGCTTTCGCTCGGCATTGCCTACAGTACCGCCGGTGCCATCGTGCTGGAGCTGGGCGGCGTGACGATTTCGCTTTCGGGCCTTGCCGTGGGCTCGCTGGTGGGCATTGTGCTCAACGCCATCCTGCCCGGTAATGACTTTGAGTTCGATACTTCCGAGCTTGAGGAGACTGCCGAATAGTAGCTGCGTTCAGCCAAATTAAAAATGGCATCCATGCGTATGTACGCGTGGACGCCATTTTTAATGCGTCAGTATCCAGTGGATGCCGCGCGCCATGCGCAGGTCAGTTTGGGCAAAGTGGTTGCCGGGGTTGAGCTCCAGCGTTGTTGGAATGTCATGCTCGATAAACAGCTCTTCCATCGCACGCGTATCGTCGAGTACGTGCCGCATCATGCGGTTGGGCGTCTTGGTTTCCTTTTTACCGAGCGACAGATAGGCGGCGTCGGGCGTGGCTGTCATCGTGCGCTCTCGCGCGTAGTCGATAAAGCCGGGGAACCACAGCGACCCCGATGCACTTGCGGCGCGGTCAAAGGTACCGGTCTGCCAGAGGGCCCAAAGCGAAAAGAGGCCCGCCAACGAGTAGCCGGCAACGCCGCGCCAGGCGGGTGGTTGCGGGAGCGATGATTCGGCCTGGGGGATTATCTGCTTCAACAACTCGTCAAGAAAACCAGCAGCCTGTCCGCCAAAGGGCTCGGCATCTCGTATAGTTCCCTCACATTCCCAGGGGCTCAACTCGCGATTCCAATCGAGTCCTCCGATGGCGACAAGGGTGAACGGCGGGCAGTCGAGCTCTCGGCAGCGCTCGTAGACTTCACTACCGTCGCCCATAACCACGGGGAGGTAGATGACGGGCGCGCCTTCTGCACACTCTGAATAAACGGTTATCTGCTTCTGATGCACTTCCAAGGCAGGCTTCTCTCGGTGTTGTGATATTGACAGCCTCAATTGTCGCACGCTGGCACGGGGGCAGACGCTAAAAGAAAGGCGCGGAGCCGCTCGATGCGATTCCGCGCCTTGTTGTTTTGCTTTAGCAGACTATGCTGTTACGCCACGAAGAAGTAGACGAGGAAGGCAAGGGCTGCGATCCACATGAGCGGCTTGATCTTGGAAGCCTCGCCCTTAAAGAGCGCGACGATCACGTAGGCGATAAAGCCCAGGCCAATGCCGGCAGAGATGGAGTAGGTGAAGGGCACGCCGGCGACAATCATGAACGCCGGGAAACCCTGCGACACGTCGGACCAGTCGATCTCGGAGGCCTCGCTCATCATGAGGTAGCCGACGTAGACCAGGGCGCCGCAGGTGGCGGCGCTGGAAACGATGGTGACGATGGGGGAGAAGAACGCAGCGAGAATGAACAGCACGCCGGTGGTGACGGAGGTGAGGCCCGTGCGGCCACCGTCGGCAGCGCCAGAGGTGGACTCGACGAAGGTGGTGATGGAGGAGACGCCCATGAAACCGCCCACAGCGGCGGCGGCGGAGTCGACGATCAGGATCTCCTTGATATTCTCGACGTTGCCGTCGTCGGTGAGGAACTCGCCCTGCTTGGCCACGGCCATCGCGGTGCCCATGGTGTCGAAGAAGTCACTCATGAGCAGCGAGAACGAGATGACGAGGAGCGTGGGGTCGGTAAGGACCTTGACGATGGCGGGCACGCCGCCGGCGTCGGCGATGGGGCCACCGATGCTCGAGAAGTCGAGCGGGGCGATGATACCGGTCGGAGCCTGGGTCACACCTAGGGGGATACCGGCGATGACGGCGACGACGATGCCGATGAGCAGCGAGCCGGGGACGTTGCGGCAGGCGAGGGCGACCGTCACCAGGATGGAGATGATGCCGACGATGAAGGTGGGGGAGGTGATGTCGCCCAGACCGACGAGTGTACCGGCGCCAGCGGTGATAATGCCGGCATCGCACAGGCCAATCATGGCGATGAACAGGCCCAGGCCCACCGAGATAGCGTGGCGCAGAACCACGGGGATGGCGTCCATGATGGCCTCGCGCAGGCCACAAAGCACGAGCAGCAAGATGACGACGCCCTCAAGGAAGATGACGCTCATGGCCACGTGCCAGTCACCGCCGCAGACGGTGGTGGCGATTCCAGCGATCATCGCGTTGACGCCTAAGCCCGACGCGCAGGCGAGCGGGCGGTTGGCGAAGATGCCCATGCAGATGGTCATGATGCCGGCGCCCAGGCAGGTGGCGCAGGCGAGCGCTCCCGCATCGATGCCAGCGCCCGAGAGCACCGCGGGGTTGACGGCGATGATGTAGGCCATCGCCAGGAATGTTGTCAGTCCAGCGCGAAGTTCGGTCCCGATTGTGGACTTGCGCTCGCTGACGTGAAATAGTTCGTCCATGCATACCCTTTCCTTGTTCGGCCCCGAGTTTAGGCCGATTGACACGAACTCACTCACTATAGCCCCTTTACGACGCTGTTGTTCCTCGCATGTTGATGTTCGGCGCTTTGTAGCAGACGGACGGTATTTTTCGCATGAAAATGAGTGGGTACCGTATACTTAAGCAGTTACAACGACCCCTATGGAGGAACGTATGATTAAAGAGCTCTGCCGCGACGAGGCTATCCTGTCTCAGCGTTGCGAGGTTGCGACTGTCGAGGACGAGTCGGTCGCTCAGGATCTGATTGATACCATCAAGTCGCTCGATGATGCCGGCTGCTTGGCCGCCAACCAGATCGGCGTCACCAAGAAGGTCTGCGTCTATCTGGACGACGCCGGCGAGCCCCATGTGCTCTACAACCCCCGTCTGGTGTTTGGCCTGGGTGCCAGCAAGATGGAGGAGAGCTGCCTGACGCACGAGGAGGTCACCAAGTCCACGCGCTACATCAAGTGCAAGGTTGCCTTTGACCAGATCGTCGACGGCAAGATGAAGGAGTGCCGCCGCGACTACGCGGGCTTTGAGGCACAGATGATCCAGCATATGATCGATCACTGTCTAGGAAAGTTGGTCTAAGGGGTCAAAGCACCGCACCTTGCCGCTCAATCGTCGCTCGCGTACCTTAAGTACGCTTTGCTCCTCTTTCGTGGCAATCTGCGGCACTTTGACCCCTTAGACGACCTGCGGGGTTAACTTGGTTGAGTTTATCCTGCTTGAATAGTCCGGGCGTGACATTGTTGTCATGTCCGGGCTTTTGTGTTTAGCGCCTTTTTGTTTGGAGACAATGAAATTAGCAAGAACGTAAAGCTAGGAGGCGCTATGTGTACGAGTATTCGATTTACCGATAATTCTGGCCACATGTATCTGGGCCGCAATCTCGACTGGAGCTTTGACTACGGCCAACAGGTTCGCGTGATGCCGCGCGGGTTTCACATTCCGTATTCGTTTATCGACGACGCGACAGCGGCGCACGCGGTGATTGGTATGTGCATCGATTACAGGAACTACCCTATGTTCTTCGATTGCGGCAACGATGCGGGCCTCGCCGTGGCGGGTCTCAATTTCCCGGGTTATGCCGAGTATGCCGAGGACCCTGTCGACGGCAAGACCAATATCGCGGCCTATGAGTTCCCCCTGTGGGTGGCAGCGACGTTCTCGACGGTCGATGAGGTCGAGGCCGCGCTGCGCGACACGGTGATTGTCGCCAAATCTGCCGGAGAGGGGCTGGGCGTGTCGCTGCTCCATTGGATTATCGGCGACAGCCAGCGCAGCATCGTGGTCGAGATGATGGCTGACGGCCTGCATGTATACGACGATCCGGTCGACACCCTTGCCAACCAGCCGACCTTCCCGTGGCACATGGAAAACCTGCGCACCTATATCACCGCCACAAGCGATTTTCCGCAGACGGCGACATGGCGTGGCGCCGAGCTCAAGCCCTATGGAGCCGGTGCCGGCATGCGCGGCATTCCGGGCGATTGCTATTCGCCGAGCCGTTTTGTAAAGGCGGCGTACCTCAATGCCAATTACCCGCAAAAGGAGAGCGAGACCGAAAACGTCGTTCGCATGTTCCGCTCGCTCGAGGGCGTGGTGATGATCGAGGGAGCGTCCAGGATGGGCGATGGCAAGTTCGAGAAGACTATCTACACCGGATGCTTTAGCGCGCGCACGGGCAATTATTACTACGCGATGTATGGGGATCCGTCGATTCGCTACGTGAGCCTGATGGATGCCGAGGGCGCGAGCCCCGATAGGCTCGTGGTTCCCGAGCCGCGCCGTTCGTAGCCGATAGCTTTACCGCAATGCAAAACGGCCCTGCATCTCCCGTGAGGTGCAGGGCCGCTTTCGTTGATTTGTGACGTCGCTAGAAGTTGGCGTCGTTGAGTTGTTCACTTTCGAGGCCGTCGAGCAGTTGCTGTTCGGGCGTATCGGCGACGCTCTCGAGCAGCTCGGTGGGATCGACGTTCATGTCCCTACCGGCCTCGTTGCCGTTGACCAAGTCGTCCGAGAAGATGTCGACTTCCATTTCCTCGGCCTCTTCGATCTGAACCTCGAGCGGCACCTGGGTGCGCACGAGCTTAACGGCCGGGCGCATGCGGGCAAACAGCGGCACGTACTCGATGATGATGGCCGAGTTCTCAAGACCGTACCAGCGTGCCGGGCTTCCGCAGGCGCGGCGGACGGCGTACTTGATGGCCATCACGCGGTGGTCATTGCGGTTGATGTCCGTTTCGGGGGCAAGCATCTTGCGCAGCATACAAAAGCGGAAGTCACCCACGTTGCCGCGTGTCTCGTAGATGGAGTAGATGTGATGTTGCGGCGGCAGCTCGCCCGATGCCATCAAGTCGCCGACGATCTGACGCAGATAAGCGTTGACGCGCTGGTTGACTTTAAAGCCCAGGTCCAGGCGAACGCGGAAGAGGAAGTCCGTGCCAAAGGTCTCGACGGAATACTCGTGCGTATAGGGTTCGTCGGTAACGTGCACGTTAATGAACCAATATGCCTTGGCGCGCTTGGGATGCTTATCCAGGATGGAATAGAGCACGTCGCGGTCGAGCGTGAGCGGGTCGGGGCTGTTGGTGAGAAATACCAGATTGTCGGCGAGCACGGGATAGGTCTCGTCGTTGCGCAGGCGGTTGAGCTGATCGATGTACTTGGAGACGGGCAACAGAATCGTCTGCGTGCGCTCGATGGCGGTGCCGCGGCGCCACACGTACATAAGGCCAAACAGCAGTGCGGCCAGGAAGATCATGACGTAGCCGCCGTCAAAGAACATGGTGAGGCACGAGGCGAAGAAGCACAGCTCAATGGCACCAAAGAGCAGGGCGAAGACGCAGGCACCCAGCCTGTGCTTGAGGATGCCGGCGATGTAGCTCGTCAAAAGCGTCGTGGTCATGAGCATGGTCACGGTAATGGCGAGGCCGTAGGCGCTCTCCATGCGCTCGGAGTTTTGGAACAGCAGCACGATGAAGATGCAGCCGACCCACATGATGTTATTGACGAGCGGAATATAGAGCTGGCCCTTGGTGTCGCTGGGGTAGTGGATGCGCAGATGCGGCATAAGGTTGAGACGCGTTGCCTCGGATACCAGCGAGAACGAGCCGGTGATGAGCGCCTGCGAGGCAATGATGGCCGCCACGGCCGAAAGCACGATGGCAAAGGGGCGCAGGGGCTCGGGGAGCATCATATAGAACGGGTTGACGATATCCATCGCGAGCATCTGGGGGTTGGAGTTATTGGCGAGTAGCCAAGCTCCCTGACCCAGATAGTTGAGGATAAGGGCCGCCTTAACAAATGGCCAGGATGCATAGATGTTTGCCTTGCCCACGTGGCCCATGTCCGAGTAGAGTGCCTCGGCACCGGTTGTCGACAGGAAGACAAAGCCGAGCACCATAATGCCCGAATGGTTGATGGGCGAGAACAGGAACATAATGCCGCGGATGGGGTTGAGCGCGCGCAAGATGGACAGGTTGCCGAGCATGTTGAACAGACCGGCGCCTGCCAGGAACAGGAACCACAGCGTCATGAGCGGGCCGAAGAGCTTGCCGATTGACGAGGTGCCGGCGCGCTGCATGGCAAATAGGCCGCAGATAATGATGATTGTGATGATGATGACGTTGGTCTGGCCGTCGCCCAGCAGCGCATGGCCCCATTCGATGGTGCGCAGACCCTCGATGGCTGTGGTGACCGTGACGGCGGGGGTGAGGATGCCGTCGGCAAGCAGTGCCGCACCGCCGATCATGGCGGGCAGAATCAGCCATGGTGCCACCTTGCGTACGAGGCTGAACAGGGCGAAGATGCCGCCTTCGTTGTGGTTGTCGGCCTTCATGGCGATTACTACGTACTTGACCGTGGTCACGAGCGTCATGGTCCAGATGACGAGCGAAAGCGCGCCCAGGATCATGTCCTCGCTGACGGTACCGATGCCGCCGTTGTTGGCGACGATTGATTTCATGGTGTACATGGGGCTCGTGCCGATGTCACCATAGACGACGCCGAGCGTTACGAGCAGCATGCCAGCGGAGAGGGGGATGGCTCCGTGCCCGCCTTGCCCGTGCTGGTCTTGGAGGTTTGCCTCCATTTTATTGTGTGCCACGAGGACTCCCTTAGACATCCGGTTATCTGTCTAGGACAAAAAACTTTATGCCGTCTTTATACATACAAGAGCAGTTTGGCACATCGGGTTATTTTAGACAATAATCCTCAGCTGGGGATTATTTATCTACGCAGGTAGTATTTCAAAGCAGGGGCTTTTAAGCACGTACTGTCTGGGCGATGCCAGCCTTGGCGTTTGCGCGTTTGCCGGCGAGTTCGCAAAAAATCGCGCCGCCGATGATAAGCGCGGCGCCCGTCAGGCGGACCGGTGTTATGGCTTCGCCCAAAAGGACGGCCGAGAACACGACGGCCGAAAGCGGCTCGAGGTAGCCGACGACCGCGACGGTCTGGACGGGCAGCTTGGCGACGGCACTAAAGTAGAGCAGGCAACCGATGCCGGTGTTGACGACGCCGAGCATGACGACGGCGCGCCAATCAATACTGGTGGCGACGCCGGCGGACAGGAATGAGGGAGCGCCCTGCGTGATGAGCGTGAGGACCAGCGCGGTCACAAAGGCGGCGCTCACCTGGAGCGTGGAGTTCTCGAGGCCTTCGATGTGTGGCGCACCCTTGCTAGCGATGACCATCAGCGCATAGCAAAATGCCGAGGCGATACCGCAGACGATACCCGCAATGGGCATATTGCCGCCTAGACCTTGCGCTGCAATGAGAAAAGCACCACAAGCAACGGCGACAAAGCCGGCGATTTTGCCGCCGGTCAGCTTTTCGCCAAAGATGAGCGGGGAGAGCGCCATGACAATGATGGGGCCGCAGTAGTACAGCAGCGAGGATACGTCGACGCCGATCGTCTGGTAGGCGCGGAACAGAAAAATCCAGCTGGCGCCCAGCGCGGCTCCCGAAAGGAGGAGGGCTGCGGCTTCGCGGAGGCGAGATGGCGCCTGCAACTTATGGCGTTGGGTGATGGCAAGGATAGTGACAAGCGAGAGGGCGCCCAAAAACGTGCGCAGTAGCACGATATCGGAGCTCGGCAACGCGATGGCAGAGGCGATGATGCCGTTGGAGCCAAACAATAGCAATGCTGCTAAGTACGTAAACAGCCCGTTGTTCATGCGCTTCCATCCCCTCTATATCCGAGCATGTTCACTATGGGTGAACTGGCTTTAGAAGAAAAGCGAATATAATGCATAGATAACATGACAAAAGCTCATGCATAGGTGGAGGGGTGCCGTGGAAACGAATGTTCAAAAGATGCAGGTGCTGCTCGAGACCGTGCGCGCCGGAAGCTTTACGCGTGCTGCCGAGCGCCTGAGCTATTCGCAGTCGGGCGTGAGCCGTATGGTGGCCGATCTTGAGGCCGATTGGGGCTTTAAGGTGCTCGACCGCAGTCGCGAGGGCGTGGCTCTTTCTGCCGATGGGCGGCAGGTCATGCCGGCTGTCGAAGCGCTCTGTGAGGAATTCACTCGCTTGCAGCGACGGGTGGATGAGATGCGCGGGCTCATGCGCGGCAAAATCTGCATCGGTACGTTTTCGAGCGTGGCGACCCACGTGCTGCCGCCGGTGATTGCGCGCTTTCGCGCCGATCACCCGGACGTCGATTACGAGTTGCTGATGGGCGATTACTCAGAGATTGAACAATGGGTGGCAGAGGGCCGCTGCGATCTGGGCTTTATCCCGCGTGAACCCCGAGAAAACGGCATGGCATCGCGGTCTTTGGTGCGCGACGAGTTGATGGCGGTAGTGCCGGCGGACTCCTCGCTTGCCGCGGCGGAGGTCGTTCCCCTTGCCGATTTGGCAAACGAGCAGTTTATTCTGCTAGAACGCGGCACCGATGACGAGATTACGCCGCTGTTTCGTCGGACGGGACTGACAGTGCGCTCAAAACTGTCGACTTGGGATGACTATGCGATTATGGCTATGGTCGAGGACGGCCTGGGCGTGAGCATTCTACCCGCGCTCATCTTGCGCCGCTGTCAGTTCGATGTTGCCGTGCGCCCACTCGAGGGGCATCCCCATCGCCAGATCAACGCCATATATCGAACGGCCGATGTTTCGCTCGCGGCCGCTCGATTCCTTGAATACCTCTAAACGTGTACACGTCATTGTCCGCTTTGGGACAATTCTCGGGGTTCGGTACATTTTCTTGTGAAATTGAACTTCCGGATAATGCGCCGCGCTATACTGCTGCCTAAATTGAACTCAGGTTCAATTCGTGTTCTATAAATTGAACTTTGCCAGCAAGGAGGTTCTAGTGGCCCAAGAGACGTTTAGCGATCGCCTGCGACAGACTATGTCCGATCGCGACGTTCGCCAGTCGGACGTGATCCGCGCATCGGAGATGCTCGGCAAAAAACTCGGCAAGAGTCAGATGAGCCAATATGTGAGCGGCAAGACGATCCCGCGGCGCGATGTGGCCGAGCTGCTCGCCCGCATTTTGGAGGTCGATGTTACCTGGCTGCTTGCCGGTGACGCCGACCAAGGTGAGACCCCTCCGTCCCGTAAAGTTGCCAAATCCGAACCTAGTCCCTCAGCTCAAATTCCAAGGAGCACCACCATGCGTACTTTTTCTAAATCCACCAAGCTTGATAACGTCCTGTATGATGTGCGCGGTCCCGTCGTCGACGAGGCTGCCCGTATGGAGGACGAGGGCGAGCGCATCCTCAAGCTCAATATCGGCAACCCGGCGCCCTTCGGTTTCCGCACGCCCGACGAGGTCATCAAGGATATGCGTCAGCAGCTGCCCGACTGCGAAGGCTATTCCAACTCGCGCGGCCTGTTCTCTGCGCGCAAGGCGATCATGCAGTACTCCCAGATCAAAGGCCTGCCCAATGTTCAGATGGAGCATATCTACACGGGCAACGGCGTGTCCGAGCTCATTCAGCTTTCGATGAACGCGCTGCTCGACAATGGCGACGAGATTCTGATCCCCAGCCCCGACTATCCGCTCTGGACGGCGTGCGCAACCCTTGCCGGCGGCCATCCCGTGCACTATCTGTGCGATGAGCAGGCGGATTGGTATCCCGACCTGGAGGATATGGAGTCCAAGATCACGAGCGCGACCAAGGCCCTCGTCATCATCAACCCCAACAACCCCACGGGCTCGGTCTATCCGCGCGAGGTGCTCGAGGGCATCGTCGAGGTTGCGCGCAAGCACCAGCTCATGATCTTTGCCGATGAGATCTACGACCGCCTGTGCATGGACGGCTACGAGCACGTCTCGATTGCCTCGCTCGCTCCCGATCTGCCCTGTGTCACCTTTAGCGGCCTTTCCAAGTCGCACATGATCGCGGGCTATCGTATTGGCTGGATGGTGCTTTCGGGCAACCAGCGCTGCATGAGCGACTTCATCATGGGCATCAACATGCTCTCTAACATGCGCCTGTGCTCCAACGTGCCGGCTCAGTCGATCGTCCAGACGGCGCTCGGCGGCCATCAGTCGGTTAACGACTACATCCGTCCCGGCGGCCGTGTCTACGAGCAGCGCAACTTTGTGTATGAGGCGCTCAACAAGATTGACGGCATCTCGGTGGTTAAGCCGCGCGCGGCGTTCTACATCTTCCCCAAGATGGATGTTAAGAAGTTCAACATCACCGATGACGAGCAGTTCGCCCTCGACCTGCTACACGAGAAGAAGATCCTGATCACGCGCGGCGGCGGCTTTAACTGGGCCGAGCCCGACCACTTCCGCATCGTGTACTTGCCGCGCATGGAAGTGCTCAAAGAGTCCCTCGAAGACCTCGCCGACTTCTTTGACCATTACCGTCAGAGCTAGTGGGATAGAAGCTCCGCACTATGAAAAGCTCCCTGCAGTTGTTTTGCTGCAGGGAGCTTTCTTGGATCGGCGGAACTAAATCACTATCCCGTTGCAGTGGTCGATTTCGTGCTGGATGATTTCGGCGGTGTAGCCCGAGAAGTTTTTGATGCGGTGGATGAAGTTCTCGTCCAAATACTCAACCTTAATGCGGCGATAGCGGGTACAGGGACGCTCGCCGATCAGCGAGAGGCATCCTTCGCTCGTTTGATAGGCATTGACCTGCTCAAGAATTTGCGGGTTGTACATCAGGAGCGCCCTGTTGCCGTCCTTTACGCAGATGATGCGTTTGCGCACGCCGATCATGTTGGCGGCGAGGCCCACGCACTCGTGCTCATGCTCGTGGAGCGTATCCAGGAGGTCTTGCCCGATCACGGCGTCGTCGGGTCCCGCGTCTTCGGAAGGCAGGCGTAAAAAGAACTCGGATTTCATGATGGGCTTAATCATGGCGGGCTCCTCATGTCTCATGCTTTCGTGGACTTTTAATAATAGCGCGGAAGGAAAGCTGCGCGTCCGCGTTACAATCTTTCGACGTTGGACCATGTTGTCAGATTCGTCGTGTACGGCGTCTGGCGTAAGTCTAGGGCTCATTTTCGCCCTGGACCGTTCCTCTGGGGCGATGCGATTGTCGTTCTAAGAGGAAGGAATTTCATGGGGACCAAATCCCAAAAGCAAACTCAATCACCGTCGACAGCCTCGGCGATTCTCGTCGTAATGTATGCTGCAGCCTTTGTCGCCGCGTTTAACGAGAACATCATTAACGTGGCGTTGCACGACATTATGGCGGCCTTTTCGGTGAGTGCCACCACGGCGCAGTGGCTTGTTTCGGGCTACATGATCGTGACGTCGATCTTTACGGCCATCATGGCCTTCCTGTCCGGTCGTTTCTCGACACGCAATCTGCTGTTTTTCGCATGCGGATGCATGGTCGCCGGCGAAGTCCTGTGCCTGGTCGCTCCGTCGTTTAGCGTTTTACTGCCAAGCCGTATTTTGCAGGCTGCGGGATCGGGTATCTTGTTCCCGCTCATGATGAACGTAGTGCTGTCTTGCGCTCCGCGCGAGAAGCTCGGTCTGTATCTGAGCCTGGGCGGTGCCTGCATTACGCTGGGGCCGGCGTTTGGACCCGTGATCAGCGGTCTCATGTGCACGTTGTTTGGCTGGAGGGCGGTGTTCGTAGTGCCGCTGGTGGGCGGCATTGTGGTCGCTGCGGCGGGCGTAAAGCTCGTTCAGAATGTCGGAGAGCGTTCGAACGCCACGCTTGATATTCTGTCGGTTGTTTTGCTCGCCGCCGGTATTACGGCATTTGTGTATTCCGTAGGCGAGTTCTCGACCAATCTGATTGCCGGCATCGCGACGCTCTTCGCCGCCATTGTGCTGCTCGGCCTGTTTGCGGCCCACCAGCTCAAGCTCGAGCATCCGGTGCTTAACGTGCGTCCCATGGCGGGCGTTCGTTTTTGGCCTGCGTGTCTGCTTGTGGTGGTGTCGATGATGACGACGTTCTCGATGAGCGTTTTGTTGCCGCTCTATTTTGAGGGCGCATACGGCATGACCGCCCTTGTTGCGGGCTTGCTCATTTTGCCGGCGATTGCCTGCAATGCCGTGACCTCGATTGTGGGCGGACGCGTGATGGACGCCCGTGGTGCATGGCCGCTGCTGCCGGTCGGCTTTGCCCTGATCGCCGTGGGGCAGACTGCCATCTCGATGACGGCCGCAAGCATGAACATCGGCGTCGTCGTGGCGCTGACCGTTGTTGTGTATGCCGGAGTCGGTTTGGTGCTGAGCCCCTCGCAAACGGCCGGCTTGGAGACGCTGCCTGTCGCTGAGCATCCTCACGGAACAGCATTGCTCAACACGTGGAACATGATTGCCGCATCGTTTGGCCCGTCGCTGTTTATCGGCCTGCTCTCGAGTTCTGCGGCGACTGCCGGCGCCGCTGGCGTTGCGACCGACGTTGCCCAGGCGATTGGATTTGCGGCAGCCGTGCGTGTGGCGGCTGTAATTGCCGTGGTCGGATTTGTGGTATCGGTTGTGTACGCTCGTCGCGAGTCGCACATGTCGCATTAATGTGTGCACATAGATTCTGCAGCTAGATTGAATGGCGACACCATAAACTAATGGACGTTTTGCCGAGAGGCATGAATGTTTAAAGCGCAAAGAGTGCGCGACGGGCCCCGCGAATGGGGCGATGATGCCCGAGAGGGCCAAGAAGGAGTCTCATGTCTGAGAACGAAGAGATCATGAACGAGACCGAGAACGAGATCATGGCTGCCGAGGTTGAGGCAGTCGAGACCGTGGAGACCGAAGCTGCCGAGGTTGAGGCTGCTGACGAGGTTTCCGCCGAGGAGGAGGCCGAGGTTGCCGAGGCCGCCGTTGATTACGATGACGAAGAGCTGATGGACAAGATGCAGAAGGCCGCCCGCCTGCTGCGTAGCCGTCGCTTTGCTATTTCCAAGGAGGAGGAGGCCAAGGCCGAGCGCATGGCGAACATCGAGCGCGCCATCAAGCTTCTTGACCTCAAGCCCAAGATGGAGCAGAAGGAAATGTCCGACCTACTGGGCATGCGCCTTCGTGAGCTCGATGGCCTGATGGCCGAGGCCGAGGCTGCCGATCTGGTCGGCCGCATCGACGACGCCGAGGGCGATATGCGCAAGATCGTTGTCTTCGCTGCCGAGGATGCCGCTGAGGGCCTGGTCGAGCTTGCCAACAAGAAGGAGAAGCTCCTGCCCGAGCTTTCTTACGAGGAGGCCACCGAGCTGATGGCCGCTCTCGATAAGGTTATCGCTCCGCTCGTCGCCATGGGCCTGGACGAGGACCGCGGTCCTCGCGGCGGCCGTGACGATCGCGGTGGCCGTGGCGGCGACCGTGGCGGTCGCGGCGGCTTTGGTGATCGCGGTGGCCGTGGCGGCGACCGTGGCGGTCGCGGTGGCGATCGCGGTGGCCGTGGCGGCTTTGGTGACCGTGGCGGCGACCGTGGCGGTCGCGGCGGCTTTGGCGGCAACCGTGGTGGCTATGGCGATCGCGGTGGCAACCGTGGCGGCTTCGGCGGCAACCGTGGTAACGACCGCGGCGGCCGCGGTGGCGATCGTGGCGGCCGCAACGGTGGCGGCTTCCGCGGCAATCGCTTTTAATTAGTTACGGCGTTTTACCAAACGCCGTAACCGCTTGACGCTGCAAACCCGCCAGAGCGGCAATCTGCCTTTCAACTTCGGCGGCATGACCAGAAGGTCAATGCCGCCTCGCTTCAAGGCACCTTGCTCGCCCTGGCGGGCTTTCGCTGTCGGTACCAAAACATCGGTGTTGTCGAAGTAGTCATTGGGGACGTTCTTAAATGACTGCATAGCATGAGAGTGGATAATCTCCCGGTTTGAGCCTGCATTCAAGCTCAAAGTGGGAGATTATCCACTCTCATTTGCTATGCGTCCGAAAATCCACGCTCGTTTGTTTTCTGCCTACATTTGTAGGAACAGTTCGTGGAGGCGGGTGTCTTCGTCGAGTTCGGGGTGGAAGGTTACGCCGAGCTGGTTGCCCTGGCGGGCGGCGACGATGCGCTCGTCGACTTTCGCTAAGGCCTTGGCGTCGCCGTGGACCTCGACGATGCGGGGCGCGCGGATAAACGTCAGCGGCACTTCACCGTCGATGCCGGCTACCTGCCCCTTGGTTCGAAAGCTGCCGAGCTGCCTGCCGTAGGCATTGCGCTCGACAAGTACATCCATGGTTGCCAGGCGCGGCGTCCCCTTATCGTCGTGGGCTGCAAGGTCGTGAGCCAGTAGAATCAGGCCGGCGCAGGTGCCCAGGACGGGCATGCCTTCAGCGATACGGGCACGAAGCTCCTCGAGCATGCCCAACTCATCAAGCAGCTTCCCTTGAACGGTAGACTCGCCGCCGGGAAGTACCAGACGGTCAAAGTCCTGCTTCAAATCAGCCGCCTGCCTCAGCTCAATACAGTGTGCGCCCAGCTCGGACAGCCTCGCTTCGTGCTCGGCAAAAGCACCTTGGACCGCCAGCACGGCGACCGTCTGGTCTGCGTAATCGCTCATGTGCGATCCTTTCTGCTGGACTAGCGCCCGCGCTCCTCCATGATGATCTCAATTTCGTCGGCGTTGATGCCCACCATGGCCTCGCCCAGGTCCTCCGAAAGCTCAGCGATGAGCTTGGCGTCGGTGAAGTTGGCCACGGCCTTGACGATGGCGGCGGCGCGCTTGGCCGGGTCGCCGCTCTTAAAGATGCCCGAGCCCACAAAGACGCCTTCGGCGCCCAGCTGCATCATCAGCGCGGCGTCGGCGGGGGTCGCTACGCCGCCGGCGGCAAAGTTCACGACGGGAAGCTTGCCCGTGGCATGGACCTCGCGCACCAGCTCGACCGGAACCTGCAGCTGCTTGGCTGCCTCAAAGAGCTCATCATCGCGCAGGGCAACAACGTCGCGGATCTGCTTTTGGATCTTGCGCATGTGGCGCACGGCCTGGACCACGTCGCCCGTGCCCGGCTCGCCCTTGGTGCGGATCATCGTGGCGCCCTCGGCAACACGGCGCAGCGCCTCGCCCAGGTCGCGGGCACCGCAGACAAACGGGACGTCAAACTGGGTCTTGTCGATGTGGTAGACATCGTCGGCGGGGGAGAGAACCTCGGATTCGTCGATGTAATCGATCTCGATGGCCTGCAGGACCTGCGCCTCGACAATGTGCCCGATGCGGCACTTGGCCATAACAGGGATGGAGACGGCCTCCTGGATGCCCTTGATCATCTTGGGGTCGCTCATGCGCGAGACGCCGCCCGCGGCACGGATATCGGCCGGAATGCGCTCGAGTGCCATGACGGCGCAGGCGCCTGCCTCCTCGGCGATGCGCGCCTGCTCGGGTGTGGTGACGTCCATGATGACGCCGCCCTTGAGCATCTGCGCGAGCTCGCGATTGAGTTTGACGCGATCGGCCTTGCTGGTCTGTTCTGCCATGGTTGCTCCCTTGGTTGGCATGTGCATTGCTTGACGGAACATCCTATCGGGGAGCTGGGTATGGCGAAATACTCAGTTTTCAAGATAATAACAAGGTCAGACTAATACCAGATTGAATGGCTTAATAAGGTCAGGTGATAGGCTCATGCTTGACTACAATTTGGAAAAACGCGGCGAAGCATCGCTTTATGAGTATGTTTACCAGAAAATTCGAGATGATATTGTTGCTGGACGTATTGCGGCGGGGGAGCATCTTCCGTCTAAGCGCGCCTTTGCCAGTCATCTGGGAATCAGTGTCATTACCATCGAGAATGCATATAGCCAGTTACTTGCCGAGGGCTATATTTGCTCAATGCCGCGTCGTGGCTACTACGCTTGCGAGCTTCCGGATGCACCGGTTTTGGCTTCGGCTGCGGAGGGCATCGACCGAGATGCCGCCTCTGCGGGTCCCAGCGCGCATGATGTCAACGGACAGGTCGAGCGATTCGATGCACTTTCTCCTTCCGCTTTGGAGGCGGCGCGGCTTTGGCAAAGCGCACTACGGGCGACGCTGGCATCCGAAGATGAGCGCGAAATCTTTTCGCCCGCACCGGCGCAGGGCACCGCTCGGCTGCGACGCGCAATTGCTCACCACCTGCGTGGGACAAGGGGCATGAATGTCGATCCCAATAACATTGTTATCGGCGCGGGCGCCCAGCTGCTCGATACCATGTTGGTTCAGTTGCTTGGCGCTGACAAGGTGTATGCCGTTGAGGACCCGGGCTATTTACGTCTGACGCGCATCTATCAGGCTATGGGCTGCAAAGTTCGACATATCCCGTTGGATGATGAGGGCGTGGACTTGAGCGCTCTGCAGAAAACCGGGACCGATGTACTTCATCTGATGCCGTCCCATCAGTATCCGACCGGCCTTGTGACGAGCATTGCGCGGCGCTATGCGCTTCTGAGCTGGTCCGCCGAGCGACCAGGTCGGTATCTCATCGAAGATGACTTTGATTGTGAGTTTCGCCTTGCCGGGAAGCCGATTCCCGCGCTCGCGTCGATCGATGCCGCCCAGTCGGTTATCTACACCAACACGTTTTCGAAGAGCCTTTCATCGGCGTTGCGTTTGGCGTACATGGTGTTGCCCGATGAGTTAATGGAGCGGTTTAGGCGCAACCTTGGTTTCTACGCCTCGTCGGTGAGCTCTGTTGATCAGGTCGCTTTGGCGCGTTTGCTGGAATCGGGTGATTACGAGCGACATGTGAACCGCGTGCGCGTTCGTGCTCGCGAGGCGCGTGATGGCCTGATGGCGCTTGTGCGGAAGGTATTTCCGGCAGGAGAGGTCTCGATCGAGCATGCAGACGCGGGCCTTTACTGTATCGTGGTTGCGGAGCGTGGAGCGGGCGGAAGCTCTTTTGTGCGGGCCCTCACGCGCTCGAGTATCCCTTTTGTCGATATCAGTGACTGTTATTGGTGTGCCGATGGCGCATCTGTCCCTGAAAACTCAAGTCAAATTCTTGTTCAGTATGACGATTTGAGTCCAAAAGCGCTAAATACCTTGGAATCGCAGCTAATGGGAGCACTCTGCAACCTAAGTGAGTAGGCTTTTGGAACTTTGGCGACCAGGCAGTTTTGTAACAAGCTATCTACCTGCGGTTTTGAAAAGCAGGATGGTAGCGCGCAGAGATGTGGTGTAAGAGGCGGGGCATGCCCCGCCTCCGCCCTTTCTTGAAAGGGAGGGGACACCGCCTAGAATTCGTCGTTGGAGTAATGAAGGTGACGAATGGAAGGAAAGGCGATGCCCCAAGAAGAGAGTGTACTGCGCCTCGGCCGCGACGAGGCCCTCGAGGCGGCGAGGCTTTGGCAGGAGTGCGGCGACGCGCGCGAGTTCGCGTGCAGGGTGCTGGGCAGCGTGATGAACGCGCTGATGGACTCCGAGGCCCAGCAGATGTGCGGCGCGAGCCGCAACGAGCGCAGCGACGGCAGGGAGAACAGCCGCAACGGCTACCGCCCCAGGTCGCTCAAGACCGCCGTGGGCGACGTGGAGCTCGAGATACCCAAGCTCAGGCACGGCACCTACTACCCCGAGGGCATGCTCGCGCGATGGTCGCGCGTCGACACCTCGGTGGCCGCCATCGTGCAGGAGATGTACGTATGCGGCGTGTCCACCCGCAAGGTCGAGCGCGTGGCGTCCAAGCTGGGCATATCCTCGCTGTCGAGCTCGGAGGTCTCGAGCCTCTGCTCCGACCTCGACGCCGAGGTGGCGGAGTTCCGCCGCCGCGACCTGTCGGGCACGCCGTGCTGCTACCTGTGGCTCGACGCCACCTACATGAGCTGCAGGGTCGGCTCGTCGGTCGTCTCGCAGGGCGTCGTGACCGCGATCGGGCTGGGCGCCGACGGGCGCAAGCACTTCCTGGGCTGCGACGTGGTCGACACCGAGAGCGAGGACTCCTGGGCGGCATTCCTCGGCGGGCTGCGCGAGCGCGGGCTGGCCGGCGTTCGCCTCGTGGTCTCCGACAGCCACGCCGGGCTCGTGGCCGCCGTCTCGCGCCTGTTCCAGGGCTGCGCCTGGCAGCGCTGCGTGACGCACCTGCAGCGCAACCTCCAGAGCGCCTGCTCGGGCAGGCCCGAGGACTCCAAGGCGGCCGTCAGGGACCTCGTGCACGCCGCGGTCTACCAGGACGACCCCGACCTCGCGCGCTGCGTGTGGGCCGAGGCGGCGCCCTGGGTGGCGTCGGTGTCCGCCAGGGCCGGCGAGGTCTTCGAGCAGGCCGAGGACTCCGCGCTGGCGTTCACGGCCTTCCCCAGGGCGCACTGGGCCAAGCTCCGCACCAACAACGTCCAGGAGCGCGCCAACCGCGAGATCAAGCGCCGCTACAGGGTCGTGCAGTCCTTCCCCTCGAGGGAGTCGATGCTGCGCCTGACGTGCGCGAGCCTCATGGAGACCGAGGGACAGTGGTCCCAGCAGCGCGTGTTCTCCGAGGCCTCGGCCGCCGAGGGCTTCGCCGAGCCCGCGGACAGGCCGGCCCCGACAGAGGGGAGGCGCCGCGCGCTCGGGCGGCGCGCCAGGGAGATAGTGGACGAGATAGTCGAGAGGCGCGGTCTCAAGAAGGAGTAATATCGGGACTTGCAGCGACGGACCTCAGGACGCTCTTACACCACGTCTGCGCGCGCCACCAGCAGGATGACCGGGCTGCTCGGGATGTTCAAAAAAGTCTACTCACTTGTCGCGCAAAGTTTCTGCATGAGAAAAAAATGGGGTTTTCAACAGAACTTCGTCCAGCTCTCGGCAAGCTTTTGGCCAGTTGGGGAGGGCTGTTGAAAACTTGGCAGTCCGTTCGGCACCATTTTTGGCGCGTTCGCGCCAATGCGTGACTGACTGGGTTGAAATTCGTGTTTTCCTGTGCCTATGAAAGATCTACTTTGTGACATATCGGCTTTTAGGTACTGGCGTTTGCCCCCTCAGGTCCGCGCTCTGTGTCCGCCGCTTCCACGACCGGAAGAAGACCGGCAGCGATATGATCTCGCCCGCAACCCGACGGCTGCGGTCGCGCTCGGTTTTCCGTTGTATACATTGGTTCAGACGAGAAACAAACGGACTTGTCCTACCAGCATTAGGCAGCGGCTGTTCCTTGGTGAGCCCCCCAGGGAATCCGTGCTGGAAACGGAGCATGGATTTTTGATTACGTCTCCTCTACTGACGGCATTCATCATGTCGCGGCATCTGACGGATCTTCAGCTTCTTTTTGTGTTGGCGGAGATGTGCGGCCTGTTTGCGGTGTGTGCTCTGCCGGCGGCACTTGAGGCGGAGCTTACGCGTGCAATTGATTCGGGCGCGATTTCGACGACGTTGGGTTGGGTGCGCTGCCCGTCCGAGGACGGCACCGCTTCAAATTTATGGCGTCGAGACGCTTTGGTTTTGGGCAGAGACCTTGACCGTTTTTGTTCAGATGTTTGCGGGATGCGTTACGGCAATAGATTTATGGCGGTATCGCAATTCGTTCCATTGGGTGCCGCGTCGCCTTTTGAGGTCGAGGCGTATTTGCTACTTGCACTGCCGCGATCCCTGGGAGGCGAAGGTTTTTGCGACATAGAGCTTAATGTTGAAGTGATGCTAGGCACAAGTGCTCGAGCGATTGTGGGAAAGTCCCGTGTATATATCGACCTACTTCTTTCTTCACCGGACGGTAGGCGACAGGTGGCCATTGAATGTCAGGGAAAGGCCTCGCACGGACGCGCAGGGGATGGCTTGCGTGACGCTGACCGCATGACGGCCCTTCAGGCCATGGGCTACGATGTGCTTCTCCTGACATACAGACAGATATCGGATGAGGATAGATTCCGCGCGATCGTTAAGGCCGTATGCAGGATGCTCGATGCTGAATATCGTGATAAAAGCTCAGATGAGCAAAGGGCTGAGGCATTACTCCGGTCTGAACTATTCGTTGACTGGACAAAATTGGGAGTAATCGACGGAAAGATGCCCGCTAGACACAAAATGGCTCGATCGTGGACGGCTGCGGTTCTAAGTGAGTAGGCTTTTAGCACTTTGGCGACCAGGCCGTTTTGCAACAAGTCATTTACCTGCGGCTTTATAAAGCAATATGGGTGGTGTGCTCGGCAAGTTCCAAAAAGTCTACTCACTTAGTTTTTGACGAGAAGCCGATGCCGAAGGCGGTCCTATTTCAGGGCGTTAACAAGTTCGTGAGGCACGAAAAAGGCCCGAACCAATACGGTCCGGGCCTCATCGAGCTTGAGGTTATGTCTCAGGCGGTTGGCTTAGCCAAAGTAGCGCTTGAGCAGGCCGGCGAAAGCCTTGCCGTGGCGGGCCTCGTCGCGAGCCATCTCGTGCACGGTGTCGTGGATGGCATCGAGGCCGGCGGCCTTGGCACGCTTGGCAAGATCGGTCTTGCCGGCGGTGGCGCCGTTCTCGGCCTCAACGCGCATCTCGAGGTTCTTCTTGGTGGAGTCGGTCACGACCTCGCCCAGGAGCTCGGCGAACTTGGCGGCATGCTCGGCCTCCTCGTGGGCAGCCTTTTCCCAGTACAGGCCGATCTCGGGATAGCCCTCGCGATGAGCGACGCGAGCCATGGCCAGGTACATACCGACCTCAGAGCACTCGCCCTCAAAGTTGGCGCGCAGGTCGGCAACGATGTCCTCAGAGACACCCTCCATCTTGGCGACGCCCACGACGTGCTCGGCGGCCCACTCGAGCTGTCCCTCCTCCTGCTTCAGGAAACGAGAACCGGGAACGCCGCACTGGGGGCACTTAAAATCCTCGGGCAGCTGGTCGCCGTCGAACTCTTCCACATAACCGCAAACGGGGCAAACAAACTTCATGATTCGATCCTTTCGATCGATGGCGATTGCGCGCTCGTCCGGTCCCGTAAGGGCCCTCTCCGGACGTGCGTCTTGACGAGTTCTATTATCCATAAATGCAACCAAATGTGAAGCCTATTAGGAATGATTTTTAATAAAACAATTTTGAGATATGAAGATGTTGATTGATTAACGATTGGCAGGCCGTCTTTGACCGTCGCTGAGTACAATCGGTCGAGCAAATGTTGACCAATCAACAAATGAGGGAGTTTCCTTTATGCATCTAGCCCGTCGTGCCTGGTGCCGAACATATCAGACGGTTTTTCGCATTGCATTGCCGATCCTGCCCTATACCGAGCCGCACATTTTAGAGCATGCCGAGGATGTGCCCACAGTGCTTCAAAAGCGCTCGATCCAGAAGGTCCTTATCGTGACGGATCCCGGCATTGCCCGTCTGGGGCTCACGGCATCACTCGAGCGTGCGGTTACGGCTCAGGGGATTGGTGTTACGGTCTATGCCGAAACGCGTGCGAACCCTACGGTCTCAAACGTGGAGGAAGCGGCGTCCCTGTATCGAGAGAACGACTGCCAGGCCATTATCGGCTTTGGCGGAGGATCGGCCATGGACTGTGCCAAGGGCGTGGGGGCACGTATCGCGCAGCCAAACAAGCCCATCAACAAGATGCGTGGCCTGTTGCGCGTCCACCGTCTCCTGCCGCTGCTTATTGCGGTTCCCACTACCGCCGGTACGGGAAGCGAAGTCACGCTCGCGGCGGTTATCACCGATGACGAGACGCACTATAAATACCCCATTAACGACTTTGTGCTTATCCCGCGCCTTGCGGTGCGCGACCCCGAGTTTACGCGCGGCCTGCCCGCCTCCATTACGGGGCAGACGGGGATGGACGCCCTGACGCATGCCGTCGAGGCCTTTATCGGGCGAAGCACCACGCCCTATACGCGCAAGATGGCGCGACAGGCGGTTCAGCTCATCCACGACAATTTGCTCGAGGCCTATGAGCATGGCGACAACATGCACGCACGTCGCAATATGCTTGCGGCGGCGTATAAGGCGGGTGTTGCCTTTACGCGCTCCTATGTTGGATACGTTCATGCCATCGCACACAGCTTGGGCGGGCGTTACGGGATTCCGCACGGCTTGGCTAACGCCATTATCCTGCCGCATATGCTTCGCGCCTATGGCGAAGCTGCTGCTCCCAAGCTCGCCGATCTCGCCCGCATGGCCGGCATCGCGCCGGTTAACGCGCAGGACAGCCTGGCGGCCGAGGCCTTTATCGATTGGGTCGATCGAATGAACGCCGCCTTGGACATTCCCAAGTATGTGACGGGTATTCGCCGCTCCGATATTCCGCAAATGGCGGCACATGCCGATGCCGAGGCCAATCCGCTGTACCCCGTTCCGCTTTTGATGGACCGCCTGGAGCTCGAGCATATGTACGAAGTTGTTGCAGGTGGTATGTTTGAGGACGAGAACTAGGAGGGTCCATGAACACCGAGGAAATTGCGCGCATCGTCGGCGATCAGCGCACCTACTTTAAGACGCACGCTACGTTTGATGTCGATGCTCGCCGCCGCGCACTGGTGCGCCTGCGCGATGCGGTGCGGGCCCACGAGGCCGATATTGCCCATGCGCTCAAGACCGATTTGGGAAAGTCGCATGACGAGGCCTATATGTGCGAGATCGGCACGTCGCTTTCCGAGATTCGTCATCACATCGCTCATGTGGCTCGATGGAGTCGTCCGCGCCTGCGTCCGTGTGACCTCGCTAACGCCGTGAGCGTGTGCAAAACGCAAGCCGTGCCCTATGGCGTCACGCTTATCATGGCGCCCTGGAACTATCCGTTTTTGCTGACGCTCGAGCCACTCGCCGGGGCTCTTGCCGCGGGCAATACCGTGGTCATCAAGCCGAGTGCCTATGCTCCGGCATCGAGTGCGGTGCTCAAGCAAATCTGTGAAGAGGCATTTGATCCGCGCCTGGTGACGGTTGTCGAGGGCGGGCGCGCCGAAAACCAAGCGCTGCTCGATGAGTGCTGGGACAAGATCTTCTTTACCGGTAGTGTTCCGGTTGGCAAGCTCGTCATGGAGCGCGCGAGTAAAAACCTTACGCCCGTGACGCTTGAGCTGGGCGGAAAGAGCCCCTGTGTCGTGGATGCGACGGCAAACCTGAAGGTCGCGGCGCGGCGTATCGCATTTGGTAAATGGCTCAACGTGGGCCAGACCTGCGTGGCGCCCGACTACCTGCTGGTCGACGTGCGCGTGCACGATGAGCTGTTGGGTCTCATCAAGGAGGAGGTCCGTCGCATGTTTGGCGAGCACCCGCTCGACAACGAGGACTACGGTCATATTGTCAACGCCAAGCATTTTGCGCGCGTGCGCGGGCTGATCGACCCCGATAAGGTTGTGCTGGGAGGAGCGGCGCGCGAGTCGTCGCTCAAAATTGAGCCGACGATCCTAGACGGCGTGGCGCCTGAGGACGCCGTGATGCAGGAGGAGATTTTCGGCCCCATCTTGCCGGTGCTGACGTTTGAGAGCCTAGACGAGGCCGAAGCGTTTATTACGGATCGTCCGACGCCGCTGGCCCTGTATATCTTTAGTCAGGATCGCGCGGTTCAGCAGCGCTTTGTGCGCTACGTGCCCTTTGGCGGCGGCTGCGTCAACGACACGATCATGCATCTGGCTACGAGCCATATGGGCTTTGGCGGCATGGGCGCGAGCGGCATGGGGCAGTACCATGGCCGCGAGAGCTTCGATACGTTTAGCCATAAGAAGAGCATCGTGAACAAGGCAACGTGGCTGGACGTGCCGTTTCGGTATGCGCCCTACGCAAGCTGGAAGCACAAATTTGTGCGCATGTTTGTGCATTAGGAAATGGCAGGTAATACGAACAAGTGTTCCTATTACCTGTCATTAACGTTAGACTACTGCTATGGGGTACGGATGGGCCAACTCCCTTTAGAAGGGAATTGGTATGAACGTAAGCGATGTTATTTCGTTACTGGCGTTGTTAATCGCGGCTATCGAACTCGGCCTGTTTATCGGCCGAATGAAATAGCCGCCCCCGCGTAAGCGAAGACGGCCACTTCTCACGATGAAAACGTGTATCGGAGTTGGCAAGACCCGCTGCCACGGGTGCCATCCGTACCCCTATCTTATCTGCAAGCGCTCTGTCTCGCAAGCGTTGCGGCAACTGGGTGAAAGGCGCGAGCGGGTGAATTCGTGTCCGCACGGGCCCGTAAACTTCTCAGTGAGGTTAAGCGTTGGTTTATCCGGCCGTTAGAGGAGTTGCCATGTACGAGCCTTCACGTGTTCTTCTGTCATTTCATATCGCAGGATTTCAATATGCCGACGGCGCTTTGGTCCTAGGCGATCTTAAAGTGGGCGATAAACTGACGCTGTGCGCCGAGCGCGATAATCCCCATGATCCCGAGGCGGTTGCGATTTACTGTGGCAACACCAAGCTTGGCTATGTTCCGGGAAACGAGGTCGGCCCGCTGTCCTTGATGATGTATTACGGCCATGAGGACGTATTTGAGGCCCGCGTGCAACAGGTTGCTCCCGAGCGCAGCCCGTGGCATCAGGTGCGTGTTGGACTCTACGTGGTGGATGCACGCTAATCGGTAAGGGAGACTGCCATGTTTGATGACGACGACCAGTTCGATCTGACAGACGATCCGTTTGAGTGGGATATGCTACTCGATGACGATGAGTTGGAGCGGGATTGTAAGAAGCGGCAGGATAAGAATACCCAGGGTGACGCTTCGAAAAAGCAAGACAAGCGCCGCCGCGGACTGTTCGGCGGGTTCTTTGGATAACCGCCGCATCGCTGCGTCTGTATACTTAGCACGAGTTGAACACGTTGCGAAATGAGGACAGAGACGATGATGTGGTTTACCGCCGATCTGCACCTGGGCGATACGAATATCTTGCACGACATGGACCGGCCGTTTGGCTCGGTCGAGGAGATGAATCGCAAGGTCATCGATGCCATCAATGAGTGCGTGGCTGTGGATGACCGTCTCTACATTCTGGGTGACTTTACCTATCGTTTGCCCCTGGCGGAGGCGGTGCGCCTGCGCGAGCGTATTGCCTGCCAAAACGTGACGCTCATCCGTGGTAACCATGACGGCGATTGGGAAGATCCCGACGTGCCGCAAATTTGGGAAGACGTGCGTGATTATCTGGAGATTGCCCCCGGCTATGCCAAGGGCCATCGTCTGGTTATGAGCCACTACCCCATGCTTAGCTGGAATGGCAAGGCGCGTGGCGCCATCATGCTGCACGGGCATATCCACAGCAGGGGAGACCGCACCAACGCGCGCAACCGCGATCGCGAGCGCCCCATTTACCGCTACGATGTGGGCCTCGACGCCAACGAGTACAAGCCCGTAAGCCGCGACCAGATTCTTAGCTTCTTTGGGCTATAGGGTGCCAGAACCACCACAAAGGGGACAGTGAACTTTTGTGGTGGTTTTCACATAGATTGGAGTCGTTATGAAGCAATTGCTTATTCGTGCCGATGATATCGGGTATTCGTATGCCGTTGACTTAGGGATTGCTCGCAGCGTCAACGAGGGCTTGGTGCGCTCGGCGGGCCTTATGCCAAATATGCCCGAGGCCGAGCGTGGGTGGTCGCTCGTGGCGGATGCCGATATTGCAGTGGGCCAGCATACCAACGTGTGCCTGGGCAAGCCGTGCGCCGATCCGGCGCTCATCCCGAGCATGCTCAACGAGAGCGGCGAGTTCCATAGCAGCCGTACCTTCCGTGAGCATTTTAAGCGCGGTGAGGAGCTGATAGACTTCGACGAGGCCTGCATCGAGATCCGCGCACAGCACGACCGTTTTGTCGAGATTGTGGGCCGCGAGCCCGATTACTTTGAGGCCCATGCCGTCATGAGCGAAAACCTTAACCGAGCGATCTCGGCGGTTGCCCAGGAGCTGGGCCTTAAGGAGCAAAAGGCAAGCTTCGACCCCACGGCGGTGGTGCATTGCGGAGATACCGACCTGCGCATGGTGATGCATTCGATGGAGCCGGGCTACGAACCCAAGGACTCGATTATGCAGACGGTTCGCGAGATATCCGACGGCGAGACGGTCGTTTTTGTGTGTCACCCGGGCTATCTTGATCGCTTTATCCTCGAGAACAGCTCGCTTACGACTGATCGTACCAAGGAAGTCGATGCGCTGATCGATCCTGAGCTGCGCGCTTGGCTCGAGTCTCAACCCGATCTTCGCCTGATCGACTATCGCGACCTGTAAGAGCTCAAGCCAACACAAGGGGAACAGGCACCTTTGCGGTGGTTCTGGCGCCGTTGCCATTATGGTGGCGGCGCCTTTTTTGTCCGTGCGGCGCGGTAGAGTGTAGGCGGTTGAAATTTGCGTCCATCGAGGAGCTGTTATGAACGAGATCAAGTGCCCGCATTGCGGCGAAGTTTTTAAGGTCGATGCGTCCGGCTATGCGGACATCGTCAAACAGGTGCGCGATGCTGAGTTCTCGCGCGACCTGGACGAGCGTGTGAAGGCGGTCCAGCGCGAGGGCGAGCAGGCGCTGGAGCTTGAGCGCTCGCGTTCGACGGCTGCCCTGCAGGAGGCGGAGTCTCAGCGCGATGCACAACTCGTTGAGCAGAAGAATGCTGCGGCTCGGGAGTTGGCACAAGAGGTCGCCAAGCGCGATGCCGAGCTTGTCGAGCTGCGCGCCAAGCTCGAGGGCGCTGCCGCAGAGCGCGAGAGCGCAAGCCAGCGTGCGGCGGTTGAGGCCCGTGCCGATGCTCAGAAGGAGAATGCTGAGCTTCAGCGCGAGATCGACAATTTGCGTGCGCAGCTGGGGCGCAAAGATGACGAAGCCAAGCTTGCCGAGTCGGCGGCGCGCAACGCTGCTCAAAACGATTTAGCTGCACGTGATGCCCAGATTGCCGAGCTGCAGGCCAGGCTTGCCGCAGCGGACAAGGCTCAGGAGATGGCGCTTGCCGCTGCCGCGGCAGAGTCGCAGCGTGATCTCGATGCCGCTCGCAGCGAGGCCGAACGTGCACTTGCTGACTACCGCGCGACGGTACAGGAGAAGTTTTCCGCCGCAAAGGTACAATCTGAGCAAGAGGCTGAGGGTCTGCGTGCCCAGCTGCGCGAGCAGGAGCTGATGGCAAAAATGAACCTGTCGGAGGCAGTCGCCGCGGCGGAGCGAGAGCGCGACGAGGCACGTGCGAAACTGACGAGTGAGCTGGCAGTGCGCGATTCGCGCGAGGAACAGGCAAAGGCGGCACATGAGCTCGAGCTTGCTCAAGCCAAGCGTGCGAGCGATGAGCTGATCCGCTACAAGGATGAAGAGATTGAGCGCCTTAAGGACATGAAGGTCCGCCTGTCCACCAAGATGGTGGGCGAGTCGCTCGAGCAGCACTGCGAGACCGAGTTTAACCGTCTGCGCATGACGGCGTTTCCTAACGCGTACTTCGAGAAAGATAACGATGCGTCCGAGGGTACCAAGGGCGACTTTATCTTCCGCGAGTGCGACGCGAGCGGCAACGAGATCATCTCGATCATGTTCGAGATGAAAAACGAGAACGACGAGACCGCGACCAAGCACAAGAACGAGGACTTCTTTAAGAAGCTCGACCACGATCGCCGACAGAAGGGCTGTGAGTATGCAGTGCTCTGCACCCTGCTGGAGCCCGAGAGCGAGCTCTATAACGCGGGTATTGTCGACGTGAGTTACCGCTATGAGAAGATGTACGTGATCCGCCCGCAATTCTTCATTCCCATGATCACGCTGCTGCGCAACGCCGCCATGGGTTCGCTGCGCTATAAGCAGGAGCTGGCGGAGTACAAACAGCAGAATATCGATGTTACGAACTTCGAAGCCAAGATGGAGAAGTTCAAGGACGGCTTCTCGCGCAACTACAACCTGGCGAGTAAGCAGTTCGAGTCGGCGATTAAGGAGATCGATGCCGCCATTAAGCAGCTCGAGAAGACCAAGGACGACCTGCGTCGCAGTACCGAGAATCTGCGTCTGGCCCACAACAAAGCCGATGAACTCACCATTCGAAAGCTCACGTGGGGCAACAAGACCATGAAGGCTGCCTTTGACGAGGCACGTGAGGCTGCGCCGGAGACAGGTGATGAACCAGCCGAGGCGGATTCGTATGAGGTCGAGGATGCCGAGTAAGGCATAGCGTTTAGTGCAAAAGCGGGGCCGCTGGCGATATTGCCAACGGCCCCGCTTCGTTTCGTTCCAGTATGTTCGGTTAGTCCTCGAGCAGGTCCTCGATAAAACCGACGCGGTAGTTTTTGAAGATGACCTCGCCGCCGTCTTGCGTGGCGTCCAGATCGACATCGCCCATGATGCCAAAGTCGTGGTCGCCTTCCTCGTCGGCAAAGATCTGATGCACGTGCCACACGTGCGCGGTCTTCTCATCGGACTCATCGATGGAAAACATCGCGGCACTGCGGGCATCTCCGTCGGTGAGGATCTCCTCGTGCTGTTCGTGGTAGGCATCGAGCGCCTTTTGCCAGCGGATCTCGCTCATGCCCCAGTCGTCGTCGAGTTCGCCCAGGTCGCGAACGTGCTCGCGAGCGGCAAGGGTTACGCGGCGGAAGAGCGCGTTGCGCACCAACAGCGTGCAGCCGCGGCGGTCCGCCACGACCTCGTCGATGCCCTGCGGCGGCGCGGCGTCGAGGGCTGCCGGGTTGCCGGCGTTCTCCCACTCGTCCACCAGGCTCGAGTCCACCGAGCGCACCACAAAGCCCAGCCACGAGATAATGTCGCGCAGGCGCTCGTCGCGTTTCTCGATGGGTACGGTGCGGTCGAGCGAACGGTAGGCCTCTGCCAGGTAGCGCAGCAAAATGCCCTCGGAGCGGGCGATGCCGAGCTTTTGAATGTAACCCTTAAAATCGCTCGCGCTTTCCAGCATATCGCGCAGGACGCTCTTGGGAGAGAGCTGGTAGTCGTTTGCCCAGGGTACTTCCTGGCAGTACTTGTCAAAGGCAGCGTCGAGCAAATCCTCGAGCGGCTTTTCGTACGTGACGTCTTGAATGCGCTCCAGACGTTCCTCATATTCGACGCCGTCAGCCTTCATTTCGGCCATCGCGCGGTCGCGTGCGGTGCGCTCCTGTGCACGCAGCACCTGCTTGGGATCCTCGAGCGTTGCCTCGACCATCGAGATCAGATCCATGGTATAGGTCTCGCTCTCGGGGTCGAGCAGCTCCAACGCGGCAAGCAAGAACGGCGAGAGCGGCTGATCGAGCGCGAAGTCCTCGGGCAGATCGACCGTCAGCGCGTAGTCGATGTCCGGCGCGGCGTCAGCCGGAGCGTCGGGTGCGGGCGGCACCTCGGTGCGCACGACGACGCCGGAGTCGATGAGCGTAGCGAAGATTTCGTCGGCGCGAACCTCGAGCTTGGCCTTTTCCTCGGGAGTCTGCAGACTCGTCTCGATGAGGTCGTGCACGCGGGCTCGGGCATCGCCGCCCTGCTCGACCACGCTAATCACCATGGAGTGCGTGATGCGCAGGCGCGGCTTGAGCGTCTCGGGCTGCGTCTCGATCAGGCGCTCAAAGGTCTGCTTGTTCCAGGTGACAAAGCCCTCGGGGGCCTTCTTCTTTTTAATCTTGCGGAGCTTTTTAGGATCGTCGCCCGCCTTGGCCATGAGCTTGGCGTTCTCGATCTCGTGCTCCGGGGCCTCGGCGATGACCATACCCTCGGTGTCAAAGCCCGAGCGACCGGCGCGACCAGCAATCTGATGGAACTCACGGGCGCGCAGACGACGCATCTTGTAGCCGTCGAACTTGGTGAGCGCGGTGAGGACCACGGTGTGGATGGGCACGTTGATGCCGACGCCGAGCGTATCGGTGCCGCAGATGACGGGCAGTAGGCCCTGCTGCGCTAAGCGCTCGACCAGCAGGCGATAGCGCGGCAGCATGCCAGCATGGTGCACGCCGACGCCGCAGCCGAGCAAGCGCTTGAGGATCTTGCCGAAGGCCGTTGAGAAGCTCGTCCCCTTTGCCGCGTCTTTGATGGCTTCGCGCTGCTCCTTGCTGGCGATGCCAAAATTGGCGAGCGACTGTGCCGTCGCAAGGGCGGCATCCTGGCTAAAGTGCACGATATAGAGCGGGGCCTCGCCGCGGCGCATGGCGAGCTCGACCGTGCCCTCGAGGGAGGTCGTCACATAGTCGTAGCTCAGCGGAACAGGACGCGGGGCGTCGACAACCAAGTCGCAAGCAGCGCCGGTGTGCTCCTCGAGTGAGGCGGCGATGGCAGTGACATCGCCGAGCGTGGCGCTCATGAGCATAAACTGCGTGTGGGGCAGGGTGAGCAGCGGCACCTGCCAGGCCCAACCGCGATCGGGGTCGGCAAAGTAGTGGAACTCGTCCATGGCCACGCAGCCCACATCGGCGTCCTCACCCTCGCGCAGCGCGTCGTTGGCAAGGATTTCGGCCGTGCAGCAGATGACGGGCGCCTTGGTGTTGATATGCGTATCGCCGGTGATCATGCCGACGTTATCGCGGCCGAGCACCTGCACAAGGTCGAAAAACTTTTCGCTGACCAGAGCCTTGATGGGGGCCGTGTAATAACAGCGCTTGCCCTGCGCCATGCCCATAAAGAGCATGCCCAGCGCGACGAGCGATTTACCCGATCCGGTCGGTGTTCCCAAAATGACGTGGTCGCCGGCAGCCAGGTCCATGAGGGCCTCTTCTTGGTGGTCCCACAGCTCAATGCCACGGTCGCTCGTCCATTCAAAGAAGCGTTCGAAGGCCTGATCGGGCGTGAGCCATGGTTCGGGCTCGCTGCCGTCCTCGGGCTCCCACCAGGTGGGGGAGAGCGCGCCGAGTGAGCCGAACTCTGCCTCGGTTCCCGTGCCGCCCGAGAATGAGCTGGCGGCGCCGGCGCCGGAGACGGTGCTGGCGGCGGTATCTGTCGTGGTCTGTGCCATATGGTTGCTTTCTCTCGCGATTGTCCGCCAACTATTATGGCGTAGCGGCGGTGCGGGGTGCCAGCGCGCGAGAAAATGCAGGAAATGGGCGTTCTGCCCAGCCGTTTGGTGCAGTTGCCAGCTAAGTGAGTAGACTTTTTGCAATATCGCGAGCACATGGCTTTTGCGCAAGAGCTCTACCTGCGGTTTTAGTTTTCGTTATGCGGGTTGTGCTTGGCTATTGCAAAAAAGTCTACTCACTTAGGTTTGAGGGTCGTTCGCTGACGCCTATTTTCACTTGTTTGCCGACGCCGCGACCATCAGAAGCCCCTAGGACTCCTGCGGCAGGCGCTTCTTGCCTTTGCGGGCGCGGTTTCTAAAGTTCTCGACGGCCTCTTCCATGCCCAGAGGTACATAGGTGAGCGCATCGAGGTTTTCGGGCAGGTAGCAGGCAAGGCTTTGCTCCTGCGCGCGGCCCGCCGCGAGCTGTTCATCGCTGGGCTGCGCGCCGGGTGTGGCGCAAATGCCATAGACGGCGGCACCCATCTCGCGCGTGCGGCATTCATATTCGGTCTCGGGGTGCTCGGGATGGTCGCGGCGGACGTCGTCGCTTACCCAAAGCGTATCGTAGCCGGCCGCGGCAAACTGTCCCAGGGCGTAATCGCGCAACGGCTTGCTATCGGTGCGCAGCGTGACGGTAGCGCCGGCTGAAAAGAGCGGGCGGTAGAGCATCAGATGGTCGACATGGACGAGTCGTTTTTTAGCGTACTTGGCCTTGGGCTGCGGCGTGGGAAAGTTAATGGTGATGGCATCGAGCTCGCCTGCGGCAAACAGCTGTGGCAGCGATGCGGCGCCTCGGGGCAGGACGAGTGCGTTGGATAGCCCCTGTTCGCAGATTTTCTGCGCGGCATAGGCGATGCAGATGGGCTCCTGGTCCATGCCGATAAAGAGGGTGTCGGGCTCGCGGTGGGCGCGCTCGACCAGATAGGTTCCCTTGCCACAGCCAAGATCCAGGTGAAGGTGTTCGAAGGGCTTGCTGCCAGCTGGCGCGCAAGCCTCGCGCCAATCTCCGGCATAAGCCTCGGGGTTCGTCTCGATCGCATCGGCGTAGCGCTCCAGGCGCTCCTCGAGCACAAAGTTCTTAGGCGTGCGAACGTGGACGGCTCCCATGAGGCTCCTTGGTCATAAATGCGAAACGCATGGCCGCGCGTTCCGTCAATGGGTTGAAAAGGGCGGGCATAGATTGCCCGAAAGATGTGGTGCGGCTCGGCGGCGAGTCGTCGGTGCCTACAGGCGCTTGAGAATCACATAGCGGTTGAGCTCGCCGCTACGACCGTCGGCATGGAAGCGCTCAAGCTCGCGCACGGGGACCTCGCCGCTCTTGTAGAACGTACGGACGCCGCGCACCAGGTCGGTGATCTGCTGATCGTCAAAGTGATGGCAATAGCGGTAGGCGTGGCGGTCGTTTTGCCAGCCGATGAGGTGGTCGCCGGCTTCAAACTGTGCGGAATCGTAACCCTCAAACGGCGGGGTGAGCTCGGCGCGGGCTTCGGCTCGAACGGCCTTGCGCGCCATGCGCTCGTCGTTCATGAACTCCCAAAAGCTGATGGCGATGATGCCGCCTGGGCGCGTCTGCCGCACCAGGGCGTCGAGCACGCGTACGCGGTACTCGCATGACGGTACGTGGTGCATAAAGCCAAAGCAGACCGAGATGTCGGCGAGTGGGGCGTCGAAAAGCACGTCGGGCGTCTCGGCGGGGTTGAGCTTCATGAGAGCGTCGAGCACGTCGAGTTCCTGGAAGTGCAGGTTGGGAATGCGCAGGGCGTGGCCGCGTGCATCGATAGCCAAATCCTGACACGAGTCGACACCATAGAACTCAAACGGGCAGCTGGCATCCGCCGAGGGGTTTGCGCCGTCGTCGCCCTTGGCGGCAAGTGCGCCGCCGGCGGCAAAGTTCTCGAATCGCATATTGCCGCAGGCAAGATCGAAGACGCGGACGGGATGCTCGATCGTGGCGACGTCGAGCTGCCCGAGTGCGATATCCATGGTGCGCACCCAGCCGGGCCACGGGGCCTGGCGCGTATCGGAGAAGGAGGCGGAGTGCTCGCGATAGAACGTATTGTTGAGCTGGATGAGCGATGAGGCGAAATCGCGGTTCACGGCGCGGAACTCCCTCCGTTGGCGGTGCGGAATTAACAGTACGACCATACTACCGTTAACGCTGCAACGGGGACAACCAAGCTACGGGTCATTGCTTTGTTTGGACACATTTCCGCAGCTCATATGCACCCGCAACCGCCGGTTGTCAAAAATCTCACTAGAATAGGTGGCATGCTTTTGGCGGTGGCGGATACATTTTTAACTGTGCAAGGCGCCTTAAGAACAAAAACGGTCCGGCGGCACGGCTGGCATCACATAGGAGGAACCATGAATGTAGAAACTGCGCAGCGGCTCGCCGACCTTCGTCGCAGCAAGGGTTTTAGCCAAGAAGGGCTTGCACGAAAGCTGGGACTGTCGCGCCAGGCGGTCAGTAAATGGGAGCGTGCGGAGAGCTCGCCCGATACCGAGAATCTGATCTCGCTTGCCAAACTCTATGGCGTGAGCCTGGACGAGCTGCTCAATCCGAGCGATGAGATCGAGGACGATATCGAGTTTGAGAACGAGGACCGCGCCCGTCAGCGCGAGGCCGAGGCGGCGGAGCGCGCCCGCACCCATGAGGCGGCGGCACGCGCCACGGAGGCAGCTACGCAGGCAAGTGATGCCGCGGCCAAGGCGGCGCAGGCGGCAAGCTGGAGTGCGCAGGCCGCCAATGCCGCTACGGCGCAGGCGACGAGTGGCACCGCGGTTGGCTCGACTCCGGTGAAGGGCCCGTTCCAGTCGTTCCCGTATTGGGCCGTGTGCTGGCTGCTGTTCTTTTTGCTGATGTTCCTGTTTGGTGCCGGCCCCTTTGCCGCGCTGATCTTCTTTACGATTCCCATCTATCACTGGGTGGCGCGTGCGCTCGATGGTGATTGGGTGCGCGGGGATATTCAGGTTGGTCCGGCGTCGGTGGCGATCAAGGCTCAGGGGAAGGATGCTTCTGCGGAACCTGATGCTGACGTGGCTACCACGACCACCGCTGAGCCATGTGCCAAAGAGGGTGACGAATGATGAAGCTTTCGCATGAATCCAAGGTACGCCTGGGTGTTGGCATCGGAGCGTTTGTGCTCATTGTTGGGCTTGTTTTTGGCGTTTCGCGGACATTGATTCATTTTGATGGCCCGTGGGATCTCGACGATGTTGTATCCGGCCTGTCTGGTATGGACGATGTGGTGGACGAGGGCGATCTTTTGGATGACGGTAACTATTCCGCTCGGCCTCAGCAGCTTTCGTGTACGACCTTTGACGAAGACGCGTTCCAATCGCTCGACTTGGATGTGACGTCGGGGACGGTCGAGGTTAAACGTGTCTCTGACGGACCGGTACGTGTCATCGAAAGCGGGCACGTTGCAAAGGGGGCATCTGCTTCCGATGCCGCCACTCAGAATCTAGCCAAGATCGAGGGCTCTACACTCAAGATTAGCCAGTTCGACTGCGATGACGAGCGCGCCCATGACCGTAAGGTCACCATTGAACTGCCGCGTGAGCTTGCCGATAACATGGTGGGCATTACAGCGAATGTAGAATCGGGCGACCTGACGGTCGCGGGCATTGCGTGTCATGACCTCAACCTGACTTTGGACTCTGGAGACGTTGAGTTTACGGGCACCGTGACCGATACCCTGAATGCCGAGGTCGGTTCGGGCGATGTGACGTTCGAGCTCTACCAGGCCCCCGCGAAGTCGATGGACGTGAGTGTGGGCTCGGGCGATGTGGAGATGACGGTTCCGAACTCGACGGGCTTTAAGGCGAGCCTCACCTTGGGCAGCGGCGACTTCGAGAGCGATTTCCTTCCGCTTGGCTACGACGGCGAGACCATTTTGAATCTTGAATTCGATAACGGCGATAAGTCTGCTACGTATCGTTTTGAGGTCGGTTCGGGCGACATGTCGTTTGATCCGGAGTGACATGCGGTTTTCGGAGATCGGTACATATAGGCATGCTCTTTGATGGAGGCGCCGGAGCCGTGACGGGCTTCGGCGCCTTTGCCTTTACAATGGGGACATGGAACAGATTATCTTGAACATACTCGAGGCTCTGCATCACGGCGAGACCGTGGACGACAAGGCGCTCGTCAAACTGATACATGCCGAGGCGCGCCGTGAGGGTGCCGACAAACGCGATTTGGCCAAGCGCCGTCTGCTGCCGTTCTACCAGCGGGTTAAACGTGAGGAGCCGGCTCGGTGGGCTACGTGGAATGTCGATTCCGATCTGGAACGCCAACTGCTGCAGGTGCTACGCATGAAGCCGCGCCGCACGGCTTCGGGCGTGGCGACCATTACCGTTATCACCAAGCCCTGGCCATGCTCGGGCGATTGCCTATTTTGTCCCAACGATCTGCGCATGCCCAAGAGCTATCTGCACGCTGAGCCGGCGTGTGCCCGTGCGGAGCAAAACTGCTTCGATCCGTATCTGCAGGTGAGCGCTCGTCTGACCGCGCTTTCGCAGATGGGGCATGCGACCGACAAGATAGAGCTCATCGTTCTTGGTGGTACCTGGAGCGACTATCCACAAGGGTATCAGGCATGGTTTATGTCGGAGCTCTTCCGTGCACTCAATGATGATGCGGTGGCGGGCGTGGCGGCCAACCCCATGTTGGCGCGTCCGGGCATCAGCCGTGCCGAGGCGGGGCGTCTGCTCGATGACGCTCCCGCCGATGCCCTGCCGCCGGTGGTAGTAGAGCGCCGCGAGCGCTATCGGGCCGCCGGCATTGCGACAGACGAGGCTGAGCTTGCTGCCGGCGTTGCCGACGAGCAGGAGCGTGTGGATGCTGCCGTGGGTGGCTATAACCGCGCGGTGCGTCGTCTGTACGGCCCTGGTACGCCGTGGGGTGAAGTTGCCGAGTGGCAGATGGCAACGATGGAGGAGCTTGAGCACCAGCAGCGCATCAACGAGACGGCGAAGCATCGTGTGGTGGGGCTCGTTATCGAGACGCGCCCCGATGCCGTAACGCCGCAGACCCTCACGCTCATTCGCCGCCTGGGCTGCACCAAGATTCAGATGGGTATCCAGAGTCTCGACCAGCACCTGCTCGATATCAACGAGCGTCGCATTTCGGTGGCGCAGATCGAGCGGGCGTTTTCGCTTGCGCGCTTGTTTGGCTTTAAGATCCACGCGCACTTTATGCTCAACTTGCTGGGCGCCACGCCCGAGGGGGACAAGCGCGACTACGAGCGCTTTATGACCGAGGGGGCCTTTATGCCCGACGAGGTCAAGGTCTACCCGTGCGCGCTCATCGAGGGCTCGCGTCTGGTGGGCCGCTATGAGCGCGGCGAGTGGCGCCCCTATACCGAGGAAGAGCTGCTCGATGTGCTGGCCGACGACATCGTGGTGACGCCGGCGTTCTGTCGCATCAGCCGTATGATTCGTGACTTTAGCTCCGACGACATTATGGTGGGCAACAAGAAGCCCAACCTGCGCCAGCTCGTTGAGAACCGCCTGGCTGCTCGGGGTGATGGTGCGACGGTGCGTGAGATTCGCTATCGCGAGATCAGCACGGCGGGTGCCGACCTGGACGAGTTGACCCTTGACGAGGAAGTGGCGTACGAGACGCCGGTGACGCGCGAGCGCTTTTTGCAGTGGGTGACGCTCGAAGGCAAGATCGCCGGCTTTTTGCGCCTGTCGTTGCCCGATCGTGCGTTTGTTACCGCGCACGCAGACGAGTTGCCGACGACGCCGGACGAGGCAATGATTCGCGAGGTGCACGTGTATGGCATGGCGGCACGTGTGGGCGATCAGGGCCAGGCGGCTCAGCATCATGGGCTGGGGCGGTCGCTGGTGGAGCGCGCCTGCGAGATTGCCCGGGATGCGGGCTATACGCGCATCAACGTGATTAGCGCGATCGGTACGCGCGAGTACTATCGCCATTTGGGTTTTTATGACCACGGACTCTATCTGCAAAAGGAGCTCTAGATGAACAAGCCAAGTGTTTCTGCTGGTGTCGTTGCCGGCGTTGCTTTGGGAGCCGCGGCGCTTGGTGCGGCCGCCGTCGCTGTTCGTGCTGCCTGTCTGCAGGTTGCGCGAACCCGCAACGGGTTGGCGCGCGTAAAGCGCATGCACGACGAGGGCGGTGACGAGGTCCGTGTGCTCGTGCAGGGCGGTGTCTACCAAAGTGCGAGTTACGTTGGCGAGCGCTGGGCGGAGCCCGTCTTTGCGTACTATCGCGCGTTTGACGATGTGTTTGAAGCCGAGGACGCAATGCGTGATGCTTATGGTCACGGGATCGACCGTATGCTTATGCTGGGCGGCGGTGGGTTTGCCTATCCCAAGTTCGCGCTGATGTCGCACGAGAGCTTGCGCATGGACGTCATTGAGTACGATGCCGAGATTACGCGCCTGGCGCGCCGCTGGTTCTACCTAGACGAGCTGGAGCGCGCGGCGGGCGATCGCCTGCGGGTGATAACCGCTGAGGCTCGCTCGTATTTGGGTGTGACGAGCGTGGGCCATCGTCGCTACGACGTGGTCGTGAGCGATTGCTTTGGCGGTGCCGAGCCCGTGCGCGGGCTGGCGACCGTTGAGGCGCTGCGCCTGGTGCGGGGCAGCCTGAACCCCGGGGGTATCTACGTGGCCAATATCGTGAGCGCAAACGAGGGGAGCGATGTGACGTTCCTGCGCGACTGTGCCGCCACGGCGCTTGAGGTGTTCGACCATGCTTGGGTGGTCCCCTGTGGCGATGCAGAGTTCGGCGGCGAGGAGAATTATCTGCTCATCGCCAGCGACGGCGACTACGCCTTTGCCGAAGCCGTGCCTTTTGACGCCGACTTCCTTGGCACCGTCCTTCACGACAAGTAAGTCTCCCCGTCCCAAAAAGACTGGTCTTAGGCGTGGTCGCGCCAGCCGAGAACGCGCTGCTTCATACCCTCGATGTCGAGCACGCTTTCGGCAAAGCCCTTGCGCACGAGCTCTTCGGGAACAAACTCGTCGTAGCGGTCAAAGTAAGGCACCTCGCCGGGATAGACGAGCTCGATGGGATCGAAGTCTTTCTCGGCCTCGGCGGCGAGCACCTCAAAGAACGCCTCCTCGTCGGCCTTCATCTTAAACTGCATAAAGTACGGGCGTGACGGGTCGAGTCCGCGAAGGCCCAGCTCCGCGGCACACTTAATCTTGAGCATGCGCTCGAGTGCCAAAAAGGCGTAGCTGCCCAGCCAGGGGAAGAGCACCCAGGTGTCGCCACCCAGGTTAATGAGCGGCTTAGTTCCCGCGCCCGAAATCTCGGCTGTATGGCGAGCCTGCGCCAAGCGGGCCCGCGCGTTACCCATAAGGTACGGATATGCCGCGTGCTCGTTGAGCGCTTTACGCATGCGTTCGAGCACATGCGTGTTGATGTCGCCGGGGCAATCGCCAAAGTAGGCCGGCACACGACCTTTGACTTGCGTGGCAAAGACGGTATGGCGCTTCCAGTCCACTTCCTCGACAATCCAGCAGTGTCCGGCGATGGCGATGCGCTCGCCGGGCGGTGGCGGATTGACGATTGTGCCCAACTCGGCCGACTCGCTGCGGACGGTGAACTCCTCGTTTTCCTGGAACACGGCGTAGAACTTAAAGTTGTTAATGATGCGTTCGCCCGCGAGGCCCACAATGAGCCCACCGCCCTCGGCGACCTGGATATGGTCGATCTTGATGAGGTGGCGCAGCAACACGCGATAGTCATCGGCCGAGACGCGATGGAAATAACTGAGCGTGAGTACGCGCTGGGCAAGCTCTGCCGGCGTGAGTTCGCCGGTGCTGGCAAGCGTCGACATGGTCTGGTGATAGAGCAGACTGTAGGGGAGTCGATCGAGCTCAGGCGGCTCGACCCACTTTTCCTCGCGATAGAGCTGTACGAGCGCGATGCCCTGCAGGAGCTTCCACGGAATGGTCTCGGGCATCATCGTGCGCGGCTCGGGCTCTTCCTCGCGCATGACGAACCACATCTCGGGTGGAAGATCGCGGCGTCCCGTGCGGCCCATACGCTGCAAAAAGGAGCTGACGGTAAACGGCGCATCGATCTGAAACGCACGTTCCAGACGGCCGATATCGATGCCGAGTTCCAGCGTGGAGGTGGTGACGGTTGTCTGCGCCTGCTCCTCATCGCGCATGAGTTCCTCGGCCGTCTCGCGCAGCGATGCCGAAAGATTGCCGTGGTGGATGAGAAAACGGTCGGGCTCGTGCCGGCTCTCGCAGTAGCTACGCAGCATGGAGCATACGGCCTCTGCCTCCTCGCGCGAGTTGGCAAAGACCAGGCACTTGCGGCCGCGGGTGTGTTCGAAGATATAGCCCATGCCGGGGTCGGCGTTGTCTGGTGCTGTGTCGGTGGGGTTGAGAAGCGCCTGCTCGGTCGCTCGTGGGATGTCGACTTCGCCCTCGGGGGCCGAGGAAGTTTGGCGGTCCTTGGGAGCGGCCTTGCCCCGTGCCCGCTCACGACGTTGACGGCGCTCCTCTTGTGTGAGCTGTCCGCTGTGACGCATGTCTTGGGCGCCGGCGGGCAGTGTCGCGGATGCCGCCGCCTCGATGCGCTCGCACGCAAGCACTTCGGCCTCTTGAGGACCCGTGCTCTCGAATCCCCGCTGCTGTGCCTGGGGACCCGAGTTGTAGAAGTGCTCCATGGAGATGCGCCACACGTGGCGCGGTTCTTCAAAGCGGGGGATAACGCAGTCGCGCCCCGTTCCCTGTGAGAGAAAAGCGCCCGTGCGCTCGGGGTCGCCGATGGTGGCAGAAAGGCCGATGCGGCGGGGCTGCACGCCCGCCATGCGCGAGAGGCGCTCAATAAGGCAGAGCGTCTGACCGCCGCGGTCGCCGCGCATGAGCGAGTGGACCTCATCGATGACCACGTAGCGCAGGTCGCAAAACATGCGCGGAATCGCCATGTGCTTATGGATCAGGAGCGCCTCGAGTGACTCGGGCGTAATCTGCAAGATGCCGCTCGGTTTTTTGATGAGCTTAGCCTTGTGCGACTGCGAGACATCGCCATGCCAGTGCCAGACAGGGATATCGGCTTCTTCGCACAGATCGTTGAGGCGGACGAATTGGTCATTGATGAGCGCCTTGAGGGGGCCAATGTAGAGGGCGCCCACGCTTGCGGGCGGGTTCTCCCAAAACTCGGTCAGGATGGGAAAGAAGGCTGCCTCGGTTTTGCCGGAAGCCGTGGATGCCGTCAGGAGCACATTATCTTGCGTGTTAAAGATGGCATCAGCTGCCGCAACCTGGATAGAGCGCAAGCTCTCCCAATCGTGGGAGTAGATGAAGTCTTGGATAAACGGGGCGTAGCGGTCAAAGGCGTTCACGGGGCCTCCTCTCAAATACGAACCTCTTAACGCGGTGAGCAGTGGCTTGCCGCATCACTGCCTCGACGTTTGCCCAGATAAAGCCTGCCAAAATAAACCTGTCCCTTTTTGGCGGGTTAGATGGTGAATTCGGCGAAATTGCGGTCGCCGCTTGCGGTGCCGGTGTCGCCTGTTGCTGTTGCCGGCGCCAGCGCGTCGCCGCCGACGCTTTGCAGTAGCTCGGCCACGTTGGCGTCGGGGTTTTGGCATAGGATGTCGAGCAGCTCGATAAAGTCACGAATGACCTCACGCGGCGTCAAGTGCGTATCGGCTCCCACGCGGCCAAACTCAATCCTGAGAAAGTCCACCAAGTCGTTCTCGGTAAGCGTGGGCGTCCAGCCAAAGTAGCCGGCATGGATCTGCATGAGTTTTTCGATGAGCACCAGCAGCTCCTCATAGGTGAGTGGCTGCAGACGAATGATGGGCGCGAGCATGTCCTTAAGGTCCTCGCGCGCAAAACGGCCCTGAGCGAGTCGGCTGCGCAGGGCCTCGTAGGAGAACACGCCGCGGCGACGGTCCTCGATGGAGGTTGGCGTGCCACCCATGATCATGCCCAGGTACTGCGCCTTGCCCTGGAGCGTGTCGTTGTACATGGTCAGGATCTTCTCGTAGTTGTACTGGCGCGTAATGGCGTTGGGAATCTTATACAGATTCACGAGCTCGTCGATGAGCACCAGCATGCCCTTGTAGCCACTGCAAACCAAAAAACGCGCGATGAGTTTGACGTAGTCGTACCAGTCATCGTCGCTGATGATGGTTGAGGACCCCAGTTCGGCGCGAGCCTCGCTCTTGGTGCGGTACTCGCCGCGAATCCATTTGGTCACGCGGCTCATGGCTTCTTCGTCGCCCTCGGATACGGCCGTGCGATAGCGGCGGAGCATGCGGGTGAAGTCGAAGCCGTGGACCATTTCCTCGAGCGGGGCCAGTTGGGCATTGACAACCGACTCGTCGACGTCGGCGTACGAGGCGACCCAGCGATCAAGAATAAGGTTGAGCGCACCGCCCTCGGGGCGCGTCTTGGTCGATATATTGCGTATGAGCTCGCGGTAGGTGGCAAGGCCCTGCCCCTGCCCGCCCTGCAGACGGCGCTCGGGGGATAAGTCTGCATCGGCGACGACGAATCCCTCACCCATGGCGTGCGTGCGGATGGTCTGGAGCAAAAAGCTCTTGCCGGCGCCGTAACGACCGACCAGAAAGCGGAAGCTCGCACCACCGTCGGCGATGAGACTCAGATCGGTGAGCAGGGCGCGGATCTCGACCTCGCGCCCTACGGTAATGTAGGGAAGGCCGATGCGCGGGACCACGCCGCCCTTGAGCGAGTTGAGAATGACGGCAGCGACGCGCTTGGGCACGCGGGGTGCTGCGGATGCGGTATCACTCATGGTCTAGGTATCCTCTCACGTCTGCTTCGTAGTCCTCAATAATCTGCGGCCCTGCCGCGCTAAATTCAATTACGGTGTCGCCCACCAGGTCAAAGAGCGCCTCGTTGATGGTATCGACGAGCATGTCCTCGCTCTGTCCTGAGTGCGCCACTGCCGATGTCGCTTGCGCTGCGTTTTGCTCGAGCAGTGCGCGAAGGAAGGCATCTGCGGCGGGCGCGAGTTCGTTTGTGGCGTCAGCGGGCGCAGCAGCTGCGAACGCGGGCGTCGGCGCGAGAAGCGGTGCCACGACACCAAACTGTTCGGTGGATATGGTCGGCTCGTCGGTCAAGTCCTGCCGAATGGGTGCCACGACCGGTTCGACAATCACGTCGGTCGCAGGCTCGGCTTCCGGTTGCCATGAGTCCGCTGCCTCAGCTTCTGCGGACGCGCTGTCCTCGCGTTCCTCGTCGATTAAAAGCGCTTCGCGCGTTTGCGCAGCGGCGTTCCGAATGTGCCCCAGCTGACTCAGATCGATATCGATCTTGACGGGCTGGTGTGCGGCGTCCCACGAAAGCCATGCCACAATCTCGTCATCGATAATCTTGGCCAGATATTTGGGGACCTTTTCTTCCTTAAGGGGATGGGCGGGGTCCAGCGCCAGGCGCAGGCGTTGGTCGCAGGCGCGCATCATTTCACCGAGCTTGCTGCTCTTTTGCCTACTACCGTGGATACGCATGCATTCCCAAAAGCCGTTTTGGCAACGGTAGATATGGATAGGATCCAGGCGGTATTCGCAGTCCTCGTGGCGCTCGGGCGCAAAGAATACGGCCGAGGCAAACATGGTGTAGGGCATGGCCGTCTCCTCCCCAAATAAGCTCGCCACGATGCCGGTCTTTCGGTGCGTGTCATAGTAGCGCGCCATACGGACATACACGGCGCACGCCACGTGGCGCAGATCGCGGTGGTAGCTGCGGTCGAGCCGCGAGTTACTTAGGTTGTACGCGGAGAGGGCGTTGATGGCGGCCATGAGTCGCTCCTCGCGCACCTCATCGGGCGGAAGGGGGAGCGTGGGCTCGGAGGTTTTGCGACGCTTAGGGGTCTGGCCGGACGGTGCTGGCGCTGGCACAAGGTCTCGTGCGGCGCGTCGCAGCTCGATAAGGGCGTTATCGAACATGACGGTTTTAGAGTCACGAAGCAGCTTGGGGTCGAGCCCATGGAACACGGCGTAATCCTGCAGCCACACGCGCGCAAACCGGTCGATGCCGGGCTCGAAGGCGCGATAGACATCCCAAAAAGCCTTGATCTTGTTAAAACCATCGAGCGGATTATCTACGCCAATGCCGCAAATCAGCTCATAGAGATACAGAAAGGCAAAGGACGTAGACGTTTCCTCGACGGTTCCGCGACGCACTTGGGCACGCCAGGTAAAGTAGCCGCGCAACTGTCGATCGCTCATGGCATTGTAGGTGGGAAAGTACGACTTAAAGGTGCCGTTGTAGGGGCAGTCGTCCTCAAAGTCGGCCATCAGTAGGCCTTGGCGGTAGAAAAGCTCGGCTTCCGAAAGCCAGCGACCCGCGCCGCCCTCGGGGTCTTCTTGCCAACGCGATATCTCACGCATCTTGCGGTATTGGTCGGGGAGGAAGTTCTGCATCTGTCGGCCGGTCTTGAGAATCGGCTCGTCTGCGTAGACTTCATGTGAGAAACGGGCGGACTGATGGGTCCGGGCCTCGGCCATAATGCGCTCGATGAGCATCTTGATGTCCTGGTCGGCCACCGCTTCTCCTCTCCTAACGCAGCTTCGGTGACCTCATATCATAGCACAGCATCAAACAGGTGTTCGAGATACTGCTGCGTAGATAGATTTAGAACAGGAGGGCGTAGATGACGGCGATGACGACGGAGGGGAGCATATTGGCCGTGCGGAAGGTCTGAGGACGGATGAGGTTGACGCCGACGCAGAAGATGAGCATGGAGCCTACGAGCGAAAGGCTGTCGAGGGCTGCCGTAGTCATGATGGGGGAGAGTGCGCCGGCAAACAGCGTGATCGTCCCCTGGAACACGGCGACGGGCAGGGCGGAGAAAATGCAGCCGCGGCCAAGCGACGCCGTCATGGTGCAGACGATGATGCAGTCCAGCGCGCCCTTGAGGGCAAGCGTGGACCAGTCGCCGAGCAGGCCGTCCTGGATCGATCCCACAATGGCCATGGCGCCGATACACACGGTGAGTGAAGTCGAGACAAAAGCGTTGGTGAACTCGTTATCGCCCTCGCTGCCGGTTTTGCGCTTGAGCCATTCGCCAAGGTTCTCAATGGCGGCCTCCAAGTTGATGGCCTCGCCGATGAGCGAGCCGAGGGCGAACGAGACAATGAGCATGGTGGTGCCGGTGGTCGCTAGCGCCTTCCCATCGATAAGGAGCATCTTTTGCATGGTGCCGCCAAGGCCGATAAACAGGACGCACAGCCCCGATGCTTTCATGAGCGTGTCTTGGATGCGCGGTGTGATGAAGCGGCCGCCCGCTAATCCCAAAAGACCGCCCGCAACTAAAAGCACAACGTTGATGATTGTTCCCAAGCCCGGCATGAGCCCTCCTGTATTGATGCCAACGTGGCAATCGTAGCAGAACGAAATGCGAGGCACATCGCGACTCATCTAATACGTTATATAAGTGGTGTTAGGAATGATGTGCAGCATTTAAGCCTCAGGTGGTTGTCGGGACATAGGGATAGTATTCAAAGCGCAGTGTCATAAGCCGCTGCGGGGATTCAATAGCCGCGGCGATGATATTGGCATCGCGGGCACGATCAAACCCTTCGAGTTCGATCTGATACGAGACGTCTTGCATAATGTCCAGACGTCGCCAGGCTAGGAGTGTGTCACCATCGAATTCCAAGGTCTTGCCTCCGTCTGGAGCAACGGCGTATAGACGCAGCTTGGCGGTGGTTGCAGGGTCGACAACCGTGACCTTTTTAATTTCGTTTCGAGTATTCTTGGCGCCCAACAAGGTGAGCAGTGTTGGGGCCACGACCTCGCCCGATGGCAAAAAGACGACTTCGATGGATTCAGGAAATGCGATGATAGCCGACTTGCGGACGGGCTGATTGGCGGCGGCAACTTCGATGTTCGCAGCGTCGATGACCTCCGTGTGGTCGAGCGCGGCAAGCACGCAGCAGTTACCTTCATCGATCTCTTGAGGATCAGCAAGCCCCAGACTGTCCGCGAACTCGGGATCGTTTGGATCGGCAGCGGGCTCATTCGGCGCTTCGAAAGAAGCTGGGACGCTGTTTGTCGGCGACGGCGTGTCGCCCGCACCTGCTTCTTTGTCCGCGCTCTCTTCTTGTATGGTTGCGTTGATGGGTTCGTCGTTTGGGGGGAGCGTCTTGGCGTCAAACGCGGAGGGGAGAATTCCGATGGCTCCGGATCCGTTCCACTCCATTTCGAGAAGCGCCGGGTCGGCAAGAATGCGTTGCCTGCTTTGCGCGCGGGCATCGATTTCAATAGGGCCTGCCTCTATCCCTCGTGTAAGGCTGAGTGATCCGGCTGGCTTCTCGAAATGAGCGTCTGTGTCTTTGGTACTGACGGCGTAGAACAGCAGGGACGCTTCTCCCGCCGCGATGGCATCGGTACCGGCTTTGGTCAGCCGCAACGATGCCGTGAATGAGAGGGTGGGCTGCGTGTCGTCTGCATTCGCGGCGGCGCAGCCCAGACATATACCGCCTCCTTTCTCAAAAAACGTACCGTCGAAGGCGACCTTCGCTCCGTTCGCCGAGTCATCGACCGAAGCGATGTCGATGCGCAGCTCTAAATTGCATGGATCGCCATCTGCATCGAGCACAACCGAGCGCCACGTGCAGACGGCGCACCCCGCCTGGGAGCCGTTTGCCTTGTTCGAACGATTGATATCCACGACTATCGAGCCGTCCGTATTACGACGAAGGCATCCCGAGGTTGAGATTGCGGCCTGTGCGATCGAAAAACGCTTGCACGCAATGGCGCTCGACGGATTTGGTGCGGAGCTTAGGGCCGCTGGTAAGGAGTCTGCCATGACAGGAGTCGCCCAAGCGGCGACAGGCGTTCCGGTTGCGAGCGCGCCGCAGAGTGCGACGACGGGCAAAAGGTTCTTCGATGCCATGGGGTCTCCTTAGCTAATTTAGTGCGGCCTGTTCATGTTTTGTTTCTGGCTGTGTTTGATGTGCAGACCGAGGCCGGCGGTTCCCGCGCCTGCTGCTGCGGCGCCTGCTGCCAAGAGCCATCGTTTGTCGCCTGTCTGCGCCAACGGTTCCTCGCGGTCGCTGCGGTCGAGCTCCGAGAGGTCGACCGTCACTTGCGTGGCGGCCTGCGCCTGTTCTTGCTGGGCAAAGGCCATGGCTGGCCCAAACGCTAGGATGCTGACGGCGGCGGCCAGGGCGACGGCCTTATGCCGTGTGCGCACCGGGCTCGACCGTCCAGGTGATCGTTGCAACCTGATCGCCTTCGCCGGTTACGCGGAAGATGTCGCGCGTGACGCGGGCGACGTTTCCGCTTGTCTTGAGCTTAATTTTGTCCGTGCCACCGGCAATGCCCTGGTAGCCCATGTCGAAGGCTGCATTCTTGGAAAGATCGAGGCCCGTTCCCTGCATTGCGGCGCTGGCGTTCTGGAGCGCGCCGTCGGGGCCGACCTTAAAGTCGATGGAGTTCTGCGCGGTTCCGGCCTTGGCGTCGGCGGCAATGGTCCAGGTGTTCATGGCGTCGATCTTCATGTTGGTGACATGGATGCCGTAGGCCGAATGATTGTCGATGGTGGTCGCGTCTTCTGAGGGGCCCTGAAGCGTGCCGTCGGCCTTGGCGACGAAGGGAATAACCGTCGGAACTTTGAACTCAACGTTGTCGATCTCGGTCCTGACCATTACCTTCGTGGTTCCAACGCGCCCGGCTGCCATAGCTGGCGTCGGGGCGGCGCCCATTGCGAGCGCGAGCGCGAGCCCTGCGCCCACGGCGAGCGCTCTGGCTCCGTTCATGTTCCTGGTGATGTCCATGGTCGTTCCTTTCTATTCGCCGCGGGCCGTCCCCGCGATGATTGGACGAATGCTGGTGAATTGCGTGCGGTGCCGCGTCGGCCGGAAAAGCTAGTTCTCGGCTTGCTCAACCCGCACCTTGACACGTGTCGGATTGCCGTGGCTGTCGAGGGTCTTGGCATCGAGCGCCTGAATCTCGATGTACGCCTCGCCTTCTTTGATGTCGCCGGCGGGGCACGTTTCGATTGTCTTGCCGGTCTCGACCACACCGGATTCGTACATGGTCTCGTCGTTTTGGATGACGCGGAATCGCTGGGGAAATTTATTGTCTTGGACGTTTTGCACGTTGACGCGCAGCTTGCCGTCCTCCTGCAGCTGAGCGACCGGTGCGACCGAAATCGTCATCATGTTGTCGCGGACGATGGCGTCGAGCTCATCTTGGATTTCCTGACGCGTTTTGCCCTCGGCCGTCGTAACCGAAGCGCCCGCCTCGGGTACGGGCTGCGACTGCCAAGCGTATAGTCCTACGGCGACAAGGGCACAGACGATGGCCAAGCAGGCAACGATGAGCTTCTTGCGACGACCCAGGCCTGCAAAGTGGGGTGGCTTCTTCGCGCTCATGCGGCATCCTTGGCGGTATAGATGCGCGCAAAGGTGGACGGGTTCGCTCCAAAGAGCATGTGAAGCATCAGGCGGCGTGAGTAGACAAGCTCGTCGAAGTCGGGAGGGAGCTCGATGTCGTGGATATGCGCGATGTGGTGGGCGAGCGCCGAGAACGACTCGGGGTCGCAGATCACATCGGTGGTAACGTGGTAGACCGTCGTATCGGGGAATGCCTCTTCGTCGAAAGGCAGGAGATGGGGATCGTCGTCGACTTCGATGGCGATGCCGTACTGGGGCCAGTAATATGCCATGGGAACCTCCCTGCTTCTGGGCCAAAACTTCTATCGGTTTTGGCTGTCGATGCCGACGGTATCAGCCGCTACTTGACCAATTTCTGACCAAATGCTTGACGGATTGGCGTCTCCGCAGGTAAAAGGCGGCAAAAAATACTCCAACTTTTTTCGAGCGACAATCGCGCGGTCGGCGACGGCGGGGCCATATGTGTCAAAAGCATCGTCTGCCGAGGAAATCAAGCCGCTCGCCGAATTGCACGAACGTAAAAATCGCCAATTATGGAGACGGTCTCGAACACGTCGACGAAACGATGCGGTAACATCTCCCTGCAAACACTGTAGTTAGCTAAAGGGGGAGTTCGCGTGTCTGCAACCATCAAACCCTTCACCGACGAGTTCGAAGAGTATGGCCGCGATGAATCTCGCGCATCGGGCGAAGCATCGAGCATCTCGTTTCCGACGACGGAAAACGAGGTCCGTGCCATTTTGGAAAAGCTCCATGCCGAGCGTGTCCCGGTAACGGTTCAGGGCGCCCGAACCGGCCTTGCCGCCGGTGCCGTGCCCCACGGCGGGCATATCCTCAATACTTCCCGTATGAATCGCTACTTGGGCCTTCGCCGCGATGAACAAGGCCAATTTCTGCTGCGCGTGGAGCCGGGCGTTGTGCTCTCGGAGCTGCGCAAGCAGCTGAGCAAGAAGGTGCTGCCGACCGCTGGTTGGGACCAGGCATCGCTTGAGGCCTACGAGGAGTTCCAAGAGGCCCCCGAGCAGTTCTTTCCCACCGATCCCACCGAGACGTCTGCCTGTCTGGGCGGCATGGCGGCATGTAACGCCTCCGGTGCCCGCAGCTACGCCTACGGCCCCATGCGCCCACATATCACGGGACTCCACGTCGTGCTGGCTGATGGCGATTTGCTTGAGCTTCGGCGCGGCGAGGCTTTTGCCCAGGGCCGCCACCTGTCGCTCGTGACGGCAGCGGGCCGTACACTCGAGCTCGATCTTCCCGGCTATACCATGCCCAAGACAAAAAATGCTTCGGGCTATTTCGTTGCTGACGATATGGATGCCATCGATCTGTTTATCGGTGCGTGTGGCACAATCGGTGTCATCACCGAACTCGAGATTGCCCTGCAGGTGGCACCCGCGGTCGTTTGGGGCGTGAGCTGCTTCTTCGACAGCGAAGACAAGGCCGTGTCCTTCACCGATTCTGTGCGTCCCGTCCTGTCCCATGCGGCTGCCATCGAGTACTTCGATGCTGGCGCCCTGGATATCCTGCGTCGTCAGCGTGAGCAGTCGACGGCGTTTGCCTCGCTGCCTGCGCTCGACAAAGACGCCAAGGTCTGTGTCTACGTGGAGCTCGACTGCGACGACGAAGCCCAGGCGACTGAGGAGCTGTATCACTTGGGGTGGGTACTGGAGCTTGCGGGCGGCAGTGACGATGCGACATGGGTCGCGCGCACCGAGGTCGATCGCGAGTGTCAGCGATTCTTCCGCCATGCGGTGCCCGAGAGCGTCAACATGCTCATCGACGAGCGCCGCCGCATGGATCCCACCATCACCAAACTGGGTTCGGACATGTCGGTGCCCAACGCGCACTTGGCCGATGTTATCGCCCTCTATCGCCGCACGCTGGCGGAAAGTGGGCTTGAATCTGCCGCCTGGGGGCATATCGGTAACAACCATCTGCATGTGAACATTCTGCCGCGCGATGCACAGGATTATCGCCGCGGCGCAGAACTCTTTGCCCAGTGGGCTTCCGAGGTCACGGCCATGGGCGGTGCCGTCTCCGCAGAACACGGCGTCGGCAAGATCAAGGCGGGCTTCTTGGAGACGATGTACGGTCACGAGGCCATGGTCGAGTCGGCGCGGCTCAAGCTCCAGCTCGATCCTGCCGGGCAGCTGGGTCGCGGTAACCTGTTTTCGGAGAAGCTCTTGGATGAGCTCGTCCAGAAAGGGGGCGCGTGAAGATGAGCGATTTCCATATGGTGGTGTGCGTCAAGGCCGTGCCGGGCAGCACTGAGGTCAAGATGGACCCCAAGACCAATACCATCGTGCGCGATGGCAAGCAGGCGGTCATTAATCCCTTTGATGCGAGCGCTTTGGAATGCGCGCTGGCGCTGAAGGACGACTTTATCGGCTTTGGCATGGATGTGCGCGTGACGGTGGTGTCGATGGGCATCCCCGCGACCGAGTCGCTGCTGCGCGACTGCATCGCTCGAGGCGCCGACGATGCGCTGCTGCTGACCGATCGCGCCTTTGCAGGTGCCGATACCCTGGCAACCACCTATGCCCTCAAGTGCGGCATCGAGGCGCTCGACGAGGACTTCGACCTGCTCATCTGCGGCAAGATGGCGGTGGATGGCGATACGGCCCAGATTGGTCCCGAGCTTGCCGGTGCCTTTGATATTCCCTGCGTGACCGACGTGAGCTGCGTGCAGAGCGCGGGCTTTACGACCTGTGGCTCGCTGGCGCTCGTTCACGGATGCGATGCCGGCGAGGAGACGGTGTACCTTGAGATGCCGTGCGCGATGACGACTGCCAAGGAGATTGGCCAGTTGCGTATGCCGAGTATTGCCGGTATTCGCGCGGCGGAGGAGGCGGACGTGCGCGTGGTCAGTGCCGCCGACGTGAACGCCGACCCCGCGCGTTGCGGTCTTGCCGGGTCGCCGACACAGGTCGTGCGCTCGTTTGTGCCCGACCGTGACCAAACGTGCGAGGCCGTTGAGGGGACGGCGTCCGAGCAGGCGGCAAAGCTTGCCAAGATTATCGAGGGGATGGCATAGATGAGCGGACTGATTATCCATAGCGAAGCCTGTATCGGCTGCGGTCGCTGCGTTCGCGCCTGTGCCTCGGGCGGCATCGTAGTGGAAGGCGAGCGACCCAACCGATGCGCCCGCGTAACTGACGGCTGCATCCTATGCGGTGGGTGCGTCGACGCCTGCCCCGTCAATGCTATCTCGATCGAGCGTGACGAGGCCGCTGGTGCGGTGGACCTTGATGCATATCGAGACATTTGGGTCTTCGTGCAGACTGACGAGCACGATGCCGTGGCTCCCGTGGCCTACGAGCTCATGGGCAAGGGGCGCGAGCTTGCCGATGCTCGCGGCTGCCGTCTGGTGGCACTGGTCGGCATGAGCCCCGAGGGCTCGCTTGGGGACCTGGAGCATCTGGTTTGCGCGGGCGCCGACGAAGTCCTGGCCTGTCGCGACGAGCGCCTGCGCCAAAACGATGCGGAGGTCTACGCCCGCTTGATCTGCGATTTGGCAGCCGAACGCAAACCCGAGGCCATCCTATATGGTGCAACCGCTTTTGGTCGCGAACTGGCACCCGGCGTTGCCGTGCGTTCGCAGACGGGTCTTACGGCCGACTGCACCGTGCTTTCGATGGATGCGGAGTCGGGCCTACTGCAGCAGACGCGCCCGGCGTTTGGCGGCAACTTGATGGCCACCATTATCTGCCCCAATCATCGTCCCCAGATGGCAACGGTGCGTCCCGGCATCTTTGGAGCGCCCGAGTTTGATTACGGCCGCTCTGGCACGATTACCCAGGTATCGCTGGCGGATGATGTTAAGGCCCGCGTCAAGATCTCGATTCCAGCCGAGGAGTGGGGGCAGCAGGCATCAATTGCCGATGCCGAGCGCCTGGTCGTGGTGGGCCGCGGCATTGGCTCCAAGAAGAATCTGCCTCTGATGCGAAAGCTCGCCGATGCGCTGGGTGCCGAGCTTGGTTGCACGCGTCCCGTCGTGGAGGCGGGTTGGCTGGAGTACCGCCACCAGATTGGCCAGACCGGCGTGTCGGTTTCGCCTAAGCTCCTCGTGAGCATCGGCGTTTCGGGTGCTATCCAGCACCTAGCCGGCATCGGCGGCGCGGAGTGCATCATCGCCGTCAACGAGGACCCGGATGCTCCCATCTTTGGCGCTGCGCAGTACAAAGTTGTCGGCGACGCCGTCGAAGTCGTCGAGGAGCTCCTGGCCCAGCTCGAGCGCTAGGCGCGCGCCAGCCAGTCGCGCATCTCGTCCTTTAAGCGCTCCCAGGTCGCTTGCGTGGCGGGATCGGTAAAGGGCCGCACGATACCAAAGGGCGCGTCGAGCAGGCGGTAGATATCGCCCTGTTCGCGCGCCAGCGCGCGGCTTGCTGGATAGACGAGCTCAAACATAAAGCAGATAAGCCCCACCAAGAAGTCGGCGGGCTCATCGCGCTCATCGCGTGCGACGCAGCGGTGTTCGTCAAAGGCGGCAAGCGTCGGTACCGAGAAGTGGCTGGTAAGAAATGTATCCTCATCAACCTTGAGGATGGTGTCGACGGTGCTGTCGGCGATGGTGCGCATAATGTCGATCTTGTCGCCATCGCGCACGATATCGCAGAAGTTCCGCGTGCGGGTGTCGAGTTCCGTGGGTAGGCGAAAATCGCTGTGGTGGGCGATGCTTGCACGGATGAGCTCGTCTTCTGCCGGATCGTCGATAAAGTCGCGGATACTTGTTGTCGCGGGCGCGTCTGCAGGGTTTTTGCCAAAGAGAACCTCGACGCCCAACTCCGCATGGCTCATACTCTCGGCATCCTTAAACGTGTCCCAGCGTCGCAACTGTTCAAAGCGACCCATATCGTGTAGCAGGCCGCAAAGCCACGCTAGGTCAATGTCCTGCGGTGACCAGTCCTGTTCGCGCGCCACGGCATCGCATACCTCGGCAACGTGGTACGTATGCTCGATTTTGAGCGCGATACGCGGATTGGCGGCATCGTAAGCATCGGTATAGGTCTTGAAGGCCGCGACTGCCGTCGTTCGATCGATAGCTGTCATAATGACTTCCTAAAAAGCTGTGTCTTTCTGTGTCTTTCGATCCGGTGGCAATTGTAGGCGAACTTTATTGCCACCGGGCGATGATTCTGCCGCGTCGTTGAATGCGGCTCGGAAAGCTTGTCGGGACGAGGAACGCTATGGTGCTCAAAATCGTTAAAACCATCTGGCCGGTGATGCTTACCTATGTTGCGATAGCCGCGCCGTGCGGAATGATCATGGCGCAGACGGGAATGGAACCCTGGATGGTTTTTGCTCTGAGCAGCACGTTCGTGACGGGCAGCGGGCAGTTTATGATCTGCAATCTGTGGCTGGCAGGTGTGCCTGCGGCATCGATCGTCGCGAGCGTCGCCGCAATCTCCTCGCGCTTTGCACTTTACTCGGCATCGATCGCACCGCATCTGAGGGGTGCCTCGAAGCGTCAGACGCTGGCTGTTGCCGCGACACTTACCGAGGAGGCATATGGCATCTCGCTTGGCAAATTGGTTGAAGGGGAGGATTGGGGTCCGCTCGAGTCCTTTGTGCTCAACGTGATCCTCATCGCAACATGGGGCGTTTCGTGTACGACGGGCGCCATCGTCGGTGCCGTTGTCGATGTTCCCACCGCTATTGCGGGTTTTGTCTGCACATCGCTCTTTATCTGCCTGCTCTTTTCGCAGCGACTGTCGCGCGGCAATATCGTAGCTGCCGTTTTGGCTGCGGTGTCCGTCGCCATATGCAAGCTCTTGGGGTGGACGAATATCGCCGTGCCGGTAAGCGTGCTCGTCGGCGTTGTCGCGGCGCTTGCGTGCGATGCTCTCGCCGAAGGAAGGGGCGCTTGCGATGCCCGTTAATGAGTTTTTGGTCCTGTGGCTGTCGTCATGGGCGGCTATCGCATTTTTCCGCATTGCCCCGGCGTTTGCTTTGCGCGGGAGAACGCTGTCGCCCCGCGTTACCGAGGCCTTGGGTTATATCCCGCCCGCCGCCTTCGCGGCACTGGTTGCTAACGATTTGATAAGCCCTGGCGCTTTTGACGCCGGCTTGTGGCAGGGCTTGATTCCCTGGATTGCGGCTGCCGGCGTCGTGGCGGTGGCAATCAAGACAAAGTCGATGCTATGGTGCTGTGTTTCGGGCATCGTGCTCTATATCGTTTTGAGCCTCGTATAAGAGCAGGACGCGTTTTCATTCCGGCCAACGAATCCAATTTCCCACCGAGGCGGTCTGCTTCTTCTGGTACCATGGTCAAACTTTACTGTAGCAAAGCGTGACGTGGGCTTTTGTTCTGCGTCAGCGGAAAAGGGGGTTTCATGGCACAGGGAGCGACCGCCAACGAGCAAAAGAAATTCAAGGTACCGCGCACCCCGGGTGACATCATGATCTACCCGATGATCGTCGGCCTTTTGCTCAATACCTTTTGCCCACAGGTCTTTGAGATCGGCGGCTTCTTTACGGCAGCCTGCCGCGGCGGCTCCAACACCATCGTTGCCGCGATCTTGCTGTTTGTGGGCGCCGGCATCAGCTTTAAGTCCACACCGGGTGCCATCAAGACCGGCATCGTCGTGCTGATTCCTAAGCTTGTGGTGGCAGCCGCGCTGGGCCTGGGCGTTGCGTATTTCTTTAACGACAACCTTTTGGGCCTGAGCTCGGTCTCAATCATCGGCGGCATTACGTTTTGCAACATGGCGCTCTACACGGGTATCATGGGCGAGTTCGGCGACGAGTCCGAGCAGGGCGCTGTCGGTATCCTGTTCTTTACGGCCGGCCCCGCCGTCACGATGATCATCCTTGGTGTTTCGGGTCTCGCCAACATCCCCGTCGGCACCATCATCGGATCCATCCTGCCGCTTGTTATCGGCATGGTCCTGGGCAACTTGTTCCCGTTTATCAAGAACCTGTTGGTTCCCGGCGCCAATCCCGCGATCGCTGTAATTGGTTTTCAGCTCGGTGCGTCCATGAGCCTTTCGAGCTTCATCGCCGGTGGCATTTCGGGCATCCTGCTGGGCCTCATCACGCTCTTTATCGTCGGTCCCATTACCTTTGCCTTCGAGCGCCTGTGTGGCGGCAATGGTAAGGCGGCTGTGGCATGTTCCACCATTGCCGGCACGGCCATGACCACGCCGGTCGCCCTCGCCGAGGTCGCTCCGCGCTATGCCGAGCTTGCGCCCACCGCGTATGCGCAGATCGCCACTGCCGTCATCATCACGGCAATCATGGCCCCGATTCTGACCGGCTGGGTCGATAAGAAGTTCTGCCAGGGCAAGGAAGACCTGTCGCCTGCCGGTGTCGAGGCCATCGAAGAGGCTGTCGCGACCGACATCGATGGCGAGTAGCAATCGATACCCATCAATGATTCCGGCGTGCAACTCGCGCCGTTTGAGCGCCCGAACGAGAGCTGTCTTGCAGTGACGTTCGGGCGCTCTGCTATTATTCCCCTTACCCCTGCGGAGAAAGGGGCGTTTATTGCCCAGACACGAATCGGGCGATTCTGACCACTTGGATATTGAAGGGAGGGCGTCTAGTGGTTAAGGCACTCAAGATTGAGATATTCCTGCTATGCATGATTGTTCTTATCGGGCTTGCCGTACGAAGCCGTCGCTCCCTGTTCTCGAGCACCCAGCAGCTTTTGTTTAGCATGCTGGGCTACACGTCTGCTGCCTACATTTTCTTCGATATGATCTGGACGCTTTCGGATGGTGCGGACGGCACGTTGGGCATTGCAGCCAACTGGATTTCCAACGCGGTTTCGTTTTCGCTCTTCGCCATCGCGTGTCTCATTTGGTTTATCTATTCCGAGACGATGCAAGGCTCTCACCTTGTGACCTCGCGCTATAGGGTGGTGCTTGTAACGTTGCCTACGGCTCTGGTGGTCGTGCTGGCTTTTACCAGTTACTGGACGCACGCCCTGTTCTATATCGATTCGCAGGGCGTGTATCGTCGCGGCTTTGCCTATATGATCCAGCCCATTGTCAGCTACTGTTACGTTATACATACGTCCCTGCATGCGTTTGTGCAATCTCGCAGGGTCGAGAGCCTGCAGACGAAGGCTGTCTATCGAACCTTGGCATTTTTCGCCATTCCGGCCCTGGTGGGCGGTACCTTTCAGATCGTATACTCGGTGCCTGGCCTTTGTGTCGGCATAATGATTAGCATGTTGCTGCTCTATATCATCTGCCAGGAGCAGCTCATCTCGACCGACCCGTTGACTGGCCTCAACAATCGCAACCGTTTTGAGACCTATATGCTGTCGCTCTTCTCAAATGTGGATCAGGCCGAAGATGTGTATCTGCTCATGATGGACGCCGACGGCTTTAAGCAGATTAACGATCAGTATGGACATGTGGAGGGCGACCATGCTCTTCAGGTTGTTTCCGCAGTACTCAAGGACGTCTGTTCGCCGTCCGGCGGCTTTATTGCGCGCTATGGCGGTGATGAGTTCGTCGTACTGCAGAAGGGGGTGACGGAGCACGACATTATCCGCCTGTGTTCGGCGATCAATAACGAGCTCTCGCGCGCCGAGACACCCTACTCGCTTCGAATGTCTATCGGCTACGCGCGCTACGGCGATGGGATCAACACGTGGCAAGAGCTTCTGCGCGCTGCCGATGCGGAGCTCTATCGCATCAAGGATGCCAAAAAGAAATCCGGCATCAAGGTTCGCTAGAAAAAGGGGCGCACGACCGTTGCGATGGTCGTGCGCCCCTTTTTGCGTTTGTGGGGGCCACCGGCCATAATGCCCAGGCGCGGTGCGGCAAGACGGGCGTCTGCAGCCGCGACTCGGTACGAAATCAACGAGAACCAGTGTGCTCCATTAAGCTAAAGTTTGCGAACATCCTCTCTAAAAAGGTGAACTCGCTAGGCTTTTTTGGGTTTGTTGACGATGATGATGCCGCCGCAGACCAACAGCAGGGCAACAAGTACGGTAACAGGGCTCGTGCCAGCGCCCTCGCCGAGCAGCAGAGCGCTCAACAGTACGCCAAAGACTGGATTCATAAAGCCAAAGACCGACACACGGCTGACGGGGTTGACGGCAAGCAGACGCGACCATAGCGAGTACGCGACGGCGGAAATGAGTGCCATATAGATAATGAGTGCGATGGCGGGGATGATCGCGGTGGGGGAGAGCGCGCCGCCCATCAAAAACCCGATGGCGGTAAGGACCAAACCTCCGACTAAAAACTGCCAGCCGGCGAGCAAGACGCCGTCATGCTTGCGCGAGAAGATGCCGATCAGGCAGGTCGAAAGAGCACCCGCGACAGTGGAGGCTAGGATAAAGCCTTCGCCATCGAGCCTGAAGCCAAAGGTGCCATCTGCGCCCGAGAGGTTGACGAGCGCGACGCCGGTAAAGCCCAGCGCACAGCCAAGCACCTTGGCCGTATTGAGCTTCTCGGTGTGAAATGCCAGGGCGGCAAAGAGGATTGCGAGGAAGTTGGCGCTGGCCTCGATGATGGAGCTCGACATGGCGCTGGCGTGCGAGAGGCCCAGATAGAAAAAGAAGTACTGCCCGATAGTCTGGAAGAGCGACAAGACAAAGATGGGCTTGATGTCGCGAGCCTGCGGAATGAGGGGGCGGCGCTGGGCCGCACTCATCCCAACGATAACCAGGGCGCCGGCAAGCGTGAAGCGCAAGCCCGCAAAGAGCAGCTGCGAGGCGCTATCGTGCGCCGGGATACCAAAGAGTGCGTAGCCGATCTTGATGCAGGGAAAGGCCGATCCCCAGAGCGCGCAACAAACAAGACAGCCCAGGATGAGTCCGGGCAGGGTGGCGAAATACGGCTTGCGGCTTTCCATGATGTCCTTCCTGCATGCGCGAAGCAAAAAAGAACCCGCCACCGGATGTGTCGGTGGCGGGTGTTGTTACCCGAGGGGATTGTACCCGATGGGAAAGGTTTAAGCGAAGTAGGCCACGCCGCTCTCAAAGATCGGCATGAACTTATCGCCGGGGACATGCTCGGGCACGTTGCGGTACAGGTTGTCGCCGCGGCGCTCGGCATGACCCATCTTGCCCAGGACGCGGCCGTCGGGGCTCGTGATGCCCTCGATGGCGAGTGCGGAGCCGTTGGGGTTGACGGAGAGATCCATGCTGGGCTTGCCGTCCTCGCCCACGTACTGCGTGGCGACCTGGCCGTTGGCGATCAGCTGGGCGAGCACTTCGTCATTGGCGACAAAGCGGCCCTCGCCGTGGCTGATGGCGACGGTGTAGGGGTCGTCCAGGCTGCACTGCGACAGCCACGGGGACAGGTTGGACGAGATGCGGGTGCGCACCAGGCGGCTCTGATGGCGACCGATGGTGTTGAACGTCAACGTGGGCGCATCGGGCGTGGCATCGACGATGTCGCCGTAGGGCACCAGGCCGAGCTTGATCAGGGCCTGGAAGCCGTTGCAGATGCCCAGCATCAGGCCATCGCGGGCCTTGAGCAGGTCGCGGACTGCCTCGGTGACCTCGGGAGCGCGGAAGAACGCCGTGATGAACTTGGCGGAGCCATCGGGCTCGTCGCCGCCCGAGAAGCCGCCGGGGATCATGACGATCTGGCTCTGGCGAATACGGCGGGCGAGCTCGTGGGTGCTCTCGGCGACGGCCTCGGGCGTGAGGTTGTTGATCACGAAGGTGTCGGCCTCGGCACCGGCGGCACGGAAGGCGCGGGCGCTGTCGTACTCGCAGTTGTTACCGGGGAACACGGGGATGATCACGCGCGGGCGGGCGATCTTGGCGCCGCCGTACACGTGGATATCCTTGGCGCGGAAGTCGATGGTCTCGACCTCGGGGGTCTCGCCGGCGCTGCGGTAGGCGAAGACGCCCTCGATGCCGCTCTCCCAGGCCTCCTGGAGCTTGGCGAGCTCGATGACCTCGGAGCCGGTGTCGATGACATAGCCCTCGACGGTGGTACCCAGGGGCTCGACGACAACGCCGTCGGCGACCTCGGGCAGCTCGGCGTCCTCGGCGAGCTCGACGATAAAGCTGCCGTAGAGCGGGGTGAAGAGGCTCTCTACGTCTACATCCTCGGCAAGCTCGATACCGATCTGGTTACCGACGCACATCTTAAAGAGGCTCTCGGCGCCGCAGCCGTAGCCGGGCGTGGAGATGGCCAGGGCGTTGCCGGTAGCAGTGAGCGCCTCGACGGCGTCAAACGCCGCGAGCAGCTGCTGAGCGTCGGGGCGGTAGTCCTCGCCATAGGTGGCGGGGGCGATGCGGACGACGCGGTGCGTGAGGCCCTTGAACTCGGGCGAGACGGCGCGGGCGGCCTTGCCCACGGCGACAGCGAAGCTGATCAGGGTCGGCGGAACGTTGAGCTCGCCGGTCTCGTCCTCAAACGAGCCGCTCATGGAATCCTTGCCACCGATGGCGCCGGCACCCAGGTCGACTTGGGCCATGAGGGCGCCCAAGACGGCTGCCGTGGGCTTGCCCCAGCGCTCGGCCTCGGTGCGCAGACGCTCGAAGTACTCCTGGAAGGAGAGATAGGCGCGCTTGTGCTCAAAGCCGGCGGCAACGAGCTTGGCAATGGACTCGACCACGGACAGGTAGGCGCCCGCAAACTGGTCGGCCTCCATCAGATAGGGGTTGAAGCCCCATGCCATGGCACTCGCCGTGGTGGTCTCGCCGTCCACGGGGAACTTGGCGACCATGGCCGAGCTGGGGGTGAGCTGCGTCTTGCCGCCAAAGGGCATGAGCACGGTCGCGGCGCCGATGGTGGAGTCGAAGCGCTCGGAAAGACCCTTGTTGGAAGCGACGTTGAGGTCGGTGACAAGCGAGGTCATGCGCTCGGCAAGCGTGGTGCCGGCCCAGCTGGGCTGCCACACGCTGCGGGCGCATACGTGGGCGATCTGGTGCTTGGGCGCGCCGTTGGAGTTGAGGAACTCGCGGGATAGGTCGACGATGGCGACACCGTTCCAGGCCATGCGCATGCGCGGCTCGGCGGTAACCTCGGCGATAACGGTTGCCTCCAGGTTCTCCTCGGCGGCGTAGCCCATGAACTCCTCGACGTCACCGTCGGCGACGGCGCAAGCCATGCGCTCCTGGGACTCGGAAATGGCGAGCTCGGTGCCATCCAGGCCGTCGTACTTCTTGGTCACGGTGTCAAGGTCGACATACAGGCCGTCGGCAAGCTCACCCACGGCGACCGAGACGCCGCCGGCGCCAAAGTCGTTGCAGCGCTTGATCAGACGGCAGGCGTCGCCGCGGCGGAACAGACGCTGCAGCTTGCGCTCGACCGGGGCGTTGCCCTTCTGGACCTCGGCACCCGAGGTCTCGATGGACTCGGTGTTCTGGGTCTTTGAGGAGCCGGTAGCGCCACCGATGCCGTCACGGCCGGTGCGGCCGCCCAGCAGGATGATCTTGTCGGTGGGGGCGGGGCACTCGCGACGAACGTGGTTTGCCGGGGTGGCGCCCACGACGGCGCCAACTTCCATGCGCTTGGCCACGTAACCGGGGTGATAGAGTTCATTAACCTGACCGGTGGCAAGGCCGATCTGGTTGCCGTAGCTGGAGTAGCCGGCGGCAGCGGTGGTCACGAGCTTGCGCTGCGGCAGCTTGCCCTCGAGCGTCTCGGAAACCGGGACGGTGGGGTCGCCGGCACCGGTGACGCGCATAGCCTGATACACATAGCTGCGGCCCGAGAGCGGGTCACGGATAGCGCCGCCCACGCAGGTGGCGGCACCGCCGAAGGGCTCGATCTCGGTCGGGTGGTTGTGGGTCTCGTTCTTAAAGAGGAACAGCCAGTCCTGGTCCTCGCCATCGACATCGACCTTCACCTTGACGGTGCAGGCGTTGATCTCCTCGGACTCATCGACATCGGTCATTACGCCGGTCTTCTTGAGGTACTTGGCGCCGATGGTGCCCATGTCCATGAGGCAGACGGGCTTGGCGTCGCGACCGAGTTCGTGGCGCATCTCCATGTAGCGGTCGAAGGCTTGCTGCACCACGGCGTCGTCGATCGTCACGTCGTCCAGGACGGTGCCGAAGGTGGTGTGGCGGCAGTGGTCGGACCAATAGGTGTCGATCACGCGGATCTCGGTGATGGTGGGGTCGCGGTTCTCATCGCGGAAGTACTGCTGGCAGAAGGCGATGTCCGCCTCGTCCATGGCAAGGCCGCGCTCGGAAATAAAGGCGGCAAGGCCGGCCTCGTCGAGCTCGCGGAAACCGTCGAGCACCTCGACGGGCTGGGGCTCGGGGGTCTCCATGTACAGCGTCTCGGGCAGGTCGAGCGAGGCGATGCGCGCCTCGACGGGGTTCACCACGTAGTGCTTGATGGCATCGATGGCGGCCTCGTCCAGAGCGCCCGAGATCATATAGACCTTGGCGGAGCGCACGGCGGGGCGCTCGCCCTGGCTGATGAGCTGCACGCACTCGCTGGCGGAGTCGGCGCGCTGGTCAAACTGACCAGGCAGGAATTCGACGGCAAAGACGGCGCCATCGCTTGCGGGGAGCTCGTCGTAGGTCACATCGACCTGGGGCTCGCTAAAGACGGTCGGCACGCAGGAGCGGAAAAGCTCCTCGTCGATGCCCTCGACGTCGTAGCGGTTGATGATCCTCAGGGCCTCGATGCCCTTGATGCCGAGAATTTCGGTCAGCTCGCCCTTGAGCTGCTGAGCCTCGACGTCGAACCCGGGTTTCTTCTCCACGTAGATACGAGAGACCATTGGTTCCTGCCTTCCTGATCGGTTGGGCGTACGGTACGGTATGCGGCAGCGGTCGGTTTGCGGGGTCTGCCCTGCGGTCGCCTTGAGCCACATGTTTGTAAACCTCACCATGATACGACAGCTCGCGGCGCGTTGAGGACGGCGAGGGTGCTACAGTGAAGCGCAAACAAGAGAAAGGCATCACATGGCATTCGTTTCGCTCGCCATCATCGCACTCGTGGCCTTTGCGAGTCCTTTTATCGCCTCGGCGATTCCCGGAAAACCCGTTCCCGAGACGGTCTTTTTGCTCGTGCTCGGCGCGGTGCTGGGACCCCATATGCTCGGCGTCATCCATGTAGATGCCGAGGTCTCGCTTGTGTCCGAGCTGGGCCTGGCCTTCTTGTTCCTGCTTGCCGGCTTTGAGATCGACCCCAAGAGCATCACGGGCGTCGAGGGGCGCTACGGCTTGGCGACGTGGGTCGTCACGTTTGGTATCGCCTGGCTTGCCGTGCGCTTTACCCCGTGGTTCTCGGTCAGTCATTTCGACGGTATCGCCGTGACGCTTGCCCTCACTTCGACGGCGCTCGGCACGCTCGTGCCCATCATGCGTGAGCGCTCGCTCACCGGCACGCGCGTGGGCGACTCGATTCTCGCGTATGGCACCTGGGGTGAGCTCGGCCCTGTGCTTGCCATGTCGGTGCTGCTGTCTGCCCGCACCGGCATCCAAACGCTTGTAATCCTTGGCTTGTTTGCGGTGGTCTGCGTGTTGCTGGCCGTGGTCCCGAGCCGCTCCAAGCGCGTCGGCAGTCGCTTCTTTGCGTTTGTCGAGGAACGCGCCGATACCACGTCGCAGACCTTCGTGCGCCTGACGGTGCTCATCCTGGTCGCGCTCGTGGCGTTCTCGGCTGTCTTTGATCTCGACATCGTGTTGGGTTCTTTTGCCGCCGGCTTTGTCTTGCGCTATATCATCCCCGAGGGCAACCATACGCTCGAGACCAAGCTCGATGGCCTGGCCTACGGCTTTTTGATTCCGGTATTCTTTACCGTATCGGGCGCAAAGATCGATCTGACGGCCGTGGCGTCGCGCCCGGGTCTGCTCGTGGGCTTTATCGTGGCGTTGTTGATTATTCGTGCCGTGCCCATTCTTATTTCTATGAGCATTTGTCCTGCGACGCGCGATGTGTCGGCGTATGGTCGCATTACCGTGGCCCTGTACTGCACCACGGCCCTGCCGATCATCGTTGCCGTGACAAGCGTTGCCGTCAACGCGGGCGCGCTGTCGCAAGATATTGCGTCGGTCATGGTTGCTGCCGGTGCCATCACGGTGTTCTTGATGCCGTTGCTCGCGCAGCTCTTCTACCGCGTGGTCGACGCCGCGCCGGTCGCCGCCGTGGCAGAAGTTGCCGAGCATCCATCCGATGCGCTCGACATCCTGCGCGCCCATCACGATTTGGCGAGCCTGCTCGCACGTGAGCACGAGCTGCTGACTTCGCATGGCCATGGTCGCGTATTCGAGGGCTTGCCTACGCTCGATACGATTGCCGAGCGTCTTTCCGCCGAGGCGGCGAGCGGCCACATCGATGCCCGCATCGTGGACGCGGCGCATCTTCTTGCCGATAAGACCTATGGTGATGAGGTCGACCCGTCCGAGCTGACCCCGCGCGAGCGTCGCCGCCTGGAGCGCGCCAAGCTCGCCGTGCGCGAATACCGCCGCCGCATGTTGGAGCTCTATGCAAGAGAAGAAGCCGAGGACGACGACGGCAAGTAGTCGATACTCTCTCGGGGAAGCCGCGTCCCGCTTTGAAGGCTCGGAACGGGATGTGGTTTCCGAAACGGGGGCCGTTGGGAAACTGTGTCCCGGAATGGGCGCTCAGAGTGGGATGCAGTTTCCGCGAGAGACCCGTTGCGGAAACGGTATCCCAGAATCGGCGTTCAAGACGGGGCGCTCTTTCCGAAACATGGCCCTGAGGGAAGCTGCGTCCCGGTCTGAGTCGGGACTGCGGGACACAGCTTCCCTTTCAAACAGAAGAAGGCGCGCTGCCTGCAGTTGATGCAGACGGCGCGCCTTCTTTGTTGGACTATGTTGAGGCTGGGAGCTGAGGCTTGTGGTCCCTTAAGAGCGGGCGGCTCCGTCGACGGGGAGCACGGCGCCCGTGACGTAGGAGGACATGTCGCTCGCCAGGAAAACAAAGGCGTTGGCGACATCCTCGGGCTCGCCCATGCGACCCAGCGGAATGGTGGCGATGATGGGCTTAATAACCTCTTCGGGCAGGTTAGCGACCATATCGGTTTTGGTTACGCCGGGTGCAACGGCATTGACGCGAATGCCCACGGGGGCGAGCTCGCGCGAGAGCGACTGGACCATACCGTTGACGGCAAACTTGGACGTGGGGTAACCGACGCCGGAGGGCTGGCCGTACTTGGCGACCATCGAGCTTGTGGTAGTGATGGTGCCGCCGTGGCCGGCCTCGGTCATGATCTTGGCGGCAGCCTGGTGGCCATTAAAGACGGCGACGACGTTAAGGTCCATGACCTTTGCGAACTCCTCGGCCGTGTAGTCCAAGAGGGGTGAACGCTGGGAGATACCGGCATTGTTGACGACCGTGTCCAAGCCGCCCATGTCGGATGCAGCCTGGGTAAAGGCCTCGGTCACGGCTTCGAGTGAGGTGAGGTCGCAGGAGCGGCCCCAGACCTTGGCGTCGGGATAGGCGGCTGTCAGCTTCTCAACGGCCGCATCGGCGGTCTCTTGACGCGAGCCAAAGACAGTGACGGAGGCGCCCTCCTCGATAAAACGGCAGGCGATGGCATAGCCGATACCGCGCGTGCCTCCGGTGATGATTGCTTTCTTGCCCTCGAGCAACATGGTATTTCCTCTCATCGCGGGCGGACATTCGCAGCACAGCGTAGCCGTAACCGGAATCGGCCGTGTTTGCATATCGGTGAACGGTAGCCCGCGTTACCGATGAGCGGCTCGCGCAAATGTGCCCTGTCGTTGTGCTTAGGGCAGGAGACAAAAAGGCTCCCATCCCACATCGGACGGGAGCCCTTCGAGCAAATGCGTTGTGGGGTGTAAACCGAACTAGTTCGCCATGACGCCTTCGGTCCAAGCCTCAACGTCCTCGATGCGCAGGACGTTGGCGACCTCGGCCACGCAGTCGACGCTGGCAAGCTCGGCAGCGGCAGCCTGGACGTCCTTCTCGAGCGCGCGGTGCGTCAGGAAGATGACCGAACAGGCATCGCTGACGCCCGACTTGCCGTCTTCGACCTGGTTGATGAGCGAGATCGAGATGTTGTGCTTGGCAAAGATGTTGACCGTCTCGGACAGGGCACCCACGCGGTCGGCGACCTTCAGGCGCACATAGTACTTGGTCTGGAGCTCGTCCATGGGCTTAAAGGCGAGGTTGTGGCCATAGGGCTCAATCTCGGGCAGCGGAGCCACGCCGCGGCTGATCTGCTCGGAGAGCGACAGGATATCGCCCACGACGGCGCTCGCGGTGGGGAAGGAGCCTGCGCCGGCACCGTAGAACATGGTCTCGCCTACGGCGTCGCCTACCACGTAGACAGCGTTCATGGCGCCGTTGACCTTGGCAAGCATATGGTCGGCGGGAATCAGCGTGGGATGCACACGGACGTCGACACCGGTGTCGGTGTTGCGGGCGATACCGAGCAGCTTAATGGTGTAGCCGAGCTCGCGGGCTTGGGCGATGTCCTCGGCACCGATGGTACGGATACCCTGCTGGTACACATCGTCGGTGGTAACGCGGGTGCCAAAGCCGATGGAGGCGAGGATGGCCGTCTTGCTGGCGGCATCGAAGCCGTCGACGTCGGCGGACGGGTCGGCCTCGGCATAGCCCTTGGCCTGTGCGTCGGCAAGCACGTCGGCGTAATCGGCGCCCTCGGCGTCCATGCGCGACAGGATATAGTTGGTGGTACCGTTGAGAATGCCGGCGATGGTCAGGATCTTGTTGCCCACCAGGTCGTGCTCGAGCGTGCTCACGATGGGGATGCCGCCGCCGCAGCTGGCCTCGCACTTAATCTGCACGCCGCACGCGCGCGCCTTCTCGGCGAGCGTCTCGACATGACGGCCCAGCAGGGCCTTGTTGGCAGAGACGACATGCTTGCCGTTCTCGAAGGCAGTGGTGAAGATCTCGGTTGCGGGATGCTCACCGCCGATCAGCTCGACGACGATGTCGACGGCGGGGTCGCTGACGACATCGTGCCAGTCACTCGTAAAGGCCTCGCGCTCAATGCCTGCCGCCTCGGCCTGCTCCCAAGCAAGCGCGCAGGCGCGGGTCAGCTTAAGGTCGATGCCGTAGGCTGCCAGGTACTCATCGTGGTGGCTGTTGATCAGACGGGCCACGCCGCCGCCGACGGTTCCCAGACCGATCAGACCGACGTTCACGGTGCGCAGGGGTTCGCTCATAGATAGCTCCTTCGTGCATCTTATGGATGGATTAACCGCTTAAAGGTTGAGTGCATTCTAGCGTGAACCGAGGGCGCGTGCTCGCCAGGCAACAGGAGTCGCACAAAACGGCACCCCCGAAACGCTGCGGAAACATTGGAAACATGCTCGCTACAAACGGAACTCCGTAACAAACTGTCAACGTTTGCGCCATAAGGTTTGCCCCGTACCGCAAGACGGCCGCGCTGCGGCCAGCGAAAAAGGGGGACACCATGTTTAGCATCAACAACGTACTTAACCGCAGGAGTTTCCTTGTTGGAGCCACGCTTATTTTTGCCCCGATCTATTACACCCCAGCGTCCGTTTTGCTCAAGAACGCCAAGGACATGAGCTACGACATGACACTAATGGGTGTCGACGGCATGGACAGCCTATGTGATCCAGGACGGCAAGTACATCGCCGCCTAAGTGCGCATAAAGCGCGACCGGTGAGGCCGTTTTATTCAGGGCAGGGACGCCTGTAACAGAACGGAAACATTACTTTCACACAATAAAGTGGCATTACTGCATAAAGTAATAGAAATACGCAGAATTATGGATAAATGAACAAATCCAAAGAAAAGTTGAAATAATCGCCACTTTCCTTAACTAAAGCGTCTAGTATTTTGCGAACGCCGAACACGGCGAAGGATGGCCTGTCGGGTAGCCGAAACCCGACGAGATTTGAGAGGAGAGCCGCATGTCGAGCCTCACCGGTAAGTCATTGAACCCTGTTATGAATCGCAGGAGCGTTATCGCGAGCGCAGCAGGTCTGGGGGCGATGTCCATTCTAGCTGGCTGCTCCTCCAACGGCGGCGACAGCGGTTCCGCTTCGAGCGACGCTTCGTTTAAGATCGGTACCATCGGCCCGCTGACCGGCGCCAACGCGTCCTACGGCAAGTCCGTTACCCAGGGTGTCGAGCTTGGCTGCAAGGATTTCTCGACCAAGGAGCTGCCGCTTGCCAGCAAGGCCGAGGATGACCAGGCCGACGGCGAGAAGGCCGTCAACGCCTTCAACACCCTGCTCGACTGGGGCATGCAGGCCCTCGTCGGCCCGACCACCACGGGTGCGTCGGTTGCCGTTGCCGCCGAGTGCGGTAACGACCCCAAGACGTTCATGATCACCCCGTCCGCGTCCTCCGAGGACGTCACCGACGGCAAGGATTGCGTCTTCCAGGTTTGCTTCACCGACCCCAACCAGGGTGTCAACGCTGCCAAGTTCCTGGCGCAGAAGTATGCGGACGAGAAGTTCGTGCTGTTCTATAACTCCGGCGACGCCTATTCTTCGGGCATCGCAGATTCCTTTAAGGCCCAGGCCGCTGAGTCCAAGCTCGAGATTGTTGACGAGGAGACCTTTAAGGACGACTCCGCCACGAGCTTTACCAACCAGCTGACCAAGGCCAAGCAGGCCGGCGCCACCATGATCTTTGCGCCGATCTACTACACGCCGGCGTCCGTCCTGCTCAAGAACGCCAAGGACATGGGCTACGACGTCAAGATGATGGGCTGCGACGGCATGGACGGCATCCTGGGCGTTGAGGGCTTCGATACCTCTCTTGCTGAGGGTCTGCTGCTCATGACCCCGTTCTCCGCCGACGACGAGAAGAACGCCGACTTCGTTAACGCTTACAAGGATAAGTACGGCGATACCCCCGACCAGTTTGCCGCCGACGCCTACGACGGCGTGCACGCGGTGGCCGAGGCCGTCAAGGAGGCCGGTCTTGGTGTCGACGCCGATCCGACCGAGGTCGCCGAGAAGCTGTCCAAGGCTATGCTCAAGATTACCGTTGACGGTCTGACCGGCAAGCTCACCTGGAACGATAAGGGCCAGGTCCAGAAGGAGCCCACGGCGTACGTCATCACCGACGGCAAGTACGTACAGGCCTAATTGGCCGCCTTACATAGAGCGGTTTTGATCCCAAGCAGGGGAGGTTTTGGCCTTCCCTGCTTGCTTGGTATCTAGGGACAGTGTAACGTCCCTGTTTCATACATTAACTGGAAACCTATTCGAAAGGGGGATGTGGAACATGACGGTCTTTATCCAATACCTGGTCAACGGCCTGTCCATGGGCAGCGTCTACGCCATCATCGCGTTGGGCTACACCATGGTCTACGGTATCGCCAAGATGCTCAACTTCGCTCACGGCGATGTCATCATGGTCGGTGCCTATGTCTCGTTCTGCGCCACGTCGTATCTCGGCCTCCCGGGCTGGGCATCTGTAGTTCTCTCTTGTGTGGTCTGCACGGTTCTCGGTGTTCTCATTGAGGGTCTGGCCTATAAGCCGCTGCGCCAAGCAGGCCCGCTGGCCGTTCTGATCACGGCCATCGGCGTGTCTTACTTCCTGCAGAACGCCGCGCAGCTTCTGTGGGGCGCCACGCCCAAGAACTTCACTTCGCTCGTCACCTTCCCGGTGCCGGAGTTCTTGGCCAAGTTTAACGTAAGCGCCGTCTCGCTCGTCACCATCGTCGCCTGCCTGGTTATCATGGCCGGCCTGATGTTCTTTACAGGTAAGACCAAGATGGGCAAGGCCATGCGCGCCGTGTCCGAGGATAAGGCCGCCGCTCAGCTCATGGGCATCAACGTCAACCGCACCATCTCGATGACGTTCGCCATCGGCTCCGCCCTCGCTGCCATCGCCGGCGTGCTCCTGTGCTCCTACTCGCCGGTCCTGCAGCCCACCACGGGCGCCATGCCTGGCATCAAGGCCTTCGACGCTGCCGTTTTCGGCGGCATCGGCTCCATCCCCGGCGCCTTTGTCGGCGGCATTCTCATCGGCATCATCGAGGCGATGGCGCAGGCTTACATTTCCACGAGCCTTGCCAACTCCATCGTCTTTGGTGTTTTGATCATCGTCCTGCTCGTCAAGCCTGCCGGCCTCTTGGGCAAGTACGTCCCCGAGAAGGTGTAGGTGAGCGTTATGAAGTTTCTTAAAGACAAGCAGACACGTCACGACTTTGTCACGTACGCCATGTGCGTTGTGGCGTTCGCCATCGTGTTCTTTATGCAGTCCAACCACATGATCCCGCGCATGATCGCCGGTCAGCTGGTTCCCATCACAGCCTATATCGTCATGGCCATCTCCCTTAACCTCGTCGTCGGCATCGCGGGCGACTTGTCGCTGGGCCACGCGGGCTTTATGAGCGTCGGTGCCTATACGGGCATCGTCACTGCCGTCGCGCTGGAGAGCACCGTTCCGTCTGATCCGATGCGTCTGATCATCAGCATTGTGGTCGGCGCTATCGCCGCTGCCATCTTGGGCTTCTTGATCGGTATCCCGGTCCTGCGCCTGAGCGGCGACTATCTGGCCATCGTGACCCTGGCTTTTGGCGAGATTATCAAAGAGGTCGTCACCTGCCTCATTGTGGGCGTCGATTCCCGCGGCCTGCATGTGATCTTTAACATCACGGGTAACTCCACGATCGACGACCTGCACCTGCTCGAGGACGGCACCGCCATCATCAAGGGCGCGCAGGGTGCATCGGGCGTGTCGACCTATTCGACCTTCCTTGCCGGCGCAATCCTGGTTATGGTCGCGCTCGTGATTGTGCTCAACCTGGTTCGCAGCCGTACCGGTCGTGCCATTATTGCCGTGCGCGACAACAAGATCGCTGCCGAGTCTGTGGGCATCTCCGTCACCCAGTACCGCATGATCGCCTTCGTGGTTTCCGCTGCCCTCGCCGGTGCTGCCGGAGCTCTGTTCGGCGGTAACTTCTCGCAGCTTTCCGCCACTAAGTTCGACTTCAATACGTCCATTCTCATTCTGGTGTTCGTGGTCCTGGGCGGCCTGGGCAACATGCGCGGCTCCGTTATCGCCGCGGCGCTGCTCACGGTGCTCCCCGAGCTGCTCCGTCAGTTCTCGGACTACCGCATGCTCATCTACGCCATCGTGTTGATTCTGGTCATGGTCTTTACCAACAACCCACAGCTCAAGGCGTTCTTCGCACGCATTAAGGATCGCTTTGCTTCCAAGAAGGAGGTGGCAGCCGATGCCCAGTAAATTTGAGTTCAACAAGGGCAAGATGGTCCCGTATCCTTCTGGCGCCATCGTTCCCGACCGCGACCTGGGTCAGCGCCCGGCACTCGAGTGCATCCACCTGGGCATTGAGTTCGGTGGCCTTAAGGCAGTCGACGACTTTAGCCTGACTATCGGCAAGACCGAGATCGCCGGTCTGATCGGCCCCAACGGTGCCGGTAAGACCACGGTCTTCAACCTGCTCACCAAGGTGTATCAGCCCACGCACGGCACCATCCTGCTCGACGGTGAGGACACCTCGGGCAAGTCGGTCTATCAGGTCAACCGCATGGGTATTGCCCGTACATTCCAGAACATTCGCCTGTTCAACACCATGACGGTGGAGGACAACGTCAAGGTCGGTCTGCACAATCAGGAGCGCTACTCCGGTTTTGAGGGCGTGCTGCGCCTGCCGACGTACTGGAAGCACGAGAAGGCTGCTCACGAACGCGCCATGGAGCTGCTGTCCATCTTTGATATGGAGCATCTGGCAAACGAGCAGGCCGGATCGCTGCCTTACGGCGCTCAGCGTCGTCTGGAGATCGTCCGCGCGCTTGCCACCAACCCCAAACTGCTGCTGCTCGACGAGCCTGCCGCAGGCATGAACCCGTCCGAGACCGCCGAGCTCATGGAGAACATCGTTAAGATTCGCGACACCTTTGGTATCGCCATCATGCTTATTGAGCACGACATGTCGCTCGTCATGAATATTTGCGAGGGTATCTGCGTGCTTAACTTTGGCAAGGTCATCGCCAAGGGCACGGCCGAGGAAATCCAGAACAACGATGCCGTTATCGAGGCGTATCTGGGCAAGCAGAATAAGGGGGAGAACTAAATGGCAGAGCCGATGCTTTCCGTCTACAACATCAACGTCTGGTACGGCGCCATCCACGCCATCAAGGACATCTCCTTTAACGTCAACGAGGGCGAGATCGTGGCCCTGATCGGTGCGAACGGTGCCGGCAAGTCCACAACGCTCAAGACCGTTTCGGGCCTGCTTCGCTCCAAGACCGGTTCCATCAAGTTTATGGGCGAGGACATTACCCATACGCCCGCTGATAAGCTGGTTGGTAAGGGCCTGGCTCAGGTTCCCGAGGGTCGTCGCGCCTTTTTGCAGATGACGGTTGAGGAGAACCTGGAGATGGGCGCCTATACGCAGCCCAAGTCCACGGTGGCTCCGGGCCTGGAGCGCGTCTACGAGCAGTTCCCGCGCCTGAAGGAACGTCGTCGCCAGGTCGCCGGCACCCTTTCAGGCGGCGAGCAGCAGATGCTCGTTATGGGGCGCGCCCTTATGAGTAACCCCAAACTGCTTATGCTCGACGAACCTTCCATGGGTCTGGCACCGATTCTGATCGAACAGATCTTCCAGATTGTCGAGGACCTGCACAAGGCCGGCACCACGGTGCTTCTGGTCGAGCAAAACGCGCAGATGGCGCTTTCCATCGCCACACGCGGTTACGTGCTCGAGACCGGCAAGATCACCATGACCGGCACCGGCCAAGAGCTCCTGCACGACGACAACGTCCGCAAGGCCTACCTCGGAGGCTAACCCACCTAACAAAAGGGGCGCTGACTATCTCAGTCAGCGCCCCTTTTTAGTTGCGGTGAAATAGGGACTGAATACGGGCTCCAGAGGCCAAATGAGTCCCTATTCCACCGCAACTTCATGGGGATGTGTGACAATGCCCGTCGGAAAACATCTGCTGTCTTTGGGGGTCTATCTATGCTGTACGAGTTTTGTGCCGAGAACTTTGAGCGGGTGCCGGCGGCTATCGATGCCGGTGCAAGGCGTATTGAACTGTGCGACAACCTTGCCGTCGGTGGCACTACACCCTCGGCCGGTGTTATCAGCGCTACAGTCAGCTATGCTCACGAGCATGACGCGCGAGTGATGTGCATGATTCGCCCGCGTGGCGGTGACTTTCATTACAACCAAGACGAGCTGCGCATGATGGAGATGGACCTGGGCCTTGCCGTAAGCGCCGGCGTTGACGGCTTGGTCTTTGGCAGCTGCAAGCCCTGCGCTGGCGGATGGGCGCTCGACGAGCTTACGTTGGGCGCTCTCGTGATGGCCGCGGGCTGCGCGACCGAGGAATGCAAGCGTGAGCCCATCGACATCACCTTCCACATGGCGTTTGATCAGCTCTCGCCCGAGGCTCAGCTCGACGCGATTGACACACTTGCCGACTGCGGCATCACACGCATCCTGACGCATGGTGGCGCTGCCGGTACGCCGATCGAGGACAACTTCGAAAACCTGGCCCGCTTGATCGAGTATGCGGGCGACCGCCTGACCATCCTTCCCGGCGGCGGCATTTCCACGGCCAACCGCGATACCGTGGCGGCGGCATTGGGCGTCTCCGAGCTCCATGGCACCAAGATCGTGCCGCTGGAGGCGTAACCCGTGGCGCTGGTATTTGACGTTCAGCAGGCGAGCGGCAAGCCCGACGACAACCGGCGCCCTGGCACCGCGTGCCCCTTTTGCGATACCGAGGGACTCGCCAATATCATCCGGCGCGACGGCGACTGCATCTGGCTCGAGAATAAGTTCAAAACCCTGCGCGCCACCCGTCAAACCGTGCTGATCGAGTCAGCCGATCACGATGCCGACCTGGCGACCTATGAGCCAGATGAACTCCACCATGTGATGAGGTTTGCCCTGGATTGCTGGCAGCAGATGATCGATTCACAGCAGTATCGAAGCGTGCTCATGTACAAGAACAAGGGTCCTCTCTCGGGCGGTAGTCTCGTTCATCCGCACATGCAGATTGTGGGTTTGGAGCAGGAAGACGGCTATGCTTCGTTGACTTCCGCCAATTTCGAAGGCATCAATGTCTGGCAACAGGGGAGAATCGCGGCCAACATCTCAACCGAACCGATCATGGGGTTCTTTGAGGTCAACGTTTCAGCCCCGCAGGGAATTGCCGCCAGCGATGACACAAGAGACCAAGCCGAGGCAGATCTCTTCGCCGATGCGATCCAGGTGGCTCTGCGCTATATCCTGAACGAGCACCACGGTGGTCGCGCAGAGTCGTACAACTTGTTCTTCTATCACCTGGGCGGTCGGACCATTGCCAAGGCGCTGCCGCGTTGGGTGGTTTCGCCCTACTTTGTCGGTTATCGTTTGGCCCAGGTCAATGCCGAGACAACGCTCGATATCGATGCTGAGCGCTTGCGTGCGCATCTGGAAACGCTCGTATAGCAAGATTAACACCCGTGTAATGCGGACAGTCTAGCGCGCCATGGCGTCGCGGCCGGCCTCGACACGCTTGCGCTGGGCGGCGCGCTCCTCGTCGGTCAGACGCTCAAAGAGATGCCCGATAAACGAGGCGAGTATCTGCTGAAACAGCGTTCCGCACATGACGGGAAACACGACTTCGCCTGGAAAGTACTGTGTGGCGATGACGGCGCCCGAAGAGATGTTACGCATGCCGCAGGTAAAGCACATGGTAGTCGTCTCGCTATATGGCAGATGCAGCGCACGGGCGACCAGAAAACCAACGACAAAGCCGCTGATGGCGAAGGTCAAAATAAAGAGGGCGACTTCCAGACGCATCGCGTTCATGTGCAGGACGTACTCGCTCATGGCGGTGGAGTTGGAGGCGATAATGCCCATCATCATGAACTTGCAGGCGGGCGAGAGCGCGGGGGAGAGCTTCTCGTGTCCCCATCCACGTGTGAGCTCGTTGATCACGATGCCGAGCACGGCGGGGATGGCGATCATAAAGGCCATGTCCTGCATCATGCTCAGCACATCGATCGAGACGGTGGCACCCAGCAAGAGCTTCAGCGTGAGCGGAATCGTCACAGGCGAGATAACCGAGGACGTCAGGATGATGGTGAGCGCGAGCGGGCCGTTGCCGCCGAACATGCTAATCCACATAAAGGCAGTGACCGCCACGGGTACGCTGTACTCGAGCACGATGCCGCAGACAAGGTTGGGATTGGAGCCAAAGAACAGCGATCCCATGGCATAGGCTGCTATGGGAATAAGCACCGCCGAGACGAGCAGCGCCAAAATCAGGTGCAGGGGACGGCGGAACACCTCAGCGACCTGGTGGAAGGTGTTGCTGAGCGCACCTTGGAACGTCATAAAGGCGAAGAGGGCGGGAACGATGGGCTTGAGTACGCCGATCTGCTGGGGAAAGAGCACGCCGAGCGTTACGCAAATCGGAACGATGACCTGCATGTGCCCCGCGAGGAACTTTCCCAGTCCAACCCATTGCTTCATATGCCCCGTGACTCCCTTTATCCGCGAACTCGTTTGAATGGATATGCTAGACGCTCGCATGAGTCCATGCGTCAGAAACGCTCGATTATTTCGAGGCTATTACCGTCATCGTTTACCGAAACCACGGCGTGCTGCGAGGTTCTGCGTCCGTGCCGCACGGTATAATAAATCCGTTCAACAGATCTGCCTGCCGAAGCGGGCATACACAGAGGACTCATCGCTATGAACCGTGAGAGGTATCGCGGCGACCTGCCCCTATCGGGGGTGGGCGCCTATGTCATCGCTTAAGACGACGCATCGCTGGGCGGTCGCTCAGCAAAATCCCGAGCTCGAAAAGGAGCTTTCGGCTGGTCTGGGCATACCCGGGCTGGTGGCACGCATTATGGTTGCGCACGGCATTGCCTCGATTGAGGAAGGACAGCTATTTTTGACGCCTTCGCTCGACCGTGATTGGGCCGATCCGCTCGTCATTCCGGGCATGTCGGTTGTTGCCGATCGTGTCGAGCGCGCCATTCGCAACCACGAACGCATCGCCGTCTTTGGCGATTTTGACGTCGACGGCATTACGTCGACTTGTCTGTTGACCGAGGCGCTACGTTCGTTTGGCGCCAACGTCACGCCGTTTATCCCGCATCGCTTTGACGAGGGCTACGGTCTTTCGCGTGCAGCGCTCGACCGCGTCAACGAGCTCGCTCGCCCCCAGTTGATCGTGACCGTCGATAACGGCATTGCCGCCAAGGAAGAGGTTTCCTATCTGGAGAGCCTGGGAATCGATCTGGTGGTTACGGACCATCACGAGCCCTCCGACCAGGTGCCGCAGGGCGTGCCCCTGACCGACCCCAAGCTCGAGGACGAGGGTCCCTCGCGCGAGCTTGCCGGTGCCGGTGTGGCGCTCAAGCTGGTGCAGGTCCTGGGCGAGCGTTTGGGCAAGCCGTCGTATTGGCGTTCGCTGATCGAGGTCGCGGCGCTGGGCACCGTGTCCGACATGATGCCGCTCACGCCCGAGAATCGCGCACTGGTCGCCGAGGGCATCCAACAGATGCGCGTGACGGCCCGTCCCGGCTATATCGCGCTTGCCGCACTTGCCAAGGCCGACCTTTCTACCATTACGGCCGACGGCCTGTCGTTTTCGCTCATCCCTCGTCTGAATGCTGCCGGCCGCATGGCTGATCCCAAGCTGGCGCTCGACCTGCTGCTTGCCCGCGATCCTATCGAGGCAAGTGCACTGGCAGCCGAGCTCGAGGAAATCAACCGTCAGCGCCGCGAGATCGAGGCGGAGCTCACACGCGACGCCATGGCAAAGGTCGAGGAGACCTATGACGGCGGTCGCGCAATCGTCGTGGGTGGCGAGGGCTGGCACGAGGGCGTCAAGGGTATCGTAGCGAGCCGCCTGACCAACCGTTATCACGTGCCGGCGCTGCTCTTCTCGATTGAGGACGGCGTTGCGCGCGGATCGGGTCGCTCGGTGGGCAAGGTCAACCTGTTCGACGCCGTCGAGCGTTGTTCCGACCTGCTGATTCGTCGCGGCGGACATGCCGGTGCGGTGGGTGTGACCATCGAGGCATCCAAGCTCGATGAGTTCCGCCGCCGCCTTTCCGCCGTGCTATCGGAGCTTCCCGCCGAGGACTTTGAAGACACCGACGAGGTCGCCGCCACCGTCGACCTTTCCGAGCTGAATATCGAGACTATCGAGCAGATTTCTCGTCTTGAGCCGTTTGGCCAGGGCAATAAGGTGCCGCTTCTGGCTGCCGAGGGCGTGACGATGTGCGATCGCGCCGTGGTGGGCAAAACCGGCGAGCACATGCGCTTTGTGGCGACCGATGGCGCCGCGAGTGTGCCGGCCATCATGTTCCGCGTGCCGCAGATCGATAGGCTCATCAATTGCGACAGCGCCGTCGACTTGGTGTTCGAGGCCGTGGCCGAGCATTGGCAGGGCCGCGTGAAGCCCAAGCTCATGATCAAAGATGTCTTGGTGCGCGATACCGCGGCGTCCAATATCGACGATCCGGCATGCGAGCTTCGCCGCGGCGTGCAGCCGGCGGATTCTGGCCTGCGCCTGGAGTCGCGTAAACGCGAGACGCTCGCCCAGCTTTCTTATACCGAGCTCACGCGCTCGCTTATCCATAGCTTTATCGGCTCGAACCAGCCACATCGCGCGCAGGTCGAGGCACTCGACGCGCTCGCCGACCACCAGAGCGTTTTGGCCGTTATGGGGACGGGACGTGGTAAGTCGCTCATCTTCCATGTGCACGCCGCGCGCGAGGCGGTCCTTCGAGGGCGTGCGAGCATCTTTGTCTATCCGCTGCGCGCACTCGTTGCCGACCAGGCCTATCATCTTTCATCGACGATGGCTGCGCTCGGGATTGGCGTGGGCGTGTTGACCGGCGAGACCGTGGAAGCAGCGCGCGATGACGTGTTTGCCGGCCTGGCTTCGGGCCGCACTGGCATCGTACTCACGACGCCTGAGTTCCTGTCTATTCACCGCGACCGCTTTGCGCGCTCGGGGCGTATCGGATTTGTCGTTATTGACGAGGCGCACCATGCCGGTCTTGCCAAGGGCGGCGACCGAAGCGCATACCTCGACATGCCCGATATCCTCAAGGCCCTGGGCGACCCGGTCGTTATGGCTGCGACGGCCACCGCAACGGCTCCGGTTGTGGCCGAGCTCGCCCGCGTGCTGCCGATTACCCGTACGGTGGTCGACGAGACCGTGCGTGAGAACTTGCGGCTCGAGGACGACCGCGATCTTGCGAGCCGCGAAAACCGCCTGGTGTCCATCGTCGCGACGGGGGAGAAGACCGTCATCTACGTCAACTCGCGTGATCAGTCCGTGGCGCTTGCCAAGACGCTACGCAAACGCGTTCCCGACTACGCGTCGCATATCGCCTTTTACAACGCGGGCCTTACGCGCACCGACCGCCATCGCGTAGAGGAGGCGTTTCGTGACGGATGCCTCAGCTGCATCGTCTCGACCTCTGCCTTTGGCGAGGGCGTCAACCTTCCCGATATTCGCCATGTCGTGCTCTATCACATGCCGTTTGGCGCGATTGAGTTTAACCAGATGAGTGGCCGCGCCGGTCGCGATGGACAGCCCGCCGTGATTCACCTGCTCTATTCGTCGCGCGACGCCCGCATTAACGAGCGCCTACTCGACTGCTATGCGCCTGAGCGCGACGAGCTCGTCACGCTCTATCGCGCGCTGCAAACCATGTGGCGCTCCAACCGCGGCAAGACCGGGGACGATTCCTTTAGCGCGAGCGATATCGACATCGCGCAGATGTGCCTTGCCATCGATGCTCGCACGCCGGTCGACGAGCGCTCGGTGGAAAGTGGCCTGGGAATCTTCGAAGAGCTTGGCTTCTGTCGCGTTTCGGGGTTTGACGACACCCGTCGCATCGCGATGGCCGAAAACCCCGGCCGTGTGCAATTGAGCAGGTCAATTCGCTATTTGGAGGGCTTGCGTTCGCGCATGGAGTTCTCGGCTTTCCGGAGTTGGGCGCTCGATTCGTGCGCTTCTGATATGCTAGCCAAAGTTAACCGCCCGATCGTACCGCGGGCCTAGGGGAAGGGGACCTCGATGGATGCCGCAGCCCGTACCGCCCATGATTCCGCCCTCCAGCCGTTCTCGGAGATGGAGCACTATAAGCATGCCGATGAGCTGCCGCCCGAGATTATGGCGGACAGCTACGACAAGCTGGAGCGCCTGTGCCTCAAATATATGAATGAGGACGACTTTTCTAAGGTGGAGCAGGCCTATTGCTTTGCTGCCGAGAAGCACTGCAACCAAAAGCGCCGCTCGGGTGAGATGTACATCAACCATCCCGTCGAGGTGGCCATCATTTTGGCCGATCTCAAGATGGACTGCGATGTGGTGTGCGCCGCGCTGCTGCACGATACCGTCGAGGACACCGAGACCTCGCTTGCCGATGTTTCCGGCCTGTTTGGCGATACGGTGGCCGAGCTCGTCGATGGCGTGACCAAGCTCACCAACATCGAAGTCGACAGCATGGACGAGAAACAGGCGCTCACGCTGCGAAAGATGTTCCTCGCCATGTCCAAGGACATCCGCGTCATCATCGTTAAGCTTGCCGACCGTCTGCACAACATGCGCACCCTTGCGGCCCTGCGTGAGGACCGTCGCCTGTTTAAGGCCCGCGAGACCATGGACGTGTATGCGCCCCTGGCCGACCGTCTGGGCATGAGCTCCATTAAATGGGAACTCGAGGACCTGTCCTTCTTCTACCTTGAACCCGACGCCTACCAGCGCATCGCACGCATGGTGGCGGAGTCGCGCGAGGTCCGTGAGCGCTATCTGGCCGAGACCATCAAGACACTCACCGACGAGCTCAACCGCATTGGCCTGGAGGACTTCCAGATCAACGGCCGTTCCAAGCACTATTGGTCCATCTACCAAAAGATGAAGCGCAAGGGCAAGGAATTTTCCGAGATCTACGACCTGGTGGCACTGCGCGTCATCACGCATTCGGTGCGCGATTGCTACTCCACGCTCGGTGCGGTGCATACGCTGTGGCACCCCATGCCCGGGCGCTTTAAAGACTATATCGCCATGCCCAAGGTCAATAACTACCAGTCGCTCCACACGACGGTTATCGGCCCCACGGCTCGTCCGCTCGAGATTCAGATTCGTACCTACGAGATGCACGAGCAGGCCGAGTACGGCATTGCCGCCCACTGGCTGTATAAGAAATCGGGCGGATCGTCTGCGTCTAAGACCAATGATGCCCAGCGTCTGGACGACCAGATTAACTGGCTCAAACATTCGCTCGATTGGGCTGCGTCTGACGAGATCACCGATGCCAAGGAATACCTACATTCGCTGAAGGTCGACCTCTTCGATCAGGAGATCTTCGTCTTTACGCCCAAGGGCGAGGTCATGGCGCTTCGTGCCGGCTCCACGCCGCTCGACTTTGCCTACGCCGTTCACACCGAGGTGGGAAACCACTGCGTCGGCGCTAAGATCAACGGTGCGGTGGCCCCGCTCACGCACGAGATCAAGACGGGCGACCGCGTTGAAATCCTGACCAACAAGAGTTCCAAGCCGTCGCGTGATTGGCTCAAGATCGTTAAGACGCCTTCCGCCAAGTCAAAGATCCGCCGCTATTTTGCCGCCGCGACCAAGGACGACGACGCTGCCGCCGGTCGCGATATACTGGCCAAGGACCTGCGCAAGCGTGGCTATGGCATTTCTACACCGCGTTCGACGCGTGCGCTCAACGCCGTGGCGGAGCAGTTTAACTACAAGCAGCTCGAGGACCTGTTTGCCGCCGTCGGCGCCGGCAAAGTTGCCCCGCGCGCTGTGGGTAACAAGGTCGAGCAGATTTTGGACCCCAAGCCCGAGGAGCAGCTCACCAAGGCCGATGCTATCGCCGAGGTCGTGAAGCAGCCGGCCCGAGGCTCCAACCGCAAGCCGCAAAAGCGCGGCAAGAGCGCCGGCAACGGCATTATCGTCAAGGGCGAGAGCAACAGCGGCCTGCTGGTTCGTCTGGCCCATTGCTGCAATCCCGTGACGGGCGACGACATCGTCGGCTTCATCACGCGCGGTCGTGGCGTTTCGGTGCATCGCGCCAACTGCCCCAACGTCAAGGGTCTTATGGAGCATCCCGAGCGCATGATCGATGTGGAGTGGGACGGTGCTGCCGATACGCTTTTCCAGGTCGAGATCGTGGTCGAGTGCCTGGACCGCATGGGCCTGCTCAAGGATGTCACCATTGCCATTGGCGATGCGGGCGGCAATATCCTTTCTGCCGCTACGTCGACCAACCGCGAGGGTATTGCAACCCTGCGCTTTATGGTCGAGATCTCGGACGCGAGTGGTCTGGATCCGCTGCTGGCCTCTATCAGCAGCGTTGACTCCGTCTACGACGCGCGCCGCCTGATGCCCGGCGAGGGTGGAGCCCAGCTTAAGCGCCGCGTTTAGTCGCGACGAACGTGCCACATTATTGATATTCGCTACACTCGAGGCATCGTTTGATGCCTCGAATTCTATAGAGAGGAGAGGGACATGGGTGCTGTGTCCTTGGATGTAACTCCCAAGGGATCGGTCGAGATCGAGACGCTCGTAAACGGTCCCATTCAGACCAATAGCTATGCAGTTATTTCGAACAATGAGTGCGTGATCATCGACCCTGCGTGGGAAGGCGAGCGCTTGGTGGAGCATGTTCGAGCCGAGCATCCCGGCGTACGCGTGCTTGGCGCCGTATGCACTCATGGCCATGCCGATCATGTTGGTGGTGTTGCCGGCGTGCGAACCACCGTTGGCGAGGGCTGCCAGTATGAGCTGTGTACTAAGGATGTGGCGGTGCCGCATACGAACATCGAGGAACAGCGAGCTATGTGGTGCATTGAGACGCCCGATCCCGGGGAGCCGACGCGCCTGCTCGCCGAGGGCGATACCATTGAGGTGGGCAATATCTGCCTGCAGGTGATCGAGACGCCAGGGCATACGCCGGGCGGGATTGTCTTGTTTGCTGCCGCTGAGCAGGGGAACATTGCCTTTGTGGGCGACACCCTGTTCCCGGGTGGGCACGGCCGCACCGATCTTTCTGGAGGAGACGAGACGGCGATTCTTCGCTCGCTCTCCAAGCTCGCCCGGCTTCTCCCGCCCGATACCGTTTGCCTAACCGGCCATGGCGATTCGACCACCATGGCACGCGAACTCATGCAGAACCCTTTCATGTAGGTGTAGCTTTATCGTCAGCTTCTGAAGCACGAGAAGCGTCCAAACGTCAAGCTATTTTTCCCCAACGGGTCGATTCCGTAGGGCAAACGGTCAAAAAAAGTCTGTTTGGACGATATTCGTGAACAAACGAACGTTTATGCTCGGGTGCGCCGTGGTAAAATCTCAGGCGTTATCGGAGCAACCTTACAGGAGGTTTCTTTTATGCTCGTCAACGCAGCAGACATGCTCAAGAAGGCCGAGGCCGGCAAGTACGGTCTCGGTGCCTTCAACACCAACAACCTCGAGTGGACCCTGGCTATTCTCCAGGCCGCCGAGGAGGCCAAGTCTCCGCTGATCCTTCAGTGCACCGCTGGTGCCGCTAAGTGGATGGGCGGTTTCAAGGTCTGCGCCGACATGGTCAAGGCTGCCGTCGAGGCCACGGGCGTTACCGTTCCCGTCGCCCTTCACCTCGATCACGGTTCTTACGAGGACTGCTTCAAGTGCATCGAGGCCGGCTTCACGTCCATCATGTATGACGGCTCTCACGAGGAGACCTTCCAGCTTAACCTCGACCGTACCAAGGAGCTCGTTGAGCTTGCCCACTCCAAGGGCATGTCCATCGAGGCCGAGGTCGGCGGCATCGGCGGCACCGAGGACGGCGTGACCTCCAGCGGCGAGCTCGCTGATCCTGCTGAGTGCAAGCAGATTGCTGACCTGGGCGTCGACTTCCTCGCCTGCGGCATCGGCAACATCCACGGCGTGTATCCCGCCGACTGGGCCGGCCTTTCCTTCGAGCGTCTGGGCGAGATCAAGGCTCAGACTGGCGACCTGCCCCTCGTCCTGCACGGTGGTACCGGCATCCCCGAGGATCAGATCAAGAAGGCCATCTCCCTGGGCATCTCCAAGATCAACGTCAACACCGACCTGCAGCTCGTCTTCGCCAAGGGCGTCCGCGAGTACATCGAGGCTGGCAAGGATCAGCAGGGTAAGGGCTTTGACCCCCGCAAGCTCCTCAAGCCTGGTCGCGACAACATCGTTGCCCGCACCAAGGAGCTCATGGAGGAGTTTGGTTCCGTCAACAAGGCGTAAGTAGCGGTTTAACTTTTCCGTCGGAGGCCCCGTTCACCCTATGCTTTTCCCTTGCGCTCACCTGGCTTTGCCAGAAGTCGCGCAATGGGAAAAGCTCCGGGTGAACGGGGCTTCCTTCGTTAACTCGCTACAGGGTTACTGGGCTGAATTCATTTTTTGACTACCGCTCGGCGGTGTTGATGGCTCCCTTGTTGGGGCTTTCTTTTTTATCTCGCTACAATGGACTTCAAGAGTTCTAATGACTTGGAGTTTGGCATGGCTGTTATTAATGTGCTGCCTTCGGATGGGAAGGTTATTGACGAGGGGCCGGTTGGTTGCTCTGTTGATGTTTGCAATGATGACTTCTGTTTTCTAGATATTGGCTTGCCACCCGAGATCCTGCGTTTAAAGGACGCGGGGTATCTTTCGCAGGCTATTGAGGCTTGCGACCGCCTACTTGCCCAAGATCCCGATTCCTCGCTTGCTGCCTGCGTTCGTGCCGAGCGGTATCGCATGCTCGAGACGCCGCTTCATTTTTCGGTGCCGCGTGATCGAGCCATTGCGATGATTCGCGAGGAGTGGCCAGAGTTTACCGAAGAGCAGTTTGACGACCTGATTGATCGCAAGCGTATTGACTGGCGCTTTATCGATGGTGAGCTATTCGTTCTCGATAACTTCCTCAATTCGCTTCGCGTGTATCCCAAAGAGGTCCCCGGCATGCGTCCTGATCCTGCGGACGGAATTGCGCTGCGCAACCAGATGCTCAAGGAGATGGAATCGCAGAATGGGCTGTCTCGCGTCATTACTCTTAAGGCGTCCGTGTCTGTTCCCGGTGCTCTTGAGGGGGAGGCCGTTCGCGCGTGGCTTCCCGTTGCTGCCGCCTGCCGTCAACAGTCTCAGGTCGAAGTTCTCGATATGACGCCGGAGGGGCATGTTGCCCCCGAGGATGCGCCGGCGCGCACCGCTTCATGGTGTTCTTCGACCGAGCGCTCGTTCTCGGTAACCTATCGTTATCACATTAATGTTGCCTTCTGCGACATTTATGGAGGTGCGCTGCCCGAACGCCCGTGCATGGACACGCCGCTGCCCGAGGACACTTCCGAGGACCGTCCGCACATTGCGTTTACGCCGTACCTGCGACAGTTGACGGAGCGTGTTATTGACGGGCTCGAGGATCCGCTCGACCGTGCTCGCGCCATCTATGATTATCTGACGCAACATATCGACTATCGCTATCAGCCACCATATCTGCTTTTGGGTTCCATCGCCGATGACTGTGCACACTCGCTCCGCGGCGATTGCGGCGTTATGGCGCTCACGTTTATCACCATGTGCCGCATCGCGGGCGTGCCTGCCCGTTGGCAGAGCGGCCTGTATGTCGCGCCCGATTCGGTGGGGCCACACGACTGGGCCGAGTTCTACACACCTCGGACCGGTTGGCTTAACGCCGATATTTCGTTTGGTTCCTCTGCGCGCAGAATGGGGGAGGAGTGGCGTCGCCAGCATTACTTTGGCAACCTCGATCCGTGGCGCATGGTGGCAAACTCCCAGTTCCAAGCGGACTTATTCCCTGTATCTGATGGCATGCGTGAGGATCCCTATGACAACCAGATGGGCGAGGCCTCGGTTGACGGACGTGGATGCCGTCAGCGGGAGATGTTGCGTAAGATTGAGCTTATCGAAATGCTTGAAGTTCCATTTTCGGACTAATCAACAGAAAGCTGTGATAAACTAACTCACGCATTACGTGCCCGAGTGGCGGAATTGGCAGACGCAGTGGACTCAAAATCCACCGTTGGCAACAACGTGCGAGTTCGAGTCTCGCCTCGGGCACCATACATGCAAGTGAGCGTCAAGGGGGTCAAGGCCCCCTTTTTCGTGCCGAACTCGCGTGAGCGCGCGGAGCGTTAGGCAAACAGGCCAGCGGCCTGTTTGTAGCGGAGCGTGGCGAGGGCGCCGTGTGTCCGAAGCCCGGGGCTTCGCGAAGCGAAGGCCCTTCGAGTCTCGCCTCGGGCACCATACATGCGCCTGCGCTTCAAGGGGGTCAAGGCCCCTTTTTCGTGTACGTAATGTGATAACGCACGGTACGTGTTATTATCTCCGAGGCGTTGTTCTCACAATGCCCTAAAGAGGAACCCGAGGGTTCCCACCTTTTGGCGCCAACGAGCAGCTGACTGGTCATACAACTTAGAGTCTCTTCCTCATGCCGAGGATGTCTATGTGTACGACCTGGTTGCAAAGAAGCGCCGGGTTATTTTTTTATGAATGGAGGTAGGGAAAATAGCTAAGTCTGATGACACCCGCATCAACGACGAGATTACTGCATCTTCGTGCCGTTTGATTGGCGTCGATGGCTCTCAGCTCGGCCTGTTCGCCATCCGCGATGCTCAGCGTGTCGCCGACGATCAGGGTCTCGACCTGGTCGAGATCGCTCCCAACGCGGAGCCGCCGGTCTGCAAGGTCATGGACTACGGTAAGTTCAAGTACCAGCAGGCCATGAAGGCCAAGGCTGCTCGTAAGAACCAGTCCAAGGTCGAGGTCAAGGAAATGAAGTTCCGACCCAAGATTGACGTTGGCGACTACGAGACCAAGAAGGGCCACGTTCTGCGTTTCCTCAAGAAGGGCGCACGCGTTAAGATTACCATCATGTTCCGCGGCCGTGAGATGGCTCACCCGGAGCAGGGTCTTAACGTTCTCGAGCGTCTCGCCGAGGATCTCAAGCCTTACGCTACGGTCGAGTCCAAGCCTAAGATGGAAGGCCGTAACATGCTTATGCTGCTCGCCCCGATTAAGGGCGCCTTTGATGAGGATAAAGCGGCAAGCGATACTAAGTAACTAGTGTTCTGTAACCGATTAAGGAGTATTTCATGCCTAAGATGAAGTCCCACAGCGGCACCAAGAAGCGTTTCCGCAAGACTGGTACCGGCAAGCTTATGCGCGCCAAGGCTTTCAAGAGCCATATCCTGAGCAAGAAGTCCACCAAGCGTAAGCGTGGCTTCCGTCAGGAGACCGAGATCGCCGCTGCCGACCGCAAGGTCATCAAGTCGCGTCTCGCCTAAGTTCGCGTTCCCGTTTTTCGTTTAACCGTCTAGGAGTTGATAGAACATGGCACGTATTAAGCGCGCTGTTGCCGCCAAGAAGAAGCGCCGTACCGTTATGCACCGTGCGAAGGGTTACTACGGTGCCGCTTCGCGTACTTACAAGCATGCTAAAGAGCAGGTCCAGCACTCCCTGCAGTATCAGTATCGTGATCGCCGCAACAAGAAGCGCGAGATCCGCTCTCTCTGGATCACCCGTATCAACGCTGCCGCTCGCCTGAACGACATCTCTTACTCTCAGTTCATGCACGGCCTGAAGGTTGCCGGTATCGAGCTCGACCGCAAGGTCCTGGCTCAGATGGCTTACGAGGACATCGAGTCCTTCAACGAGCTGGCTGCCATCGCCAAGAAGGCTCTCGAGGCCTAATTGATTCTCTTGAATCGCTAGGGGAGTGTCGCGTTGTGCGCGGCGCTCCCTCTTTTTATCTACAGCGCTGGTTTATATAGCAAAAGCGCGGGTAGATAGACACTTACAGGTGACCGATCTTTATATATCTCTTAACCGAAGGGTCATCATCTGATACGTGCAGTATTTCTGCACCAGCCTTTCTATTACTTATATAGAAAGCGATGTATTGTGTAGGACTTGTGAAGAGTGGAATTGACGTCCCACATCGCTTCGCGGTCTGGCAATATATCTCCTTGCCGCGCGGCCCGGTGCAACCGGGAACCAGCGCAGGCGTGCACCTTGAGAACCGGATACTGCGAGGATGGACACTCACTTCAGTGTCGCATCCGGGCAGACATCGAACCATTTGAAATGGTCTAACTTGGATTTGTTTTTCGCAAGGCCGCCGAGAGGCGGCCCCGAGAAATTCCTTTTCCTATACTAGAACCATATGAATCGAACGGAACCGATCAGCTAATAGTTGTGAGGACCGGACGGGCTCGAAGCCCATTTATTTTGGACGGAGAGTTCGATCCTGGCTCAGGATGAACGCTGGCGGCGCGCCTAACACATGCAAGTCGAACGGCACCCCTCTCCGGAGGGAAGCGAGTGGCGAACGGCTGAGTAACACGTGGAGAACCTGCCCCCTCCCCCGGGATAGCCGCCCGAAAGGACGGGTAATACCGGATACCCCGGGGTGCCGCATGGCACCCCGGCTAAAGCCCCGACGGGAGGGGATGGCTCCGCGGCCCATCAGGTAGACGGCGGGGTGACGGCCCACCGTGCCGACAACGGGTAGCCGGGTTGAGAGACCGACCGGCCAGATTGGGACTGAGACACGGCCCAGACTCCTACGGGAGGCAGCAGTGGGGAATCTTGCGCAATGGGGGGAACCCTGACGCAGCGACGCCGCGTGCGGGACGGAGGCCTTCGGGTCGTAAACCGCTTTCAGCAGGGAAGAGTCAAGACTGTACCTGCAGAAGAAGCCCCGGCTAACTACGTGCCAGCAGCCGCGGTAATACGTAGGGGGCGAGCGTTATCCGGATTCATTGGGCGTAAAGCGCGCGTAGGCGGCCCGGCAGGCCGGGGGTCGAAGCGGGGGGCTCAACCCCCCGAAGCCCCCGGAACCTCCGCGGCTTGGGTCCGGTAGGGGAGGGTGGAACACCCGGTGTAGCGGTGGAATGCGCAGATATCGGGTGGAACACCGGTGGCGAAGGCGGCCCTCTGGGCCGAGACCGACGCTGAGGCGCGAAAGCTGGGGGAGCGAACAGGATTAGATACCCTGGTAGTCCCAGCCGTAAACGATGGACGCTAGGTGTGGGGGGACGATCCCCCCGTGCCGCAGCCAACGCATTAAGCGTCCCGCCTGGGGAGTACGGCCGCAAGGCTAAAACTCAAAGGAATTGACGGGGGCCCGCACAAGCAGCGGAGCATGTGGCTTAATTCGAAGCAACGCGAAGAACCTTACCAGGGCTTGACATATGGGTGAAGCGGGGGAGACCCCGTGGCCGAGAGGAGCCCATACAGGTGGTGCATGGCTGTCGTCAGCTCGTGTCGTGAGATGTTGGGTTAAGTCCCGCAACGAGCGCAACCCCCGCCGCGTGTTGCCATCGGGTGATGCCGGGAACCCACGCGGGACCGCCGCCGTCAAGGCGGAGGAGGGCGGGGACGACGTCAAGTCATCATGCCCCTTATGCCCTGGGCTGCACACGTGCTACAATGGCCGGTACAGAGGGATGCCACCCCGCGAGGGGGAGCGGATCCCGGAAAGCCGGCCCCAGTTCGGATTGGGGGCTGCAACCCGCCCCCATGAAGTCGGAGTTGCTAGTAATCGCGGATCAGCATGCCGCGGTGAATGCGTTCCCGGGCCTTGTACACACCGCCCGTCACACCACCCGAGTCGTCTGCACCCGAAGTCGCCGGCCCAACCGCAAGGGGGGAGGCGCCGAAGGTGTGGAGGGTGAGGGGGGTGAAGTCGTAACAAGGTAGCCGTACCGGAAGGTGCGGCTGGATCACCTCCTTTCTAGGGAGATTAATTCTTAGAGAGACAAACTTTAACTCGAATAGAGGGCAGGAGCCCGTCCGGTAGATGTCCCGCCACGGATGATTCCCCGCAGCACCCGGTCCCCGGGGTCGCACCCGCGTACCTTGAGAGCCGCATAGCGATAGGAGAGAGATGGAAGATCATTCTTCCAGACTCGATTCTTTTCTGCGATTTATCAGACAGAATGATAGCAATCATTCATCCGATCCAAACAAGAAGAATTCACTTATAAATGAGTGAGGAGCATCTGATCGCGAGCACAGTGAAGACTGTGCCGCGGTATGAGATACCCGAATTGCGACATACGAGCGCTATTCATGATATCGATTAATTTAACTTAATTAGCGACACGTGGATATCCCGCGGGCCCGATGCGGTCCCGCAAGATACCACGGGCGCACGGCGGATGCCTTGGCACAGGGAGCCGATGAAGGACGCGGCAAGCTGCGATAATCCCCGGCGAGGAGCACACATCCTTCGACCCGGGGGTCTCCGAATGGGCGAACCCATCCACAGCGGTGTGGATATCCCCACCCCGAACACATAGGGGTGGGGAGGACAACCCGGGGAACTGAAACATCTAAGTACCCGGAGGAGAGGAAATCAATCTCGAGACTCCCCGAGTAGCGGCGAGCGAAAGGGGACCGATGGCCAAACCGTCGAGCGGGCATACCCGGCAGGGGTTCCGCCGACGGGGTTGCAGGGCCGCGCATCCGGGGGCTGCCGCCCCCGGGCGCAGGTCCGGCTGGGGAGCGGAACGGCATGGGAGGGCCGGCCGCAGCGGGTGACAGCCCCGTACGCGAACCCAGACCGGACGGCGCGACGCGGTCCCTGAGTAGGGCCGGGCACGTGAAACCCGGTCCGAACCTGGGTGGACCACCATCCAAGCCTGAGTACTACCCTGTGACCGATAGCGCACCAGTACCGTGAGGGAAAGGTGAAAAGCACCCCGGGAGGGGAGTGAAACAGTACCTGAAACCGTGCGCCCACGAGCAGTCGGAGCACCTTTATGGTGTGACGGCGTGCCTTTTGTAGAATGAGCCAGCGAGTCGCTGGCGCGGGGCGAGGTTAACCGAAAGGGAGCCGAAGCGAAAGCGAGCCTTAACAGGGCGACTTGAGTCCCGCGCCGCGGACGCGAAGCCGGGTGAGCTATCCGTGGGCAGGCTGAAGCGGGGGTAAGACCCCGTGGAGGGCCGAACGCACGTCGGTTGAAAACGGCGGCGATGACCTGCGGATAGGGGTGAAAGGCCAATCAAACCCGGAGATATCTCGTTCTCCCCGAAATAGCTTTAGGGCTAGCGTCGCGCGTTCACCGCCGGAGGTAGAGCACCGGATGGACGAGGGGGCTTCGCCGCCTACCGAATCCAACCGAACTCCGAATGCCGGCGGCCCAGAGCGCGGCAGTCAGAGCATGTGGGCTAAGCTGTGTGCTCGAGAGGGAAACAGCCCGGACCGCCCGCTAAGGTCCCCAAGTTCCAGCCGAGTGGCAAAGGATGTGCGTCCGCCCAGACAACCAGGATGTTGGCTTAGAAGCAGCCATCCATTCAAAGAGTGCGTAACAGCTCACTGGTCGAGTGGACATGCGCCGACAATACACGGGGCTAAGCTGGACACCGAAGCGGCGGGATTTTAATTCATTAGAATCGGTAGGGGAGCTTCCCATGGGCGGAGAAGCCGGAGGGCGACCGACGGTGGAGCGCATGGGAGTGAGAATGCTGGCATGAGTAGCGAGAGACGAGAGAGTAACTCGTCCGCCGTGAACCCGAGGTTTCCTGGGCAAGGCTAATCCTCCCAGGGTCAGTCGGGGGCTAAGGCGAGGCCGGTAGGCGTAGCCGACGCGCAGCAGGCAGACATTCCTGCACCGCGCACGCGGCGCTACGACCGACGGGGCGACGGATGGGGGTGGCTCGGCGGGGTTCTGGACGTCCCCGTGATGGAGCGCGGCCCGCGGACCAGGGAAATCCGGTCCGCAGAAGGGCGAGGCTCCGGACGAAGCGACTGAGCGAAGCGAGTGAGCCCGAGGTCCCTAGAAAAACCCCTAGGCAGGCGCGTGCGCGCCCGTACCGCAAACCGACACAGGTGGGTGGGTAGAACATACCGAGGCGATCGGGTCAACCATGGTCAAGGAACTCGGCACAATGGCCCCGTAACTTCGGGAGAAGGGGTGCCCGCGCGTACGTGAACGGACTTGCTCCGGGAGCGGAGGCGGGCCGCAGTGGAGAGGCCCAAGCGACTGTTTACCAAAAACACAGGACTCTGCAGAAGCCGCAAGGCGACGTATAGGGTCTGACGCCTGCCCGGTGCCGGAAGGTCACGCGGAGGAGTTAGCCGATTCGGCGAAGCCCCGAAGCCAAGCCCCGGTAAACGGCGGCCGTAACTATAACGGTCCTAAGGTAGCGAAATTCCTTGTCGGGTAAGTTCCGACCTGCACGAAAGGCGCAACGACTTGGGCGCTGTCTCGACCATGGACCCGGTGAAATTGCACTGGTCGTGAAGATGCGACTTACCCGCGGAAGGACGGAAAGACCCCGTGAACCTTCACTGCAGCTTGGCATTGGCCGCTGGTCCCGCGTGTAGAGGATAGGCAGGAGGCACAGATCCGGAGGCGCCAGCCCCCGGGGAGCCGCCCTTGGAATACTGCCCTCGCGCGACCGGCGTCCTAACCCGAGGCCGTCAACCGGCTCGGGGACCGTGCCAGGCGGGCAGTTTGACTGGGGCGGTCGCCTCCTAAAGGGTAACGGAGGCGCGCGAAGGTCCGCTCGGGACGGTCGGCAACCGTCCTTTTGAATGCAAGAGTACAAGCGGGCTTGACTGCGAGGCCCACAAGCCGAGCAGGTGCGAAAGCAGGCTCTAGTGATCCGGCGGCCCCGAGTGGGTGGGCCGTCGCTCAACGGATAAAAGGTACTCCGGGGATAACAGGCTGATCTTGCCCAAGAGTCCACATCGACGGCAAGGTTTGGCACCTCGATGTCGGCTCATCGCATCCTGGGGCTGGAGCAGGTCCCAAGGGTACGGCTGTTCGCCGTTTAAAGCGGTACGCGAGCTGGGTTCAGAACGTCGTGAGACAGTTCGGTCCCTATCCTCCGTGGGCGCAGGAGAATCGATGGAGGCTGCCCCCAGTACGAGAGGACCGGGGTGGACGCACCTCCGGTGAACCGGTTGTCGACCAACGGCACGGCCGGGTAGCCGCGTGCGGCGCGGATAACCGCTGAAGGCATCTAAGCGGGAAGCCGTTCCAGGGATTAGTTCTCCTTCCGGTAAGGGCCCAGGTAGACTACCTGGTCGATAGACGGCAGGTGCAAGGGCGGCGACGTCCTCAGCCGAGCCGCACTAATCGCCCGAGCTCTTCCGGAACCGCACCTCGCGGCCCGCGGGACTGAGCGCTCATGCGCGCGGTCCGGGCACGAGGATGCCCCCGAGTCAGATCTTTCCTATGCGCCATGCGGCCCCCAGGGCACGTAGATGAGACCCAGGACACCGTAACGGTGGGCGCCGCCCACCGGTCAGCGGCCAGAGCATGGGGGGCACGCCCGGCCCCGTTCCGAACCCGGAAGCTAAGCCCCATCGCGCCGAGAGTACTGCGGGGCCAGCCCGTGGGAGGCCAGGGCGCCGCTGACCGGTGGACGGCACCGAGCCGTCATCGAAACTGAAAAAGGGGGAGGCCTCGCGGCCTCCCCCTTTTTTGCGTTTTATAGAGAGCTGTAATACAAGAACTCGCCTTCTCTTAGCTTGTCTTACTGTTTGGCTGTATTTTGAGTCCTTCTTTTGTATTTGCGCGATAATAACTCCCATTGGCGTTAGGGAGGACTTGATGTTTACCGTTTTTGTCTTGGGCAATATTGCTTCGGGTAAGTCGACTGCCTGCCGCTATCTCGAATCTCATGGCGCCATGCTCATCGATCTGGACGAACTTGCCAAATCGCTGTATGTGCCAGGCTCCGATATCGTCAATGCCCTCGCGGAAGAATTTGGCTGGGATATTTTGGACGAGGAGGGCGGCGTTCGCCGTAACATCCTCGCTTCTCGAGCTTTCGCTTCTCCTGATTCGGTCGCACGGCTCAATGACCTTGTGCACCCCGTTCTCATTGAACAGCTTTCGCTTAGGATTCTCGATCCGGTTTGTTGTACGGTTTCGTCCCCCCGTTATCCCTTTGCGGTTGTCGAGGTTTCTGCCCCGACTGGTTTTGAGGATGCTTTTGGCCTGGCTGATGAAATTCTGGTTATCAGTGCTCCTTTGGCAGTTCGTCGCGAGCGTGCCATTCATCGTGGTATGGAGTCCTCTGATTTTGATGCTCGCTCTGCATGCCAACCTGATGAGGCTTCGCTTTGCAATCTCGCTACGACGGTAATCGATAATGCGGGAGGCGATAATTCGCTCTTTGAACAACTGGACGCATGGCTTGTGCGCCATGGCTTCGGGGATGTAACGGATAAGGAGGAGGCCGATGCCTAAGACACGTTTCTTTACGTGGTATCGCGTTGCGCCACTTGCCGTTGTGCTCGTCTTCGGCTTTATTTCGCTCGTCTATTCGTATGCTCCTGCCGCCTTCTTTAAGCCTTTGTATCCAATTGACTACGAGGCGTATGCAAAGCAATCGAGCATTTCGCACAATCTTGATCCATATCTGGTGTGTGCTGTCATAAAGTCGGAATCGAATTGGGATCCCGAGGCTGAGTCGAATCAAGGCGCTCGGGGATTGATGCAGCTGATGCCCGAGACTGCCCAGGATATGATTGCCAAGGGTCTTGTCGATGGTAGCGAGTATTCCGCCGACAACCTTAACGATCCCGCTACGAACATCGAGTTTGGCTGTGCGTATCTTTCGTATCTTCTAACGTATTTTAACGGGTCGACTGACAGCGCCATTGCCGCCTATAACGCCGGCATGGGCAATGTCGACGGATGGGCGCAGCAGAGCACGTCGCTTCATAATGCAATCACCTTTCCCGAGACGCAGGCGTATCTGATTCGTGTCAATAATGCCTGGGTTCGCTACAAGACCCTCTATCCCGATCGGTTCGTATAGGACTATGCCTGCCGCCTGCGTATACTGCAGATATATGAGTTAGGAGTATCCATGGCGGAATTTGAAGTTGAGCGTGTTGGAGGAGAGCTCAAACGTTTTGGCGTTGAGGGCTCTGAGGTGCCGTTTGAGGTCGTGTCTCCATACGAGCCCGCTGGTTCCCAGCCTAAGGCCATTGAGTCGCTTGTGCAGGGTGTGAGGGACGGAGATCGCTATCAGGTTTTGCTGGGCGTGACTGGTTCGGGCAAGACCTTCACGATGGCTAAGACTATTGAGGCCCTGGGGAAGCCGACGCTGGTCATGGCTCCCAATAAAACGCTCGCCGCTCAGCTTGCGAGCGAGCTCAAAGAGTTCTTTCCCAACAACGCTGTGGTCTACTTTGTCTCGTACTACGACTACTATCAGCCCGAGGCGTATGTGCCGCAAAGCGATACATATATCGAGAAAGACTCCTCGATTAACGAAGAGGTCGAGATGCTGCGCCATCAGGCGACCGCATCGCTGCTATCTCGACGCGATGTGATCGTTGTCGCATCGGTCTCGTGTATCTATGGCATTGGCTCTCCTGAGGACTATGCGGGTCTGGCTCCAAACGTCGACAAGAAGGTGCCGCTCGAGCGCGATGACTTTATCCATGCACTTATCGACATTCAATATGATCGCAATGACTATGACCTGGCGCGCGGCACGTTCCGCGTGCGCGGCGATGTTGTCGACGTGTATCCGCCTTATGCCGAGCATCCGTTGCGGTTTGAGTTCTTTGGCGACGAGGTCGAGCTGATTGCCGAGATCGATGAGGTTACCGGTGAGATGCTTCGTGAGTACGAGGCCATCCCCGTATGGCCGGCATCGCACTACGTGACCGAGAAGCCGAAGGTCAAGGCGGCTCTGAAATCGATCAGCGAAGAGTGCGAGAAGCGCGTGGCGGAGCTCAAGGCGACTGATAAGTTGCTCGAGGCGCAGCGTCTGCAGCAGCGCACCGATTATGATCTTGAGATGCTCGAGACGATGGGTTTTTGCAACGGCATCGAGAACTACTCGCGTCATCTGGACGGTCGCAAGCCGGGTGAGCCGCCGTTTACCCTAATCGATTACTTTCCCAAGGATATGCTCTGCATCATCGATGAGAGCCATGTGACGGTGCCGCAGATTCGCGGCATGCACGAAGGTGACCGCTCGCGTAAGGTGACGCTGGTGGAGCATGGTTTTCGCCTTCCTTCGGCACTCGATAACCGCCCGCTTCGTTTCGATGAGTTTGAGGCAAGGATACCCCAGTTTATCTATGTTTCGGCCACACCGGGCGACTACGAGCTGCGGGTGAGCCAAAACGACGTTGAGCAGATTATTCGTCCAACCGGTCTGCTCGACCCCAAGATCGATGTGCGTCCGGTTCGTGGGCAGATTGACGATCTTGAGGACGAGATTCGCGAGCGCGTTGCCCGCAAGGAGCGCGTGCTGGTGACCACGCTCACCAAGCGCATGGCCGAGGACCTGACCGACCATCTGCTTGATGCCGGCATTAAGGTCAATTACATGCACTCCGATACAGCGACGATGGACCGTGTCGAGATCCTGCGAACGCTGCGCGAGGGAAAGATTGATGTTCTCGTTGGCATCAACCTGCTTCGCGAGGGCTTGGATCTTCCCGAGGTCTCACTGGTGGCAATTCTCGATGCCGATAAGGAAGGCTTCTTGCGCAACCGCCGTTCGCTGATTCAGACGATTGGCCGCGCGGCCCGTAACGCCGATGGTGAAGTCATCATGTATGCAGACGTTGTGACCGATTCGATGAAAGAGGCCATCGAGGAGACGCAGCGCCGTCGCGAGATTCAGATGGCATATAACGAAGAGTATGGCATTGTGCCCAAGACGGTGCGCAAGGCCATCAACGACATCTCAAGTTTTATTGCCGAGGCCGAAAAAACCGTGGGTTCCAAGGGGCGCTCGAAGGGCGACTCTCTTGGCCATGGCGCATTCTATACGCCCGATGAGTCGGGCGAGGGTGGCGTGCCGGAAACGGTGGCGCCCGAGCAGACACTTGCGGAGCAGTTGGAAGAACTGCCGCATGACGAGCTTGTGCGGATTGTCGAAACCATGGAAGAGGATATGCGTAACGCTTCTGCCGCCATGGACTTTGAGGAGGCGGCGCGCCTGCGCGATGCCGTCGTTCAGATTCGGGCGATGCTCGAGGGCGCGTCTGAGGACGAGACGATTGAGCGTTTACGTTCGCAGGCCCGCAAGGGTTCCACGTTCGCATCGGGCAGAAAACGCCAGGGTGCACGGTTTAAGAAATAGCGAACAGGCCCCGAGTTCCCTGTGGAGCTTGGGGCCTGTGTCTTTTGCGCGCTGGAATTCGTGCGTTAGAGGTCTGCGATCAGGGCTTCGGCACAACGGATGCCGTCGGTGGCCGCGCTCATGATGCCGCCGGCATATCCAGCTCCCTCACCACAAGGGTAGAGGCCCGGGGTCGACACGGCATGGCATGTTCGGTCTCGGGTGACGGTGACCGGTGAGCTCGAGCGAGTCTCCACGCCGGTAAGAACGGCATCGGGGCGGTCGTAGCCTCGTAGTTTTTTTCCGAGTAGGGGAAGTCCCAGACGGAGCGACTCGACGATATGCTGCGGCAGGGCTTCGTCAATTGCCGTCCAGGTCACACCGAGCGGATAGGTAGGTTTTACCTTTCCGGGCGCCTTGCTGGCGCGTCCTGCGAGGAAATCTCCGACGAGCTGTGCCGGTGCGTTCCAGCTGGAACCGCCCAGGCGATAAGCGGCCGCCTCGCAGGCACGCTGGAGCTCGATGCCGGCGAGCGGGTCATCGTTGGGAAGGTCCTCGGGCGTGACGTTAACGAGCAGGGCGGCATTTGCGTTGCGTCCGTCGCGGGCATTAAGACTGGCGCCGTTGACGCACAGGTGGCCCTGTTCGGAAGAGGCGGCGACAACCTGTCCGCCGGGGCACATGCAAAACGAGAACACGCTGCGGCCGTTGGGAAGATGGGCGACGAGCTTGTAGGGGGCTGCTCCGAGGGCAGGATGTCCCGCCGAGGCTCCGTATTGGGCACGGTCGATGTCGCGCTGCGGATGCTCGATGCGAACGCCCATGGCAAAGGTCTTTTGTGCGAGGGCCACGTTGTGGTCCTTAAGGAGCTCAAAAATATCGCGAGCAGAATGCCCGCAGGCGAGGATGAGGTGCTTTGTCTCGATTGGCTCGCAAGCGGCGTCTTGGGACGATTGGACATCAATACCGGTGATGGCGCCAGACGCGTCGATGCGAATGTCGACGAGCTTCGTTCGATAACGGACGACACCTCCGAGCTGCTCGATGCGCTGGGATATAGCGGTGACAACCGTGGGAAGGATGTCGGAGCCAATGTGCGGCTTGGCATCCCACAGAATATCGCGGGGCGCACCCGCCTCGACGAAGGTTTCGAGGATAAGGCGATGGGCGGGATTTTTGGTTCCCGTATTGAGCTTGCCGTCCGAGAAAGTCCCCGCGCCGCCCAGGCCAAACTGGATATTGCTCTCGGGGTCGAGGATGCGCTCCTTTAGAAAGAGGTCGATCGCCCGCGAGCGGCGAAATGCCGGGTCGCCGCGCTCGATGAGCAAGGGCTTAAGACCTGCTTCGGCGAGCGTAAGCGCAGCGAAAAGGCCGGCGCATCCGGCGCCGACAACGACAGGGCGTTCTTGAGGCGCGTCGGAGGCGGGGGAGGGGAATGAAGGCTCATCGTCTTCTATCGCGCGTACGCGCGAGCGGTCACGCTCGGCAACGCTGTCGACCGCTTCTCGCTCGAGGTGGGGACTAGTCAGCTCAACAAGAAAACTCAGGATAAAATGGACGTCTCGTTTTTTGCGAGCGTCGATTGACTTGCGGTGGAGCTCGATGGACTTGATCTCGGAGTCCTTGCAACGTAGGACGCGCTTGGCGACTCGCTTGCCAACAATGAGACAGGCATTTTCATCGCCGGCTTCATCGAGCGACGCGTTGACTTGGGTGATTTCAATCATCGAGGTCTCCTTAGAGGCAAGAAAGAGGCCGTCCGGTATCCCAGACGGCCCGAATGCGTTTTTGATTATAGACTGCGCGGCTACAGGCTGCTTGCAGCGCGAATGCCCGAGATCCAGGCCCACGCAAGGTTAAAGCCTCCGCAATCGGCGTCGATGTCGAGCGCTTCACCGCAGACGTAAAGCGGGGCGTCGACAACGCTGCGCACGCGTAGACTGGGTGTCGAGATGCTCTCGACAGATATGCCACCACGCGTGACCTGCGCCGAGCGCTCATCGGTCGTTCCCTCGGCAAACAGCTTAAAGTGCTTGAGAATCGAGACCAGGTGGATGACATCGTTGGAGCCTGGATGGCACTGCTCGAACGCTGTGCAGACGACGTGGGAGAGTTGCGGGGCGAGCATGCCGTCGAGCCAACGGGGATCGCGGGGTGAAAAGCCGCCGAGCAGCTCAATGCGCCGGTTGAGCTGCTCGAGCAATTCGTCTTTAGAGAGGTCGGGGAAAACGTCGAGCAGGATCGTATCGCCGCGCTGGATACGACGGGAGAGGTTGAAGACAGCGACGCCCGAGATGCCGAAGGTTCGAAACAGCACTTCACCGTCTTCGTGCCAGAGCTCATTATGATTGCGGGCGAGCGTCAAGCGGGCGCGGACGCGCAGGCCGTCCAACGTCTTGAGTGCCGCCCGATCGCCAACGACCGTTGCCGATACGGGGCAGAGGATGGGGCGCAGCGAAGTGAGGGGAAGGCGAAACGTATCGGCGATACCGGTGGGGTTGCCGCCCGTGGCGATAATTACGGCATGTGCCTGCAGGGCCTCGTTCTTGCGAGGGACATCGGCGAGCGCTTTCCGAAGCGAGCGGAGCTCCGATTTTCGGTCGTCGTGCTTTTTTGCCTTGAGCACCCGCGCTGGACGGTCTATTTGGAGTGCCCAGCCTTCGGAAGCTTTGTGCGCCGAGGCAACGTTGGCTCCGCAGATTAAGGTGATACCTAGGCGGTCGCAAACGTTGAGAAGCGCGTCGCGCACCGATTCGGCGCGAAGGGAGCGCGGGTACAGTCGGCCTTCCTCGGAGGTTGTCATGATACCCAGCGAGGAGAAGAAACCCATAAGCTCTTGTTCGGGTTGGGGGCCCATGACGGATTCGACGAATGCGGGGTGGTTGTACCGCTGGAAATCAATTGATTCGTTGGAAAGGTTGCAACGGCCGTTGCCGGTCGCAAGGAGTTTAAGGCCACAGGCAACATCGCGCTCAACGATGCAGGCGCTTTTGCCTGCGCGTGCGGCAGTAATGGCGGCGGCGAGACCCGAGGCCCCGCCGCCGATTACCAAGACGTCATAGGAGGCGTTTGTGTTCACTTAGGCCTCGGCGGTCTCGTGCGGGGCAATGGCCTCGACGGCAGAGACGGCCTTGGGCAGCATGCCATCGGGCAGCGCGGTCTCGACTTCACCCTTATCGCAGGCCTCGGCGAGTGCCGGATTGATGGGAAGCTGCCCTAGGATCTCGAGGTTGTAACGCTCGGCGACCTCGGGGAGCTTGCTCTTGCCAAAGACTTCGATCTTCTTGCCGCAATCGGGGCACTCGATATAGCTCATATTTTCGACGATTCCCAGAATGGGGACGTTCATCTTCTCGGCCATGTTGACCGCCTTGGCGACGATCATCGAGACCAGATCCTGCGGGCTCGTGACGATGACGATGCCGTCGACGGGCAGCGACTGGAAGACGGTGAGCGCGACGTCGCCTGTTCCCGGAGGCATGTCGACCAGCAGGTAGTCGATGGGACCCCACGAGGTCTCGCTCCAGAACTGCCTAATGGCGCCTGCGATGACCGGACCGCGCCAAAGGACGGGGTCGGTCTCGTTTTGGAGCAGCAGGTTGGAGCTCATGACCTTGACGCCGTGCTCGGAGATTTCGGGCAGCATAAGGTTGCCAAGGGCATGGACGTGGCGTCCGCTCATACCGAACATCTTGGGGATAGAGGGACCGGTGATGTCGGCATCGAGGACGCCGACCTTGTGGCCGTGACGGGCAAGCTCGGTGGCGATGGCACCGGTGACAAACGACTTGCCGACACCGCCCTTGCCGGAAAGCACGGCGATGACGCGTTTGACCTCGGACAGCGTGTTCTCCTCAAATTGCGACGGCGACGTTTGTCCGCCGGCGGCCTGTGCGTGCTCGCAACCCATGTGTGACTCCTTTGTAAATGTTGGGGCCGGGGCCCCGTGATGTGACACGAGCGTCATTGTACCCTCGTTTGCGAGCGGGAGTCATTTGCGATGCGTTTGGGCCGAGCGCGCTTACAATACGATGGGCCCAAGCGAATGGGCGGGCTTACTGAACTTTGCTAGCAAACTCGAGGTACTGCATGCGCTGCAGCTTGTCGATCGTCGAGGCGTATGGGCTGTCTTCAGATTCCAAGTCGTAGCGCAGCCCGTCGGCGCCGAGATAGCCGGCGACATTGATGGTGGGCACATCTGACCTTGTTGCAAGCAGAGCCTTTTGATAGTTGGTGAGCGGGGCGCCGATCTTATTAAGGGTAATGGCCGCAATCTCGTTTGCCCCGACGGTATCGTAGACGTTGAGCTCGGTATTGCCGGCGATCTCATAGTTAGCCCAGACGAGATATGTCGACTGATAGATACGGAAAGCGTGGCTTGCCGTATCTTCCTGAGGGTACAGCTCGTCGTTGAGAGTCGTTGCGGCACTCGGCTGATGGTCGCCAAAAAAGACAAGAACAACCGGTCTGCCGATATTGCGGAGCTCGTTGATAAAGTACTCGAGGTCCCGGTCGGATGCGTTGATGCAGGTGAGATAGGTGTTGAGCGCGCTATTGGCACCCTCGCTGGCTCCCTCGACCCAATAGTTTGTCAGCTCTTCGGCGGGAACGGTGCCATAGTCGTAGCCGCCGTGATTTTGCATCGTGACGTCAAAGATGAACTGCGGGGCTTCGTCGGTTCTAAGCAGGTCGAGTATTTTGTCGTAGGTGGCGTAGTCGCATACGCCGGCATGGTAATAGGGCGCACCTTCGAAATCGCCGATTGAAAGAAAGTCTCCAAAGCCCAGCTGCTGATAGATTTTATCTCGATGGTAGTTGACGGGGTTTTGCGGGTGCATGGCGGTAGTGGTATACCCAAGCTCTTTAAGGTCCTTTGCCAGGCTGTTGACGCCATTCATCTGATACAGCTGATAGGGGATTTTGCCTAATCCGACAAAGGCCGTTGTCGCTCCGGTCAAAAATTCGAATTCGGAGTTCGCCGTTCCGCCACCGGCGACCGAAGCGAGCATGGTGCCGCGAACAAGTGTGTCGGGAAGCGAGTTGTAGAATGCGGGGCCGGTGTACCCGGCCGCCTGGAGCTGCTCAAAGCACGAAAGGTCGCTAAAACTCTCGTTCATGACGGCAACAATCGTCGGCTTGATTTCATTGAACTGGGCAACGGCCGCCGCGCGCTGCTCGCTCGAGCCATATGTGCTGTCGTAGGCGGCGGCGAGCTCCTGTTCGATGCCCTGCGCCTCATCGGGCGTATAGTCTTCGGGCTTCTCAATGGGCAACTCGTTGACCATTTCGGTGAACGAAGTGATAAAACCCTGGGACGCATACGTGGTGATGGGCTGCCAACGGTCAAATCCAAAATCCAGCGCCTGCTCCAAGTCGATGCTGGAAAAGCTCGAGAGCCCCACAACGGTCACTAGCAGAAAAGCGCAGAGGTTAGTGGCGATTGCGGGGAAGACATGGGTGGGCGTACGGAGCTTTCGCGGTCGGATAAGCGAAAGAAGCCCCAGGGAAATCTCCAGCAGGGCGAGAGAGGTTACGATTCCGGCGGTAAAGGTAAACTCGTATCCCTCGCTCACTTCCATTGCGGTGCCAAGGGCCAAGATATCGCTCGGCAGGATGGCTTCGCCTTTAAACGTTATGACGAAGTGCTCGGCAATGCCAAGGATGCAACAGACGACGGGCACGAGGGCCATGACGCCTCCATGACGCTGTCCCAGCAAATAAAGGGAGAGCAGAACCGTCGCGAGCAGCCCGACGGAAAACCCGAATGAGTTGGCGGGAATGCGATAGAACGTTTCGTTGCAGGCAATTTCGAGTGAAACGAACGAGAGCGCTGAAACAGCGGCGATGACAAGGATGTCACGGCAAATACAGGCAACCGTTCCCGTCGCAAGGTCGGTTTGGTCGATAAGTCCCGAAACCAAGGGCTCGACAAGAAGCATGACGGCGGCGGCACCGAGCGCCGAATAAGAAAGGACCCATAGGGAGCTGCCCTCATTTACGAGCAATTGATTCGTAACCCATGCAGCTACCACGCCGAGCGGGATGAGGAGCGTCGCGCACCAAAAGACGCGGGCAATGGGTGGCTTTTCGTTGCGTTTGATTGAAAAATACACGCGCACGACGACGGCGGCCACGATAAGGACGGCGATGAATATGGGCAGATTGGCCATGTCGCTCGAAGTGATTTCAAGGGGGATATCTTCGGTCATGGACGTTCCTCTGTTACAGCAAATTAAGTTCAGTATTAGATTACTGTAACCTTTCCACGGCATTTCGAGAAACAAAGCGCCCGATACGCAAAGCTAAAGGTCTGCGAATCTTGTATTACGAACATCTGTGCGCGTCGAGTGCGCTAAACTCATCGGCAGTATGATTCGATGCAATAGGAGGCAAGGAGCTTCCATGTCTGATTCTTCTATCGTTATTCGCGGCGCCCGTGAGCACAACCTCCGTGATATCGATGTTTCCATTCCGCGTGACCAACTCGTGGTCATTACCGGTCTTTCTGGCTCGGGCAAGAGTTCGCTGGCATTCGACACTATCTATGCCGAGGGCCAGCGTCGATACGTCGAGAGCCTTTCGAGTTATGCGCGCCAGTTCTTGGGCCAGATGGACAAACCCGACTTGGATTCAATCGACGGCCTTTCGCCGGCGGTGTCGATCGACCAAAAGACGACGTCTAAAAACCCTCGCTCGACGGTTGGCACCGTAACCGAGATTTATGACTATCTGCGCCTGCTGTTCGCCCGTGTGGGCACCCCGCACTGTCCCGAATGCGGCCGCGTCATTGAGCGTCAGACGACCGACCAGGTTGCCGACAAGGTCTTGGCGGCGGGGGAGGGCCGCCGCGCGTTTGTGCTGGCACCGGTGGTGCGCGGGCGAAAAGGCGAGTACACCAAACTGTTTGAGGACCTTCGCGCCGAGGGCTTTAGCCGCGTGCGTGTCGACGGTGAAGTGCGCTCGCTCGACGATCCGATCGATCTGGACAAGAAGTTCAAGCACGATATCGAGGTCGTGGTCGATCGCATCGTGATCCGTGAGAACTCTCTGGGCCGTATCGCCGAGTCTGTTGAGCAGGCGACCGCGCTGGCTCACGGCAATGTAAACGTGTACATGCTGCCCGATCGTGATGCTCCCGAGGGGACCGAGGGCGAGCTGCTGGAGTATTCGTTGGCCTTGGCGTGCCCGGAGCATGGACACTCCATTGACGATCTTCAGCCGCGTGATTTTTCGTTTAACGCTCCCTATGGCGCATGTCCTGAGTGCGACGGCTTGGGCTTTAAGAAAACCGTTGATGCCGAGGCGCTGATCGAGGACCCCTCGAAGTCCATTGCCGACGGAGTCTTTGGTAGCCTGTTTGGCAATTCGAACTACTATCCGCAGATTTTTGCTGCGGTCTGCAAACACTTTAAGGTGAGCACCGATACGCCGTGGGAGGACTTGCCCCCTCGCGTGCGTCGTGCATTCTTGGATGGCCTGGGCGATACGAAGATCTCGGTCGACTACCAAAAGCTCGACGGCCGTCGCAGCCAGTGGGACACCAAGTTCTCGGGCGTGCGCAATATCCTGTACGAGCGCTATACCGAGACGACGAATGAGAACACCAAGGCGCGCTTGGAGAAGTACATCCGCGAGGAGCCGTGCTCGAGTTGCCATGGTGCTCGTCTGCGCCCCGAGATGCTCGCCGTTACCGTAGGCGGTAAGTCCATTTACGAGGTCTGCTGCCTATCGTGCCGCGAGTCGCTCGAGTTTTTTGAGGGCCTGGAACTCACCGAGCGCCAACAGTTTATCGGCGGCCGTATCGTCAAGGAAATCCTGGAGCGCCTGCGCTTTCTGGTCGATGTCGGACTCGACTATCTGACCCTCGATCGTGCCTCGGCGACGCTTTCTGGTGGCGAGGCCCAGCGTATTCGACTGGCAACGCAGATCGGCGCGGGTCTCATGGGCGTGCTCTATATTCTGGACGAGCCCTCGATCGGTCTTCATCAGCGCGATAACGAGCGCCTGATCAAGACGCTTGAGCGCCTACGCGATATCGGCAATACCGTTATCGTCGTCGAACACGACGAGGATACAATCCGTGCCGCCGACTATGTGATCGACATGGGCCCCGGCGCGGGCGTGAACGGCGGACACGTGGTCGCCTCGGGAACGCCTGCCGATATCATGGCGTGCCCCGATTCGATGACGGGTGCCTACCTGACCGGCAAGCGAATGATTCGGGTTCCCGATGAACGCCGCAAGCCCGGTCGCGGCTGCCTTAAGATCACGGGCGCTCGAGCCAACAACCTCAAAAACGTTACCGCCAAGATCGAGTTTGGTACGCTTACGGTTGTTACCGGCGTGTCGGGATCGGGCAAGAGCTCCCTGGTTACCGACACCATTGCGCCTGCCCTTACGAATGCCATTCACCGTTCGACGCGCCCTGTGGGCCCGTACAAAAAGCTCGAGGGTATCGAGTGCATCGATAAGGTTATCGATATCGACCAGTCGCCGATTGGCCGCACGCCGCGTTCCAACCCTGCTACGTACATTGGCCTGTGGGATGATCTGCGCGCGCTGTTTGCGAGTACGCCGGAGTCGAAGGCGCGCGGCTACTCGCCGGGTCGTTTCTCCTTTAATGTGAGTGGCGGGCGCTGTGAGGCGTGCAAGGGCGACGGACAGATCAAGATCGAGATGCACTTCCTTCCCGATATCTACGTTCCCTGCGAAGTTTGCGGCGGTAAACGCTACAACCGCGAGACACTCGAGGTCACCTACCGTGGCAAGACCATCTCGGACGTGCTCGACATGAGCGTCACCGAGGCGCTGGCCTTCTTTGGGAATATCCCGCAGATTAAGCGCAAGCTCCAGACGCTGTACGATGTAGGCTTGGGCTACGTGAGCCTGGGCCAGCCCGCCACGACGCTCTCGGGCGGCGAGGCGCAGCGTGTGAAGCTCGCCAAGGAGCTTCATCGACGCCAGACGGGCAAGACGTTCTATATTTTGGACGAGCCGACGACCGGCCTTCATTTTGAGGACGTCCGCCAGCTGCTCGATGTGCTGCAGCGCTTGGTCGATGCGGGTAACACGGTGCTGGTGATTGAACACAACCTTGATGTCATCAAGGTTGCCGACCGCCTGATCGATATGGGTCCCGAGGGCGGTAACGGCGGCGGAACCGTTGTGGTTTCGGGCACACCGGAGCAGGTTGCGGACTGTCCGCAGAGTTATACGGGCAAGTTTTTGGCGCCGTTGCTCAGGCGCGACCGGGAGCGTCAGGCTCAACTTGATGCTCAATAAATAGGCGATTCAGTTTATGGGCGCCATCGACTCCTTGTGATTCGATGGCGCTTGCTGTGTCGAAGTGACGTATGCAGCCGAATTGGACATATACTTAATCCTCGCGTCCGAATGCGAGGGAAAGGATATGTCATGGCAAAGGCTGTAAAGACGCCAAAAACCAATGCGATGCGCGAGCTGGAAAGCGCCGGCATTTCCTATGTTCTACATACGTACGAAGACGATGGTGATGAGTCGGTGGGCCTGGGGGTCGCGATTTCGGAGCAGCTTGGCGAGGAGCCCGGTCAAGGATTTAAGACTTTGGTCTGCGTGACACCGTCCAACGACTATGTCGTGTGCTGTATCCCTGTTGCCGACGAGCTCGATCTAAAGTCCGCCGCGCGTGCCGCGGGGGAGAAGTCCTTGGCCATGATGCATGTGAAGGATTTGCTTGCGGCGACTGGCTACGTTCGCGGCGGCTGCAGCCCGGTCGGTATGAAAAAACGCTACCGGACGCTCATTGATGAGACGTGTGTCCTTTGGGATACCATTTTTATTTCGGGAGGCAAGCGTGGTTATCAGCTCGAGCTTGCACCCGATGATTTAATTGCATTTTGCGGGGCGACGGTTGCCGCGATTACGAGAGAGGACTGAGCGATGCCGCAGGAAGAATCAAAGCGCGGAGCTCATTTTGCAAAAGAATCTGCGCCTCAGACACCCTCATCCGAAGTTTCTTCGTCGCGAGATGACACTGACGACATGGGCTCGTCGGACTACTCCACGGTTGGTCGTTCCGCCGGGCTTATGACCATTCTGACTATCGTGTCTCGCGTCACCGGTTTTATCCGCACGTGGGCAATGGCGGCCGCTATCGGCATGTCGCTACTCTCGTCCTCCTATCAGGTCGCCAACAACCTGCCCAATATGCTCTACGAACTCGTGATGGGTGGCATGCTCGTGACGGCGTTTTTGCCCGTGTACATGGGCGTGAGGCGTGAGCAGGGTCGCGAGGCCTCGAACGAGTACGTGGGCAACCTGCTTGGCATTCTGCTTTTGGTGCTGGGTGGCATTTCGTTGCTGGGGACCGTGTTCGCCCCGGGCTTTATCTGGACGCAATCGTTCCTTTCGGGTGACGGCGGCAGCATGGATACCGCTGCGTTCATGTTCCGTTTCTTTGCCATCCAGATTCTCTTTTATGGTTTGGGCTCGGTGTTCTCGGGCGTTCTCAACGCACACCGCGACTACTTCTGGTCGACGTTTGCCCCGGTCCTCAACAATGTGATCGTCATTGCGAGCTTTATGGGTTTTGCGCCCGTGTCCGCACAGTTTGGCGAACGTGCCGGCATCATCTTGATTGCGGCCGGTACGACCCTCGGTGTCTTTGTTCAGATGGCATGTCAGATTCCCGCGCTTGGCAAGCACGGCGTGCATCCCCATATCCATATCGACTTTAAGGACCCCGCGCTGCGCCAGACGATTGCGCTCGGTATCCCGACGCTGCTCGCCACGGTGTGCATGTTTGTCTCGACTTCTATCACCAACGCTGCCGCGCTGGTGGTCCAGCCCGAGACGGGTCCTTCCGTCATCGCCTATGCGCGCCTGTGGTACACGCTGCCCTACGCGCTGATTGCCGCCTCGCTTTCGACGGCGCTCTATACCGAGCTCTCTCATGACGCACAGGAGAAGGATTACGACAGCGTTCGCACGGGCATTTCGCGTGGCGTCGCCCAGATGCTGTTCTTCCTGATTCCGTTCGCACTGTACCTGATTGTCTTCGCACGTCCGCTCAACATGATTTACTGTGCCGGCAAGTTCGATGAATCCGGCGTGGCGCTGGTGTCCGAGTACCTTGTCTACCTGGCGCTCTCGCTGCCGCTCTACGGCGTGGTCGTGTTGATGCAGAAGAGCTTCTCTGCCTTGCTCGACATGAAGCCCTATAGCCGCTATTGCCTGTATTCCGCCATCGGCCAGGCTGGCTCGGTTCTGCTGTTTGGCGTTGTGCTGGGCTTCGGTATGCCGGCAATCGCGCTTTCGTATGTTGTCGACTACGTGATCTTGGTCGGCTGTTCGCTGTGGTGGCTGCGTCGTCGCCTGCGTGGCCTTCAGGTCAAATCTATCCTGTATGGCGGTTTCTTTGGCCTTTTGCTCGGCGGCCTAGGGGCTGCCGCAGGCGCCGGCGTCATGTGGGCGCTTGAACACTTTGTCGGGGTACTTGGCGGCTCGATTCTGATTACTCTTGGCTATGTTTGCGTTGCGGGTGTCGTCTCGCTTGCTGTTACCTTTGGCCTTGCCGTCGTTCTTAAGATGCCCGAGGTCTCGGCGCTGCTTCGTCGCAAGTAGGTGCGTGTGGCCGGTCACGACAACATTCCAACACTCGCCGAGCAGGTTTCGCGCGTTCCCACGCAGCCCGGATGTTACCTTTGGAAAGATGCCAAGGGCGATGTCATCTACGTTGGCAAGGCGAAAAACCTGCGTTCCCGTATGCGCCAGTACGTGACGCTGCAGGATGAGCGCCAAAAAATACCGCTCATGATGCAATTGGTTGCGAGCTTTGACTACATCGTTGTCGAAACCGAGCATGAGGCGCTTGTACTCGAGCGCAACCTGATCGGCCAGTACCATCCGTACTTTAACGTCGACCTCAAGGATGACAAGAGCTACCCCTTTATCGCCATTACAAAGGGCGACCTGTATCCCGCTATCAAATACACGCGCGAGCGTCATAAGCCGGGAACGCGTTATTTTGGTCCCTATACCGATAGCCGCGCGGCGCGTGAGACCATTGACACGCTGCGCAAGGTGATCCCGATCTGCTCGGCTTCTTGTGCGGAGTGGCGTCGTTGTCGTCGTATCGTCGAGTCCCACAAGGGCGAGGAAGACATCGTCAATATGATTTGCGCGCAAAACGGGCGTCCCTGCTTTGACTACCATGTCGGGCGCGGCCCAGGTGCGTGTGTCGGCGCGATTTCTCCTACGGACTATGCCAAGAACGTCAAGCGTGTCGAGCGCTTTTTGTCGGGCCATCGCAAGGATGTCGTCGATGAGCTGACCTCCGAGATGACGGATGCCGCCGAGGCGCTCGACTTTGAGCGCGCGGCACGCGTCAAACGTCGTTTGGAGGTCATCAGGGGTCTGGACGACCGTCAGCAAGTCGTTTTTCCCTCCAGTGTCGATATCGATGTCATCGGTTTCTATCGCGAGGAGACCATCTCCGCCGCTTGCGTCTTTGTCGTGCGTGAGGGTCGAACGGTTCGAACCTGCGAGTTTATTCTCGATAAGGGTTTGGATGTCGACGAAGAGGAGCTTCAATCGGGCTTTCTTAAGCGCTATTACGACGAGACGGCTGATATTCCAGCTGAGATAAACCTCTCTGTCGAGCTTGAGGATGCGGAGGCGCTGGGGGAGTGGCTTGCAGGCAAGCGCGAGCGTTCCTGCCATCTCCATAGGCCGCAGCGTGGCGAAAAGCACCGTTTGCTCGATATGGCATCCAAAAATGCGCGCCATGCCCTCATGCGCTACATGATGCGAACGGGGTACGCTGACGACCGCACCAATCAAGCGCTCCTGGAGCTCGAAAGCGCGCTGGCGCTGCCGGCGCCGCCGATGCGTATCGAGTGCTTCGATATCTCGACGCTGCATGGAACCTTTACCGTCGCCTCGATGGTGGTGTTTACCAACGGACGCGCCGACAAGAGCCAGTACCGTCGTTTTAAAATTCAGGCCGAATTGGACGAGGCAAACGACTTCGTGTCGATGTCCGAGGTTTTGGGACGACGCTATGCTCCCGAGCGCATGGCCGACGAGCGTTTTGGCTCGCGCCCCGATTTGCTCGTTGTCGATGGCGGTAAGCCGCAATTGACCGCTGCGATCAAGCAACTTGAGGCTCTTGGGCTCGATATACCAGTTTGTGGCTTGGCAAAGGCCGATGAGGAAGTTTTTGTGCCTTGGGACGAGACTCCCGTCGTGCTTCCGACCGGGTCCGCGTCGCTCTATCTAATCAAACAGGTGCGCGATGAATCGCACCGTTTTGCCATCACGTTCCATCGCGAATTGCGCGATAAAGCCATGACGGTTTCGGTACTCGATGACGTTCCAGGCGTGGGACCCACCAGAAAACGTGCCCTTATGCGCCATTTTGGTTCGATGAAGCGTTTGCGCGCGGCGAGCGAGCAAGAGATCGCGGAAGTTCGCGGCATACCTGCCGATGTTGCCAAGGCGGTCCACGAGGCGCTCGTTGCGTGGAATGCCGAGCGCGCCGAGGCGGCGGCTGGCCATTCCGATAGCTAAACACGAGCCTAAACTACTGATATACATGATTGCGTGATTTTCAACCATTTATTTCGCCATGATTGCATGCTGGTTTCGGGTTTTATTAACGCTAAAACGTTTGACTAGTCATGGTGAACAACCCTGCTATCCTGCGGGTTGACGAAGACTGATATCTCACCTCGTCGATACATACTGTCTGGCGAATCATTTGTCAATGAATTCGGTGAACGGTAGTAAATACCGTTCAAGCGTATGTATGTATCGGTCGCCGAGCGCGGCACCTCAGTTGGGTTCGTCGGTAGGTAAGGTATATATCGTCCGCAAGTTGCGCGGGGGCAAGTCTAGGTGCTCCCGAGTAAGATTCTCTATTGATAGGAGAAGACATGGCCATCATCAACAAGGGTATGTCCAGGCGTTCGTTCCTCGGCCTCACCGGCAGCGTCGCTGCTGTCGCAGGGCTTGGTCTCACTGGCTGCGGTGGCAGCTCTAGCGACGAGGGTTCCGCTTCCGGCTCCACCGATTCCGCCAACCGTGGCGGCGGCGTGATCACCGCTGGTTCCGCTTACGCTCCGTCCAGCTTCGATCCCGCCAGCACCGGCTCCGCTGTGGGCCTGGGTGCTAACTGGCACGTCGTCGAGGGCCTCTACGGCATCGATTACCACGACTACAGCACCTTCAACGAGCTCGCCACCGACGATCCCAAGTCTGTGGACGACACCACTTTCGAGGTCACCATCCGCAAGGGCGCCAAGTTCTCCGATGGCACCGAGGTCACCGCTGACGATGTCGTTGCCTCCTACACCGCTTGCGCCGCTTCCGCTACCTATGCTCCGTTCTTCCAGCCCTTCGAGTCCATCGAGGCCAAGGATGCCAGCACTGTAACGGTCAAGACCAAGGTCCCCAACTTCTCCCTGCTCAAGGATCGTCTGGCCATCATCCGTGTTACCCCGGCTACTCAGTCCGAGGAGGATCGCGCCAAGCAGCCGATCGGTTCCGGCCCCTGGATGTACGACTCTATCTCCGATACCGAGATCACCCTGGTTCCCAACCCCGAGTACAACGGTGAGTATGCTGCCGAGGATAAGAAGATCCAGTACAGCATCCTGACCGACCCCACCGCTCGCGTTACCGCCCAGCAGGAAGGCTCCACGCTCGTTATGGAGCTCGTCACCGCTGACGCCGTCGACCAGCTCGAGAGCGCTGGCTGCAAGATCGACAACGTCCAGGGCTTCGGCACCCGCTTCATCATGTTCAACGTCGCCAAGGAGCCTTGGAACAACGTCAAGGTCCGTCAGGCCGTTATGTATGCGCTCGACACCGAGAAGATGGTCAGCAACACCTTCGCCGGCCTTGCCACCGCTGCCAGCTGCTACCTGCCCAAGAGCTTCACTAACTATCATGAGGCTTCCACGGTGTACAAGACCGATGCCAAGAAGGCTAAGAAGCTCATCGAGGAGTCCGGCATCACCCCGGGTGCCATCACCCTGCGCACCACCGACAACGAGCAGATTAAGGGCATGGCCGCCCAGGTCAAGAACGACCTCGACGCTCTCGGCTTCGAGGTGACCATCCAGACCGATACCTCGCCGGCCACCTACGCTGCCATCGACGGCGGCGAGGCCTACGATATCCTCCTTGCCCCTGGCGATCCTTCCTGCTTCGGCGCCGACCCCGACCTGCTGCTCAACTGGTGGTACGGCGACAACGTCTGGATGCAGACCCGTTGCCCGTGGAAGGAGTCCGCTGAGTGGCAGAAGCTCCACGGTCTCATGGACGAGGCTCTTGCCGCCGAGGGCGACGAGCAGCAGAAGAAGTGGAACGAGTGCTTCGACATCATTGCCGACAACGCCGTTCTGTACCCCGTTGTCCACGTCAAGACCGTCTCCGCTTCCTGGGACGATCCGTCCACTGCGCCCAACGGCGAGGCCCTCGATGGCTTCAAGGGCATCGGCACGACGAGCATGTCCTTCAGGGGCGTTGCGACCGTCAAGGCGTAAGACTCGCTTGAGTCTGTATGCAGGATGTCGGTCGTTGGGACCGTATCCTCATAGTTGAAACAAAGACCCGGGCGGCAACGATGTCGCTCGGGTCTTGTAATGAGTATCCGTACTCATATACCAGTTGGTCCTACCGACAAAAGAAAGGGGAGAGAACGTGAACAACTTGCTACGTTTGATTGGAAGGCGTCTTGTGGCGTTGCCGATCATGGCATTGGGCGTCACCGTCCTGGTGTTCTTCCTTATGTCGTTCTCCAAGACCGACCCCGCCTACACGGCGTTGGGTGACGGTGCCTCGCCCGAGGCGGTTGCCGAGTACCATGAGAAGTATGGCCTGGACGACCCCTGGCCCGTGCGCTACGTGCGCTATATGGGCGATTTGATTCATGGCGACATGGGCACCTATGGTGCTGCTCGCAACTCCGTTGCCAAGCGCATCTCCACGGCCCTGCCCGTCACGATGCAGCTGACCTTCATCGGTCTTGCCATCGGTGCGGTCGTTTCGTTTTTGCTCGGCGTCATCGCGGCACTGTATCGCGACAAATGGCCGGACCAAGTGATCCGCGTCTTTTCCATCGCCGGCTTGGCAACCCCGTCGTTCTGGCTTGCCGTTCTGTTGATCCTGCTGTTCTCCTCCTACCTTAAGGTGCTCCCGGCATCGGGTGCTCTGCCTCACTTCACCACGAATCCGGTTGGCTATCTGGGACGTATGATCATGCCCGCTATCGCCTTGGCATTTCCGCTGACGGGCCAGATGACTCGTATCGTGCGTACCGCCATGGTCGAGGAGCTCGACAAGGACTATGTCCGTATGGCTCGCGGCGCCGGCGTTCCCGAGAAGGTCGTCGTCGGCATCAACGTTCTTCGCAATGCGCTGATCACCCCGGTCACCACCCTCGGTCTTAAGATCGGTTACCTCATGGGCGGCGCCGTCGTCATCGAGGTTATCTTCAACCTCCCCGGCATGGGCACCGCGATTCTGCAGGGCGTTCAGGGCAACGAGGCGAACCTGGTTCAGGGCGTCGTTATCGTCGTTGCTCTTGCCTTCATCATCATCAACATCGTGGTTGACATGCTCTACCTGCTCATCAACCCGCGCATCAGGACGGTGTAGATTATGGTAAAGATTCGAGAGAAGCAAACCGAGCAGCTCGAGAAGGCTGCCTCCAAGGGGCTCAAGCTCGGTGGCTGGAAGAAGATGACGCTGTCTTCTAAGATTGCCGCCGTCGTGCTGGTGCTGGTCGCCCTGACTGCGATTCTGGCGCCCCTTCTTGCCCCCTATAGCCCGGTCGAGATCTTTACGGCTCGCCAGGCTCCCGGCAACGGATTTATCTTCGGTACCGACGATAAGGGTCGCGACATTCTGTCGCGTATGCTCTACGGTGGTCGTTACTCGCTGATTATCGGCTTTGGCGCCACTGCCATGGCTCTGGTCTGCGGCTCGGTCGTGGGCGCCCTTGCAGCGGTTTCGCGCAAGGCGGTCTCCGAGACGATCATGCGTATCTTGGACATCATTATGTCCATCCCGGGCATCGCCCTCGCGGCCGTCTTCGTCTCCATCCTGGGCAACTCCGTGCCGTCGATCATCTTCGCCATCGGCTTTATGTACACTCCGCAGATTGCCCGTATCGTGCGCGCCAACATCGTGTCCGAGTACGGTGAGGACTATGTCCGCGCGGTCATCGTTTCCGGCGCCAAGGCTCCGTGGATTTTGATCAAGCATGTTCTGCGTAACTGCATCGCCCCGATCATGGTCTTCACCGTTACCCTGGTCGCCGACGCCATCATCTTCGAGGCCTCGCTGACCTTCATCGGCGCCGGCATCCAGGAGCCCACCGCTACCTGGGGCAACATCCTCGCCGACGCCCGCGGCGGCGTGCTCGCCGGCCGTTGGTGGCAGGCGCTGTTCCCGGGCCTGGCTATCATGATCACCTGCCTGGCGCTCAACATCCTCTCCGAGGGCATTACCGACGCCATGGCCGCTGCTCCCTCCGCCGCCCTGGATCCGACCGATTCCTCCAAGCGTCGCGAGGCCGACCTGCTGGTCTCCGACCCCGTTCGCGCCTACAAGGAGCAGGCCCAGTCCCTCTCCGCTCGCCTTGGCGCCCTGCGCGATGTCGAGCTCAAGCGTGACGACCGCCATGTGCCCGATGAGTCCGTTGAGCCGATTCTCTCGGTCCGTGACTTCTGCATTCAGTTTGAGCATCACGGTGATATCAACGTCGTCGACCATGTCAACTTTGACGTCCGTCCCGGCCAGACCATGGGCCTGGTAGGCGAGTCCGGCTGCGGTAAGTCCATCACCACGCTGGCCATCATGGGCCTGACCGACGATGACGAGCATCTTTCCGGCGAGGTTCTCTGGGAGGGCCGCGACCTGCTCAAGATGAGCAAGAAGGAGTGGTTCGGCCTGCGCGGTACCGATATCGCCATGGTCTATCAGGACGCCCTGTCCTCGCTCAACCCCTCCATGCTCATCTCTGCCCAGATGAAGCAGCTCACCAAGCGCGGCGGCACCCGTAGCGCCGAGGAACTCCTGGAGCTCGTGGGCCTCGACCCCAAGCGTACGCTCGAGAGCTATCCGCACGAGCTTTCCGGTGGTCAGCGTCAGCGCGTTCTGATCGCTATGGCCCTTACCCGCGACCCCAAGCTGGTTATCTGCGACGAGCCCACGACCGCTCTGGACGTTACGGTCCAGAAGCAGGTCATCAAGCTGCTCAACGACCTTCAGGCCAAGCTCGGCTTTGCCATGATCTTCGTTTCGCACGACCTGGCGCTGGTCGCCGAGGTCGCCCACAACATCACGGTTATGTACGCCGGCCAGGTTATTGAGCAGGCGCCCACCAAGGAGCTGCTCACCAACCCGATTCACGAGTACACCCGCGGCCTTCTGGGTTCCGTCCTGTCCATCGAGAGCGGTTCGGGCCGCCTGCACCAGGTGCCCGGCGCCGTTCCGAGCCCGCGCGATTTCCCCAAGGGCGATCGCTTCGCGCCCCGCTCGAGCCATCCGCGCATTGGCCTGGACACCCGTCCGGTCTTCAAGCGCGTGCCCGGCACCGAGCACTTCTATTCCGAGCTCCCCGACGAGGTGCTCAAGGCAAATGGTTTGACCCCTCACGCGGAGGTGATGTAGATGAGCGAGACCGCAGTCAACGGCGTCGAGCCGATCATCTTCCTTGATGACGTCCACGTCACCTTTAGGACCCGTACCGGCTCGATTCTGCACCCCAACCTGGTTCACGCCGTCCAGGGTGTAACGATTAAGCTCATGCCCGGACAGACCATCGGCATCGTCGGCGAGTCCGGTTGCGGAAAGTCCACCACGGCTAACGTCATGTGCGGCCTGCAGGCCCCCACGAGCGGCAAGGTCTACTTTAAGGGCAAGGACGTCACCAAGCGTACCGCCGAGGACCGTCGCCACATGGGTCGCGTCATCTCGGTCGTGTTCCAGAACCCGGCCACGGCGCTCAACCCCCGCATGGTCGTTCGCGAGCAACTGCTCGACCCCATGCGCGTCCACAACCTGGGTACCGAGGCCGAGCAGGAGAAGCGCGTCAAGGAGCTCTTGGAGCTCACCGGTCTGCCCTCCTCCGCCGCCGAGGTTCTTCCCGGCCAGCTTTCGGGCGGCCAGCGCCAGCGCGTCGCAATTGCCCGTGCCCTGTCGCTGAACCCCGATGCCATCATCGCCGACGAGCCCACCTCGGCTCTGGACGTTTCGGTCCGCGCGCAGATTCTCAACCTGCTGACCGACCTTAAGAAGGAACTCGGCCTGGCTATGGTGTTCATCAGCCATGACATCCAGACGGTCCGCTATATTTCCGACGACATCATCGTCATGAATGGCGGCAAGATCGTCGAGCAGGGCGAGGCCAAGCAGGTTTTCCAGCATCCTCGAGACCCCTACACTAAGATGCTGCTCGGCGCTGCGCCGTCGCTGCTGCATCCCAAGCTCGGCGAGTAACTTCGCTTTCCCTCCCGTGCGCCCGGTTCCCTTGCCGGGCGCACCTCCGTTGCGATTTCGAAAGGTTGGGTTCACGAGCCATGCCAAGTGCTCAGGAGCTACAACATCAATTTGGTGAATATCGAGGCGCTATGTCCCGTCCATCAGATTTCGATCTCTTTTGGAAGGATCGCATGGCCGAGGCTGACGCCGTCGGGCTTGACTATGCGATCGAGGCGGCATCGGTCACCGATGCCGTGACCTGCCAGCTTTTCGATCTCTGGTATACCGGCATGTGCGGCGCTCGCCTGCACGCCAAGTACCTTAAACCTGTCTCGGACGAGCCCGTGCCATTGGTACTTCAGTTCCATGGGTATCCGGGTGCAAGCCGCAGCTGGTTTGAGCAGGCGTCGTTTGCGGGCATGGGCATGGCACTCATCGCCCTCGACTGCCCCGGCCAAGGAGGTCCCTCCGAGGACATTGGTGGATTTGAGGGCACGACGGTCGCGGGCCATATCGTCGCCGGTATCGACGGCGACCCGGCCAACCTCTACTATGTCCGCTTGCACCAAGATATCCGCATTCTTTGCCGTATTGTTCGTGAGCTCGAGGGCATCGATCTTGCCCGTGTATTTGTGAACGGCGCATCGCAGGGCGGCGGTTTGGGCATTGCGACCTGTGCGCTTAACAGCGAGCTTATCAATCGCGCCGCCATCCTCTATCCCTTCCTGTCGGATTTCCGCCTGGTCTGGGATTTGGATGCCGACGACATTGCCTACGAGGGTCTGCGCTATTGGTCTCGCTGGTTTGACGAGGACTCGACTCGTATTGACGAGGCCTATGCCAAGCTGGCGTACTTCGATTCCAAGAACTTTGCCCCCATAGTCAAATGCCCCGTGCTGTTTGGCACGGGCACAGCCGATATCGTCTGTCCTCCGGCGACGCAGTTTGCAGTCTACAACAACCTGACCTGTGAAAAGCGTCATGAGTTCTTTGAAGGCTTCGGTCACGAGGAGATTCAGGATTTTGACGATCTGATCATTCCATTTTTCTGCAAGGGAGGGGAGGCTCATGTCTAAGTGCGAGAGCAATATCGATGAGCTGATTGTCCCCGAGCTTGCGGGAATTGCTGGGACGGTTTCGTCAAGGCTCTCTGATTTCCGGGATTGGCGCGGCGATGCTTCTGCGGATGTTTCCGAGTTGGAGACAGCCGCTTCGGACCTTGAGGTTTGCGGGCTGACCGTTACGGCGATTGATTTCGCCAATCCGTGCGCGCGCTACTCCGAGGTTTCCTTTGAGCTCGGCGGGTATGTCGTGCACGGCCGTTTGATTGAGCCCTCTGGTTGCGCCCGAAGATCCGAGCTTGTTCCGCTGTGTCTGATGTTCCATGACATCGACCGACCCGTGCGGGGATGGCATCACATGACGCGGTTTGCCGCCATGGGATATGCCGTGCTTGCGCTGGACGATGAGACTATTGGATCCAGCGATCTGCAGCAGGGGATTACCTCGCCTGCTTTTGTCGAGCGTGTCCGTTGGGGCTGCGCGTTGGCGAAGGTTGCGCGCAACCTTGATGGCATGGATCCCGACCGCATCTTTGCATGGGGCGAGGGCCTTGGCGGCGGTGTCGCGCTGGCGGTTTCTGCTCTGGACGAGCGGGGCCTTGCCTGCACGGCGCTTGCCAATCCGCTTCCCAGCGGTCTCGAGACGCTGTCGCCTCGGGTTCGTGGCTCGGTGCTCATGGGCACATCGCTCATGGATACCGTGAGTGATCCCAAGGGCCAGTTTGCCGTATTCAACGGTCTTGAGTGTGACCGGAGGCATATCATCTATGCCAAATACGCTCACGAGCGCATCAATGCGTTCGAAAACGAAGTCGTCGACTTCTTTAACCAAACGTTCTATTCGTGTTCTTTGGCCTAGACGGCCTGGACACCGCCAACAAGAGTGGGCGGCATAGGGCTGCCCGCCAGACAACTAAGGAGATTCTTGTGGCAACTCAGAAATTCACCGGCGTTATCCCTCCCGTCGTTGTTCCCGATACCGAAGACCACCAGCTCGACGTTGCCTCCTTTGAGCGCAGCATCAACCGCATGATCGATGCCGGCGTCGATGGCCTGTTCTTCCTGGGCTCCTCGGGCGAGGTCGTCTTCTCCACCGACGAGCGCCGTCGCCAGATTGTCGCAGAGGCCGTCCGTATCGTCGACCACCGCGTTCCCGTTCTGGTCGGCATCATCGACACCGAGACCGAGCGCATGATCGAGCACGGCAAGGTCGCTCAGGAGCTGGGCGCCGATGCGCTCGTCGCCACCTGCCCGTTCTATGCCCTGCAGGGCATGACCGAGGTCGAGGAGCACTTCCGCATCCTTCACGAGGAACTCGACCTGCCCATCTTCGCCTACGACATCCCCGTGTGCGTCCACACCAAGCTCCCCTGGAAGCTCCTTGCTAAGCTCGGCGCCGAGGGCGTCCTGGCTGGCGTCAAGGATTCCTCGGGCGATGACATCTCGTTCCGCTACCTCATTCAGGAGAACGAGAAGAACGGCCATCCGATGAGCATCCTTACCGGCCATGAGGTCGTCGTCGACGGTGCCTATCTCGGTGGCGCCGACGGTTCCGTTCCGGGCCTCGCCAACGTTGAGCCCGAGGGCTACGTTCGTCAGTGGAAGGCCGCTCAGGCTGGTGACTGGGCTACCGTCAAAGCCGAGCAGGATCGCCTCAATGAGATTTCGCACATCTGGGATGTCACCTCGGGCGTCCAGGGCTATGCCGGTGGCGTCGGCGCCTTCAAGACCGCTATGAACCTCATGGGCATCTTCGACAGCCCGACCATGCCGCGCCCGGTGAAGGCCATGACCGGTGAGAACGTCGAGGCGATTCGCAAGGTCCTCCAGGACAACGGTCTCCTTTAAAGCTTTCCCAGGCACCCGACCTCGCCGTTCAACCGTGCGGCCATGACCCATTAGGCCAATGGCCGCACGGTTTCTCGGCGATCTCGGGCACCTGGAAAACCTTTACCGCGCTGTGACGGCTAGCCTGACGGCGCATTTCCTGTAGTTGTTTTGTCTCCGAAGGAGAACGACATGGAGAACAAGTACGTCTGCTCTGTCGATATCGGCGGAACTAAGATCGCGACTGCCATCATGGAGTACCCGGCTGACGGCGGTGTGCCCCATCCCGTTTTTGAGGCTGAGGTTCCCACCGAGGCCCAGGAGGGTGGCGAAGCGGTCTTCCAGCGCATCGAGGCGTCTATCAAGGCAGCTCTTGAGGCAAATCCCGATGTCGAGGTCCTCGGAGTTGGCATCGGCGCTGCCGGTGTCGTCGACCCCAAGACGGGCGCCATCGCGTATGCCAATGAGATTATGCCCGGCTGGTCCGGCGTTCAGTTGGGGCCGCGTCTGCGCGAGGACCTCGGCCTTCCCGTTGCCGTTGTAGGCGACGTGCAGGCTCATGCTCTGGGCGAGGCCCACTGGGGCGTCGGCAAGGGCAAGTTCTCCGTCTTGTGTTTGGGCATCGGTACGGGCATCGGCGGCGCATATGTCGAGAACGGCCGCGTGATGCAGGGCTTCCATGGTGCTGCCGGCCATATGGGCCACATCGAGTGCTCGGCTGCCGCCGGCATTCCCTGCGCCTGCGGGCGTTCCGGCCATCTGGAGTCGGTTGCTTCCGGAACATCAATCGGGCGCATGTACGATGAGCGTTTTGGCCGCGTCGACCCCAGCCGTCCTTCGGTCGGCCGTGACGTGAACGACCTGTGCCGCGCAGGCGACGCAAAGGCGACCGAGGTCATTCATGACGCCGGCTTTGCGCTGGGCGCCAGCCTGGGCTCGCTCGCTAACATCCTGGACCCTGAGGTCATCGTGCTTTCGGGCGGCGTGATTCACCAAGGTCCCGATTGGCGTTCACAGACGTGGAAGGACTCGGTGCACGAGGGCTATGCCAGCCAGGCGCTCGACCCGCTTCAGGACACGCCGATTCTCATCGGCTCTCTGGAGGGCGACGCGCCGCTCATCGGTGCCGCCGAACACCTTCTTGCATCGTTGAAGTAAACATAACTACCAAGTGCGCCTTCTGAGGTGCCGCAGATTGACGTGAAAGAGGAGCGAAGCGTACTTCGGTACGCGAGCGACGGTTTGAACGTCAAGGTGCGGTGTCTCAGAAGGCTGTTTTGAGAAAGGTTGAGTCGAACATGACCGTTGATCCTTTGATCCAGTCCCTGAAGGGCAAGCTCGTCGTGAGCGTTCAGGCGTATATGGGCGAGCCGCTTCGTACGCCCGAGACCATGGCTCAAATGTCTCGCGCTTGCGAGCTTGGCGGCGCCGCCGCCATTCGCTGCCAGGGCCTTGCCGACATTGCCGCCATTAAGGGTCGCTGTGAGGTTCCCGTCATCGGTCTGTGGAAGGACGGGCACGAGGGCGTTTACATCACGCCGACGCTGCGTCACGCTCGTGCCTGCGTTGCTGCGGGTGCCGATATCGTGGCGATCGACGCCACCGATCGTCCGCGTCCCGATGGCAAGTCGGTCGAGGATACCTTCCGCCCGCTGCACGAGGAGGGTGTGCTCCTGATGGCGGATTGTGCCACCATCGAGGACATTCGCCGTGCGGTTGATATGGGCTTCGACCTGGTATCCACCACACTTTCTCACGGCGTCGCCGCCATCGACTGCACCATGGCCGATGGCCCCGATCTGCCGCTCCTGCGTCAGGCGACCGAGGAATTCCCCGGCCTTCCCATCATTTGCGAGGGTCGCGTGCATACGCCCGAGGAGGCTCGCGCCGCGATCGATGCTGGTGCCTGGGCCGTTGTCGTCGGCACCGCCATCACGCACCCCACGAGTATTACGAGTTGGTTCAAGGCTGCGCTTGAGGCGTAAGACAGGCCTCGTATCCGCTCGGGGCGGTATACTCAATATAGGCAATTGACCGCGCGGGATCCGGGTTGCTGGGTCCCGCGCTTGTTTTCGGGAGGCAACACATGCAAAAGGGAGATGCCATGGATGCGGCGGAGCGCTCGGAGCGCATCCCCGATATCGTCATCATCACCGGAATGTCCGGATCAGGCCGCACACAGGCCATGCACGTGTTCGAGGACATGGGCTATTTTTGCATCGATAACCTGCCTCCGCGTCTCATCGCCCAGCTTGCCGAGCTCGTCGGCATCAATACGGGCGTGGGCAGGCATCTCGCCGTCACCTGCGATTTGCGTAGCCAGGGACTGTTTGACGAGCTGCTCGATGCGGTCGCCGCGCTCGAAGAGCGCGAGATGAGCTGCGACATCGTGTTCCTGGAGGCTTCTGACGAGGTGCTGATTCGTCGCTACAGCGAAAATCGCCGCCGTCATCCCATTGCCAAGCCGGGGGAGACTACGGCCGATGCCATTCAGCGCGAGCGCCTTCAGCTGCAGGGCGTGCGCGACCGAGCCGATATGATTATCGACACGAGCCGTCTGCGTACCTCTGCGCTGCGCAACAAGCTACGTATGGCATTTTCCGAGCTGTCCGACCAGCAGCTCATGGACGTCCACGTGTTCTCGTTTGGCTTTAAGCACGGCATGCCCGTCGAAGCGGATATTATGATCGACGTCCGCTTCCTGCCCAATCCGTTCTACGATCCCGAGATGCGCACGATGACCGGTCTCGATAAAAAGGTCTCCGATTTTGTTCTGGACCATCCCAAGACGCAGGAGTTTTGGAAGGCTTGGACACAGCTGCTCGATACGGTCATGCCCGGTTATATCGCGGAGGGTAAGCCGCAGCTTTCTATCGCCATCGGCTGCACGGGCGGCCAGCACCGCAGCGTTGCCATTGCCGAGGCCACGGCCCGTTACCTGGAAGGCGCTCAGTATCATGTGAGCATTTCCCACCGCGACCTGTCGCGCGCCAACACGAAGGCATAGGCCTGCATGTCGTTTACCGCTGAGGTGCGCGACGAGCTTGCGCGCTGCGAACCCGAATGTGAATACTGCGACTTGTCGACGCTCGCCGCCCTCACGCGCGTGAGCGGTACGCTCTCGCTTGCCGGCTCTGGGCGGTATCGTTTGACGGTTGCGACTGAGACGGGAGCCGTCGCGCGCACGATGATCACGCTGACGCATCGTATCCTTAAGCTCAAAACGGAGTTCACCGTCCGCAAATCTGTCTTGCATAAGGTTCGAAACTACCTCATCACCTTGCCTGATCAGCCAGACCTGGATAAGGCCTTGGTTCTGCTGGGTATCCTCGACCGTAGGGGAGGACTTGTCGCCGGCGTACCCCGACATATCGTTGCCCGTCCTTGCTGTAGACTTGCCTATATCCGCGGCGCGCTCATCGCGGGCGGCTTCGTGGCCGATCCACGCGGCGATTTTCATTTGGAGATCGCTGTGCAGGGCGAGCAATATGCCAAGGGACTTTGCGATCTGTTGGAGCAGATTGGGGTCCATGCTCGTGTTAATGCACGGCGGGGGTCATATGCCGTGTACATTAAGAGCGCCGAGGAAATCGAGCATCTATTAAAGCTGATTGGTGCCAAGCGCAGCGTTGCCGAGATTGAGGAGGCGCGCGCGGTCAAGTTGGTTAAGAACGATGTGAACCGTCGCGTGAATGCCGAGCTCGCCAACCAGACCAGAAGCGCCGGTGCTGCCCAACATCAGCTTGCGCTTATCGATGAGCTCGAGCAGCGTGGCCTTCGCGATGCGCTTCCGGATGCCTTGGCGGTCTTTTGCGACCTGCGCGAGCGCTATCCTGATCTGTCGCTGCGTGATTTGGGGGAGATGGCTGACCCTCCCTTGTCGAAGTCAGCCCTCTACCATCGTGTTTTACGGCTTGAAAAGCTCATTGAAGCAAACAGGTAGTTTGAAGTAACGACTTATATATGGATTTAGCTGCTATTTTAGTATTTAAAACGTTTTAACGTAAATTTGATTTTCAATTTCGAGCATTCTCGTGAAATTCAAGTCAAAAAAAAGGTATATTAGGCGAGTGGTTAGTTTGTGGGCCTCAACGGCGGGCGCTGTAGCTCGCGGGGGCCTTACGAAAGGAGACACAATGGCAGTAAAGGTTGCTATTAACGGCTTCGGTCGCATCGGTCGTCTGGCTTTCCGTCAGATGTTCGGTCATGAGGGCTCCGAGATCGTCGCTATCAACGACCTCACCTCTCCCGATATGCTCGCTTACCTGCTGAAGTACGACTCCACGCAGGGCAACTACGCTCGCGATCACGAGGTCGTTGCTGGCGAGGATTCCATCACCGTTGACGGCAAGGAGATCAAGATCTACAAGGAGGCCGACGCTAACAACCTGCCTTGGGGCGACCTTGACGTCGACGTCGTTCTCGAGTGCACCGGCTTCTACACCAGCAAGGCTAAGGCTCAGGCCCACATCAATGCTGGCGCCAAGAAGGTCGTCATCTCCGCTCCGGCCGGCAGCGATCTGCCCACCATCGTGTACAACGTCAACCATGAGACGCTGACCGCTGAGGACAACATCATCTCCGCTGCTTCCTGCACCACCAACTGCCTCGCCCCGATGGCCAAGGGTCTGAACGACTTCGCTCCCATCGTGTCCGGCATCATGACCACCATCCACGCCTTCACCGGCGACCAGATGCCGCTCGACGGCCCGCAGCGCAAGGGCAACTTCCGTCGCTCCCGCGCCTGCTCCGAGAACATCGTCCCGAACACCACGGGCGCTGCCAAGGCCATCGGCCTGGTTCTCCCCGAGCTCAACGGCAAGCTCATCGGTGCCGCCCAGCGCGTCCCGACGCCGACCGGCTCGCTGACCAACCTCTACGCCGTCGTTGACAAGAAGGTCACCGTCGACGAGGTCAACGCTGCCATGAAGGCCTACGCCGAGACCATCCCCGAGACCTTCGCCTACAACGAGGACCAGATCGTCTCCCGCGACATCGTCGGCGAGACCCACGGCTCCATCTTCGACGCCACTCAGACCATGTGCTCTGACCTCGGCAACGGCCAGACCCTCGTTCAGGTCACCTCTTGGTACGACAACGAGAACTCCTACACCTCTCAGATGGTCCGCACCATCAAGTACTTCGAGAAGTTCGTTGCTTAATTTAGCTTTTAGCGAATAGCTCGTTGAGCGTCTAAAGAAGGGCGCGGCCTTATAGGGCTTACACCCTAGGGTCGCGCCCTTTTTATAAGAAATCGTCTGCCGTAATGGGAGGCAGACACGTACGAAAGGTAGAAGCAAACATGGCCTTTACCAAGAAGACCGTCCGCGACATCGATGTCGACGGAAAGCGCGTTCTCGTCCGCGTTGACTTTAACGTGCCTATCAAGGATGGCGTCGTTGGCGACACCACCCGTATCAAGGCTGCCCTGCCCACCATCAACTACCTCGTTGAGCACAATGCTCGCGTCATCCTCATGAGCCACCTCGGTCGTCCCGAGGGCACCGGCTTCCAGCCCGAGCTGTCCCTCGAGCCCGTCGCCAAGAAGCTCGCTGAGCTCTCTGGTCTCGACGTTGCCTTTGTCGCCGACACCTACGGCGAGAAGGCTGCTGAGGCTGTCGCCGCCGTCGAGCCGGGTAAGGTCCTCGTTCTCGAGAACGTCCGTTTTGACAAGCGTGAGAAGAAGAACGATCCCGAGATCGCCAAGAAGCTCGCTTCCTATGGTGACGTCTTCGTTCTCGATGCCTTCGGCACCGCTCACCGCGCCCAGGGTTCCGTCGTGGGCCCCGCCGCTTACCTGCCTGCCGTCGCCGGCTTCTTGCTCGAGAAGGAGGTCGACACGCTGACCGGCATCTTCGCCGAGCCCGAGCGCCCCTTCGTCGCCATCGTCGGCGGTTCCAAGGTTTCCTCCAAGATCGGCGTTCTCGATCACCTCATCGACTCCGCTGACACCCTGATCATAGGTGGCGGCATGGCCTACACCTTCTTCCTGGCTCAGGGCCTGTCCGTTGGTCAGTCCCTCAAGGAAGAGGACTGGGTCGAGCGCGCCGGCGAGATGCTCAAGAAGGCTGAGGAGAAGGGTGTCAAGATCCTGCTCCCCATCGACAACCGCGTTGCCGATCACTTTGGCGAGGACGCTGTTCCCGAGGTTGTCGCTTCCGACGCTATCCCCGACGATCGTGAGGGTATGGACATCGGTCCTAAGACCGAGGAGCTCTACGCCGAGGCCGTCAAGGGCGCCAAGACTGTGTTCTGGAATGGCCCCATGGGCGTCTTCGAGTTCGACAACTTCGCTCACGGCACCCAGGCTATCGCCGAGGCTGTCGCCGAGGCCGACTGCACCTCGATCATCGGCGGTGGCGACTCTGTCGCGGCTGTCAACAAGTTCAACCTGGCCGACAAGATGAGCTGGATCTCCACCGGTGGTGGCGCTTCCATGGAGCTCGTCGAGGGTAAGGCCCTGCCCGGAGTGGAGGCGCTTCTCGATGCCTAATCGCACCCTTCTCATCGCTGGTAACTGGAAGATGAACAACGACGTCGCCGAGGCCGCCAAACTCGCCGACGAGCTGGCTCAGGCTCTGCCCGAGGTTCCGGCTGGCGTCGAGGTGCTCGTCTGCCCTCCGACCATCGACATCACCACGGTTCATGACCGCATTCAGGCTGCCCCCATCGCCCTCGGTGCACAGAACGTGTACTGGGAGGCCAAGGGTGCCTTCACCGGTGAGTCCTCTTGCGACATGCTCAAGTCCGCTGGCTGCACCTACTGCATCATCGGTCACTCCGAGCGTCGCGACTACTTCCACGAGACCGACGAGGATCAGAACAAGAAGGCCAAGGCCCTCGTTGCCGCCGGTCTTGTTCCCGTCTTCTGCTGCGGCGAGTCCCTTGAGGTCCGCGAGGCCGGCACCTATGTCGAGCACGTCGTGAACCAGGTCAAGGCTGGCCTTGCTGGTCTTGAGATCACCTGCCCCAAGCAGGTCGTCGTCGCCTACGAGCCCATCTGGGCCATTGGCACCGGCAAGACCGCTACCGCCGAGGATGCTCAGGAGGTCTGCGGCGCTATCCGTGAGACCCTCAAGGAGATGTTCGGCGAGGAGCTCGCCGACGGCATCCGCGTTCTCTATGGTGGCTCTGCCAAGCCCGGCAACATCGCTGAGCTCGTCGCCAAGCCCGACGTTGACGGCGCCCTCGTGGGCGGCGCTTCGCTCAAGGCTGCCGACTTCGCCTCTATGGTCGTCAAGGCAGGCGAGTAGGACATATGGCACAGCGTCATCTTCCTGCACTCCTGATTATCATGGACGGCTGCGGCCTGGCTCCGGCCGATGGCGAGAACGCCGTCGCCGCTGCCAAGACGCCCTTCCTTGATAGCCTGTACGAGAAGTATCCTCACACCACGCTCGGTGCTTCGGGCGAGGACGTGGGCCTTCCCGACGGCCAGATGGGCAACTCCGAGGTAGGCCACCTCAACATCGGTGCCGGCCGCATCGTGTTCCAGGAGCTTTCGCGCATCAACAATGCCATCAAGGACGGCTCCATCGCCAAGAACGAGGTTTTCGTCAAGGCTATGGACGATGCCAAGGCTGACGGCAAGACTCTCCACCTCATGGGCCTTATGAGTCCTGGCGGTGTTCATTCTCACATGAACCACGTCGAGGCTCTGGTCAAGATGGCTGCCGAGCACGGTGTCAAGACCGTTCGCGTCCACGCCTTCATGGATGGCCGCGACGTTGACCCGCAGTCCGGCGCTGGCTACATGAGTGAGTTCTGCGCCTTCCTGGCTAAGATCTCCGAGGAGACCGGTTGCGACGCTCGCGTTGCCACCGTCTCGGGCCGTTATTGGGCCATGGACCGCGATAATCGTTGGGAGCGCATCCAGCGCGCCTACGACGTCATGGTCAACGCGTCCGATGCCGATGTCGACCCCGTTGCCGGTATCAAGGCCTACTACGAGAAGGATCCGCGCGGCGACGAGTTCGTCGAGCCCTTCGCTGCCCACAACGAGGGCATCCACGAGGGCGACGCGGCTATCTTCTTCAACTTCCGTCCCGACCGCGCTCGTCAGATGACCCGCGTGTTCACGGACAAGGAGTTCGACGGCTTTGAGCGCGAGCAGATCAAGCTTTCGCACTTTGTGACGATGACCGAGTACGATCCGACGTTTGACGTCGAGGTCGCCTTCCCCAAGACGTTCCCCGAGAACGTTCTGGCCGACGTTATCGCCGCCAATGGCCTGAAGCAGCTGCACACCGCCGAGACCGAGAAGTACGCCCACGTGACGTTCTTCCTCAACGGCGGCATCGAGGAGCCCAAGGAAGGCGAGGAGCGCGTGCTCGTCGCTTCCCCCAAGGTCGCTACCTACGATCTGCAGCCTGAGATGAGCGCTCCCGAGGTTACCGAGAAGCTTGTCGCCGCCATCAACGAGGATCGCGCTGATTTCTACATCGTGAACTTCGCGAACTGCGACATGGTTGGTCACACCGGTGTCTTCGACGCCGCCGTTAAGGCCGTCGAGGCTGTTGACGATGCCCTGTCCAAGGTTGTCCCGGCGATTCTCGCCAAGGGCGGCTTTGCGCTGATCACCGCCGACCACGGCAACGCCGACCACATGTTTGACGTTGCTTCCGACGGTTCCAAGCATCCGTTCACGGCTCACACTACCAACCGCGTTCCGTTCATCATCGTTGATGAGAAGGCCAAGCTCACCGGTATCGAGGACGGCCGTCTTTCCGATATCGCTCCGACCATGCTCACCATGGCTGGTATTGAGCCTTCCGCCGAGATGACGGGTCGCGTGCTCGCCATCGAGGCCTAATAGAAAACAAATACCGTTTTCTAGTAAGGGGGTTGTCCACGACCGGACAACCCCCTTTTTAATATTTCTGCCATTTCTACCCCGTACCTAAATGGCGGGTGGGGGAGTGTTGGGGATTGTGGTACAGTACTGGAGTTTGAATTGTTCTATTAAGGAGCTTATCTATGGGTCCGTTCCAGATTCTTCTGTTTGTCGTTTGGGCTGTCTCTGCCGTGGCGCTGACGATTCTCGTCCTGATGCATTCCGGTAAGGGCACCGGCGTTTCGGATATGATCGCTAGCTCGCTGTATAACTCCAGCTCTGCCACAGGCGTTATGGAGCAGAACCTCGATCGCCTGACCGTCATCATGGCTGTCGTGTTTGCCGTGTGCGTCGTGCTGTGCATGTTCTTCTTCCCGCAAGGCATCGTGGGCTACTAAACACGAGCCGCATAAAATAATTGAAAAGGGTTCCGCAAGTGCGGGACCCTTTTTGTTTACAAATTTGTAACAGAGTCAAAATATCCCCACATACTTCGCCCAACTAAAGAAATTCTTGACCGTTGACCGGAATTAGCCCCAAATCGTGCATAAAATGCGCTACTGTATTGCGAAACGTTGGTCCGTTGTGCATAACCAGCCATAGCGACGGGCGACGTTTTGATGGTTCGGATCGGATTGTCTCGACATGTGTCCGACTGAACATTTCTTTGTCCTATCTCATAAGGAGGATGGCATGGCTGATTCTATGTTCCACCAGCCCGTTATGGGTCGTCGCGCCTTCGTTGGCGGTACCCTTGCTGCGAGCTCCATGGCTTTTCTTGCCGCATGCGGCAAGAAGGGTGGCGACGCTTCCGGTTCTGAGTCCGGTTCGACGCTGAACTTCTACATCAACAACCCGGTCTGCATCGACCCCTACAACGTCCAGGAGGACCAGGGCACTCAGGTCGAGTATCAGCTCTTTGACGCTCTGACCTCTTACGACGCCGAGAAGGGCGAGATCGTTCCGCTGGCTTGCGAGTCCTTTGAGTCCAACGACGACGCCACCGAGTTTACCTTCAAGATCAAGAAGGCCAAGTTTCACAACGGTGACGACGTTACTTCCAAGTCCTTCAAGCTCGGTTGGGAGCGTCTGGTCAACACCAAGTCGGCCATCGCTACCGAGTACGGCCCTTCCGAGGTCTCCTATCACCTTTCCATGGTCGAGGGTTATGACGACCTGCTTGCCGGTAACGCTACCGAGCTCAGCGGTGTTACGTGCCCCGACGATGAGACCCTCGTCGTCAAGCTGTCTTCCGCTTACGCCGACTTCCCCTTCGTCGCCTCTCATCCGGCTCTGGCCCCGGTTCCCGAGTGCGCCGAGTCCGATGTCAAGAGCTTCTATCTTGCCCCGGTCGGTAACGGCCCGTTCATGATGGACGGCAAGTGGGAGGATGGCCAGGAGATCAACGTCAAGAAGTTCGACGATTACTATGGCGACAAGGCCAAGATCGATGGCATCCACTTCCAGGTCATCAAGGACATGGAGACCGCTTACAAGGAGTTCCAGGCCGGTAACCTCGATGTCTGCGACGTTCCCGTCGCTCAGATCGATGCCGCCAAGAAGGATCGCGGCGTGTCCAAGGACGGCTACACCATGGGTGACGGCGAGCGCATGCTGCTCGGCGCCGAGCCTTCCACGTACTATCTGACCTGCAACACCACGGCCGAGCCGTTCAACAACGCCGACCTGCGTAGGGGCATCTCCCTGGCCATCAACCGTGAGGCCATCTGCAAGACCATCTTCAAGGGTACCCGTACCCCTGCCGACGGCATTGTTCCTCCGGGTATCGATGGCTACAAGGAGGGCGCATGGGAGTTCTGCGCCTACGATGTCGACAAGGCTAACGAGTACCTCGACAAGGTTGCTCCCGCTGGCGCTAACGGGGATCGTGGCATTAGCGTGACCCTGTCCTACAACCAGGACGGCGGTCACAAGGAGATCATGGAGTCCATCATCGGCGACCTCGCCAAGGTTGGCGTTACCGCTGTCTCCGATACCCCTGAGTGGTCTGCCCTGCTCGAGCAGTATCAGAACTTTAACTATCAGTTCGGTCGTCTGGGTTGGATTGCCGACTACCCGATTATGGACAACTTCCTGTATCCGCTGTTCCACTCCGACTCCCTCGGTGGCGACAACCGCTCCGGTTACAACAACCCCGAGTTCGACGCCAAGGTCGACGAGGCTCGTACTATTGTTGACGACGAGGAGCGCGTCGCTAAGATGCAGGAGGCCGACGCAATGGTCGCTGCCGACTGCCCGGTCATCCCGATTATGTTCTACACGCACACCATCGCCGGCTCCGATCGCATCAAGCACCTCTATGTCGATCCGCAGAAGCACGCCGATCTGGGTACCGCTGAGCTCGCCTAAGAGTTTGCAGCTTCCGTGAGGGTCAAGTATTTACGTAGACCTCATGGGAAACATACAGTTCTCCCTAACCTGGGGTAAACTGGCTGATGGTAATTTTGGGATGCCGGTCTGGCGATCGGCATCCCATTTAGGTTAATCCCTAGATAGGGGAGTGGTATGGGTAAGTACATCGTTAAACGTGTGCTTCAGTTCATCCCGGTGTTTTTGGGCGTTACGCTGATTCTGTTCGCCCTCCAGAATATCGTGCCGGGAGATCCGATCAAGCTGATCGGTGGAGACAAGGCTCTGTCCCCCGAGGTGGAGCTTCAGCTTCGCGTCCGCTATCACCTGGTCCAGACGGACGAGGACGGCAACGCGATCCTTGACGAGAACGGCGACCCCGTTCAAACGTCGCTCGTGGACCGTTACTTGTATTACATGAACGGCCTGCTTCATGGCGATCTGGGCAATTCGTATCAGCGCAAGCTGCCGGTTACGGATATCTTTGCCCAGAAGTATCCGTATACGGTCAAACTTGCCGCGTGCGCCATCGTGCTCGAGGCAATTATGGGTATCGGTGCGGGTATCATTTCGGCGGTAAAGCGTTATTCCTTCTGGGATATTTTGGTAACGCTCACCACGTCGATCCTCGTTGCGGTCCCGGCCTTCTGGCTCGGTATGTTGCTGCAGCTGTTCTTTGGCGTCATCCTCAAGGACGCCACGGGCGGTGCAATCTCCATGCCGATCTCGGGTGCCGGCGGTTCCAGCTCTCAGTATCAGGATTGGATGCACTATGTGCTTCCGACCATTACGCTGGCTTCGGTTTCGACCGCTTATGCTGCCCGCATTATGCGCTCGCAGCTGCTTGACGTCATGAACCAGGATTACATCCGTACGGCAAAGGCCAAGGGTCTCTCCAATCGTGCGATCATCGTCAAGCATGCGCTTAAGAATGCACTCATCCCCGTCGTTACCTATATTGGTGTCGACTTTGGTGGCATGCTTTCGGGCGCCATCCTGACCGAGACGGTCTTCAACTGGCCCGGTATCGGCTATGAGGTCTATCGCGCCATTAGCATGCGTGACTGGCCCATCGTTATGGGCGGCGTTACGCTCATCGTCGTCGTCGTCATGGTGATCAATCTGCTCGTCGACATTAGCTATGCATTCCTCGACCCGCGCATCCGCCTTGGCGGTCCGTCGGATAAGGCCTAAGGGAGGTACGTCTCATGCAGGAAACTGATTCTCAGTCTCAGGAGCAGGCTACCGCCACCAAGGTCGCATCTGCTCCCGCCAAGTCCCGCACGCTGTGGGGCGACGCTTTTAAGCGTCTTCGTAAGAACAAGCTCGCCGTTATCGGTGTCTGCTGGATCATCATCGTCGTTGTGGTTGCCCTGACTGCAGATCTGTGGGCTAAGCCCTGGCTCGGTTCCCCGACGGCTTCCGACTCGACCACTATGGCCGAGACGTCGCTGTTGGCTCCGTGTGCAGAGCACCCGTTTGGCACCGACGCCCTTGGTCGTGACATTCTCGTCCGCGTTATCTACGGTGCGCGCGTTTCGCTGTCCGTCGGCATTATGGCCACCGCGATCTCCACGCTAATTGGTCTGGTCATGGGTGCTCTGGCCGGTTTCTACGGCGGCATTTGGGATACGATCATCATGCGCTGTGCGGACATCTTCCTGGCGTTCCCGTACGTGCTGTTCGTTGTCGCCATGATCGCCGTTATCGGCCGTGGTCTTCAGAACGTCTTTATCGCCATCGGTATTCTCGGCTGGCCTTCGATTGCGCGCGTCTTCCGCTCTGCGATCTTGACCGTCAAGGAAAACGACTATGTTGATGCTGCGCGCGCGATGGGTGCATCTGATGCTCGTATCGTTGTACGTCACATCTTCCCGAACTCCGTCGCCTCCATCGTGGTCTACGCGACCATGAACATTGGTGGCGCCATTCTGACCGAGTCCGCTCTGTCCTTCCTCGGCATGGGCGTTATTCCGCCTACGCCTTCGTGGGGCTCCATGATTCAGGACGGTCAGCAGTATCTTCTGACTGCTCCCTGGATGATGATCATGCCCGGTCTGGCAATTCTCTCGACGGTGCTCGCCTTCACCCTGTTGGGTGATGGTCTGCGCGACGCCCTCGACGTCAAGATGAAGGACGCATAAGGATGAAGAAGAACAAGAACTATGTGGACCTGAAGGACCAGCCGGTTCCCGAGGGCCAGCATCTGCTCGAGGTCGATGACCTTAAGATGTATTTCCACACCGAGGATGGCGTCGTTCGCGCTGTCGACGGTGTCTCCTACACGCTCGATCGCGGCGAGACCCTGGGAGTAGTCGGTGAATCCGGCTCCGGTAAGTCCGTGACCGCCATGACCATCATGGGTCTTATCTCGATGCCTCCGGGAAAGATCGAGGGCGGCGACGTTCGCTATCGCGGTCGTTCTATCCTCGAGATGACCGAGGAAGAGATGCAGCACATTCGCGGTAACGACATCGCGATGATCTTCCAGGATCCTATGACCTCCTTGAACCCGGTCTATAAGATCGGCAAGCAGGTGGGCGAGGGTCTTCGTCTGCACCGCGGTTACTCCAAGCAGGAGGCGCTCAAGCGTGCCACCGAGCTTTTGGACCTCGTTGGTATTCCCGAGCCCGAGAAGCGCGTCAATGAGTATCCGCACCAGTTCTCTGGCGGTATGCGTCAGCGCGTCATGATTGCTATGGCTCTTGCCTGCGATCCCGATATCCTGATTGCCGACGAGCCCACGACGGCTCTGGACGTTACCATTCAGGCTCAGATTATCGAGCTCATGCAGGAGATGCAGGAGAAGAACGGCAACGCCATCATCATGATCACCCATGACTTGGGTGTCGTCGCTGATATGGCCGACAAGATCATGGTTATGTACGCCGGCCGTCCCGTCGAGTTCGGTACTGCTGAGGAAATCTTCTACGAGAGCCGCCACCCCTACACCTGGGGCCTTATCCGCTCCATCCCGGAGCAGGCCATCGATGAGAAGAAGCCGCTTACGCCGATTCATGGCAACCCGCCTTCGCTCATGAACCTGCCCGAGGGCTGCGTGTTCTCTCCTCGCTGCCCCTATGCGACGGATAAGTGCCGCAAGCAGCGCCCCGAGCGTTTTGTTACCGAGTCTGGTCACTATTCTGCGTGCCACTACGCTGGCGACCCCGAGTTCCTCAAGAACGCTCCTGTGACGTCCCGTACGCGCAAGGATTCCAAGAAGGGAGGCGAGGCGTAATGGCAGATACCAACGAGCGTACTCCGCTGCTGAAGGTCGAGCACCTCTCTAAGGAGTTCCCCGCTGAGTCCGGCATGTTCGCCAAGCGCTTCTCCAAGCGTGTCGTCTCTGCTGTAAATGACATCTCTTTTGAGATTTATCCTGGAGAGACCTTCGGTCTGGTTGGCGAGTCTGGTTGCGGTAAGTCCACCACGGGCCGTACCATCATGCGCCTGACCAAGCCGACCGCCGGTAAGGTGTTCTTCCAGGGCAAAGATGTTGCCGAGATGAGCAAGCATGAGATCAAGGACATGCGTCGCGAGATGCAGTTTATCTTCCAAGATCCTTATGCTTCGCTCAACCCTCGTATGACCATCGGTGAGATCGTCTCCGAGCCCATGACCATTCACGGCGTGGGCACCAAGGAGGAGCGCATTGAGCGCGTCCGCGAGCTTCTCGACGTTGTCGGACTGAACCCCGAGCACATCAACCGTTATCCGCATGAGTTCTCGGGCGGCCAGCGTCAGCGTGTCGGTATCGCCCGCGCTTTTGCGCTGAAGCCCAAGCTGATCATCTGCGACGAGCCGGTCTCCGCTCTGGATGTTTCCATTCAGGCCCAGGTTCTGAACCTGCTCAAGGAACTTCAGGACAAGTTCGGTACCGCGTATCTGTTTATCGCTCACGACCTGTCCGTCGTGCAGCACATTTCCGATCGCGTTGCCGTTATGTATCTGGGTAAGATGGTTGAGGTTTCGGACTGGAAGACGCTCTATAGCGAGCCTCACCATCCGTACACGCAGTCGCTGCTGTCTGCCGTACCGGTTCCCGACCCTGATATCCAGAAGACTCGCAAGCGTATCATCCTTGCCGGCGATCCGCCGTCACCGCTGGATCCGCCGACCGGCTGCCGTTTCCACACTCGCTGCCCGATCGCTCAGGGTATCTGCTCTGAGAAGCTTCCCGAGTTTAAGGAAGTCGCACCGGGCCACTGCTGTGCGTGCCACTTCGCGGAGCCGTTCCCGATCAAGGAATCGCACATCGACCTGTAGTCGGTTGTTATTGTCCGGGCCCGTGCTGGACTTAGTTTTCAGAACGTCCTCGACCATGGAAACCCCCTTATCCTGCTCCTTCGGAGCCGCGGATAAGGGGGTTTCCTGGTCTGCGGAATGTTCTGAAAACTAAGTCCAGCACGGGCCCTGTGTTACCGCTGCAGAGGGGTGCGATTCCTTGATCGCTCACTTAATCTAATAAGAAATTGAGTGAGGCCGGAGCTTTAGCTCCGACCTCCCCATATAAGGGCTCGGCAAAGCCGAGCCACCAAATTTGCATCAGCCCCATAACATGTTTGAGAACGGTGTCTGGAGTACGTGGACGTAGGTCCCGAATCGGTGTTGCCTCCCGGCGCATTCCGCAGGGGGAGCGATATTTTGCAGCACGAAGTGCGCAGCAAAATATCGGTCATGCCCGAGGACGCGCCGGGAGGCAACACCGATTCGGGACCGGACATACGGATCTACCTGCGCATTAACAAATTCGGGTTGATTTCCGATCTCAGCCGAACACATTGAGCAAATAGGCCATTCCCGCAGTTAGCTGAACGCCCCCGCGGCCCCTCCTGGGGTCCGGGGGCGCCGTTTTCCCAGTTGAAGGAACGGTGGAGATGTGTTTCGATGGGTCCGGTGGCCATGCTCCGCCCTCCGCCCGGCACCTCTTCCCAGACTCAGCCGGACGGCCGGTCCGTCTATTCCGTTTTTTCCTTCAGGCTAGGACAGCGGGGCATCGCCCCTCTCTGCGCGCGCCCGCCCTATCAGTCCCGGCGTCAGGTCGAGCTCGCCGAGCGGCACGTCCTCCACGCCGTAGGCGTCCAGCAGCGCCGCCGCGTCGTCCCCGAGCATCGCCCTGAAGGCGCGGGCGGGCGTCGTGAAGCCGAGCGCGCCGCGGGGCTCGGAGTTCACGTGCGACATGGCCAGCGCCAGGTCGGCCGGGGAGAGCCGGTCGAACCTGATTCCGGCGCCCTTGGGCAGCAGCTTCCTTATCTCGACGTGGTTGCGCTCGCAGGCGCCCTTCTGGTCGCTTCGCCCGGGGTCGCAGTAGAACAGCCTCGTCTCGCCCGGCCCCTCGCCGAGCAGCGCCGCGATCGCCGCCTCGTCGGAGAACTCGGCGCCGTTGTCGGTGAGCACGGCGCGGAAGACCCTGCCCATGCCGTCGGCGCCGAGGACCTCCCTGATATCGCCCAGGGCGTCCGCGACGCACCCGGCGGTCTTCTCCTCCAGCGGCAGCGCGAGCTGGAGCCTGCTGGGGCGGTGCAGCAGCGTGAGCAGGCAGGCGGAGTCCTCCCGCGCGCCCTCGACCGTGTCCATCTCCCAGGCCGCGGCGCACGCGTCCTCCCCGAGGGCGAGGAACGCGGCATGCGACCTGCGGGCGGAGTGGCGCGTGGCCGCCCGGCCGGCGGCGCTCTTCCTCGGCCTGTAGCCGACCTTGCGCCTGAGCTCCATGTTGGTCATGCCGTCGTAGCCCGCCGAGACCCAGCGGTAGATGGTCGACGGCGACAGGTCCACCGGGCCGCCGTTGCGCGCCGCCATCTGCTCGGGCGAGAGCCCCCGGCGCAGGCAGTCCCTTATCGCCTCCAGCCTGGCCGCCGCGGCGGGCTCGTCGGCGTCTATCCCGCGCCTGGACGAGACGAGGACCGAGTCGGCGCACAGCTGCGCGGCCCGGGCCTCGTAGAAGACGTGGGGGCGGCGCTTGCAGCCGATCGCGCGGTACCGGCCGCAGCCGTTGCAGCATCGCGGCCACGCGGCCAGGCGCGGGCAGGCCGCCGACAGGTCGGCGGAGGCGTCCACGCGCTCGCCGCGCCTGGACTTCGGCGCCGTCACGAACCTGTGCGACGCCACCTCGGCGCTCACCGTCGAGGGCGACCTGCCCAGCTCCCTCGCGATCTCCCTGCACGAGGCCCCGCGCTCCAGCATCCTCTGGACCGTGTCCCGCTCGTGCCTCGTGAGCCTTCCGTAGGCCCTCGGGACCGCCCTCGCGGAGCCCCTATTCTTCTTTCCGGACATGCCGTCCTCCGATCTCCCGGGGCCGGCCGGTCCGGCCCTCAGGGTATCGGGTTCCCACATTCATCCGCACATGTGCGGATGAATGTGGGAAGTGTTCGGATGAAGTTGATAATCAAGGATTAACAAATTCGTAAACTTTTTTGAAAAAAGTGCTTGCACAGTTCTCGAATCATAGGTTATTATCTTCCTCGTTGAACGCGCGGGTCCAACAAAACGAACCGTGAGTCAACAACATAGCATGTCGGAGTGGCGGAATTGGCAGACGCGCTAGCTTGAGGTGCTAGTGACCGCTTTTTGGTCATGCGGGTTCAAGTCCCGCCTCCGACACCATCGCATTTGAGAAGCCTCTTCGGAGGCTTTTTTGTTACCGATAGACGGTGGGGTCCACGATGGAAACGCTTGAACGCAACGAGTGGGCAGACGTTGCCCAACTAGTCGAGATCACGAGCGATGCTGTCATCATCTGCGAGCTCGACGGAACCATTCTGCATGTGAATAATCGCTTACTTGGGTTGATGTGCGAGGAACGCGCCGATGTCATCGGTGGAGATGTTAAAGACGTCCTGTACTCGTCCGCTTTTGAACGTGCGACGGAACATCGTCTGCCATTTGAAACTGATGGCTTCGAGAACGAACTGATGCTCAAGCTGAGTGACGGCTCTTTTATCCCCGTCTTGGTTCGCGCGGGCTCCGTAACGCCTCCACGCATCTTTGGGCGCCGCGCACCACGTGTCCTAGTGGCGCTTCACAGTATCGAGGAACAGTATTCTCACGACCGTCAACTTAAGCGTGCGTTATCGGAGCTTAGAGTTGCGAACAAGCGTCTCTCTGGCACTCTCTCGGTCATTATGAGTACCGTGGGCTCCGATGAGCTGCCCAGCCTACTTGATACCGTTTTGAACCAGCTTGTAGGAACGCTCGATGCTTCGGGTGCCGCTATCTATTTTTCTGAGAGCGGCGGTTTTAAACTTCGCGGTGTTTCCAAGGAGCTGTACGACAGCTACCTGCCTGAGTTTTTGCCGTATGGCGCTGGCATTCCGACGTATGTTCTTCGTGAGTCGCGTGCCTGTCGCTTGTCGATTCAACAGGACCTTGAGGGTGATAAGGCCGCCTCCGGTATGTTCATGGACCTGGACAATCGTTCTAAGCACCTGTTGCGCATGCAGGATATGCCTCCGTACCGCAGCGAGATCTGTCTTCCCGTTTTTTACGGTACGCAGATTCTTGGCGTGCTGGAAGTTGGTTGGAAACGCCCCCAGGCACCGCTCGCCTATGACGTTAATGTGCTCGAGGTCATTTGCGATTACCTGTCTATCCAGCTGGTCGGCATGGCATCGAGCCTTCGCTCCCGTCGCACGGCCGAGCTTGGCCGCTCGCTCAATGTCTTGCGTGATGAGTTGTTTACCTTTCTAGACGATTCCGCCGCGGCTACCCAGGCGGTATCGTCCGAGATCTGCAATATGCTTAACTGCCATTTTTGCCCTGTTGAGTATGACGCCAGTCTGGATTCCTACGTCATAGATTTTGAAGGTGGCAGTCGCGTTGCTTTGCCGGACGATCCCGAGAAGCTTTTCTTTTCCACGACGGCGCCAGCGGCACGTCTGGGGGCTGGCCCTGATGGCTTTGAGGCATCTGTTTTGGGCGGTACGAGTGCCGAGGACCTTAAACACGTCCGTATAACTCGCGTTGACGAATCGATGCCTATGGGAGGCTGGCTTAGGGCGCATGGTCTGCCTTGTCAAGGTCTCTACGTCGACTCCGGCATCGAGGCGGGGCGACCACGCTCTAAAGGTGATGGCAAGCACAGTAACGACGCAATTGTTCCTGCTTCTGTTGCGAAGAGCCCGACGACGCGCGCGCTGCTGCTTCGTGATGGTAGCCAAGAGCCGATTGATGATCTTGAATATGACTACTTGGTGCACTTGGCGCATGACTTTGAACTGATCTACGAAGGCGAATCTCAAAAGCGCGAGGAGCGCCATATCGCTCAGACCCTTCAGATCGGCATGAGAAATTCCCTGGGGGATGTTCCGGGTATCGCAACCGATTCGGTGTACCTGTCAGCCACGAACTCGGCGTTGGTCGGCGGCGATTTCTATACGCTCATCCGTCTTCCCGACGACTGCGCCGTCATGATTCTGGGTGATGTGTCTGGCAAAGGCATTGAGGCCGCATCGATGTCCGCGCTCGTCAAGACGGCCCTGACGGCATATGCGTGGGAGGGCGCTGGACCGGCCCGCATGGCACGCTCTCTTAACAGTATGCTCATGGGCTTTTCGAGGGTCGAGACGTTCGTGACGGCCTTTATCGCCAAGATTGACCTTAAAGCCGGACGCGCAACGTATTGTTCGGCGGGCCATCCTCCGACCATGGTCATTAGGCCAGAGTCGATGCCGCTGGGTGGCGGCGAGGCCCGTGGGGGAGAGGTCGAGCTGCTTGGATGCCAATCGGGCGTAATCGGTGCCTTTGAGAGCATGGTGTACGAGACAGGCGTGTTTACGTTCGCTCCTGGCGACATGCTCTTCATGTATACGGACGGAACGATTGAGGCCCGCGACCGCACCGGAGCGTTCTTTGGTGAGCAGCGCCTTCGTGACCTTCTGCTTTCTGTTTCGGGGGAGGGCGTGTCGGGCATTTGCGGCAAGGTCTTGGGCGAGCTTGACCGATTTACCGAATCGGCGCTGGACGATGACATTGCATTGGTGTCCCTTGAGTTTTTACGGGGTCGTTCATAGACGACGCTGGGCGGGCTGAGTCCGTACGGTTGGGGAAACGAATGCATCGAGTGGGCTTTTTTGGGGAACCATGGTCGTATGAATGAGTGGAATGACATAGCGGTTTTGACGCCACCAGGCGATATCGACATCGCCACGGTGCCTGCGCTGCGTCGGCGGTTGGATGCCTTGATTGGCCGCGGCGTGCGTCGTGTCGTCATCAACTGTCAGACTGTTAGCTTTATCGATTCGACGGGCTTGGCATTCCTGCTTACGCGCGCTCGTGAGCTCATGAGGCGAGAAGGCCTGCTTTCGCTCGTCAATGCATCAGGTGAAGTTGTTCGCTTTTTGAAGATTGCTCGTCTTGTCGATATCCTTCATGTCGCGGGGCCGGCACGGGAGTCTATTCCCGCTATTCCGGTGGGGGAGCTGCCTCGCTGGAGTAAGAGTGTCGAGGTCCGTCAGGGTATCGAGAATCTTCCATACTACCGACATCGCATCGCCGAACTCCTTGAATCGCTTCCGTTGCGCCGTGACGAGCGCTACGATGTCGCATTGGCATCGGGGGAGGCGCTGGGTAATGCCTATGACCATGCGGGCGGTATCGGGTGCGTCCTGACGGTTCAGGCCTATGGCGATCGCGTTGTGGTTGAGGTGCTTGATCGAGGTGCCGGCTATTCTATCGATGAAACGAGCGATCCGGTCGCATCTGAGGAACGCGGCCGTGGTATCAAGCTTATGCGTATGCTCGTCGATAACGTGGAGGTTGCTCGTCGTACGGACGGCGCCGGCACGCGCGTGCAGATGGTGAAGCTGTTTAGCGGAGCGCTGGAATCGTGCGCCTAGCCAATCGCTTTAGCGCGTTTGGCTATTAAGAACATGCGGCAGACAAGTTTTTTGAAAAAAGTACTTGCGTCTTTTGGACAACTCGCGTAAATTAATAACCCGCAAGCGGACATGGCTCAGTTGGTAGAGCACAACCTTGCCAAGGTTGGGGTCGCGGGTTCGAGCCCCGTTGTCCGCTCCATTGCATTTCCGGACCGTTTAGGCGGTCCTTTTTCGGCGAAGTGGCCAAGTGGTAAGGCAGAGGCCTGCAAAGCCTTTACCCCCGGTTCGAATCCGGGCTTCGCCTCCAGGCAACATCCGGGCGCTCCGGCGCCCGTTTTGTTTTACATATGCGGACATGGCTCAGTTGGTAGAGCACAACCTTGCCAAGGTTGGGGTCGCGGGTTCGAGCCCCGTTGTCCGCTCCAAACGCAGCAGCCCGACTACCACGGTAGCCGGGCTTTTTTGTACCCATCGCCTGGGCTCGAACCCGAGAGGGAGCGAGCGTTTTGGGGCGTGGCTGTGGCGTTGTTTGCCTCGAATGACAGCTTTGGGCGTATCATCGTGGGCATCTCGCAAAACCTCGTTGCAAGGGAGGCTCACCCCATGGCTGCAGAAAAGTCCTCTTCGCGCTCATGGATGTCCGATGCCGCGATCTATCAGATCTACCCGCGTTCGTTTAAGGATTCGACCGGTTCGGGTCTGGGCGATATCGCGGGCATTACCCAGCAGATGGACTATCTTGAGCGGCTGGGCATCGAGGCCATCTGGCTGAGCCCGTTTTACCCTTCGCCTCTTGTCGATGGCGGCTATGATGTGGCGGACTACTGCGATGTCGACCCACGTCTCGGCTCGCTTGACGACTTCGATGACATGATCGCTGCGGCTCACGCGCGCGGCATCAAGGTCATCGTCGATATCGTGCCCAACCATTCATCCAACCAGCACCCCTGGTTCAAAGCCGCTCTTGCCGCCGGCCCCGGATCGCCCGAGCGCGCCCGTTATATCTTCCGCGATGGTCGCGGCGAGCATGGCGAGCTGCCTCCCACCAATTGGAATGCCAACTTTGGCGGCCCCGCCTGGACGCGTGTTGCGGACGGTCAATGGTATCTACACATGTTTACGCCCGAGCAGCCGGACTTTGACTGGTCATGCCCCGAGGTTCACGCGTTCTTTTGCGACGTCCTGGCGTTTTGGAGCGATCGAGGCGTCGATGGCTTTCGCATCGATGTGGCGCACGGTCTCGCCAAGGATCTCGACCGCGATGACCTCGACCGGTGGCATCTCGCCGAGGGCGATGACACGGTTGACGACGGCACCCATCCGCTGTGGGACCGCAACGAGGTCCACGAGATCTATCGCGAGTGGCGCCGCGTGTTCGACCGCTATAATCCGCCGCGCAGCGCCGTTGCCGAGGCGTGGGTGCTGCCTGAGCGCCAGTATCTCTATGCGCGTCCCAGCGAGCTTGGCCAGACATTCAACTTTGAGTTTGCCAAGGCCACTTGGACCTATGATGACATGCACGCTGCAATCGAGGAGGGCTTGAAGGCAGCTATCGAATCCGATTCCGCCTCGACCTGGGTACTCTCCAACCACGACGTGCCGCGCGTGGCGACGCGCTATGCCCTGCCGCAAATCAAGGCGACGCGCTACCACCAGATTGCGCTCGACTGGCTCTTACGCGACGGGTCGTCTTATGACGAGGACCGTGAACTCGGCGAGCGCCGCGCGCGGGCGGCCCTTTTGCTTGAACTGGCGCTTCCGGGCTCGGCATACGTGTATCAGGGTGAGGAGCTCGGTCTTTTTGAGGTGGCTGATATCCCGTGGACTGCACTCGAAGATCCCAGTGCAACCAATACGCGCGGACCGAAGCGCGAGAAGGGGCGCGACGGCTGTCGTGTGCCCCTGCCGTGGGTAGCGGCGGACGATCCCGCGCAGGGCGGATCGTTTGGGTTTTCGCCGGCGGACGCTGATGCGGCGCCCCATCTGCCGCAGCCTGCATGGTTTTCCGATTATGCTGCCGATAGGGAAGAAACGGACCCGACATCGATGCTTGCGCTCTATCGTGACGCCCTCTGGCTGCGGCGCAAGCTGCGCGGGTGCGCCAACGATCTTGCGTGGCTCGATCTTGACGGGCGCACCGGTCTTGCGGATGGTGCCGAGGGCGCTGAGGGCGGCGTCATCGCCTATCGCCGCGATAACGGCTGGGCGTGCGTGACGAACTTCGGTGCAGCACCCGTGGAGCTGCCGGCGGGCAGGGTCCTGCTCACCTCATCAGCGCTTGCAGACGGCAGACTCGCGCAGGACAGCTCTGCCTGGATCATGCTCGGTGAGATGTAAGGGCCTCTTGCGGCGAGTTTGCGTTTGCCTGCGCCTTCCGTGGTGGCTGATGTCTTCGCGAGGTTCGCGAGGGCGTCGCAAAACTTTTCAAAAAAAGTTCTTGCATAGGATGCGGGCATCACGTAAGATTAATCCTCGTAAGCGGACATGGCTCAGTTGGTAGAGCACAACCTTGCCAAGGTTGGGGTCGCGGGTTCGAGCCCCGTTGTCCGCTCCATTTGGGCGTTTAGCTCAGGGGGAGAGCGCTTCCCTGACACGGAAGAGGTCAGAAGTTCAAATCTTCTAACGCCCACCAAATGTTCGCAGCTCAGAGGCTATGTCCTCTGGGCTGTTTTGTTTTTTGCCACCAAGCGCGCCGCCAAATAAGTCATCAAATATTGATCCAAGGTCCGTACGCGATGGTCTTTGTATCCCGTAGGGGTGCCGGCAGATTGCATGTGTCCTGGCCCATCATGACCGCAACATGTTGGTCAAGCATAATCTTTTGGATTCTTTTGGCGTGAGCGGCTTGGTTTTGGTGCTATTTGGCGGCGGCACGGTTGAGGGGGTTTCAAAACTGCTGTGCAGGTAGTTGGGTTGATAACGTTTTAGCAGTCTGCCAAGAGGCTTTCATTTATAATGCGTCTGCAAATTGACCAATTGCTTTGACCTGCTAAAACACTATATGTTGTGTTTGACCTAAAAAAAGAATACAGGATATAGATGCCTCTTTGTCGTATGATAGATGGCGGACGGAGAACGAGGACCTTATTCGCCCCATTTGGATGGATCTTTGAGCCCCTTGATTGGCTGCGAGGATTGTCCGCATGAGGGCCTATGGTTATCGAAAACACAGATTGCGCGACGGCGCCGCAAGACAGGGTAAGCCCTGCCGGGCATCGTTTGGCTCTGAAGCGCAATGAGGCTACGATGCGAAAGAGGCAAGAGGATGAAGATCATCAAGCGCAGCGGCACCGAGGTTACCTTTGACATCGATAAGATCGTCAATGCGATCCGCGCCGCAAACTTGGAGGTCGAGGAAGGCTCTCGCCTTACCGACCGCCAGGTGATCTATGCGGCACAAAACGTCGCCGAGGCATGTGAGAAGGCCGGCCACGCCGTATCGGTCGAGGAGATCCAGGATCTGGTCGAGGACGAGATTATGCGTCTCGACTGCTACGAGGTCGCTCGCCACTACATCATCTACCGCTATGTTCAGAGCCTGAAGCGCCAAAAGAACACGACCGATGACAAGATTCTGTCGCTGATTGAGTGCAATAACGAAGAGGTCAAGCAGGAGAACTCCAACAAGAACCCGACTGTCAACTCCGTTCAGCGCGACTACATGGCCGGCGAGATTTCCAAGGACCTGACGCAGCGCGTGCTGCTGCCCCAGGAGATCGTGGATGCCCACAACGAGGGCCTGATTCACTTCCACGATTCGGACTACTTCGCCCAGCACATGCATAACTGTGACCTGGTGAACCTGGAGGATATGCTCCAGAATGGCACCGTTATCTCGGGCACGCTGATCGAGAAGCCGCACAGCTTTTCGACTGCTTGCAATATCGCGACGCAGATCATCGCGCAGGTCGCCTCTTCCCAGTATGGCGGTCAGTCGATTTCGCTGACCCACCTGGCTCCGTTTGTCGAGGTGAGCCGTCAGAAGATTCGCGGCGAGGTTGCCCGCGAGCTCGAGGAGCTTGGCGTCTCTGCGTCTGCCGAGAAGGTCCGTGAGGTCGTTGAGGATCGCCTGCGCGATGAGATTCGTCGCGGCGTCCAGACGATTCAGTATCAGGTCGTGACCCTTATGACCACGAATGGCCAGGCGCCGTTCGTGACGGTCTTTATGTATCTTAACGAGGCTCGTACGCCTCAGGAGAAGCACGACCTTGCCATGATCGTGGAGGAGACGCTTCGCCAGCGCTACGAGGGCGTTAAGAACGAGGCTGGCGTGTGGATTACCCCGGCATTCCCCAAGCTTATCTACGTGCTCGAGGACGATAACGTTCACGAGAATTCCCCGTACTTCTACCTGACCCAGCTGGCTGCCAAGTGCACCGCCAAGCGCATGGTGCCCGACTACATCTCTGAGAAGAAGATGCGTGAGCTCAAGCTGTCTAAGGGTGAGACCGCCGGCAATGGCGATTGCTACACCTGCATGGGTTGCCGCAGCTTCCTGACGCCCGACCGTTCGGGCAACGGCTTTAACAATGTTGCCAACGCGCTGAACTATGACCCGACCAAACCTAAGTACTATGGCCGCTTTAACCAGGGTGTTGTGACCATCAACCTGCCCGATGTCGCACTGAGCTCGCATCAGGACATGGACAAGTTCTGGAAGATCTTCGACGAGCGCCTTGAGCTGTGCCATCGTGCCCTGCTGTGCCGTCATGAGCGCCTGATGGGCACGCTTTCGGATGCCGCACCGATTCTGTGGCAGTACGGCGCCCTGGCGCGCCTTAAGAAGGGCGAGACGATCGACAAACTGCTCGTGGGCGGCTATTCCACCATCAGCTTGGGGTATGCCGGTCTGTATGAGTGCGTCAAGTACATGACGGGCCACAGTCACACCGAGAAGGAAGGCACGCCCTTTGCCATGGCCGTCATGCAGCACATGAACGACAAATGCGCCGAGTGGAAGGCCGAAAGCGATATCGACTTCTCGCTGTACGGCACCCCGCTTGAGTCGACGACCTACAAGTTCGCCAAGTGCCTGCAGCGTCGTTTTGGCATTATTCCGGGTGTGACGGACAAGGGCTACATTACCAACAGCTACCACGTCCATGTGTCCGAGGAGATTGATGCTTTCGATAAGCTCAAGTTCGAGGGCATGTTCCAGCAGCTTTCGCCGGGCGGTGCTATCTCCTACGTTGAGGTTCCCAACATGCAGGACAACCTCAAGGCTGTCATTCGCGTGATGCAGTACATCTACGACAACATCATGTACGCCGAGCTCAACACCAAGAGCGACTACTGCCAGGTGTGCGGCTACGACGGCGAGATCAAGATTGTCGAGGATGACGGCAAGCTGGTGTGGGAGTGCCCCAATTGCGGCAATCGTGACCAGGAGAAGATGAACGTCGCTCGTCGTACGTGCGGCTACATCGGTACCCAGTTCTGGAACCAGGGCCGAACCGAGGAGATCCGCGACCGCGTGCTGCATCTCTAATAACCATCCCAGGCCGCCCCGTAGCGAGGCCCCGGACCTTTACTCGCTATTTCGGACAGTCCTGGCTCACGACGGAGGCGCCACTGGCGCCTCCTGTTCGTGCGGAACTCATATCGAGCAAAGGTCCGGGGCCTCGCTACGGGCAGCCAAGTTGATGTAGCTGAGATGCGGCATGCGGTCTGCTCACTCCTCGAAGTTCTTAGCGGAAATAATTTGAGCTGCAGCTGCGATTTACTTGCGATGGCGGTTGAGCTGCAGCTGAGTATTTATTGGACCTCGAACCCTATACTCGATGTTCGCTTCGTTCATTGAGTTACCCTTTGCATGAGGCCGGGACATATCGTCCCGCCCGCAGTTTCGCAGGCCGAAGGCCGAGAATGTTTGAGGACGGGATGATATGTCCCGGCCTCCCGGGAGAGTTACCTATGAACTACGCGAACATTAAGTATTTCGACATTGCTGATGGGGAAGGTGTTCGTACTTCTCTGTTTGTGAGTGGGTGCCGTCGTGGGTGCAAGAATTGCTTTAACTCCGTCGCGTGGGACTTTGCTGCGGGTGAACCGTTCGACCGTGCCGTCGAGGACAAGATTATCGACAGTCTTGACCATCCCTTTATTGATGGCCTGACGATTCTGGGTGGCGAGCCCATGGAACCCGAGAATCAGGCGGGTCTCGTTGACTTTATCGAACGCGTGCGTGCGGCCTATCCCGTGGAGTCGGGGAAGACTATTTGGTGCTTTACCGGCGACGTGCTCGAGGAGCTTATGCCGGGCGGTCGTCACCATACCGAGGTGACGGACCGCATCCTTGCCTGCCTCGATATGCTGGTGGATGGTCCGTTCGTTCAGGATCTGTACGATATCTCATTGCGCTTTAGGGGCTCGAGCAATCAGCGCGTGATTGATATGAACGCCACGCGCGCTCGTGCTGAGCGTGAGGACGTTGCGCTTTGCGATGCTGTGGAGCTTTGGCGAGACGATCCGGTCTATGGTTGATTTCCGATCTCAGCCGAACACATTGAGCAAATAGGCCATTCCCGCAGTTAGCTGAACGCCCCCGCGGCCCCTCCTGGGGTCCGGGGGCGCCGTTTTCCCAGTTGAAGGAACGGTGGAGATGTGTTTCGATGGGTCCGGTGGCCATGCTCCGCCCTCCGCCCGGCACCTCTTCCCAGACTCAGCCGGACGGCCGGTCCGTCTATTCCGTTTTTTCCTTCAGGCTAGGACAGCGGGGCATCGCCCCTCTCTGCGCGCGCCCGCCCTATCAGTCCCGGCGTCAGGTCGAGCTCGCCGAGCGGCACGTCCTCCACGCCGTAGGCGTCCAGCAGCGCCGCCGCGTCGTCCCCGAGCATCGCCCTGAAGGCGCGGGCGGGCGTCGTGAAGCCGAGCGCGCCGCGGGGCTCGGAGTTCACGTGCGACATGGCCAGCGCCAGGTCGGCCGGGGAGAGCCGGTCGAACCTGATTCCGGCGCCCTTGGGCAGCAGCTTCCTTATCTCGACGTGGTTGCGCTCGCAGGCGCCCTTCTGGTCGCTTCGCCCGGGGTCGCAGTAGAACAGCCTCGTCTCGCCCGGCCCCTCGCCGAGCAGCGCCGCGATCGCCGCCTCGTCGGAGAACTCGGCGCCGTTGTCGGTGAGCACGGCGCGGAAGACCCTGCCCATGCCGTCGGCGCCGAGGACCTCCCTGATATCGCCCAGGGCGTCCGCGACGCACCCGGCGGTCTTCTCCTCCAGCGGCAGCGCGAGCTGGAGCCTGCTGGGGCGGTGCAGCAGCGTGAGCAGGCAGGCGGAGTCCTCCCGCGCGCCCTCGACCGTGTCCATCTCCCAGGCCGCGGCGCACGCGTCCTCCCCGAGGGCGAGGAACGCGGCATGCGACCTGCGGGCGGAGTGGCGCGTGGCCGCCCGGCCGGCGGCGCTCTTCCTCGGCCTGTAGCCGACCTTGCGCCTGAGCTCCATGTTGGTCATGCCGTCGTAGCCCGCCGAGACCCAGCGGTAGATGGTCGACGGCGACAGGTCCACCGGGCCGCCGTTGCGCGCCGCCATCTGCTCGGGCGAGAGCCCCCGGCGCAGGCAGTCCCTTATCGCCTCCAGCCTGGCCGCCGCGGCGGGCTCGTCGGCGTCTATCCCGCGCCTGGACGAGACGAGGACCGAGTCGGCGCACAGCTGCGCGGCCCGGGCCTCGTAGAAGACGTGGGGGCGGCGCTTGCAGCCGATCGCGCGGTACCGGCCGCAGCCGTTGCAGCATCGCGGCCACGCGGCCAGGCGCGGGCAGGCCGCCGACAGGTCGGCGGAGGCGTCCACGCGCTCGCCGCGCCTGGACTTCGGCGCCGTCACGAACCTGTGCGACGCCACCTCGGCGCTCACCGTCGAGGGCGACCTGCCCAGCTCCCTCGCGATCTCCCTGCACGAGGCCCCGCGCTCCAGCATCCTCTGGACCGTGTCCCGCTCGTGCCTCGTGAGCCTTCCGTAGGCCCTCGGGACCGCCCTCGCGGAGCCCCTATTCTTCTTTCCGGACATGCCGTCCTCCGATCTCCCGGGGCCGGCCGGTCCGGCCCTCAGGGTATCGGGTTCCCACATTCATCCGCACATGTGCGGATGAATGTGGGAAGTGTTCGGATGAAGTTGATAATCAAGGCGATCCGGTCTATTCGACCCATACTATGTAGCTTGTGGCCGATGCCGGAGGGCGTGGTACCATAGCGCGAACGCAAAATCGGAAGAGTGAGGCCTAGATGGTCGATCAGGAAAAAGTTGAGACCGCCATAAAGCTGTTGCTTGAGGGCATAGGCGAGGACCCAACTCGTGAGGGCCTGCTGGAGACGCCGGCACGCGTCGCCCGTATGTATGGCGAGATTGCCGGCGGCATGGACCAGAGCGCTGAGGAGCACCTGTCCAAAACTTTTGCCGTCGCTTCGAACGATTTAGTTATCGAGCGCGACATCACGTTTTACTCGCTGTGCGAGCACCATCTGCTGCCGTTTTATGGCAAGGCTGCGATCGGCTATATCCCTAACGGCCGCGTGGCGGGTCTGTCTAAGCTTGCTCGCACGGTTGAGGTCTATGCCCGTCGTCTGCAGCTGCAGGAGCAGCTGTGTACACAGGTTGCCGATGCCCTCATGGATTATCTTGCTCCCCAAGGAGCGATCGTACTGATGGAAGCCGAGCATATGTGCATGACCATGCGCGGCGTGCAAAAGCCCGGTACCAAGACCGTAACGCTTGCTCGTCGCGGTGTCTTTGAGACCGATCCATCGCTCGAGGAGCGATTCTTTAGGATGCTGGGCCGCTAACCATGAGAGTCGTCAACGACTTTGCATCGAAGACCGATGAGGGGACGCCGCGTCGCGGCTTTATGGCTTCGGGCCTAACTCCCTTTGGTGCCATGCCTCGCATTGATTACATCTGTGCCAACGGGTTGTTCCGGCGGCACCTGGGCAACATTGCACAGCTGGAATCGGGGCGCATCTTTTGCCGCCACGGTATCGACCATCTGCTGGATGTCGCCCGTATTATGTGGATCAAGAATCTCGAGGAAGAGCTCGGATTTGACCGCGAGGTCATCTACGCCACGGCACTTCTTCACGATATCGGCAGAGATGAACAGTATGAATCGGGTATATCCCATGATGTTGCAAGCGAACGCGTCGCTGATGCGATTCTTGGCGGCATGCCCGAAGACGTGGCGTTTGAGCCGGCAGATGCCGCAGCCATTAAGACAGCCATTCTGGGCCATCGAAAGCTGCGCGTGAACAGCCAGCCGCTCGAGCGTCTGCTTTATGCAGCCGACAAAGCGTCGCGCGCCTGTTTTGCATGCCCTGCGCGCAATGCTTGCAACTGGAGCGATGATAAAAAGAACCTGTCGATTCGCGTGTAGTCGGTATGCGCGGTCGGGGTTCTGAACGAAGGAGACGATCGCGATGACTAACAAAAAGCTGCCCGAGAATGCAACCAAGACCGAGGGTGCCGAGCTTGCCCGTCGTGGCAGGGGCGAGATTTCCGCCGCAACGGCGGTGCCCCATGTGAGCTATGACGACCTGCGCCATGCCGACCGCATTACTATCGATGGTCTCGAGGTCTTTGCCAACCACGGCGTGTATCCCGAGGAGAACGCCCTGGGGCAGAAGTTTGTCGTGTCCTTGGTGCTCTATGCCGACCTGCGCGCGGCAGGGGAGCACGACAATCTGGATGCCTCGATTGATTACGGCTCGGTGTGCCACGATGTCGACGGCTATCTGCGCGAGCATACGTTTAAGCTCATCGAGGCTGCAGCCGAGGGTGTGGCCTCGATGCTGCTGCGTCGTTACCCCTTGCTGCTTGGCGTACGTGTTAAGCTCGATAAGCCTTGGGCGCCCGTCGGTCTTCCCCTGGCAAGCTGCGGTGTCGAGATCGAGCGCGTGCGCTAGCCGACGCTAGAGCTCGTTGGCGGGCGGTTTTTTGAGCCGCTGCGATAGGGCTCTATTGTTGGGGCAGTACGTGTCGAGCAGGGCGTGGAACCGTCGATTGTGGCTTGGCTCGAGCAAGTGGACGAGCTCGTGGGCGACAACCATGTCGAGGCATTCGACGGGGTAGGCGGCAAGTTCTCGTGCGATGCGAATGGCGCCGGTTTTGGGCGTGCATGAGCCCCAGCGCGTTTTCATGCTGCGTACGGAAACGCGGGAAACGGCGACACCCATTGCGATTTCGTATGCGTGCACAATATCGCGTAGCGCCGATGTGACCTCGGACGTATAGAGCTGGTCGATATGGACTTGGAGCTCGTCGGACGTTAGGCCGTCGAGGATTGCGCGCCGCTTGGCCTGTGGGCCTTCGTTCGATTCGTCGGTACCCATAAAACTTGCGAAGGTGGCCTGTTTGGGTCGCGGTGCGGGTGATACAAAGTTGTGATCGAGTGCGTCCTGTACCGTGATGGGCTTGCCCCAAAGCGCAATGATGGACGAGGGGCTGAGCGGCTCCTGCGCCGTCGTCTGACGTTGCTCGCGCTGGGCAAGTCGGCTGATAATCCAGGCGCTGTTGCGCTTCACAAACGCTTCGATACGCTCGCGGCTGGCGCCGAGCGGTGCGCTGGCGTGGACCTCACCGCTCGATGTGACGCGTAGGTTGAAGTTCTTGACGCGCTTTTTGGTAACGACGACGGGGATGGGCATCCCATCCGGTCGGGGTAGGAAAATCGTAAACTGCTGCGTCAAAAGCGGTCCTTCAGATTGGGGACGGGCCGGCATTTCGACCGTTCGGTATGCCGGCCCGCTCAAGGGATGTGAAATTAATAACGCTCGAAGAAGGCAAGGGCGTTATCGCTGCAGAGCTTCTGCATCACGGTCTTGCCAAAGTGCTTGGAGAGCATGTTCTGGAATTCGGGCATCTTGCTGGCATCGGAGAGGAAAGCGGGCACCTTGGCGCCGTCCCAGTCGCCGCCGAGTGCGATGACATCTTCGCCGCCCAGGTCGAGCCAGTGCTCGATATGTGCCGCTAGCTGGTCGAAGGTGACGTCTGCGGTGGTCTTGTCGGTCGCATCGTTGGATAGGAACTCGCTGCAGTGGTTGAGGCCGACGATGCCGCCCATGTCGCGAATGGTGCGGAACTGGTCGTCGGTGAGGTTGCGCTTGACGCCGCAAACCGCACGGGAGTTGGAGTGGCTGGCGACGAAGGGGCGCGTGGCGTGGGCGACAACCTCGTCAAAGCACTCATCGTTGAGGTGGGAGACGTCGAGTATCATGCCGGCGTGCTCCATCTGCGTAAGTGCCTCGATGCCGGCGGCGGTGAGGCCGGCGTGGGTGTCGTGGCCGCTCGCGAGCGGTCCCTGCGCGTTCCAGCTGAGTGACGACATAAGCACGCCCAAGCTCTTGAGCACCTCGATCAGCGCGGGGTCCTCGGCAAAGAACGTGGCGTTTTCGATGGTGTGGATGCAGGCGACCTTGCCGTCTTTGAGCGCAGGGCGAATATCAGCGGCGCTGCGCACGTTGACCATGCGGTCGTGGTTGAGCATTGCCTGGCCGCTCATATGCGCCATGATCTGCGCCTGGAAGCGCGCGGCGTGGGCGGTGGGAATCTCGTCGGGGACAAACGTAGCGAAGCACTGCGCCCACGGCGTGTTGCCGATCTTTGCGAGCGAGATGGCGCAGGCGTTGCCCTCGATAAGGTCGAAATCCTGCGGATGCGTTTCGTCGCCGGGGAAATAACCGTCGGTGCCGGCGGTAAAGCGCAGGTCAAGATCGAGTGTGGCCCAGCCGATACGGTCGGCGGTGTCGCAGTGTAGGTCAAATACGGGATATGCCATGGTTCCTCCGGTTGCAGCGTTTCTTTGCAAACTGTCTTTGAATTGTATGACTAGGGTATAGTTAGCGCCATATGTTCACGGCGGCCCGCGTTGTGCGCCGCCCTTATCACGGAGGTTACCATGTCCAACCAGGGCAAGAAGGTCAAGACTCATTATCGCGGCACGCTCGACGACGGCACGCAGTTCGATAGCTCCTACGATCGCGGCGAGCCGCTGGAGTTCACCTGCGGCGCCGGCCAGATGATCAAGGGCTTCGACGCCGCTGTTGTCGACATGCAGGTGGGCGAGAAGAAGACCGTGCACATTCCTGCTGCCGATGCCTACGGCGAGCACAATCCCGAGATGGTTATTACCTTCCCGGCCGAGCAGGTTCCCAACATCGAGCAGATCGAGAAGGGCATGAAGCTCTTCCTGTCCACGCCCAGCGGCATGCCCGTCCCCGCCGTGGTCATCGATGTGACGGCCGAGGCCGTGACGCTCGACGCCAACCACGAGCTCGCCGGCAAGGACCTCAACTTTGATATCGAGCTCGTTGAGGTCGAGGGTTAGAGTATGCCTGAACGCTTGGTTTCGACGACATGCTTGGGAAATCTCAACGATCCGTCCTATGAGCTTTTGCTTCGCCGGGAGCTGGGCGGTGTCTTTGAGGTCGATGAGCTACTACTCGATTGGGACCAGGCCGATGCCCGCACATTTGTGGGCGTGACGGAGCTGGGGCGTACGGTCGATATTCGGCTGGGCGCTGCCGATGGCGATCGCCTTGCCGATGGCGATGCGCTTGTCATCGACCGTTCGGGCATGGTGCCCGTGGTGGTTGTCGTACGCCTGCGCAGTGCCGAGGTTTATTTGGTCGAAGTTGACCGCATGGACCCGATTGCGCTCGCGCATGCGTGCTGGGAGATCGGCAATATGCACGCGCCGCTTTTCCGAGGCGATTCGGACGAGCATACCGTGCGCATGTATACGCCGGTGCAGCCTGTTTTGGGCCGCATGCTCCGGGGCGTCGAGGGCGTTCGACTCTCGACGGTTGCCCGTGAACTCGATTCGGACCGGCGCTTTGCGTCGAGTGCGGCGGACTCCGTTGTGAGTATGGCTCCAGACTTTACGATCGTAAAGAAGGCGCGCGGTTAACGTGCGTATAAGTAAGACGGACTTTGAGAGGCAACTATTCAAAGTCCGTCTTTCTGTTGATGAGATGCTGTGGGGGAAAGCATATGGGTCTTGAAGGAATCAAGCTGATTGCATGCGATTTGGACGGCACGTTGCTGCATCCGGGGGAGCGCGAGCCGCGTTCCGAGGCCTTTGAGCTCATCGATGAGCTGCATCGTCGCGGTATCGTGTTTATGCCGGCGAGCGGTCGTCAATATGCGAGCTTGCGCTACCTGTTTGCCCCGGTGGCCGATGAGCTCGCCTATGTATGCGAAAACGGAGCCTTGGTGATGAGCGAGGGACGTGGCGTTGTCAAGCGTTCCATGGAGCGTAGCCTTGCTATGGATATCGCGAATGCCGTGGTTGCGTATCCCCATGCCGACGTGACCCTTTCGTGTGAGGGACACCTCTACACCATGAGCGGCAACGATGCGTTTTTCGACCATTTGCGCTATGAGGTCCACTGCGATGTGGCGGTGGTCGACCGCCCCGAGGACATCGAAGAGGACGTCATCAAGATTGCCTTCCAGACGCCCGAGGTGAATCAGCCGGCGGCGCTGAAGCATTTCGAGCGCCACTTTAGCGATCGAGTCGATGTCATGACATCGGGAACCGAATGGACGGACTTTATCGGTTTTGGTTCGGGCAAGGGCTCCGCGCTTGCCGATTACGGTCGTGCCCTGGGTATTTCGCCCGATGAGATGATGGCGTTTGGCGATAACGAAAACGATCGCGACATGCTCAACGTAGTGGGCCATCCTTATCTAATGGAGAGCTGCAACCCCTCTATGCGTGGCATTAACGACCGCGTCCGCTACGTGCGCACGGTCGAAGAAGAGCTGCGTCGTCTACTTGCTGAGTAGACATTTGGGACATGTCTAGAAATCTACTTTTTGCTGCAAAGTGCGGAAAGGTGGATTTTAAGGCATGTTCCAAACATCTACCGGCAGTCGGGGCAGAGACCCTCGAAGATGGTGTAGTGCGACGTGACGTGCCAGCCGATTTGCTCGGACGCTTTGGCGTCGAGCTGGGCATCGAAGGGGAGCGGTACGTCGATGACGCGGCTGCACGAGGTGCAGATGATATGCGCATGCGGCTCGATCGTGCGATCGAAGCGGCTGCCGCCCGGCGTCTTGATGGAGAGGATCTCGCCGGCGTCGGCCAAGAGATTGAGATTGCGGTAGACCGTACCGCGGCTGATTTTGTCATCCTGCGCGCGCACGGCGTTGTAGATTTCGTCGGCGGTGGGATGGTTATAGCTTTGGCGCACGGCGTCAAGAACCAGCTTTCGCTGCCTGGTATTCCTTCTTTGCACCGCCATGCGCCTCGCCTCTTTTCTATCAACGGTCGTAGGTAAATGATACCGTATTTAGCACACAATACTAATAATGAGGACTGAAACCGTCTTCATTGGCAAGTGGGGCTCGGGCCTGAGCGTCTATGAGGCGAAAACGCGTTCCCATGCGCTCGTAGGAGGCATGAAGCGCCTCGAGATGAGATAGGATATTTGCCGGAGCTCCCTGTATCTCCATCTCGACTGAGCCGTCTTCCATGTTACGCACCCAGCCGGTGAGTGCGCGTGCCTGCGCGAGGTTGGTGTTGGTAAAGCGAAAACCAACGCCTTGGACTTGCCCCTCCCAGCGCAGGAAATAGCGCAGGGGAGTGTCTTGAGTGGCCTCGTCGCTTGCGAGCACAGTAAGCCTGCGGCGCAGCTCGAGCTCGACGTTTGATGGTTTTTGAGGCTCTCGACTGCCGCCGGTGACGCTGGAGAAGAACGTATCGAAGAGGCCCATCGCTATGCCTGCTTGCCTGCGTCGGCCGGGAAGGTAATGCCGGCCTGCTGGCGCACGGCATCCATGATGCGTAGTGAGACGAGCGTGACATCGCGGTAGTGGCCAAGCTCGTGGCGTCCCGCCGGGGTCTCCCAAATCTCTTCCTTGACGTTATCGATGCCGCCGATGGCGGTGATGAAGTCTGTGAGTTCGTATTCCATAGTGTTGCTCGATTTGGGCAGGTCGAGCACGCGGCCGTTGTCGCCCTGTTCGCGCGGCGCCTCGGTCGCCGAGCCGCGTACGACGTCGCCGCGATAGTCGATGCGGACGTTGCGGGGCGTGGACAGATGGTCGATCTGGATAGTGCCACGCTCGCCTTCGATCTGCGAGGGCAGCAGGTCATTCGTAATTTTGGAGTGCGCGAGCTCGACGGAGATACGGCCACCGCCGTAGCTGGCGAGGATGGAACCGCAGCCGTCGATGGGGCCGTGCGTGAGCTGTCGCGTGGTGGGATCGAGCAGGGTGGTCATGCTCGTAAGGCCGGAGGGCATGCCGAAAATCTCGACCATGGGCTCGACGGTGTAGACGCCAATATCCATGAGGGAACCCGAGGCCATATTGCAGTCGAAGATATTGGTGGCGCGTCCCGCGAGAATCTCGTTGTAGCGCGAGGAATATTTTCCAAAGCGCAATGAGGCGCGGCGGATGGGGGCGATCTCACCCAGGGCGTCCTCGATGGCGTGGAAGGCGGGATCGTGGAGGGGACGCATGGCCTCGAGGGCCACGACACCTGCTGCCTCGGCAGCGCGGAAGACTTCCAGCGCTTGCGCCTCGGTGGCGCAGAAGGGCTTCTCGACGATGACGTGCTTGCCACCGGCGATGCAGGCAAGGGCCTGCTCGTAGTGAAGTGCGTTGGGGCTGCCGATATAGACGGCGTCGACGTCGGCGGCTGCCGCGAGCTCATCGAGTGAAGTAAAGTTTCGCTCGCCACCGCGCTCGGCGGTAAAGGCAGCACCGCGATTGGCATCGCGCGAGAGCGTGCCCACAAACGCGGCTTGGTCGTTGGCGTTGACGACCTGGATAAAGTCGTCGGTAATCATGGATGTGCCGATGGTCGCTATACGCAGCATGTATCCCCCTCGTGCCGTTCGGTTTACAGGATGAGTGTAGCGCGAAGGGGCAGGAAATAGCGTACGAAAACGCCGTTACAGGTCGCTCTCGTTAAAGCCGGTGTCGATATCGAGGTTGCTGCCGTCGGCCGCCGTGGTGGCGAGCTCGTCGCAGCGCTCGTTGAGCTCATGGCCGGCGTGACCCTTAACCCAGATGAACTCAACCTTGTGCTTGCTTTTGGCGGTGAGCAGGCGCTCCCACAGGTCGCGGTTCTTGACGGGCTGCTTGTTGGCGGTCTTCCAGCCGCGTTTTTTCCATCCGTCAATCCAGTGCTTGTTGAAGGCGTTAACGACGTACTGCGAATCGGAATGGACTTCGACGTCGCAGGGGCGGTTGAGCGCCTCGAGTGCCACGATAACGGCCATGAGCTCCATGCGGTTGTTGGTGGTCTTGGCGTAGCCGCGCGAAAGCTCAGAGGTGAAGGTCTTGCCGGCGGGGTTGGTGTATTTGAGCACGGCGCCGTAGCCGCCGCGTCCCGGATTTGATCGGGCCGAGCCGTCGGTATAGATGATGACCTTCACATGGTTCCTTTCGTTGGGTACGTTTCGCGTGAGTGACCATTGTAGCGCCATGCCCGCCGGGGGCTAGCAATCTACGATTTCTACCCCGTCTTCCGACAGTTGGTTGGCATGGATGATGCGGTTGAGCTCGTCGAGGTATTGCTGCAAGAGGGGAGAGGGCTTGCGGTCGTCATGCATGATGTAGCCCACATGCATCGTCGGGGCGTCTGCCAGGGGGATCGAGGCCATGCCCCACTGCATTTCGCTGGAGAGTACGCCGGTCGACAGCGCATAGCCGTTCGAGGTGATAAGCAGGTTGGTGAGCGTCCCGCGGTCGGATACGCGGATATTGCGGTTGCAGGGAATATAGCTAAACGGTTCCTCGGCGTAATAGAAGGAGTTCGAGGTGCCTTGCTCAAAGCTGTAGCGCGTATAGGGCGTGAGGTCGGCAAGGGACAGCTGCGAACGGCGTGCGAGCGGGTGGCGTTCGCTGACGAACACGTGGACTTTTGCATCAAAGAGGGGATGAAAGCTCGCTCGGGCATCGGTAAAGGCCTTCTGCAAGACACGGGTATTAAAGTCATCCAGATAGAGGATGCCGATATCGCTGCGAAACGCGCGCACGTCGTCGATAATCTGCGCTGTGGTGGTCTCGCGCATGATGAACTCGAACTTGCTGTCGCGGCAGCGCTCGACTACGTTGACAAAGGCCTCGACCGAAAAGGCGTAGTGTTGGGCGGAAATGGCGAGGCGGGCTTGCGGGGTACCGCCGCCCTCGTAGCGGGCCTCGAGCATGTCGGCCTGCTCTACGACCTGGCGTGCATAACCCAAAAGCTCGGTGCCGTCGTTGGTGAGTGCAACACCGCGGCTGGAGCGCGTAAAGATTTCGATATGAAGTTCCTGCTCCAGGCTTTTGACGGCATTGGAGATATTGGACTGTGCCGTATAGAGGCGCTGGGCTGCGGCGTTGATCGAACCGGACTCTGCCACGGCGATCAAAAAGCGAAGCTGTTGGAGGGTCATCGGCGCCCGTCCTTTCGAGTGTTATCTATAAAACCGATAACAGGTTAGCGCTTTAAAGTGATTGACCGAGGAAAACAATGCTCGTACTATTCAAAACACACAAAGACGGTAGGTAATTAAGCCAACTACGGAACCGGGATGCGAAAGGAAGCCCGCATATGAATTGCTTACCAAGACGAATGCCGGGCTCCTGTTTGCGCCCGTCGGCGTGATCAGGAGACAGCGACTCACTTCTCTTACTCTTATTACTTTTGTTCGATCAAGGAGATCATCATGAGCCAGTTTATCAACAACCCCGAGCACACCTTTGGTTTCGATACCCTGCAGCTGCACGTTGGCCAGGAGAGCGCCGATCCTGCATCCGACTCCCGCGCCGTGCCTATCTACCAGACCACGAGCTATGTGTTCCGCAACTCCCAGCACGCCGCCGACCGCTTTGGTCTTGCCGACGCCGGTAACATCTACGGCCGTCTGACCAACTCCACCCAGGGCGTCTTCGAGGACCGTATCGCCGCCCTCGAGGATGGCGTGGCAGGTCTTGCCGTCGCCTCCGGTGCTGCTGCCATCACCTATACCCTGCAGGCTCTTGCCCAGGCCGGTGACCACGTGGTGGCTCAGAAGACCATCTACGGTGGCTCCTACAACCTGCTGGAGCATACGCTCTCCCAGTTTGGCGTCGAGACCACGTTTGTCGATGCCCATAACCTTGAAGAGGTCGAGGGTGCCATCAAGGACAACACCACGGTCATCTATCTCGAGACGCTCGGCAACCCCAACTCCGACATCCCCAACATCGACGCCATCTCCGAGATCGCCAAGAAGCACGGTCTGCCGGTTGTCGTCGACAACACCTTCGGCACCCCGTATCTGTTCCGTCCGCTGGAGCATGGTGCCAATATCGTCGTCCACTCCGCAACCAAGTTCATCGGCGGCCACGGCACCTCGCTGGGCGGTGTGATCGTCGACGGCGGTAACTTCGATTGGAAGGCGAGCGGAAAGTACGCCCAGATTGCTGAGCCCAACCCCTCCTACCACGGTGTCTCGTTTGCCGAGGCTGCCGGTCCCGCCGCCTTTGCAACCTACGTCCGCGCTATCCTGCTGCGTGACGAGGGCGCTTGCATCAGTCCGTTCAACGCCTGGGTCCTGCTCCAGGGCACCGAGACTCTGTCGCTGCGCGTTGACCGCCATGTCGAGAACACCAAGAAGGTCGTTGAGTTCCTGGCTGGTGACAGCCACGTCGCCAAGGTGAACCACCCGAGCCTGCCTGAGCACCCCGATCACGAGCTCTATCAGAAGTACTTCCCCCGTGGCGGTGCCTCGATCTTTACCTTTGAGATTAAGGGTGGCCAGGAGGCAGCTTGGAAGTTCATCGATCATCTGCAGGTGTTCTCGCTGCTTGCCAACGTGGCCGACGTCAAGTCGCTCGTCGTGCACCCGGCTACCACCACGCACTCCCAGCTCTCTGCCGAGGAGCTCGCCGAGCAGAACATCACGCCCTCCACGATCCGTCTTTCCATCGGTACCGAGAACGCCGAGGATATCATTTGGGATCTGAAGCAGGCCTTCGCCGCGCTGGACGAGTAAGGCGACTTGTGCAAGGACCCCTTGCGACTCGATAGGTATAACTGCATAAAATGCCTGCTCAAGGCGCCTGTGCGAACAATGGTTGCACAGGCGCCTTATTTGCATAGAGAGGGTGCAAAAACAGGGTTTTTGGCATGCTTTATGCAATCGAGATGTGGAAAACTCCTGTTAAGAGGATGTGAGTTTTACGCAATTGACGTGCGCCTTTTGAGTAAAACCGCAGGTCGCGATTTGCTCGGGGTACTATGCAGCGCGATCGAATTACACGCAGCTCAAACGCAGCAAAAACGCACTACGGAGGTTTCTAGCTACATGAGGATCGATTCACGAAAACCGAAAGCCGCCGCCCTTTCCGCCGCTCTGACCGTGGCACTTTTGGCGGGCGCCGGTGCAACCGATGCCCACGCGGCAACACTATCCGATACGGTTGGACCTACGCCGTCCGAGGCGACGCTGGTGCAGCCCGTTGACTATCGCGGCGATGGTTATGGTTCCATGCAGGAGTGGAACGCCTCGATGGAGGCCAAGCGCGATTCCCTTGAGATGCGCGCTCAGATCATTATGAATATGTATGGCGACTATGCTACCGATGACGAGCGTGCTGTGCTGCAGGGTTGCATCGACGGTGCGGGTAGCCTGTTGACGATGGGGGAGGTCGACGCCAAGTCGACCGAGCTCGATGAGCTGCGCGCTGCGCTTGAGGATGCCAAGTGCGAAGCGCTCGAGGCTGCCGCCGAGGCGGAGGCTGCCGAGGCCGCCCAGGCTTCGTACTACAACGCCGGTTACACTCCGTCTTACGCGTCTGCCGCGTCCTACGCGAACGGATCGGGCCTGACGCGCTCTGCGGGTGTCAATAACTACAACGGGCGCCGCGAGACCTATTACAGCAGCAATGTGCTTTATCACTATCGCACGGGCGAATGGACTCAGGATTCTGAGGGCTTCTGGCGCGATTCCGACGGCTATTACGTTGTTGCCGCGGGCGATATGGCCCAGGGCTCGACCTTTACGGGCTCCAAGGGTGATTGCAAGGTCTATGACTCCGGCTGCGCTGCCGGAACCACCGACTACTACACCGGTTGGTAATTTTTCTGCATCACGGATATTTGGCGGACGGGCGTCTTTACCGAGCTTTAGGGCAACGTAAAGCCGCCCGTTCTTTATGCGCGTCTGAGTTAACAGAGCCCTTACCGTGGCGGTACGCTGGGCGTATGGATGCGGGGCACACTGGTTCTTGAGAAATAAGGTCTTTCTCTTGGAGGAAGTGGTCTTGTGAATGCTCGAGATATTGCCGTTGCCGCCGTCGCGTTGATGCTTGGCTGCCTTGGCCCCACGGCCGCGCTCGTCGCGGGCATGCTGGGGACATGCGGGGCTGCTCCTATCGTGGCCGGCGCGCTGATCGCGGCCACGCTGCTGGGAAGCACCGGTGTTGTCCTTTGTCGCGACGATGAGGACGAGGTTCCGGAGTCGCAACGCTAGCTGTTGTGAGATTGACCGCCGGTCATAGACGAAGATGAAAGCCGCCGTAAGGGGAGTGCTCCTTGCGGCGGCTTTGCTGTTAAGGCTGTTGAATGCGGCGCGTTGGCGCTACCAGCTTTTCTCGATATCGCGGATGCGCCGATAGAGCCACTCGTTTTGCGGTGCCTGGATATCGTGTTTGGCTGCGAGGCGGCAGATGGTGCCCGCGAACTCATCAACCTCGGTTTTGCGCCTTGCGATGCGGTCTTGAGCCATCGAGGGCATACCGGCGGGGTCGATTCCCTCGATGAGGTGCACCATTTGCGTCAGGTCTGCCTCGGTCAGTTCAACGCCCTCGGCGTTGGCGACCGCAAGCGTTTCGCGCATGGCGGAAACAAAGCAGCGACGCTGCTCGGAGCCCGGCTCCGTGGCGCTTCCGTAGGTCCCGCCGTAGGCCAGGCAGGTCTGGTTGATGCCGTCGTTGAGCATGAGTTTGGCCCACATGCGGTGGGCGATGTCGCGCTCGACGGTATGGGCGATGCCGCAGCGCGTGTAGAGCCCGTCGATAGCGGCGACGGTCGCGGGGTCCGTGCCGGCCGCCGCGCCAAAGCGGATCTCGCCCGCATTGGTAAAGGTGAGCGCGCCGTTGAGGAACACGGCGTCCATGCCCTGGCAGATACCAAGAACGGTATGCTCCCAGCCAAAGCGTTCGGCAATCTTTTGCTCGCTCGTAATGCCGTTGCATAGCGAGGCGATGAGCGTGTTGGGTCCCACGACGCGCTCCATAGTCTTGAGTGCTTGGTCGAGACCGGTGGTCTTGACTGTCAGGATGACCAGATCGGCGGGCGTCGCCTCGCTGGCGCGGACGGACGTGAGATCGCAGGGCTTGCCGTTGACAGTGAGCGCATCGCCCGCGTGACGCTCAAAACGGGTGTCATCCATGACGTATTCGACGGCGTCGTTGCCGAGCGCCCGGGCGATCATGCTGCCGTAGAGCAGGCCGACGCCGCCCTTGCCGATAAAGGCGACCTTGTTGATCTGCATGTGAATCATCTCCCCATGTAAAAGGCGCCCGCGTAAGGGGCGCCTGATGGATTGTATGCTGCCAGGGTGATTGGTGGGTGCGCGGGGCGGCTGTTATAAAAAAGAAACGTTTGCCTGGACGCTACGCTGCAGGGCAGACCGCAAAGACGCGGGCGGGGTATCCGACGCCATCGCGGACCTTGGGGAAGGTGCAGAAGATGACGGCACCCGTGGCGGGAGGCTCGTCCAGATGGTCCATGACCTCGATCTGATAGCGGTCGACCGAGAGGATGTATTGCTCGCCGGGGTAGGGGTAGGCGTCTTCGCGCGTGGTCATGCCCGGCTCCTTTCATCGGGCTTTTTGCTGATGTTAAAGCGGTGCCGTGACAGCTCGATTTCTGCTGCGTTACGATACGTTCTCGATTGCGATTCCACGATGTTTCGGCTGCGTGACCATTGTGTTTCGCCTTGCCGGGGCGCTGATGGCGAAGGGAGGGGCCGTGCAATATCGCGTTGACCCCAAAAGCGGCAACCGTATCTCGGCGTTGGGTCTGGGCTGCATGAGGTTTCCCGGTGCGCCGGGACGTCCGGATGCGAAGACAGCCGATGCCATCATTTCCCGTGCGGTGGAGCAGGGGATTAATTATCTGGACACGGCCTATCTCTATCCCGGCAACGAGGCTTGCGTGGGCGCTTCGCTTGAACGCCTGGGCTTGCGCGACCAGGTTTTGCTCGCAACCAAGCTGCCGCATGCTTCGTGCAAATGCGCGGAGGATTTCGATCGGTTTTTCGACGAGCAGCTGCGCCGCCTGCAGACCGACCATATCGACTATTACCTTATGCACAACATCACCTCGCCTGCGCAGTGGGAGCGCGTGGTGGCGCTGGGCATCGAGGACTGGATCGCGCAGCAAAAGGCTGCAGGGCGTATTCGTCAGATAGGCTTTTCGTACCACGGCAGCGCGGCGGACTTCCTCACGATGCTCGATGCGTATGTGTGGGACTTTTGCCAGATCCAGTACAACTACGCTGGAGAGCGATATCAGGCGGGAGCGGCGGGGCTCATGGCCGCCGCCGAGCGAGGTCTCGCGGTGTTTGTGATGGAGCCGCTTTTGGGCGGACGCTTGGCAGGCAAATTGCCTCCGCGGGCGCGCGCTGTTCTCGATGGTGCATGCGATCGGCATTTGCATACGCCTGCCGCTTGGGGGCTCTCGTGGGTGTGGAATCATCCCCAGGTGACCATGTTGCTTTCTGGTATGACCGATACCGCGCAAGTGGACGAGAATTCGTCACTGGCAGACCTCGCGTTGCCGAATTCGATGACGGCCAACCAGCTCGACACGATTGCGCGCGTGTTGATGGAGTTTGAGAAATCGAACCGTGTGCCCTGCACGGGATGCGGCTACTGCATGCCATGTCCCAAGGGTATTAACATTCCCGGCTGCTTTGCCGCTTACAACGCGAGCTACGCGCACAGCTGGTTTACGGGGCTGTCTCAATACTTTACGGCGAGCGCGGTGCGCACGAGCGAGCCCAAGCTGGTGAGCAATTGCGTCAAGTGCGGTAAATGCGCACGTCACTGCCCGCAGCACATCGATATTCCCGAGCGTCTCGATGACGTGCGCCGACGTTTCCAGCCTGGCCCCGTAACGGCTGTGCTTAAAGCCTTCCGCACAACGCGCTCCTCATGATCCTTTTATATCTTGTGATGGAATAGTTCCTGTGATGGAATAGTTCCTGTTTACGGCAGAATAGGGCAATAGCAGGAACTATTTCGCCGCAACTAATGGGAGACTATCGTGGGTGACCGAGGTTTACGTAATGATTCGCGTGAGGTTCGTTGGGGCATTTTGGGCGCCGGGCACATTTCTCATCGATTTGCATCGTCGCTCAAGAAGGTCGACGGGGCACGGCTGGTGGCTGCGGCCGGCCGCACTCCTGCACATGTCGAGGAATTTTGCCGAGCGTTTTCGATCGATGCTGCGCATGGCCATGTCTCGGTCGACGATAACGGCAATGCGGCTTATGACGCGCTGATTGCCGACCCCGATGTCGACGCAATCTACTTGGCTCTTCCGCATGGCATGCATACGCGTTGGGCCTGTCGCGCGCTGCGCGCCGGAAAGGCCGTGCTGTGCGAAAAGCCGGCCGTTTTGAGTGAGGAAGAGGCTCTCTCGATTGCCTCCACCTCTCGTGAGCGCGGCGTGCTGTTTATGGAGGCGATGAAGAATCGGTTTTGCCCGATGCGCACTCGCGTGAAGGACTTGCTTGCGTCGGGTGAGCTTGGCCGTATTGTCTCGATTGAAAGCGTGCAAAAGCTCGATTACGGCGAACCTCCTTCGGGCTATCTGCTTGATTCGTTGCAGGGCGGCTGTCTATATGACATGGGCTGCTATGCGGTCGGTTGGTATGAGGATTTGCTCTCGGGCGCGTGCGAGGTTTCGTCCCGTGAAGTTCGCTGGCGTGACGTATCAGGCGGCCGCGTCGATTGGGCCGACGAGATCCATATGAGCGTCGGCGGTATACCCATTCATATGGCGTGCGACGGCAAAGCAACATATGAAAGCCGCTTAACGATTGCCTGTGAGCGGGGCTCGTTGGAAATCGAGCGTCTCCATCGCCCCGAGCGCGCTCATGTGAAGTATTCCGACGGTCGAACGCTAGAAATAAATGCCCCGTTTGAGATCGATGATTTCTACGGCGAAATCCAGCATGCGACGCAGCTCATTCAGGCGGGGAAACTCGAGAGTCCCGTCATGCCCCTTGCCGCCACGCAGCGCTGTGCGCACATCATCGATGCAATCCGTCTAGCCCTCTAGGACTTGGCGCTGACGCGTAGGGGATCATGACGCCGGCGCCCGTGGTGCCTGGCGGCCCACATCTCTGATGCCCCTTTTATAACTTGCGGTGGAATACGGCCTGTTTGCGCCAAAATAAGGCACTAATAGACCGTATTTCACCGCAACTGATGAGGGGGAGCTGGAGATGCTGACAATCGGATGTCATCTTTCGACGACGAAGGGCTATCGGGCAATGGGGGAGACGGCGTTGTCCATTGGTGCCAATACCTTTGCGTTCTTTACGCGCAACCCGCGCGGTGGCAAGGCAAAAGACCTTGACATGGATGACGTGGCGGCTCTGCGCGAGCTTATGGCGCAAAACGACTTTGGACCGCTGGTGGCGCATGCCCCGTATACCTATAACCCCTGCTCCGCTAAGGAGCGGGCGCGCGAGTTTGCCCTGGAGGCCATGGCCGAGGATCTGCAGCGCATGGAAGCACTGCCCGGCAACTACTACAATTTTCACCCCGGTGCGCATGTGGGACAGGGGGCAGACGCCGGCATTCAGATGATTGTCGACACGCTGTGCCAGGTGATGTTTGAGGGACAGCAGACGACGGTATTGCTCGAGACCATGGCGGGCAAGGGCACCGAGGTGGGCCGTAGCTTTGAAGAACTGGCGTGCATTATCAAGGGCGTTGCCGCCAAGTGCCCAGAGCTGTCCGATAAGCTGGGCGTTTGTTTGGACACCTGCCATGTGAGCGATGCTGGCTACGACATCATCCATGATCTGGACGGCGTACTCGACGAATTCGACCGCGTGGTGGGTATCGATCGTCTGCATGCCGTACACATCAACGATTCGAAGAACCCTTGTGGCGCCCATAAAGATCGTCACGAGTGCATCGGCAAGGGATACCTTGGCAGCGAGGAATTTGGTGGCGGTATGCAGGTTATGCAGAATATTGTATCGAATGGTCGCTTGCGCGCATTGCCATTCATTTTGGAGACACCGAACGAACTTGCAGGTTATGCGGCTGAAATCAAACTGTTAAGGTCATTGCAGCAGTAATGGCTGCCATAAAGTGGGACGCTCCATTCACGTTATGGGTTTGTTTCAATCAGTTTTCTAATTGCAGATTCTTCCAAGCGGGTGCATAATAACCCTCAGTTTTTGCAGACCTCTGAATCACGTGGGGTCATTGGAAGGAGACTGATTATGAAGCTGAAGAAGCTTGGCGCATTTGCCGCCACGGGTGCTATGGCGCTCGCCCTCGCTCTGACGGGCTGCGGCTCGTCCAACGCCACCTCTGGTTCTAATGCCGGTTCCAGCAGCTCTGACGACGCTAAGGTCGAGAAGGTCGACGGCTCCAAGGAGTACGCGCTCGTCAAGGACGGTACGCTGACCGTCGGCACCTCTGCCGAGTACGCTCCGTTTGAGTACAAGGATGACAACGGCGATTATCAGGGCTTTGACCTTGAACTCATCAAGGCTATCGGCGACAAGCTGGGCCTGGATGTCGAGTACGTCAACAATGACTTCGACACACTCGTACCCGGTGTCGCTTCGGGCGCTAAGTACGACGTCTCCATCGCGGCTATCACCGACACGCCCGAGCGTGAGAAGGAAGTCACTTTCTCCGATTCCTACTACATGGACGATCAAGCTATCGTGACCAAGGTCGATAATACCGACATCACGGCCGATAACTACAGCGAGAAGCTCAACAATGCCGACGCTACCATCATCGTCCAGTCTGGCTCGACCGCCGAGGCCTTTGCCCAGGAGAACTTCCCCAAGGCCAAGATCGTCCCCTACAAGGACGCCACCGAGTGCTTCAGCGCCCTGCAGTCCGATAAGGGCGACGCCGTAGTCACCAACCGCTCCGTTGCCAGCCAGCTGACCGCCGAGCAGTTCAACACCTGCCAGACCATCAAGCAGATCAGCACCGGCGAGGAGTACGCCATCGCCATCAACCAGGGCAACACCAAGCTCAAGGACGACATCAACCAGGCCATCAAGGACCTGACCGACGACGGTACCGTCGACGCCCTCATGGCTAAGTACAACATCAAGTAAAATAGCTACTTGATTGTGCGCAGGCCCTTTCCGTTTTGGCGGAGAGGGCCTTTGCGCTTCTCTTGACGGAGAGCATTTCCGTCTCGTTTTGCCGGCAACTTCTACGATAGGAGCCACCTTGTCTCGACTGAACAAAGGGGCCGCGGAGCAGCGTTTTCCACTGCCCGCCTTGCTCCAAAAGCTAGCCTGCGTCATGGCCGTGGCGCTCGCGCTGGTGTGTGCGGGGGCATATGCGCCCACGACCGCCCAGGCGCTTGAGACCGCAAAGATTACCGCCCGACCCAATACCGGTTCGGGTAGCGCTGTGGTCGGCGGTACCGAGACGCGCATCACCTGGGAAGTTCAGGCCGATGCCGACGAGGAACTGAGCGGTCTTTCGCTGACGTTTGTCGACGGTACGACGTTTGGTACCGATGACACGCGATTGACGATGCTCTCGGGCGAGGACCTCATGGATCGTACGCCCATGAAGCCCACGTGCAAGGCTGACGGCCAGACGCTCAAGATCGACTTTGGCGAGACGGCGCCTGCCGGCGGCTTTTTCCGTGTCGAGGTCTACGGCGTGACCTTCCCCGTCGAGGGCGGCGATGAGGCCTTTAGCGGCACCTACACTTTGGCCGATGGTTCGACCAAGAAGATCTCCAAGATTCCTTCCGTCGAGATTAAGGGCGTGACGGCATTCGATAACTTCCTGGCCGACCTTAAGGAGCAGCCGTGGGTCGAGGCCTGGAACTCCAATATGTTCCTGCGCCTGTTCTTGAACCCGGTCATTTTGGTCCAAAGCCTGCCGATCGTCTTTAAGGGCTTCCTTATGTCGCTTTCGATCGTGCTCGTGGCGTTTCCGCTGGCAATTCCCTTTGGCTTTGCCTTGTCGCTCATGCGCATCTCCAAGTCGCGCATCCTTCGTTGCCTTGCCGGCATTTATGTGAATATCATCCGTGGTACGCCGGCGTTCCTGCAGATCTACATCGCGTTCTTTGGCCTGCCGCTTGCCGGCGTCAAGGTGGACGACTATGTGTTGGGCGTCATCGTCATGGCCATGAACTCGTCCGCCTACCTGTGCGAGATCTTCCGCGCCGGTATTCAGTCGATCCCCAAGGGTCAAAACGAGGCCGCTCGCTCGCTGGGCATGAATGCCTTCCAGACGCTGCTCTACGTTATGATTCCGCAGACGTTCCGCAATGTCCTGCCTACGCTGACCAGCGAGTTTATCCTGCTTTACAAGGATACGTCGCTGCTCGCGGCCGTGGGCGTGGTCGAGATCGTCATGAACGCCCGCACCATCGTGGCCACGACGGGCTCCATCACGCCGTATGTGGTTGCCGCCCTGTTCTATCTGGTCATCACCCTGCCGCTTGCACGCTTGGTGAGCGGTCTTGAGGCGAGGCTTTTGGGCACGGCCGAAACCAAAAAGAAGCGTCCCACCAAGAGCGCCGGACAGGTTGTCGCGACGCCCGCCGATCACATCGCCGGTCTGTAAGGAGGTCCTATCATGAGCGAAACCAATAACTCGAACGAGGTCGTCGTCAGCATCAAGAATCTCCAGAAGGCCTTTGGCGATAACGTGGTCCTGCGCGATATCGATCTGGATGTGCACAAGGGCGAGGTCGTCGTAGTCCTGGGTCCTTCGGGCTCGGGCAAGTCGACGATGCTTCGCTGCATCAATCGTCTGGAGCATCCCACGAGCGGCTCGATCATCGTTGAGGGCGTGGATGTGTGCGCCAAGGGTGTCGACCTCAACAAAGTGCGCACGCACTTGGGCATGGTCTTTCAGCAGTTCAACCTGTTCCCGCACCTGTCAGTCAAAAAGAACGTCATGCTCGCGCAGCAAAAGGTGCTCAAGCGCAGCAAGGAAGAGGCCGAGAAGATCGCCATCGAGGAGCTGACCAAGGTTGGCCTGTCCGAGCGCATTGACTTTATGCCGAGCCAGCTCTCGGGCGGTCAGCAACAGCGCGTGGCGATCGCCCGCGCCCTGTCGATGAATCCTCACGTCATGCTCTTTGACGAGGCCACGTCGGCGCTCGACCCCGAGCTGGTTCGCGACGTTCTGGGTGTCATGCGCGATCTTGCACGTGACGGTATGACCATGATCGTGGTGACGCACGAGATGGGCTTTGCCCGCGATGTCGCCGACCGCGTGGTCTTTATGGACGGCGGCGTTATCGTGGAAGAGGGTACGCCGAGCGAGGTCTTCGACCACCCCAAGAGCGAACGCACCAAGGCGTTCTTGGGCAATATCTCGTAGCAACGCGTCGAGGTTGTCGATATAACAAACGGGGATCGGATGTGAATATCCGGTCCCCGTTTTTGTTTGGGCATGAGCGACTGTTGTTGTGCGGTACTCGGCTGTCAGTTGCCTTGCGACTTTCTGACGGCTTCGTTAGGCCAGCTCCGCTCCCAGGGCCTTGCAGGCCGCTTCACCCTCATCATCGGGGGCGTCGTAGCAGATGACGGAATCGACGACGTTGACGCCCGCCTCGTCGGCGTCGGCCTTCCAGTTGTCCATCCATTCGCCCTCGGCCCACGAATAGGAGCCAAAGAGGACGACCTTCTTGTCGCCGAGAGTCTCCTTGACCTCGTCCCACATCGGCTGGAACTCATCGTACTCGAGTTCCTCGGAGCCCATGGCGGGGCAGCCGAAGGCGAAGGCGTCGTAGTCGGCGGTTTTGTCTGCGGAGAAGTCGGCGCAGGAGATGACCTCTGCCTCGGCGCCGGCACCGCTTGCGCCTTCGGCGACAAAGTTTGCCATGGCCTCGGTGTTGCCCGTGCCGCTCCAGTAGACGACTGCGATCTTGCTCATATGTTTTCCTTTCGGTTGTGCGGCGTGCGGCCGCGTTTTGTA